>JANPFD010000139.1:0-3758 GCA_031423255.1 Myxococcales bacterium | reverse complement strand
GGTCGACAGACGCTGGCGTGGTACCGGGAGACGGCAGCGGGACGGAACCATCTGGGCTTCCCGCGATGGCCGCGAAGGAGGTAGGGCCCCTCGCTGGCAGCGTCCACGTCGCCCTGGGCGTTCCCCGGGACTTCGATTCCTCGGACGATCTGCTGATCGACCGACGGTACTGGGTAGCTTCGTACAACCAGGGATGGCTGGTTCCGAACTGGGTGGGCTGGCAACTGATCGCCTCGGACCTCGGAATGGCGGCCCGCCAGGACGATTTTCGTGCGGATACAACGCTGCCTCCTGGCGTGCGCCAGGTGAAGGCGACGGACTACCGGGGGAGCGGGTACGACCGGGGGCACATGTGCCCGTCAGCGGACAGAACCGCGACGGTGGAGGCGAATTCTGCGACGTTCCTGATGACGAACATGGAGCCGCAACTCCATGCCCTGAACGGCGGCCCCTGGCAGGATCTCGAGGCGTTCGAACGACAGCTCGCGCTCGCTGGGAAGCGGGTCCAGATCGTCGCTGGCGGTCTCTTTGAAGGAGCGACGGCCACGATCGGGCCGGGGATCGCAGTTCCCACCGCCAGCTTCAAGGTGATCGTCGTCCTCGATCCCGACCAACTGGCCGCAGCCGTCACGGTGAGCACCACCGTCTATGCCGCGGTGATGCCGAACGCCGCCTCGGTCGCTGGCACGAAGTGGACGCAGTACATCGTCTCCGTGGACGAGGTCGAGCGCCGAAGCGGGTACGACTTGCTTCGCGAGGTGGCGGACGATGTCGAGACCATCATCGAAGCTCGCGTGGCGACGCCGCCCTGAGGCGCGGAGGCGAGGGTGGGAAGGCAGCACCAGAGGTGAATCGACGGCGTTCGAGATGCAACGTGGCGTCCACCGGCGAAGCGCCCGACGGGACCGGTCGGAAATTCGGGGCGTGTTCGTGTTCGTGTTCGTGTTCGTGTTCGTGGGAGGGTGGCGGCTGGCGGCCAGGGGCGGCGGCGGGGGTGTCAGGGAAGACGACGAAGGTTCGTGAGCGGGCGACGTGTTGCGACTGGTGACGCAGGGTGGGCGCCCGGACACTCATTCGTGGTCCGACGCCAGCGCGTCCCGAAGAAGGTCGACCGCCCGGGCGTGTAGCCGGGAGGCCCAGGACTTGGAAAGGCCGAGTCGGGAGCCGGCCTCCTCGAGCGTCGTGTCTGAGTAGTAGTAGATCTGCACGAGCTGACGCTCCTTCTCGGGCAACCCAGCGACCGCGGCGGAAACCCTGTCGGAAAGCTCGCGCATGCGCATGGCATCGTCCGGACTGGGCACCGTCGGGTCGGTCAAGTGGAGCGCGTCTTCCGACACCGCGAGGCCGTCCTCTGCCTTGGACTGCGCGAAATCGAACGAGGTGATGCGAACCGTCGCGATCCGGGACAGCGTGTCCGCCAGGGACGCGAGGGTCTCCTCGACGTCGCCCGCGTCGCCGGCCTTCGCGGCGCTCCCGAGCGCGTCCTCTGCGAGGAGAGCATTCACCTTGTCTTCGGCGTGGTAGGCAGCAATGTCCCGCCGCGAATACCACCCGGTCTGGCGGACCCCGTCGAGCATCGCGCCGCGGATGCGGTAGTAGGCGAACGTCTCGAAGGATGCGCCGACGTCCGGGTCGAAACGATCTGCCGCCTCGATGAGACCCTTGGCGCCGTACGAGACGAGATCGTCCAGCTCGAGCGACTTCCCCAGTGTCTTCCTGAGCCGCCTCGCGGTCATCTGAACCAGGGGCAGGCTTCGCAGGATGAGTTGATCCCGCTCCGACACGACCGCCGCGCGAGAGGCGCGAGGCGCGATCTTCCGGTGGCGGGATCGAAGGTGATTGCTTTGGTGGCTGGTCGACTCGTTCGCGATCGTGGTGTCCATGATGGTTGTCCTTCTCGATGGGGGTCGTGGCGTCCGGTTCGAGCGGGCCACATCGCAACGGCGATGCCAGGGGGCGAAGCGGGAGAAAGCCGCGAAATCTCGTGGCCCGACCGGACGGATCCGATGAACGACGGCCTCGTGGACCGTCTACGCCCTGCTCATGGACCGTCTGTGATTCGATTCGGTCGCGGACGGGTCGGGACGCGTGCCTGGTCGCGGGTTCCTGGAACGATCCAGCGGCCGCGGCGGCGCCTACGGCTCCGGATCCCCGGAGTCGTCGAGCAGCACGTGAAGGCGGAGCTGCAGGGCGCGCTCCGAAACCTGGAAGTGGTCGGACAGGCGCTTCAGATCGCCCTCAAACTCACGGTGCTTGCGGACGAGATCGTCCTCCGGAATCGAGTTGCCCGTACGTAGCTGGGGATTGGCGTCGACCAGCTTGTAGAACGTCATCTTCGAGATGCCCAGGGAGCGGATGGTCGCGCCCGGCTTCCAGTCATGGCGGCGGAGCGCCTCGGCCAGCTCGTCCGGGGATGGGAGCGGGTCGCGGCGACCCGACCCGGACTTCCTCGCCTTCCTGGGCGAGTCCGATGAGGAGGCGGCGGGGGCTGGTTCCGGCTCGTCGAGAGATCCTGCGTCCGGTGGCGTGGGAGGCGACGTGACCGCAACCTCGGCCAGCGCCCGGGTAACGACATCGTCGAGCACTGCGCGATCGTGGCCGATGCTGGAAACCGCCAGGTGACGGGCGATGTTGCCCAGCTCCCGGATGTTGCCCGTCCACTGGCGCTGAGCCAGGCGCGAAACTACCGTGGCGGGCAGCCACTGGCGATCGAGCCCCTCGAAGATGGCGAGATCGCCGGTCTTCGTCAGCTCCCGCCGGAGCAGGTGGAGGAGTAGCGGTCCGAAGTCCTGGCGGCGGTCGCGCAGGGGAGGCAGCTTGATCTGGTACCCGGCGAGTCGATGAAAGAGCTGCTCCGCGAACCGTCCCTCGGCGATCTCGCGCTCGAGCCTGGCATCCGTCGCCGCGATCAGCCGGACGTTCACGGCACGGCCTGCCTTCCCGCCAATCGGCAGAATCTCGCCGTGGTCGAGAAACCTGAGCAGCATCATCTGAACGTCGGGAGAGGTCAGGCCGATCTCGTCGAGGAACAGGATTCCGCCGTCAGCCTCGACGAAGTGTCCCGCGTGGTCGGAGGTGGCACCCGTGAAGGCGCCGCGCCGGTAACCGAAGAGCTGACCTGCGGCGGTGTCTCGCGAGATCGCTCCCATGTCGATCGCAACGAGGCGGCCGGCGGACCGCGAGCTGCCCTGGGCCAGCGCCCGGGCAGTCAACTCCTTGCCGGTCCCCGTCTCACCCCGAATCAGGACGGGAACATCGAGCTTCGCGAGGCTCTGGATCGTGCGGCGCACGTGCTCCACCCTGTCGCTCTCGCCCACGAAGCCCAGCGACGGTCCGCGCTTGATCGGGAGGCGGACGAGGTGGAGGCAGAGAGCGACATAGCGATCGAGGCAGACGACGACCCCTCGATCGAGATCAGCCCAGGACAGTACGCGGGCAGCGCTCAAGCGCGTGCCATCGAGTTCGATCTGTTCAGCCGCTGCTCCCGGACGAACCTCGACCTCCTCGTCGGACGTCCGCACCACCTCCAGCGCAGGTGTACGGCTGAGGTGCCTGTCCTCCAGCGGGCGTTCCGGCGCGCCGTCGGCGATGGGAAAGAACAGGGGCGCCACACGGGACACCTGGGTCACGGCCTCGACGAGCGGTGCGATCTCGCCCACCCGGCGAACGTCCGGATGCCACATCACCGACAGGGCGGGGACTGCGGTTCCCGGGCCTCTCACGATCCTCTGCGAGGCCTGAGTGCTCGGGTTCAGCGT
>JANPFD010000138.1:0-4726 GCA_031423255.1 Myxococcales bacterium | reverse complement strand
CGTGATGGACTGGCTGCCGACGTGGATGCGAACCGGAGCCGTCCCGACCCCCGACACTTTGAACACCGAGTTGAACCAGATCGTCCGGCCACTCGCGATCGTATCGCCGTTGAAATTTGTGCTGCTGTTCTCCGTCGGGATCGTCAGCGCCTGCCGGATCTGCGAGGTGGGCTCCGGTGTCTTTGGCCTGGGCTCCTGTGAAGGCGAGCACGACATGCCAAAAGCGACGGCCGCCAGGACCAGATGCTTGCACCTCGGAAACGGAACACGGCTCCGCAAATCCCCACCTCTTTCACTTGCGACGTTACGTACCAACGGCATCCTCCGTCCCAGAACGCACAACCAGCTGTGCGCGGCACCGGTTGCAATTGAGATCCAATCCTGGCTTCCCCCAGACGCTTGCCTTGCAGCCGGGGCAGACGTAAGTGGACTCGTTTTCCACTTTCACGATGGTTGTCCTTGTATCTGGAACCCTACGCATCGAGCACTTTCCTCCAGCTTCAAGGACCTATGACGAACGCGACTTTGCACGACTGGCAATCGATTCCCAGTCCGGGTTTGCCCCAGACTCTTACCTTGCAGCCGGGGCAGGCGTAGGTGGCCTTGTTCCTGACCGACGGATTCGTCGCTGCCCCGATGCCCGACCATGGCAGGTAGTAGTCCGCCGGCATCCTCGCGAAGGCCGTCTCGAACAGCCCTCCAGGAACGACGTACTGACGAACGCTTTGACCTGTCCTGGCACCCCCGGGCGCCCCCGTCGCGGTCGGCGTCAGGCCTACTTTTTCCATGGCCATGGCCCACTCGCCGTTGTGGTATCCGCGTCGCCCGAGACTACCGTGATGGTGCTGCCAGCCGTGAATCATCTGATGAAGAATCGTCCCCGACGTCTCAACAGGCAGGCACTCTTTCACCCAAGCGGGATGGAGCGCAACCTCGTGGAGACTGCCGCCCCGCTCCTCGGACCAGCAATGGGAAGCGAAGGACCCGCCATCGCTGACCCGACGCGAGAACGTAAGCATGGCCGTCTGAAGGCGGACGCCGAAGGCCGGCGCGATCACCTCGTCGTTGATGTAGTCGAACTGGTTCTGGAACGCCCGGGACTGGTTGAGGGTGGGTGACTGCGCCGCGGACTCGCCCGCGCTCGAACCGCTTTGGATCGTACGACCAAAACCGTCCCCTTGCGTCAAGGGCTCGTCGACAATGGCAGCGGTGCGGCTCGCGGACGGCGCCCGCTTCGCGTCGAGGCGCGCGCTGGTCCGAACACCGCGCCTGCTCAATCTCATGACCGGCTCCCACACGGCCGATGCGTTGTAAGACATCGTCTTACGTTCGCGTCACGCGCCTGGCATCGCTGCTCTGAAAGTCCTGTCATGAGCGCCGCGAGAACCTGCTGGAGAGCGGGGTCCGAAGCGCGGCTGATCTGGTTAGATCGCGGTTGGTTCGGGTCGGGTCATGAATCTGGCTGCCCACGTGCCCGGCGCGACGGGCGCGGCTGGCGGCGGCTTCGGCCAGCAGAAGCTGCGTGGCATCCACACGAAGCAGCGGTTCGCACGACGACAGATCTTCGGTGTCGGTTCGGCTGATGACGGCCACAGTCCTCCCACTCGCGTCGAGCCGAACCGACCCCCGGGCCGTGCTCGACGTCACGTTGGCCATCGGCGGCCGGGGGCGGAACCTGAGTATTTTTGTCAAAAAATCGTAAGACAAGGCGCCCACTAGATGTTTTTAGAACGCTCGCGGCGCACAGACGGCCGGGCTCGGAGCTCCTGACGTCGAACAGCGCTGTGCCGCTGCCAGCGCCGGCACATCCGGCGGGCTATTTCCTCATGTCATCAAGAACAGACGCCGGTGCCTCACATGTGTGCCGAACTCCAAGGGGACCCATCGAGGACATACGAGCTCAGGCGGCCTGCTGCGGCGGACGCTGCTTCTCCACGGCCGACTTCGACTCCGCGCCAGTCGGGCCCACGTGGGCGTCCCAATGGGGCGCCGCTCCGCCAGCGGCGCCTTCAGCCATGCGAGCTCGCCCGCGGGTATCCTGCCAGCGTGTCTTCCCAACCCGGCGCTCCCGGCGCCTCGCGCAGGCTGCGGTGGACCCTCGCCCGGATGCGACAGCTCGCTCGCGATCGGGGAGGCAAGTGCCTGTCGACGAATGTCGAGGGCCCCCATGTCCCTCACCGCTGGCGATGCCGTCGCGGCCACGAGTGGAATGCCTCCCCGGCAAACATTGCTCGCGGACAGTGGTGCCCGGTATGCGGCGGCCACCAAAGGGGCTCCATAGAAAAGATGCGCCAGCTCGCGGCTGCTCGGGGTGGCAAGTGCATGTCCACTGCGTACGTGAACAGCACGACCAAGCTCGTCTGGAAGTGCGCCAAGGGTCATCGATGGACCGCCGTACCATCGAGCGTCGCCCGCGGTACTTGGTGCCCCGAGTGCGCGGGCCGTCGACGGATGTCCATCAGCCATATGCAGCTCATGGCCTTCGCCCGCGGCGGAAAATGCATTTCTACCGTCTACGAGGGCTCCCCCACGAAGGTCATCTGGGAGTGTGCCAAGGGCCATCAGTGGAGTGCCCTGCCCTCGATGGTAGCCCGCGGTAGCTGGTGCCCCAGGTGCGTCGGCAAGGGCAAGACCATCGAGGAGATGCAAGCAATGGCAGCGCTGCACGGTGGTCGTTGCGTCTCCGCTCGGTACCTCGGATCGAAGACCGAGCTCCAATGGGAGTGCAAGAAGGGTCACCGATTCACCAGCAAACCGGAGTACGTCCGAATCGGCACGTGGTGCCAGAAGTGCCGACCGCCGCTTCCGACCATCGCCGATATGCGGGAGATTGCCCGCCGTCGACGCGGCAAATGCCTGTCGAAGCGATACGTGAACGACTCGACACACCTGCGCTGGCGCTGCCGCGAGGGCCATACGTGGGGAGCCCAGCCGAACTCAATCAAGGCTGGCTCGTGGTGTCCGATATGCGCCTTCATCGGTGTCGGGCAGACGAACAGGACCCCGTACACGACCGAGGACATGCACAAGTTTGCGGCGGCGCACGGGGGAGAGTTCCTGTCGGGCGTGTATCGCGGAATCCACGAGCCCCACCAGTGGAGATGTGCCCGAGGGCACGCGTGGAAGACATCAGCCTCGGCGGTACGAAAGGGCCACTGGTGCCGCAAGTGCGTTGCGATCGAGAGGACCACGCGGGTACGCTTTGTGCCGGCGTAGCCGGATAGCCGCCACCTGGACACAGCCACCCACGAGGTACGTTCCGGTGGCGGCCGACGGGCGATGGTGCGCGCTCTCACTACGGGCTCGGGCCGCCACACGCCGCGCCCGCGTTCAGGTAAAATATTTGCTCGTGGGCGCGGGGGAGGAACAGCCGGTGGACGTCCTGATCGTGGACGACGACCACGATGTCCGGCAGGAGCTGGCGAGTCTGCTGCGCGACCACGGGCACAGCGTCGGCGAGGCCGCCAATGGCCGCGACGCCCTGGCGATGCTGGGCCACACGCCGCCGCGGTTGCTGCTGCTCGACCTCATGATGCCCGGGATCAACGGCATGGATGTGCTCGGCGTGCTTCGCCGGACCGGAACCGGCATTCCCGTCGTGGTCATCACCGCCGCTCATCGTGTGAGGCCGATGGTGGATGTTCCCGTCTTGCACAAGCCTTTCAAGACGGACCAGCTCCTGGAGGCGGTTCGCGAGGCGCTGTCGCCGCGCCGGCCGGCGGCATGAGCGGTCGCGTTCGATTGAATTGTCGACAAGCGGCAGTAGGATTTCGGGCGTGATCCAGAGGCTCGTGCTCGTGGCCGCACTACTGTTCGCTGGCGGCACACGCTGCGGCGGGGAGCAGGGTGCGCCTGGCGCGCAAGGGGACGCGTCTGGCCGTGCAGTCGACATCTCGGGCTGGTACCGAGTCACGTCCATGCTCGACGGGCCGTGCGGCGGCACGCTGAAGCAATCAGCTTTTCCGCCAGACTACCTGTTCTTGGACCCGGGCATGTTCGGGGACGTCGTCGTTCTTCGCACCTGTACGAGCACCGCAAGGGAAGACTGCCGCGGCACGCTCTTCTACGATTTCACACAGCCGATCGCGGACGGCCGTGCGGCCGAGGGGGGCACAGCCTTCTACAGCGCTCGCTGCACGCTGGTGTGGGAGCGAACGCGGGCCACGCTCATGGGGGCCGACCTGCGGGTGAGATCCCTGCGGTACGAGGTCGTTCGGGATGTGCCCCAGAGCGAATGCAACCTCGCGTCGGCGCAGGCGCTGACGGAGCCTTGCAGCCTGGAGACCACCATCACCGCCACGCGGCTGTGATGGCCGGGGCTCGGAGAACGGCGGCCGGCGAGCGGCGGAAAGGCTCGTCAATGCAAGCGAGTGCCCGGCACTTTACTTCGGTCCGCCCTTCACGCACGCTCCCGTCATCCTGCAACCACCCTCACCGCGGAGGTCTTCCCATGCCCGGTCCCCTGTCCAAGTCCGCCCTCATCGAAGCCATCGCCAAGCTCCAGAACGACTCGCTCAGCAAGCGGCAGGTCAAGGACGTGATCGAGGCGCTCGCCACGGTCGCTCACCGCGAGTTGAAGAAGACCGGCGCGGTCGTGATCCCCGGCCTCGCGAAATTCGTCGTCATCAAGAAGCCGGCGACGAAGGAGCGGCAGGGCATCAACCCGTTCACCAAGCTGCCCACGGTGTTCAAGGCCAGGCCGGCGCGCAAGGTCGTCAAGGCCCGG
>JANPFD010000137.1:0-46954 GCA_031423255.1 Myxococcales bacterium | reverse complement strand
GGCCATGGCCCGAAATCCGTGCCCGCTCATCTCGTCCTTGTCGATGCCCGCTCGTCTCATGGCCGCCAGCACCGCGTTGTCGCTCATCGGGCGAGTGTTGGTTCTGGGACTCGGGAACACGAAACGATCGCTTCCGGTGACCGGTTGCAAATCCCGGAGGATGGCGACGGCCTGCATGGCGAGAGGCACGATGTGTGGCGTCTCGGTCTTGCTGCTGATGAACCGCCACTCTGCCTTGTCGAGATCGATGGCCGCCCACTCGGCCGAGCGCAGTTCTCCCGGCCGTACGAACAACAGCGGGGCGAGGCGCAGGGCCGCGATCACGCCAGGGGTGCCCTGGTAGCCGTACAGCACCCGCAGCAACGCGCCCACGCGCTCGGGCTCGGTCACGGCGGCGAAGTGCGCGCCAATCGCTGGGCGCAGGGCACCGCGCAGGTCGGCCGACGGATCGCGTTCGGCGCGGCCGGTGGCGATTGCGTACCGGAATACCTGTCCGCAGTTGCCTCGCGCCCGGTGAGCGGTGTCCACGGCATCTCGGACCTCGATCCGCCGCAGAACGGCCAACAGATCGGGGCTGGTCACCGCCGCGACCGCCTTGGCACCAATCCAGGGAAATATGTCTCGCTCGAACAGCCGCAGGACGCGCTTGCTGTGATTCGGTGCCCAAGCGGGAGAGTGCTTGCCGTACCACTCGCGGGCGAGGACCTCGAAGCTGTTGGCGGCGCGATCCATGGAGGCCGCCTTCATCGCCTTCCGGTTGTCGCTCGGGTCCGTGCCCTCGGCGATCAGCTTGCGCGCGTCGTCGCGCAATTTGCGTGCGTCCTTGAGTCCCACCCGTGGATAGGTCCCCAGCGAGACGCGCTTCTCCTTGCCAAGCACGCGGTACTTCAAACGCCACCACCGCCCGCCCGACGGGGACACTTCCAGGTACATGCCCGCGCCATCGAACAGCTTCACGGCCTTGTCTGAAGGCTTGGCCTTGCGAATCGAAACGTCTGTCAGCGGCATGTGGGGGCAACTCCTTTGCTGCAGTGGTGAGTTGCCCCCAAAGTTGCCCCCAGGAGCCCCCGGCTGTCAAGGGAGCATCCCGGAACCCGATGGACACAAAACCCCCGATAAACCCTGGGATTTCAGCCAATTCCCGGACTTCCCGGGACGCCCTCGGACCCTGCCGGAACCGTCGTGCAGTAGGCGGGACAGGGATTGAACCTGCGACCCGAGCCGTGTAAAGGCCCTGCTCTGCCGCTGAGCTACCCGCCTGGGAGTGGGAGAGTTTATCAGAACCGCAGGTGGAGGCCGCCGCCGGTCGGGAAGACCACGACGCTCAGAGCGCTCTCGGGTTCGTCGGACTGGTTGTCGGCGCGGAGGAATCCGTCGACGACGCCGTAGACGTAGGTGCCGGCGAGGAGGCCGACGCTGACCCAGTTCATGGCGCGCAGCGAGCGTACGGATGGACTGGTGTCCGCGCCGTCCTTGCGCTGTCGATCGAGGGTGACTTTGGTGGAGATGGCGCCGATGAGCGAAGCCACCTCGAGGCCGAGGATGGCGTAGCCGCGTCGGGGATCGCCGTTCTGGAACTGGCCCACGGGGGGGAGGAAGTTCCAGGCGAGGCTGCGGCGGGCGCGGGCGGCGTCGGCGATCTCGCCGGCGTGCCGGCGGCGCACCTCCTCGAAGAAGGCCACCACCTCGGGACGCGTGGTGGTGGGGTCCAGCCGCGCGCGCGGGTTGAGCCGCAGGAGATCGAGGAACTGGGTTCCGGCGCCGCCGGTGCGGCCGGTCAGGTAGAGACCGATCCCCAGGAGGCGCAGGGCTTTCTCGCGCTCGACAGGCGTGGCGGGCATTGCCCCCTCGACGACCGGCCGCGTGAACTCGACCACTTCCTTCATCTCGCCGTACTCGTAGGCGGCGCTGGCGCGATCGAGTGCGGCAGTGGCGGTGGCGGGCGCCGGGACGTCGGGCTGGGCGAACGCGCGCGCGGACGTTCCCAGCATGACCAGCGCGGCAAGCTGCAGCCGGACTGTGGTCAGGGTCAGAGGTTGCTCCCGGGATCGGGCAACAGCAGGCGGTAGGCGCCGTTGGCGTCCGTGATCGCCTCGGCGAGCGGCCGCACGCGGTCGATCGACGGCGCGCCCACCTCGACGCAATCGCGCGAGGCGGACTCGAGGCAGAACACCTGCACCACGGCGCCGACCACGAACGAGCCGTCGGCGCTGACCGATCCGCTCACCGTCAGGGCGCGCGGCAGCGTCCTGTCCGTCAGGACCAGGTCGCCGGTAGGGGAGATCCCGCCGAGCGGCGTTCTGGGCAACGCCAGCGTCGAGTTCGGCTCGGCGAACATGCGGTAGCTGCGGCCGGGATCGAAGCGCATCTCGTAGCGGCCATCGGCGGCCGTCGTGGTGGTGAGGAAGGATCCGGCCACGTCGCTCTCGGTGGCCAACGCTACCACGGTCACTCCGGCGGCGCCTCCGGACGCCGATGTCAGGCGGCCTGCGACCAGCACCTTGCGTGCGAGGCGGACATTGCGGGCCACGGGCCCGGAGGTCAGGTCGAGCCTGGTCGTGGTGACGGCATCCACCACGCCGTCATCACCCGGCACGAGGGTGACGACGTAGGCGGCCTTCGGGATCTTCGTCAGACTGAGAACGCCATTGGCGTCGGTGATGGCCTCGATGCGTACGGTGCCGCGGGCCGGCTGGGTGGTGCCATCATCGCTCCAGGTGCCGACGTCGGGCAGGGCGCTGGCTTCGCTGACCAGCCGCACACGCACCGGCGCCGCAGGAAACTCGTTGGCGGCGGTGCGCACCGAGAGATCGAGACTGGAGGTTGCCAGCGCGCGGTAGGAGAACCGCACGTCGGCTGGCGTACCGGTACCGTCGATCGAGATCGCGTCGGGGACCTCGGCCTGGGGGAGGCCGCTTCCCACGGGTGGAAGGATCACGGCCTTGAAGATCCCGGCTCGGGCGCGCAGGTTGAACTCGCCGCGCGCGTTCGTGGTGCCGACTGTGGAGCGGAGCGCATCGGCTTGCAGCAGCACGCGGCCCCCGATCACCGGTCCATCCGGACCGACGAGCTGGCCCTTGATCGCCGTGCCGGCATCCAGTTCGAACGTGAACGAGGTGAAGTCGCCCGGGTAGCGCTCGGGCAGGAGCATGGGGGCGATCGTTCCGCTTTGCGGCACGAGGAGCATCCGGTACTTCAGCGTCGGCGCCAGCGCGACCTTGAAGGCCCCGCCATCGTTGAACCCCTCGAGGAAAACGGTCGACTGCGGCGAGGTGACGCTGATGTACGACGTGATGGCGAAACCGACGATGGTGTGCGGATCGATTTCGACGAGTGACGCCGAGTCGAGTGGCAGGTCGAGGCGCGCGGGCGACCCGGTGGTGACGTTGAGGACCGTCTCCTTCAGGGGCGCCGCCATCGTCGGCGGCGGCGTCACCCGGACCCAGAAGCTGGCGGTCCGAGTGCTGGGGACGACGACCGATGCCGGAACGGTCGAAAAGCAGCTCTGGCTCACGCGCGCCGTGATCTCGTAGTTGCCGACCTCCAGAAGGTCGAACTCCACCAGCGCCGGGTTGGTGCCGACCTGCATGACCCCCAGGTTGGGGTTGGTTCCGAATCTCACCGTCCAGTCCCAGCGTGGGATCGCCGGCGCGGTGCCCGTGATGTCCCCGCGCAACCGCAGGCGTGTCCCGGGGGCCAGGCCGTTCAGCGAGCGGAGGGGTTCGGGCGTGATGCGGACGCCGCACGGTATGGGCAGTGCGCCCGTGTCCCGGCTGGCGTCCGCGCTGGGGACACCCGCGTCGCGCGGGGGCGCTCTGTCCGTGGCGCCGCCGTCGAGACGCGTGCCGGTGTCCGTCGAGGCGCCGGCGTCCAATGCGGGCGCTCCGCCGCTCCCGCCGCTCCCGCCGCCTCCCGCGCGCGGCGAGGCGGCGTCGCTGCGGTCCATGCCGGTCGGGTCGTCGTAGCCAGCCCCCTTTTCGTCCCCGATGGCACCCGAGCAGCCCGCCGCGATGACCCACGAGAGGGCGAAAAGGACCGGTTCGAGGCGGGTGCAGCGCATCTGGCGAAAGGCCCCTTTCGAAAGTAACACACCCCCCATGACTGCAACCGCCGGGCCAGGGATGGGTGGCGGAAGGTGACTGGATCTGGACAACGTGTCTCAGCCTCCGAACAAGGGGCCGACCTGGATGTCGCGGTCGGGTCGTCAGCGCGGCGCGCTGAGTCGCAGCTGGCCGTCGGCTCTGCGGACGACGGTGCGTTCGATCGGCCTGTCCGGCCGGTCGCCGACCTCGATCTCGCCGACCTCGACCTTGTTGCTGCCCTCGAAGCAGTACACGGTGTGCTTTCCCGGCTTCACGTTCGGGTAGACGACCGTGGTTCCCTGCCTTGGCTCGCCGTCGAGCGCCGGGTCGCAGTAGCCGTACTGGGAACGCAACGTCACCTTGCTGGTCTTCGGCTCGGCGACCGCAGGGGGTGGCGCCGGTACGGGAGGCGGCGCGGCCGCGGGGACAGCCGCCGCCACCACGGGAGTCGGAGCGGGCGCAGGGTCAGGCGCGGGGACGACTTTCCTCGTGGGCCGCTGCCGCCTTGGCGCCTCCACGGCCACAGGCGGTGGCAGCGGCACGGGCTCCGCCTTCTGCGGGACGACCATCGGACGCGGCGGTCGAGCCTGCGCGACCTGCGCAGGGGGCGGCGGTGGCGGTCGCGACAGGAGCGGTTTGCCCAGGACGATCAGCCCCGCACCCGCGACGAGGCCGAGGGTGACGATGGCGATGCGGGTCCAGCGACGATGGGAGGAGATCGACCTCAGCAGAGTGGCGGCGGCCGGATGGTGCGGCATGTAGGCCGTGGCCCGGCCCAGCTCGGTCAGGGCACGCGCCAGCTCACCGCGGCGGACGTGGCGTCGCGCGTTCTCGACGGAACGGTCGGCGATGCGTGGCCGCAGCTCGGCCTCGAAGTCCTCGGGCGCGTCCAGGTACCTGCGGAAGGCGTTCGCTGGCTCGTCACCGAAGCCGGCGTCGCGGGCGAAGCGGCGAAGGTCCACCGCCAACTCGCCGGCGTTCCGGTAGCGCAGCTCCGGCTCGACCTTCAGGCAACGCAGGATGATCGGCTCGAACTCGGTCCCGACGGTCGCCGCGATCTGCCCCGGCCGGCGGAATGTCCCGCGGGCCAGAGCGGCGATCACCGACAGCACGTCCTTGCCCGGAAAGGGCAGGGCGCCGGTGGTCATCTGGTAAAGGAGGACACCCAGCGCCCAGATGTCGGCGGCCGGACCGACGTCGTTGCCGCGCGCCTGCTCGGGCGACATGTACGCCGGCGAGCCGACCAGGGCACCGGTGGCCGTCATCGTCTCGAGGCCGGTGACGTGCGCGACGCCGAAGTCGGTGATCACCACCCGGCTGGTCGACCCGGTGCGCTCGATCATGACGTTGTCGGGCTTCACGTCGCGGTGGACGATGCCGCGCCCGTGGGCGACGGCGAGCGCCTCGGCGATCGGCGCCGCGATCAGCGCCGCCACCTCGGGCAGGACGCGCCCACGGTGGGTCTCGAGCAGCGTCCCCAGCGTCGGTCCGTCGATCAGCTCGACGACGATGTAGGCCGGGTCCTCGCCGCTGGCGGCCGCGAAGTCGTGGATCTCGACGATACCCGGGTGCTTGAGCGCGGCGACGGCCTGGGCCTCGCGCCGGAACCGCTCGGACGCGTCCGAGCGCGCGGCGATCGCCAGGTTCATCACCTTGATGGCGACCGCGCGCCCGAGCTGAGCGTCCTGCGCTCGGAAGACGGTGGCCATCGCGCCCTGGCCCAGCACATCGCCAAGGACATAGCGGCCGAGTTGGGTCCCCACGCGCGACGATGACCGGCCGCTGCGCGGACGGCTGTCGTCCAGCTGCGTGTCGTCCGAGGCGGTCGCGCCCGAGCCTGTCGGTTTGTCCGCCATCGCCTATTTCGCGGGCGGCGCTCCGCCCTTGGCAGCCGCCACCCCGGCTTGCGCCTCGGCCAGCTTCTCGGCGATCACTGTCGCGGCGGGCTCGTAGTTCTTGGCGAAGTTGAAGTTCATCACCGCGCCCCGGAAATCCTTCTTGGTGAGGCACAAGACACCGAGGCGGAAAAATTTCTTCGCCTGGGCGTCCTTCAACGAGTCCTCGATGTTCTTCGGCGCCGCCGAGGTGCGCTCGCTGGCCTGGTCGAGGCGCATCTTGCCCTTCTGCAGGCCGCCGTCGTAGGCCACGCGTTTCTCGGGGTTCATGAGCACGCGGTAGCCCTCGTTGATGCGGGCGGCGATGGTGGTCAGCTGATCGCGGACGGTGGCGTCGGGCAGGTTGTGGTAGCGGTCGGGGTGCAAGGTGGCCGCCAGCTTGTAATACGAGGCGCGGATCGCCCCCGTGTCGGCGTTCGGGGCCACCCGCAGGAGCTGGTAGTACGTGAACCGATCCAGCGTCGGGTACACCTGCCGCGAGAACGCCACCAGCTGATTGACGACGGCCGCGTCCACGGTGACCTCTTAGCTGACTGCCTCGGGCAGGGTCGGAGGTGTCTCCTCCTCCTCGCTGGCCCGGCGTTCGGCGGCTTCGGCGACCTCGCTGTCGGTCATGGTGCCGCGGACGCTGACGGCCGCCTCGCGGGCGACACCCGTCATGGCATCGCGCGCGCGCACGCGGAGGATGCCGTTGGTGTCGATGCGGAAGGTGACCTCGATCTTCACCTCGCCGCGGCGGGCATTCGGCAAGTCCGCCAGCTCCAGCTCACCGAGGGGGATGTTCTCGTCGAAGCGCCTGGACTCGCCCTGGCAAACCTGGATCTTCACCGTGGTCTGGTTGTCGGCCGAGGTGGCGAAGACGCGCGTCTGCTCGACGGGGACGGGCACGTTCTTGTCGACGATCTTCTCGGAGAACCCACCGGCGACGGCGATCCCCAGTGCACGCGGGGTCACGTCCAGGAGCACCGCCTGGCCCGTGAGGTTCGACCCGGCGTTCGCCAGGATCTCGGCCTGGATCGCCGCGCCCCAGGCCACGACCTCGTCGGCGTTGATGTCGATCCGCGGCGGCCGGCCGAAGTAGCGTTCGACCTCCTGGCGGACGAGAGGCATGCGGGTCGAGCCCCCGACCAGGATCACCTCGTCGATCTGCGACGGGGTGAGCTGCGCGGCGTTCAGCACCTCGCCGCAGGTCTGGATCGTGCGCGCCACCAGGGAACCGACCGCTTGCTCGAACATCGGGCGGGTGATGCCGAACTTCAGGGCGATCGGCTGCCCCTTGGCGTCGACGCCGACGTTCTTCAGCTCGCCCTTCGCTTCCATGCTGTCGGACAGGTGCCGCTTGATCTGCTCGGCGGCCAGCATCAGCCGCGCGCGCGAGCCGTTGTCGCTGCGCGGATCGATCCCGTGCTGCGCGTTGTACTCGTCGGCCAGTATGTTCATCACCGCGGTGTCGGCGTCGTCGCCGCCCAGGAAGGTGTCCCCGCCCGTGGCCATGACCTCGAACACGTAGCCCTCGACCTGGAGCACCGTGACGTCGAAGGTGCCGCCGCCGAAGTCGAACACGATGATCCGCTGCGAGATGTTCTGGCCGGCACCGTACGCCAGCGCCGCTGCCGTGGGTTCGTTCAGCACGCGCAGCACCTCGATGCCGGCGATCCGGCCCGCATCCATGGTGGCGCGCCGCTGCGAATCGTTGAAGTTTGCCGGCACGGTGATGACCGCGCCGGTCACTGTTTCGCCCAGCGACAGCTCGGCCACTTGCTTGAGGTAGGACAGCATCAGGCCCGAGATCTCGGGGATGGTCAGCATGCGGCCGCCTGGTCCCATGAACACCGCTTGCTCGTTCGCGCCCTCCTTCACCTCGTACGGTAGGCGCGAGGTGGCCAGCTGGACCTCGTCGGACCGGAACGACAGGCCGATGAGGCGCTTGACGGAGTAGACGGTGTTGCGCGGATCGATGATCCGGCGCGCGACGGCGTCGTGCGAGAACAGCTTCTGGCCATCGGGGAGGAACGAGATGACCGAAGGGTGCAGGCGCCGGTTCTGGGGATCGGGCACCACCATCACCTGCCCACCGCGCACGGTGGCGATGACGGAGTTCGTCGTCCCTAGATCGATACCTACGACCGCCATCGAGAAGCAGCCATATTACCTTTCGATCCCCCGGTCGGCGAGAGCCTTGAGGCGGCTCACCTCCTCGGGCCGCTGCGCCGCAAGATCCGTGGTCTCGGCGGGGTCCGCGACCACGTCGTAGAGCGACAGCGCGATCTCCTTGGGGACCGTGGAGACCGGGCGCCCCTCGGTCGCGTGGCCGCTGGGGGTCGAGTACTTGTGCGGCAGGTGCAGCTTGAAACGGCCGCTACGCACGGCCTGGAGCTCGGGGCCCCAGTGGTAGAAGAAGGCGTCATGCGGCGTGCGGCCGCCCTCGAACAGCGGCCAGATGTCGCGGCCGTCGATCGTCCTGTCGGTTGGCACCGTGGCACCCGCGAGGCGGGCGAAGGTCGGTAAGAGATCCATCGTCAGCGCCATCTCGTCGACGACGCGGCCGGCGGGGATCCGCCCCGGCCAGCGAAAGATCGCCGGCACCCGGACCCCGCCTTCGAAGGTGGTGCCTTTCCCCTCGCGCAGGGGCAGTGCCGATCCGGCATGGTCGCCGTAGGTCAGCCAGGGACCGTTGTCGGACGTGAACACCACCAGCGTCTCCCGATCGATCCCGAGGCGCGCCAGGGTCGCCAGCACCTCGCCCACCGACCAGTCCACCTCGGCCATCGCGTCGCCGAACAGGCCGCGCTGGGTCTTGCCGCGATGCTTGTCCGAGACGTGCAACGGCACGTGAACCATGGCGTGCGGCAGGTAGAGGAAGAACGGGCGTTCGCGGTTGCGCTCGATGAACGAGACCGCGCGCCGCGTGTAGTCGGTGGTCAGCTGCGTCTGGTCCGGGTCGTGGGCGATCACCTTGTCCCCCTCGATCAGCGGCAGCGGGGGGTAGGCCTCGGGCCGCTGCGGGTGGCGCGGCCACATGTCGTTCGAGTAGGGCAGGCCGTAGTACTCGTCGAAGCCGTGGCGCGTGGGCAGGAACTTCGGCGCGTCGCCCAGGTGCCACTTGCCGTAGATCGCCGTGGCGTACCCGCGCGCCTTCATCAGCTCGGCGATGGTCACCTCGCTGTCGGCGATGCCGGTCTTGCTGTTCGGGCCGAGCGCGCCCAGGATCCCCACCCGCTGCGGATAGCGGCCGGTCATGATCGCGGCGCGTGAGGCAGAACAGACCGCCTGGGCCACGTAGAACGACGACAGGCGCGTCCCCTCGGCGGCCATGCGATCGAGGTGCGGCGTTGCGTAGCCCTTGGCTCCGGTGACCCCCAGGTCGGCGTACCCGAGGTCGTCGATGACGATGAGGACGACGTTGGGCGGGCGCGAGGTGGCGCACGCGCCGGCCAGCAAGAGGCAGAAAAGGCCGAATCTCATGGGAATCGCACGTTAGCACGCGACGCGATCGGGGCAGCCTTGTCGCGGTCACGGGTGCCGCTGCTCCCTTGCTTGCGCCGCCGCTGGCCTTGCGCCGGGCATGGCGCTTGCTGTGAGGCCCTTCATGACGAAACTCCGTGCGCCCGTTCTCCTCGCCGGCCTCGGCCTCGTCGCCGGCCTCCTTTCGGCGCCGTCGGTGCGCGCTTGCGGCGGATTGTTCTGCAACCGTCCGCCGAACCCGTTCGACCCGCCGCCGGTGGCCCAGACGGGCGAGAACGTGCTGTTCTCGGTCGACCCCGGTGAGAACGGCCTCAACAAGCTGGAGGCCCACATCCAGATTTTCTATGCCGGCCCGGCGGACAAGTTCTCCTGGGTGGTGCCGGTGGACGGCAAGCCGGTGCTCGACGTGGGCGCCAATCAGGTGTTCCAGGCGTTGAACGCCGCGACCACGCCGCAGTTCCAGTTGACCTGGCACCAGGAGGGCTCGTGTGAGGGGGAGGGAACGCTGTCCAAGCCCAGCGCCAACGCGCCCTCTGGCGCCGGCGGAACGGGAGGCAGCGGCGGGGGAGGTGGCGGCGTGGACGTCGCTTTCCGCGGCGACGTCGGTCCGTACGATGCGGCGGTGATCAAGTCGGCGGATCCCGGCGACGCGCGTCCCCTCACGGATTGGCTGAACGCGAACCAGTATTTCATCTCGGAGGAGGCGGCGAAGATCATCGCCACCTACGTGCGCGAAGACAAACACTTCGTCGCGCTGAAGCTGCAGAGCGGAAAGGACACGAACGAGATCCAGCCCATCATTTTGCGCTTCTTGGGCCCGTCGCCTTGCGTGCCCTTGCGGCTCACATCCATAGCCTCGGTGGCCAACCTGAGGGTGAACCTGTGGGTGCTGGGTCCGGCGCGGGTGGTGCCGACCAACTACTTCGAGCTGTTCGTGAACCCCGCCAAGATCGATTGGTTCGCGCGAGGGCGCAACTACGACCAACTGGTGACCGCTGCCGCCGACGAGGCGGGCGGAAATGCCTTCGTCACCGACTACGCTGGACCTTCCAGCATCATGCGGGAGCGGCTCTACTCCCAGAGCCGGTACAACGTGGCGCGTATCGCCGCCACGACGACGCCACCCGAGGCTATCAATCAGGTGACCGCACAGGGTTTCTCGTCGGACAACACGCTGATGGCGATCTTGCGGGTGCGCATCCCCGAGCCCGCGGTCATCAAGGACATGGGCGTCGACGAGCGGACGTTCTACCGGCAGATCGCTTTTTACTGGAGCCGGTACCGATCCAGCTTCGCGCCGTTCGACCCCAAGGCGCTGGCCAGCGATCTGGACGACAGGATCGTGCAGCCGCTGAAGAAGGCGCAGGCCATGTTCGACGGCCACCCCACGCTGACGCGCCTGACGACCTTCATCTCGCCCGACGAGATGACCTCTGATCCGATGTTCGATTTCAACCGGACGCTTCCCGAGGTGCCGGTCCTGCGCAAGGCCGACGCCTACCGGGTGTGTACCCCTCGTCTGGGATACTGCGGCTCGCCGGTCCGCCTCGAACTGGCCGACGGTCAAAAGATCCTCTTTGCCCCGGTCGAGGGTTCGTGCGGGGCGGCCTACCAGCGCGACGATCTCGACAAGAGCCCGTCGCTGCTGTCGGCGTGGCAGCGTGACGGCGATGGCGAGGGCGTGAAGCGCTTCGACAACCAGGACGCCATCAAGCGCGTCATCAGGTCGCACAACGCGGCCTTCGTGAGTCCACATCCTTCGGGTGGCGCTCTCATCGGCGGTTGTACCCTCGCTGGTTCCAGCAGAGGCCACGCGTTCTTCGGGGCTGCGGCCTTTGCGGGGTTGGTGGTGGCAGCGTTCCGCCGGCGTCGCCGCTAGGACAGACGACGCGATCGAGGCAGGCCTGTCAGGCGTACGCGCTCGGCGTCGCCCATGCCCCGCAGCGGGACTGAGTTTGCGGCGGGCACGTGCCTTGCTTTGCATGCCCCGCATGACGAAGCTCTCCACGTCCTTGTTTCTCGGGACCCTGGGTCTCGGCGCTGGCCTCCTGTCCTCGGCTCCCGCGAGCGCCTGCGGCGGGTTCTTCTGCAACCGCGTGAACGCGGGGGATCCGCTCCCCGTGGCCCAGACGGGCGAGAACGTGCTGTTCTCGGTCGACCCGGGCGAAAACGGCCTCAACAAGCTGGAGGCCCACATCCAGATCTTCTATGCCGGGCCGGCGGACAAGTTCTCGTGGGTCGTGCCGGTGGACAACAAGCCGGTGCTGGACGTGGGCACCAACCAGGTGTTCCAGGCGCTCGAAGCTGCGACCCGACCGCGGTTCCAGCTCAACTGGCACCAGGAGGGCACGTGCGAGAGGAGCTCGGCCGACTTCGCCTCGGGTCCCTCGGGAGGCGGCGTCACCGCCGATGCGTCCGCGCGTGGCGGAGATGGCGGCCTGGCGGTGGACGTGGCCTTCCGGGGCGATGTCGGCCCTTACGACGCCGCGGTCCTCAAGTCGACCGACCCGAACGATTCCAGCGGGCTCAAGACCTGGCTCACCGAGAACAAGTACTACGTGTCGGACGAGGCGGCGAAGATCATCGACGCCTACGTGCGCGAGGAGAAATACTTCGTCGCCCTCAAGCTGATCAACGGCAAGAACACCAACGAGATCCAGCCCATCGTCTTGCGTTTCCTCGGCCCGTATCCGTGCGTGCCGCTGCGCCTGACCGCCATCGCCTCGGTGAAGAACCTGCGGGTGAACCTGTGGGTCTTCGGTCCGGCGCGGGTGGTGCCGACGAACTACTTCGAGCTGCTGGTGAACCCGGCGAAGATCGACTGGTTCACCGGCGGGAGCAACTACACCCAGCTCGTCACCACGGCCGCCGACGAGGCCGGTGGGAACGCTTTCGTCACGGACTACGCGGGTCCGTCCAGCATCATGGCGAACCGACTGTACGCGGCCGGCCGCCTCAACGTCTCGCGGATCGCCGCCGCGCGCACCCCGCCCGAGGCGATGGTTCAGATCACCGCCCAGGGCTTCTCGCCCGACAACACCATGATGAACATCCTGCGGGTCCGGATCCCCCTGCCTGATGTCATCAAGCGCATGGGCGTCGACGAGCGTACTTTCTACAACCAGCTGACCTCCTACTGGAACCAGTACAAGGCCAGCTTCGCGCCGTTCGACGCCAAGGCCCTGGCGCAGGATCTGGACGACAAGATCGTCCAGCCCCTCATCAAGGCGCAGGCGCTGTTCGACAAGCACCCGAAGCTGACGCGGCTGACGACCTACATCTCGCCCGAGGAGATGACCTCCGATCCGCTGTTCGACTTCAACAAGACGCTGCCCGACGTGCCGGTCCTTCGCACGGCGGAGGCGTATCGGACCTGCAACACGCGCCTGGGGTACTGCGGTTCGCCCGTGCGGATCGAGCTGGTCGACGGCCAGAAGATCCATTTCTGGCCGCGCTCCGGGACCTGCGGCTCGTCCTACGAACGGAACGATCTGGACAAGAGCCCTTCGCTGCTGGCCGCGTGGCAGCGCGACAGCGACGGCGAGGGCGTCAAGCGCGTCGACAACCAGGCCGCGATCACCCGCGCCGTGCGCGACCACAACGCCGCTTTCCTTGCGGCGAGCAAGCGCGCCGTGCCCACGATTGACGGTGTCGGCACCGGTGAGGAAGAACCCAGGCAGGGCAGCATCGTGGGCGGTTGCGCGGTCGGCGGCACGGGCGACGGCCACGCTCTCCTCGGGGCGGCTGCCTTGCTTGGCCTGGTGCTGGCGTCGCTGCGCACGCGCCGTCGAGGCTAGTTCCTCGAGACCGCGATCCCGAGCACGATGGCGGTGCTGACGGCCACGCCGATTGCGGTGAACAGCGATCGGCGGCTGCGTGATGGCGTCGGTGCACTCATCGGCACGGTCGCCAGCGTCAGATCGGACGACGGAAGGCGCGCTTGCGACCCGCTGGCCATCAGATCCAGGCGGCGCGCTTCCTCGTCCAGCCTCATCACGGCGGCGTCGAGCGGGCCGGCCTCGCCCAGGAACGGCACGGCTGCCGAGTCCCGCCGCTCCCCGGTGCGGGTGTCGACGAGCCGCAACTCGAACTGCAGCGCCGGCCCGTTCTTGAGTTGACCGATGAGCGCGAAGGTCGCCCCCATGCGCCGGGCGCGCGCTGCCGCCTCGCGATCGTCCAGCACCACCAGCTCCGTCGGCGGCGTGTCGATCTCCAGCGTGGGCTCGAAGAGCGGCAGCACCGCCGCCCACGGCTTGCGACCGATGTCCTCGACCCTCACGAAGTGATCGCCGTAGGCCAGCGTGGTCGCCGTCGCCGGCGCCAGCAGGGGGGCGCCGGCATCGATGATCACCTCGGCTGTGGATGGCGCGCGCACCACCAGGTTTCCCCTGGGACGTTGCTTCACCTCCGCGGTGGCCAGCGCGAAGCTGGCGATGGCCAGCGGCGGATACCGGCGCGGAGCCAGGGTCCGCCCGGGTGCCAGCACCGCCGCACGCAGGTACGCCTCCCGGGCCTTCGGCGGCGTGATCTGCGTGACCGGAGCTGCCAGCTCCTTCCAGTCCGCGTGCTGCGCCGCGATCGCCTGGTGCAGGAACAGATCGGCGAGCTCGGCGGACTCGAGTCCGGCGCCGCCCGTCTTCGTCACCTCGGCCACCGCTGCGTCCAGCGCCGTCTCCGCCTCGGCGAACTTCAGCTTCTCCAGCGCCGCCATCCCCACGCGCAGGAGCGAGGCCGCCTGCGGCGCCGGCGGCCGTGGCAGATCCATGGTCTCCACCGGCCCCAGCCGGTAGCGCCCCACGGTCTGGGCGAACAGCTTGGCCGCGCGATCGTCGTGCGCCGATCCCGGGAGGCTGCCGTAGATCGGATGGATCAGCGCGGCGGGACGATCTTGAGCCGCCGCGAGGCCCGACACCCCACAGACGACCAGCACCGATGCCAATCCCGAACGCATCCCGCGATTGTGGCGCCGCCCGTTCGGGAATCAAGTAATGTCGGCCGCCGATGCGAGGCGTTCGACGTCTGTTCGTCGCCGCACTGTTGCTGGTCGGGTGCACCCATGCGCCCTGGAACCCCTACAGCGGCTGGAAGGTCGCCCGCACCAAGCACATCACCCTCTACACCGACACCAAGTACCTCTACACGACGACGCTCGAGAGCCTGGAGATCGCCTATGCGGCTCTCGGCGCGTCGCTGTTCTCGAAGCGAACCATCGCCCCGGTCGAGGTGCTGTTCCTCGAATGGGATCAGTTCCTGCCGACCTTCGGCCACTACCGCAACGGCCTGTCGCTGGCCCGCCTGCCAGGGCAGGGCGTGCTCGGCCGCCGCGGGTTGATCATCGTGGGCGAGGAGACGCATGTGCCGCTGGCCGCCCACCGCCTGGCCCACATGTTCCTGCAATCGATGGCCCCGACCGCGCCGCTGTGGCTGCACGAAGGGTACGCCACCTACGTGCAGACCATCGAGTACCGCGCAGGCAAGGGGATGCAAGAGGCTTGCCTGGGCAAGATCGGCGGCGGCGACCCGACGGTCTCGCTCGAGCAGCTCTTCACCTGGACCTGGGGCCAGGCGGACGAGTCGAAGAAGTACGAGTGGTACCGCTTCGCCGCCCGCAACCTGGTCGACTACTTCCTGACCGCCGAGGAGGGGAAGTTGCGTCCGAAGTTCCAGGACCTGCTGGTAGGCGTCACCTCGGGCAAGGACGCCAAGACCGTGCTGGCCGAGATCTTTCCCGGAACGACTGTCGAGGACCTGGAGAAGAAGATCTCCGAGTACCGCCGCGAATCCGAGGTGCGGCCGCGCCCGATCTGCCCGATCAGCTTCCCGATTGCCGCCGACCGCGCCGCCGACTTCGGCAAGCCGCGGGTCGAGCCGCTGGCGAAACAGGACATCGAGCAGCTCATGTTCCGCCTGTGGCTGCTCCCGCGACGCGCCGGGTACATGGATTTCTACCCGCCGTCGGCGCTGACGTTGAAGGGAAGTCGATGACGAGAGGGGCGCTCGTCGGTCTTTTGCTGGTCTCGGCGTGCAGCACCTCGTACATCTACGGGCAGACCGGGCCCAGGTTGGCTGCCAAGGGAGCTGACTGCCGGTTCGAGCTTCTGGACGACGTCCCGAAGAAGGACTTCGAGGAGCTGGGCATCCTGGCGACCAAGGATGTCGAGGATGGGGGCGAGGCGGCGGGTGGGGTGGGCCCGTTCATGGAAGCGGTGCGTGACCAGGTGTGCAGCGCGGGCGGTGACGCGGTGGTGGTCGAGCGCGATTTCTTCGGGCGGCTGTACCGAGGGACCGTCATCAAGTACCGCTGACGCAGCGCCGATACTACCGGGCATGATCGGATCTCGAAGGCACTTCATGGGTGGAACGGCGACGGCGGCCATCACCAGCGTCGCTACCCAGCTGCGTTTGGGCCGGGCGCGCGCGGCCAGCAACGAGGTTCTGAAGGTGGGGCTCGTCGGGTGCGGAGGGCGCGGGTCCGGGGCCCTCGTGCAGGCGCTGACCGCCGACGCGAACACGCGGCTCGTCGCCCTGGGTGACGCCTTCGAGGACCGCCTCGAACAGGCTCTGGTGAAATTCGAGAAGAACGAGACTGTCGGTAGCCGCGTCGACGTTCCCAAGGAGCGGCGCTTCGTCGGCTTCGACGCGTGCCAGGGCGTGCTGGACGCCGGGGTCGACGTGGTGTTGCTGGCGACGCCGCCACACTTCCGCCCGCAGCACATCGCCGCCGCCGTCGCCGCAGGCAAGCACATCTTCGCCGAGAAGCCCGTGGCGGTGGACGCCGCGGGCGTCAGGGCTGTCCTCGCCTCTTGCGAGGAGGCCAAGCGCAAGAACCTGGCGGTGGTCTCCGGCCTGTGCTGGCGCTATGACACCGGCGCGCGCGAGATGATGAAGCGCATCCACGCCGGCGCCATCGGCGACTTGCGCGCCGTCCACGCCAACGATTTCCGCGGTCCCATCTGGGTGAAGCCGCGTACCAAGGAGCAGACCGACCTCGAGTGGCAGATGCGGAACTGGTATTACTTCTCGTGGCTGTCGGGCGATTTCAACGTCGAACAGCACGTGCACTACCTCGACCTCTGCTCGTGGGCCCTGAAGAACGAGTACCCGGTCAAGGCCTGGGGCACCGGCGGGCGGACCTGGAGGAGCGGCCCCGAGTACGGGAACATCTACGATCATCACGCGACGACGTACGAGTTCGCCAGCGGCGTACGGGTGATGTCGCACTGCCGCCAGTACCCGAGCGCCCACAACGACAGCAGCATCCAGTTCATCGGGAGCAAGGGCACCGCCATCTTCTCGGACAAGCAGATCTCCGTCACCGCGGGCAAGAAGACCTGGGAGGCGCCCGCCGACCGGAACGACAAGTTCCAGTCCGAGCACGACGAGTTCTTCGCCAGCATCCGCAAGGGCAAGCCTCTGAACAACGGCGACTACATGGCCAGGAGCACACTGCTCGGCATCATCGGCCGCGCCGCGAGCTACACCGGACAGCTCATCACCTGGGACAAGGCCTTCGCCTCCGAGGAGCGGCTCGGTCCCACGACCTACGACTGGAAAGTCCCGTTGCCTGTAACGCCCGTCGCCGTGCCGGGTTCTCGTACCGGATGAAGCGGTAAGGCGAAGTAGCAGGTGCGCCTACTCATTTCGACGCGGCGGGCGTGAGGCCCGTCAAGGTGGCAGCCCGGGCAGTCGATGCTTGGTTTTGATGGCGAGGCCGGTACCGGGCGATAATCAGGATGAATTCGGGGAGCCCGGGTCCACGCAGGTGGAATCCAACACGGCGATTGCCGCCCGCATGGCCGACCTGGCGCGGCCGAAGCCAGGCCCGGCCGCCGAGTTCGATCCCGACAATGCGCCCACGCGCGAGTTCAAGGACACGCGTCCGCCGCCCGAGCCACCGGCGCCACGCATCACGCAGTCTCGCCTCGATCCGAAGTCGCTGTTCGAGCAGTCGCAGCAGTTCGAGCTGCCGACCGCGCTCGAGCGTCCGTCGCCGCGTAACCCTCCGCTACCTCCGCTGGCCACCGGCGGTGGTGAGTCCGTCGCCCCGCCGACGTCGGTTCGGCCGCAAGCGCTCGCGCCCATGTCTCCGCCGCGCGCGAAGTCGAGCACGGCCATCGTCCCGGTGCGTGCGCAGCTGCCGCCGCGCGGGCCGCAGAGCAAGCCGAAGAGCAACGCCAAGCTGCTGCTCGTCGCCGTGGGGATCCTGGGCGTGCTGGTGGGCGGAATGGCGTTCGTGGTGCTGACCGGCGCCGGCCGGGCGCCTGCTCCGGCCCCCCCGCCGCGTGAGGCGCCGACGCGGCCCGCGGTGGTGCCGCTCGAGGCCCCGGAGCCCGAGCCCCTTGCGGAGCCCGAGCCTCCCGCGGCTGTCGAGCCTGTGGCCGCGCCGGCCGCCGCCGCACCGACCAAGGTCAAGGCCAGTACGAAGAAGAAGAAGAAGCCGGTCGTTCGAAAGCGCGCCAGGCGCTGATTCAGGCGGCGATCGAGCCGGCGTCGCGCGCGAGCGAGGCAATCTCCTCGTCGGGGACCCACTTCTTGTGGTCGCACATGGCGATGAAGCGCTTGTAGACCTCCTCGAGCTGCGGCGTCGTCAGCGTGTAGCCCAGGAACTTGCAGCGATCGGCCAGCGCGTGCCGGCCGCTATGCTTGCCCAGCACCAGGCGGCTCTCGGGCACGCCGACCGAATGCGGATCCATGATCTCGTAGGTGGTGCGTTCCTTGAGGAAGCCGTCCTGGTGGATGCCCGCCTCGTGGGCGAAGGCGTTCTTGCCGACGATCGCCTTGTTCGGCTGCGGGCCCACTCCGATGAGCTCGGTCAGGAGCTGGCTGGCGCCGTAGAGATGCGGGGTGTTGATGCGCGTCTCGAACGGCAGGACGTCGTTGCGCACCCTCATCAGCATCACCACCTCTTCCAGCGCGCAGTTGCCGGCGCGCTCGCCGATGCCGTTGATGGTGCACTCGATCTGGCGCGCGCCGGCTTGCACGCCGGCCAGCGAGTTGGCAACCGCCATGCCCAGGTCGTCGTGGCAATGGACGCTGACGATTGCCTTGCCGTCCAGCGCCTTGACCACCGAGCCGATGATCGCTCCCATCTCTGCGGGTGTGGTGTAGCCGACGGTATCGGGCAGGTTGACCACCTTGGCGCCGGCCGCCACCACGGCCTGCGAGAACTTGATGAGCCAAGGAATGGAGGTGCGGGTGGCGTCCTCGGCCGAGAACTCGACGTCGTCGACGTGTTTCTTGGCCTGGGTGACTGCCTGGACCGCCGCCTCCAGCGCCTGCTCCTCGGTCTTCTTCAGCTTGTGCTTGAGGTGGATGGGGCTCGTGGCGATGAACGTGTGAATGCGGGGGCGCTTGGCCTTGTCCAGCGCCCGGGCGGCCTTCTCGATGTCGCCGGGGTGGCAGCGGGCCAGTGCGGCGACGCTGACGTCCGTGAACTCGCGGCTGATCTTGTCCACCGACTCCCAGTCGCCTTCGGAGGCCATGGGAAAGCCCGCCTCCAGCACGTCGACGCCGAGATCCACGAGCTTGCGCGCCATGCGCAGCTTCTCGGGCACGCTCATGCTGCAGCCACACGACTGCTCGCCGTCACGCAACGTGGTGTCGAAGATATGGACGCGATCGCTCATGGACCGAAATTTAGCTGCCCGTGGCAAATTTGGCGAATTTATTATGCTTTGATGAGACATAAGAAAAACTTATGATGGCCCATGGACCTCCACGCCCTGCGGGTCTTTCGCGCCGTCGCCACCGAGAAGAGCTTCTCCCGGGCTGCCACGCAGCTCGGCCGCACCCAGCCGGCGGTCTCGCTGGCGCTCAAGCGCCTCGAGGAGGAGGTGGGCGGGTCGCTCATCGACCGCGGCGGCAAGGAGCTGCGGCTGACCGACGCAGGCCGCCTGATGCTCGACTACGCGCGGCGTTTCGACAACCTGCGCGGTGAACTGGGGCTGGCCCTGAACGAGCTGCGGGACAACACCGCTGGGTTGCTGTCCATCGGCGCCAACGAGTCGACGACCCTGTACCTGCTTCCGCACATCGGGCGCTACCGGCGCCTGCACCCTCGGGTGAAAGTGCAGGTGCGGCGCAGCCAGTCCAGCCGCATCCCGGCCGAGCTCATCGAGGGCGATCTCGAGCTCGGGGTGATCAGCTACGCGCCCCAGGACCCTCGGCTGGTGTCGCGGGTGATCTACACCGACCATCTGGCCTTCGTCGTCTCGCCCCGGCACCGGCTGGCGAAGCGGCGATCGGTCTCCATCGCCGAGCTGGGCGACGAGACCTTCATCGCCCACAACGTCGTCTCGCCCTACCGCGAGGTCGTGTTGCGCGCTTTCCAGAAGTCGAAGGCGCGCCTCAACCGCGACGTGGAGATGCCGACGGTCGAGGCCATCCGGCGCCTCGTGCAGCAGGACCAGGGCGTGGCCTTCCTGCCGCGCATGTGCGTCGACCAGGAGATCGAGCAGGGATCGTTGCGCGAGGTGGAGGTGAGGGAGTTGCAGGTCGAGCGCAAGATTCACCTCGTCCATCCGGCCCACCGGACGCTGAGCCACGCGGCCCGCGCGTTCCTCGCTCTGCTGTAACATCGGCGGGCCATGAATCTATTCGCACTTCTGTGTCTGGCCGTGACCGCGGCCGTCAAGCGCCCCAACATCGTGGTCATCCTCGCGGACGACCTGGGGTACTCGGACATCGGCAGCTTCGGAGGCGAGATCGCTACCCCGAACCTCGATCGCCTGGCCGCGGGCGGGGTGCGCTTCACCCAGTTCTACAACGGCGCCCGCTGCTGTCCCACGCGCGCCGCGCTGCTGACCGGGCGTTATGCCCACCAGGCGGGCGTGGGGCACATGGTCGACGAGTCCACGCAGATGACAGCGCTACGAGCCAAGCTGAACTCGAGCGGCTACACCAACGCCATCAACGACCGTTCGGTGACCATGGCGGAGGCGCTGCGCACCGGCGGCTACAGGACGATGACGGTCGGCAAGTGGCACGTCGGCTACAACCGCCCGCACTGGCCGATCGATCGCGGGTTCGATCGCTCGTTCTCGCTGATCGGCGGGGCGATGAACTACTTCGGCGAGGGCGCCAAGATCGTCGAGGGCGAGACGGCGGTGAAGCTCCCGGACGACTTCTACTCGACCGAGGCCTTCGCGAAGCGCGCGAGCGATTACATCAATGAGGAGGCCAGGGCTCCGTTCTTTCTCTACCTGGCTTTCAATGCGCCCCACTGGCCGCTGCACGCCCGGCCCGACGACATCGCCCGGTACCGCGGCAAGTACAAGGACGGCTGGGACGTGCTCCGGCAGCGGCGGCACGCTCGGCAACTCGACCTCGGTCTCCTCGACAAGCGCTGGCCGATGACGCCGCGCGATCCGGCGTCGCCGGCGTGGGACACGCTGACCGACGCCGAGAAGGACGAGTGGGACCTGCGCATGGCCACCTACGCGGCGATGGTCGACTCGCTGGATCGGGGGGTGGGCCAGGTGCTGGCGGCGCTTCGCGACACGGGTACCGAGGAGAACACGCTGGTGATCTTCCTGTCGGACAATGGCGGCTGCGCCGAGAAGATCGACAGGGGCAAGGCCGGCGCGGCGATGGGTGCACGCGACTCGTACACCAGCTACCGCTTGCCCTGGGCCAATGCCAGCAACACGCCGTTCCGGCTCTACAAGCACTGGGTGCACGAGGGTGGGATCTCCACGCCGTTCATCGCCTCGTGGCCGGCGGGCATCAAGAAGAAGGACGTGCTCGTGCATGAGCCGTCGCACCTGGTGGACGTGATGGCAACGGCCCTGGACCTGGCCGGCGTGCGCTATCCACGCCGCCACGCCGGTCACGCCGTCGAGCCGGCCGAGGGCCGTAGCCTCAGGCCTTTGCTGCAAGGCGCGCGGAAGGCGCCGGTGCGGGCGCTCTACTGGGAGCACGAGGGGAACCGGGCGGTTCGCGAGGGCAAATGGAAGCTGGTCGCCCGCCATCGTGGCGATTGGGAGCTTTACGATCTCGACGCCGATCGCACCGAGCTGACGGACCTCGCCTCCAAGAACCCGGCCCAGGTCAAGGCGCTGACTGCCAAGTACGACGCCTGGGCCAGGCGCGTCGGCGCCAGGCCGTGGCCGGGGGAATGATTGCCTGAAGCGCGGTCGACGGTGTCTGATGGAGGTCCCGTGACGCCTCTCGCCCGCACCGCGTTCGTGGTGGTCATGCTCGCGCTCGCGTCCGTGACGGCGGCGAGGGCCGAGCGTCTGGTGCCGGCGTACGATCCTCGCTACCACGTGGTGGCCCCGATCCAGCGTGGGCTCGATGGCCACAGCGGTGTGCTGCAGTTCGACGCTGATTTTGCGGCGGAGGCGGCCCGCTACCGGCGGGAGCACCCCGAGGTCGTGCGCGCCGCGGGCGATGTCACCCTCATGGGCGAGGTGATCGTGATCCAGCCAGATGGGCAGATGGTGGAGACCGCGGGCGCCGGATTCGGGATCTCGAGCAACGGGTTGGCGGCCATCGCCCGCAGGGTGATCGAGCGGTTCGGTGACGACTTCCACAGCCTGACCATCTGGACCACCTTCGACGATCGCAACGCGCCGCAGGCGGAGGCCTACGAGGTGACCGTGCGTAACGAGGTGTCCGGCATCGGCATGCCGGTGCGGGACACCAGCCGCACCTACGGCTCGCGCGGGACGCTGCGTTCCGTGCTGAACATGCGGCGCGTGGGGCTGCGCATCGGCGACACCCGCGCGCAGTGGCAATCCGCGCTCGAGACGTGGGGGCAGGAGAGCGCGCATCGCTGGCTGGTGTTCATGTTGTTCCGCGATCCGCGAACGGGGCGAATCTCGGATGCGCTCCTGGGCCGAGACTGCGCCCACTACAGCAACTACGTGGACACCCAGGCCTCGGTGCACGACGGGAATGCCTGGCGGGACAACGGCAACGGCACCTTCACCTTCATCGAGCGCGGCAAGCGCTACGGGAACCTGGATCTGTACGGCATGGGCCTCCTGCCCGCGGACGAGTTCCCGCCCTTCTTCCTCATCGACGACATCCCGAACTACAAGTATCCGGCGACCTGTCGGGACTACGGCTCGAACGGGCGGCCGTTCAGCCAGATGGTCAGTGGCAAGCGCGTGGACATCACCATCGACGACATCGTGGCTGCGAACGGTCCGCGCATCCCGGCGGCGGGCTCGCGCCAGGACTACTGGCGCGAGGCCGAGGTCGTGGTGACGGCCCCCAACGAGACCCAGGACAGCGCCACCGTGCGCGGGCTGGCGGCACGTCTCGACAAGGCGCGCCTGTACTGGGAGCAATGGAACCGCGAGGCCAGCGGCGGGCGCCTGGTGATGTGCACCCAGGTGACGGCCGACTGCGGTGATCCGCGTTCCGATGTAGCGGAGGTGGTGCTGGATCCCTCCAGCCAGGTGCCGGCGCACGGCCCGCTGGCCTTCCGCGTCGATGTGGTCAACGGCGGTACGAGGACGGCGACCAATGTCTCCGCGTCCCTGGAAGTGAAGCTGCCGGACGGGGAAGTTCGAGTCGTGAAGAAGGACGTAGGGGTGGTCGAACCCGGGGCCATGAAACCCGTGACGGTGTCGGTCGATCTGCGCGACCTTCCGTGCGGGAGCGCGCTGGAGATCAAAGGCTCGACCCAGAGTGACGCGCATCAGAGCCGCCTGCGACGCTCTGTGGTGGTGGGCGTCGAGCCGAAGGCCGGCGATGGTTTCGAGGAAGACAGCGGCTGGACGGTGAACCCGGACGGTGACGACACCACCACCGGCGCCCAGTGGGAGCGCGGCCGGCCCGAGGGCACGACACTTCTCGGCGCGCAGGTGCAGCCGGACCGGGCGCACGCTGGCGAGAAGGCCTGGGTCACCGGTCTGCTGGCGTCGCTGCCCGGCAACGCCGTGGCCTTCGTGCGCGAGGGCAAGGCGACGCTGCAATCGCCGCCATTTCCGACCGAAGGATTGCGCGAGCCACGCCTGCGCTTCTGGCTCAGCTTCGCGGGCGTGCGCGCCGACGCCAGCGGTGGCAGCCTCGAGCCGAGCCCGAGATCGAGCTTCGCGGTGCTCGCGCGCGGTCTCGATCCCCAGGGCTCGGCGGATCCCTGGCTGGAAATCGATCGGCTGGAGGCGCGGAGCACCGCCGGATGGCAGGCTCGCTCGGTGGCGCTGCCTCCCGCCGTGCTGGGGCGCAGCCGCTTCCAGCTCCGATTCGTGGCCACCGAGGCGAACCCGCAGCAGGGCGCGGTCGAGGCGGCCATCGACGACCTGGAGATCCACTCGAACCTGGCCGCGTGCGACGAGCCGCCGCCTCCTCCTGCCAAAGCGGGCGGCGATGCTGGATGCGGATGCCGCGTGGCTGGCCGCCCGACCCGCCTTCCGTGGTTCGTCCTGCTGCTTGCCGTCGTCAGCGCAGCCCGAGCAGGCGTCGCAAGAAAACGGAGAACGGCGCCGCCCACGGCGGGGGCGGATTCGCGAACAGCGAGAAGGTGAGGATCACCGACGAGATGCCGGCCACCAGGTAGGCGTTCCAGTGGACGATCGGGTGCGAGCCGCGCGTGATCCAGAAGGCCGGGGTCGCGAGCGTCACGAAGAATCCGTAGGCGATCCAGGCCAGAAGCATCATCCCGCGCTGGATGCCCGGGTCGTCGCTGGTGCGGCCAAGCACCAGCGCGACCACCGCGGCGACGATCAGCAGCAGCAGGTGCCGCCACCAGGGACGGAACGGCTCAGTTCTCATCGGCGTCTTCGTCGTTAGCCGCCTCGCCGCCCGATCGCTCGAGCGCCCGGTACAGCGTGCGACGATCGATGCCCAGCCGCTCGGCCGCTTTTTTCTTGTTACCCCCGGACTCGGACAGCACCAGCGCGATGTAGCGCCGTTCGAGCTCGGCCAAGGAGGGACGATCGTCGATGATCCCCGACGGCAAGGACGTCTCGCCGCCGATGACGTCGGTCGGCAGGTCCGACGGCAGCACGACGTTGCCCTTGGCCACCGCCACGGCGCGCTCGATGGCGTTCTCCAGCTCGCGCACATTGCCGGGCCAGGGATGGCGCCCGAGCGCGATCAGCGTCTCGCGCGACAGGCTCGCCTGCGGCCGGCCCTCGCGCCGGGCGATCTTGGCCAGGAAGTGCGCCACCAGGATGGGAATGTCCGTCGCCCGCTCACGCAGCGGTGGCAACTTCACCGTCACGACGTTGATGCGGAAGTAGAGGTCCTCGCGAAAGCGCCCGGTCTTCACGTCGGCCTCGAGATCGCGGTTGGTGGCGCAGACCAGGCGGACGTCGACCTTGATGGATTCGGTGCTGCCGACCGGCCGCACCTCCCCATCTTGAAGTGTCCGCAGCAGCTGGGCCTGCATCTTCGGCCCCATGTCCCCGATCTCGTCGAGGAACAACGTGCCGCCGTCTGCGATCTCCAGGAGGCCCCGCTTGGCCGCGATGGCGCCGGTGAACGCGCCGCGCGCGTGGCCGAACAGCTCGGACTCCAGCAGCGACTCGGACAGCGCCGTGCAGTTCACGGGGACGAAGGCCTCCGTGGCGCGCAAGGAGTGAGCGTGGATCGCCCGGGCCACCAGTTCCTTGCCGGTCCCCGATTCGCCGCTGACCAGAACGGTGGCCGAGGTCGGAGCCACGCGTGCCACAAGCTTGTACACCTCGAGCATGAGTGGGTTCTTGCCCTCGATGGCAGCGATCGGGACGGCGGGCGCGCCGTCGGCCCTGGCCTCGGCCGACAGCCGCTTGCGTTCGAGCGCACGCGTCACCGTCAGGCGTAGCTCCTCGACGTTGAACGGCTTCGAGACGTAGTCGTAGGCGCCGCGCTTGATCGCCTCCATGGCGCCGGTGACGTCGCCGAAGGCGGTGATGAGGATGACGGGGGTGCCGGGCGCGCGCTCGGTGAAGGCACGCAGCACGTCGAACCCACCCGCCCGGTCCATGCGGACGTCCGACAGCACCAGGTCGTAAGTACCGGTCGAGGCCTTCTCGATAGCCCCGGCGCCGTCGTCGACGGCGTCCACCTCGAAACCCTCGCCGCGCAGGATCTCGCATAGCAGATCCCGCGCCACCGCATCGTCCTCGGCGACCAGCACCCGGGTCATGCCGCCCCCCCGAAGAAGGCGTGCGAGCCAGAGTCGACGCTGCCGGGCACCTTCGTGCTCGCTTGCTGGGGCAGGCGGACCGTGAAAGCGGAGCCGGCACCCGGCGTGCTCTCCACCGTGATGGACCCGCCGAGCGCCACCGCGAGCTCCCGGCAGATCGCCAGTCCCAGGCCCGTCCCCTTGCCGCGCCCCTTCGTGGTGTAGAACGGCTCGAAGATCCGGCGCAGGTCGTCGGCGGCGATCCCCGCACCGGTGTCGCTGACGGTGATCAGCACGTCCGACCCTTCGCCGCGCGCCACCAGCGAGACCCGGCCGCCGCGCTCGACCGCGTCCAGGGCGTTCGCCAGCAAGTTGATCACGATCTGCCGCAGCAGTCCGGGGTCGGTGAGGAAGTCACGTGGCTCGTCGCGCACCTCCACCTCGATCCGCCGGCTCCCCCCGGGATCCACCGAGGTCGTCACTTCCACCGCCTCGGCCACGACCTGGCTCAGCGACGTCGGCTTCCGCTCGGGCGCCAGCGAGCGCGTCGAATCCAGGTAGTCGCGGACGATCCGACCGATGCGGGCGATCTCGCGCGTCGCCACGTCCAGCCTGTCGCGCAGCCCCGGCGGCAGCTCGCGCTGCGCGAGCGCCAGCTGCAGGTGCCCCGACACCGACGACAGCGGTGTCCCGATCTCGTGCGCCAGCTGGGCGGCCAGCTGCCCCAGAGTCGCAAGCCTCACCTTCGAGGCATTCTCGCGCCGCAGTTCGTTGAGGAGGCGGTTCAGCTGGGCCAGGGCCAGGTTCTTCTTCGACAGGTCCTGTGTCGCCGCCTCGATCTCCTGGGCGAGCCTTTCGGAGAAGGCGCGGATCTCCTTGTCGGCGCTCGACAGCTGCTCGAGCATGCGGTTGAACCCCTGCGAAAGCAGGCCTACCTCGTCGGTCGAACCCGCGGGCACGCGCCGGTCGAGGTTGCCGCCCTCGACGTCGCGCATGGCGCGCGCGAGCGCCTCGAGGCGCCGCACCACCACCCGGTCGGTGATGAACCCGGCCAGCAGCAGCAGGGACACCAGATGCACCACGCCCACCGCCAGCGACCAGCGCTCGGTCGTCAGGATCATCGACTCGACGGGAGCCAGGTTCCAGTTCATTCCCAGCGCCGCCTTCCACGGACCTTTGAGCTCGATGGGGCGCTCGATCGGCAGGATGTTCTCGCCGGTCGACTGCCGGGTGTAGACGTGCTCCGGCTGCCGGTAGGCCGGTCCGGGGCCGAGGCGGTTGATCTCGGGCTGCTCGCCGCGCGGAGCGACGATCCGGATCGAGCCCTCCGAGGCTTCGTGATCCACCACCAGCTGCAGGCGCTGGATGCGCGGGTGCCGCTGGATGTAGCTGTGCAGCACGATCGCCAGGTCTCGGTCCTCGGCGTCGGCGTCGGCGCGTTCGAGGGCTTGCTTTATCTCCTCGGCCGCCTCGTCGGCCTGGGCGCTGGCCTGCGCCATCAGCTCGCGCCGCATCGCCCAGATGCGTAGCCAGAGCGTGGCGGCCGCCGTCAGCAGGACGCTGACGCCGACCAGCAGCCAGACCTTGGTGCGGATGCGCAAGACGACCAAATGTACCGTGAAAAAGAAAAAACCCCCGGAGGAGGAATCCCCCGGGGGTTTTCGAAGCTAAGGATGAAGAAGTGTTACTTCTTGTCGGCGGCGGGAGCGGCCTCGCCTTCCTTCTTCTCACCCTCCTCGGCGGCTTTCTTGCCCTTCTTGCCCTTCTTCGCCTTCTTGCCCTCGGCCGGAGCACCCTCGGCGGGAGCGGCGGCGGCGGGCTTGTCCTCGGCCTTGGCCACGGTGGCCACGGTCGGGATCATGAGCGACATGGCAACAAAGAGAATGCGGGTCAGCTTCATTGGGAGATCTCCTTTGGATTGAACGTCCGGGCCCTGATGGCCCTTCCGACGGCGGGGGGCTGCACCCCCTATGCCACGTCGGACGCCAATTAAATCAGTGGCTTGCGGTTCAAGTGGACCGGGCAATGAGGCGATCCTGCTGTCACACCGGTCTGGTGTGTGGCGAACCGCCTCATTTTTGGGCCTGGGTCAGGATGGCGATGTTCTTGGCGCCCGCTTTCTTGGCGATGGACATGACGTCCACGGCGGCGCCCAGGTAGACGTTCTTGTCGCCGCGCAGGAGCAGCGTCTCCGAGCCGACCTCCTCGAGCGCCTTCTTGATCTCGGCCTCGAGGTTTGCCGCTTCGACCGGCTTGTTGAACAGAAAGAGCTTGCCGTCCTTGGTGACGGTCAGGATCGGATCGGTCCGCTTCTTCGTCACCGGGCCGGCGGCGTTCGCGTTCGGCAGCGCCACCTTCACGCCGGTGCGCGAGGCGACCTCCATGTCGACGATCGCCGTCGAGGTCACCATGAAGATGATCAACAGCACGAGGAACACGTCGGTCAGAGGGGTGATGTTGATCTCGGCGACCACCGCTTCGGCCTGCTCGCCGGTGTCCTCGCCCGTCGGGCTGCCGTCGTCGAGCTGGACACTCATTCCCATGCGGTGCGACCTCTAGGACGAGCCGGGGGCCGCGACAGAGGGAGCCTCGGCGCGGGTCTTGGTATTGGCGTACTCGTTGAGCGCGAAGAGGAACTCCTCGCAGTACAGCTTGTACTGGATGCCGATCGCGTTCACGCGGGAGACGAAGTAGTTGTAGGCGACGATGGCGTAGATGGCGACCAGGAGGCCGGCGGCCGTGGCCACCAGCGCGGCGGCGATGCCGGACGAGACGACCTTGAAGCCGCCGCTGCCGGTGACGGCGATCGCCTGGAACGCCTTGAGGATGCCGACGACGGTGCCGAACAGGCCGACGAACGGCGCTGACGAGCCGACGGTGCCCAGCGCCCACATGTAGCGCTTGAACGAGGCCACCACCGCGCCTCGTTGCGAGGTGACCGCCTCCGTCGTTTTCTGCGGCGTCTTGGCGAAGATCTTCAGTCCCCGCTCGAAGACCTCGGCCAGAGGTTCCGTCGACGTTTCACACAGAGCGGCGGCCTTGCTCAGGTCTCCTGCCTCGACGGCGGCGACCACCTTGTTCTTGAACGCCTCCGATTTCGGCAGCACGTTCCACAGCGAGTAGATGCGCTCGCAGATGATGGTGAGCCCGGCCAGGGACCAGGCGAGAAGCAAGGACAGGATGAACCATTCCTTGCGAACCAGATCGACGATTGTTTCCCAGGTCATGCGTGGAGAACTCCTAGCCTGCGCGGCGGAGGCGGCATTGTCCAGTGGGTCTGGATCGCGAAACGGGTGACGCGTGTTTGGTCGTCGAGGATAGAATCCGCGCGTCATCCTATGGCCATGGCAATGGAGACCCCGCCGGCGCCGCCCCGTATGGCGGCGCGTCTGGCGGTCGTCGACCTGCTGGTGCGCGCCGGCGAACTGGCGTTGTGCGGAGTGCCGGTGTTGTCGTGGTTGGCGCGGCTTCCGGGCGGCGAGCGTGCGACCCGGATACTGTTGCCGGTCGCGGCGGCCCTCTGGCTGGCGCTGGCGTTGCGGCTGGCGGACAGCGTGCGGCCCATCGCGGCGCTTCTGGCGGCTCGCGCGGCCCAGCAGGCTTGTCCCGACGAGGCGGCGCAACGGGCGCTGGGCCGCGCGCCCCGCGAGAGCGCGATGCTGCACTTCCTGTTCTGGGTGGCGCTGGCGGCCACGGTCACCCTGACGGCGCTCGTGCGCGGGGTCGGTTCGCCGACGGAAGCGGCCGCGCTGGCAACCCTGGCGATCGTGCATGCCGCCGGCCTCGGGGCCACTCGGCGTCTGGCGCTGGAGCGTGCCCTCGAGCCGCTGCGCTCCGTGGTGACGCCGCACCTCGAGGGCATCCGCGTGCTGGCGGGGGGATACCGCGCGGCCCTGATGCTGACCGCCCTGGCCGTGCTGGGGCTGGGGCATGCGGTGCTCGCCCTGGATGCGCTGGCGTTCGCAGGGCTCGGGGCCACGCACCTGGCGGCCACGTCCCTGGCGCTGTGGCCGACGCTGGGGCTGGCGGGCCTGCTCTTGGCGCGGTCGCTGCGCCGGCGGGCGGCGCCCATCGAGAGCTACTTCGAAGCGATGTTGCGAACGCCGGGCACGCGCGGTCCTTCGCGCGACGAGCCGCGCGCGGTGGGGGCTTTCCGCGCCGCCCAGGCGCTGCCGTACCGGATGGCGGCGTATCAGGGTCTCTCGCTGCTGCTGGCGTCGATCGGCGCGGTCGTGGTGGGGCGGCGTCTCTTCGGCGTCGACGTCGCCAGCGCGGGCCGCCTGCTGGGTGCGGCGGCGCTTGCGGTGGCGGCATCGATGCTGGGCGAGGCTTTGCTCTTGCGGGCGGCGCTGCGGCCCCTCATGCGCCATCTTGGATCGCGCCACGTGCTGCCGATCGGCGACGTGCGCGCCGCGCTCGGGCTTGGGCCCAAGCTGGTGGCCAGCTTCGTGGGGGTGGCAGGGCTCGCGGCCGGGGTGATCGGCCTCGGCGCGGGTCGGCCGCTCGGGCTTCCGGCGGTGGCTGCGCTGATCGTCGGCCTGGCGCTGGCGGCCGGCCTGGCGCTGTTCGTGGTGCGCGAGGTGGTCGCGCCGCTGCGCGTGCTGGAGTCGCGGTCCGAGGAGATGGCGCGCGGCGAGCTGGCGCGGCCGGTGCCACCCTCGGGCGAGGCGGACGAGCTCGGCCGGTTGACGGCGGCGTTCGAGGAGATGCGGCGGTCGCTGCGCGATCGACTGCGCTCGACGGAGTCGATCAACATCGATCTCGAGCGGGAGGTGCGGCGGAGGACCGACGCGCTCGAGCAGCGCAACGCCGAGCTGCGCGAGGCGCTGGAGAAACTACGCCGCGCCCAGGACAACCTGATACGCAGCGAGAAGCTGGCCTCGATGGGCCGACTGGTGGCCGGCATCGCCCACGAGATCAACAACCCGGTGAACGCGGTTATCAATTCGCTCGGCCCCCTGGAGGAGAGCGTGCGGCGGATCGGCGCCGCCAAGGACGTGAGCCAGGCCGCCGAACTGGCCAGCGCCGCCGAGGAGATGCTGGCAGTGATCCAGCGCGGCGCTGCGCGCACCAAGGCGATCGTGCAAGCGCTGCACAACTACTCCCGTGGGGACGAATCGGTGCAGCGCGAGGTGAACCTGGTGCGCAGCATCGACGACAGCCTGGATCTGCTGCGCCACCGGCTGCGCCACGTGCAGGTGGTCAAGGAGCTCGATCCGGCTGCGCGCCTGGTCATCATGGGATTTCCGGGCCAGATCGATCAGGTGTTGATGAACCTGGTGACCAACGCGGCCCAGGCGATCGGTGAGCGGAGCGGAACCATCCGCGTGACGGGGGGCGTGTCGGACAACGGCGACGTGCTGGTGTCGGTGAGCGACGACGGGCCGGGCATCGCGCCCGAGGTGCTGCCGCGGATCTTCGATCCGTTCTTCACCACCAAGGACGTGGGCGAGGGCTCGGGCCTGGGCCTGTCGATCGTCCACGGGATCATCGAGCGCCACGGCGGGCACATCGAGGTCGACAGCGCGCCCGGGCGCGGGACCACTTTCCGGATCCGGTTCCCTCGCGGCAAGACGCCGGTCAGGGCAGCTTCGCCCGGCCCTTGACCTTGATGCAGCCCTCGATGTCGAGGATGAAGGCCTGAGGCGGCAGATCGCCCGTGATCACGAAGTGCAGCTGCGCGGGCTGGTTGACGAGGTACTGGAAGACGTTGCTGGTCGGCACCACCGGCACCGACAGCTTGGTGACGCCGGGCGACGGCGATCGGTTCAAGCTGGCGAGTGGCAGCTCGGGCAGGCCCTGCATGCTGGGCGGCGGCTCGAGGCTGATCTCGACGGTGCGGATGAACCCGATGTCGGTGTTCTTGCCGTCCAGGGTCATCTCGTTGAAGCGTGCGTCGAAGTTGAACTTCTTGTCGACCAGCACGCCCGGGATCTGCTGGAGCGGGCGGTTGAAGTCCAGTGCCACCGGCTGTTCGCTCTTGGGGACGGGGCCGACCGGTATCATCGGCGCGCCCGGAAAACTCTCGCCGACGGCGATCGAGCAGAGCTTCGGCTCGTCGACCTCGAAGTCGATGATGCTGTCGCAGCCTCCGGCGAGGAGCGCAGTCGCGATCGCGATGGGGAAAGGAGAGATTTTCATGGGAAGAGCAACTGGAAGCCCGTCTTGAACGTCGGGCCCTGGTAAGTGACCGTGGGATCGCTGGCGCGGCTGACTGGCAGTTTCTGCTGCTGCAGCGTCGTCTGGAAATCGTTGACGCGCATCTTCATGAAGGTGAAGCCGCCGCGGAAGTAGAAGACGAAGCGGGTGCCGAAATCGAAGCCCACCAGCGCGTTGGCGAAGTCGTAGCCCACCTTCTTCAAGGACGCGATGTCGCTCTTCTGGCCGGTGATGATCTTGAACGGCCGGTTGGCGTCCGACTCGAAGTAGTGGCCGACCTCGCCGGTGAGAGACAACGGGATGACGTAGGGATTGACCAGCGTGACGCCCACCTTGACGCCGGGGCCGATCAGATTGAAGCCGACGCCCCCGAACGCCTTCAGGAAAGAAACCGGTCGGTAGATCAGATGGAGGTTGGTGTCGGGCAGGAAACCCGACAGGCCAGTCTCGAGACCGGCACCCAGCCAGGCCTGGCGACGCGAAGGGGGCGAAGGCGGCGCTGGCGCCGCGGCGACCATCGGGACGGGCGCGGCGGGAATCGCCAGAGGGAGGGGCGGCTCGCGAGGCGGGGGAGCAGGTGGGGCCGGGCGGACGTCCGGAGCCAAGGCATCCGGCATCCCGCCGTCCGGCGTGCGGGCGTCGCCACGAACATCGCGGCCGCCGTCCCGTGTGAGGGGCTGCACAGACGGGGCGACCGGGGGAAGGGGCGGCGGCTGCACCGGTTGCGCATGAAGCGCCGCGGCAGCGAGAAAGACGATGACCAGGAAGGCGGCGCCGAGTCTCAAGTTTCAGGCAAAGCCATCGCCAGCCGTGCCGAAAAACTTGACGAGAAGTGCGGCTCCCTTACGGTGGATGTAGGTGTAGGTAGATGAATACCTACTGCCTCCCACCAGAGGAAACCATGGCAGCAACCAAGACCAGGGGCGAGAACCAGGGCCGTCGGCGCGAGATCGTCGGCATCTGTCTGCTCGCATTCGGAATTTTCTGCGTCCTTTCACTCGTGTCCATGCACGCCGGATCCCGGCGTCTGATGGGACCCGGAGGCGCGGCGACGGCTTCGGCGCTGTACTCGCTGGCCGGTCTCGGCGCCTACCTGATGGTGGCGGCGATGCTCGTGATCGCCGTGCGCTGTTTCCGGGGGCCGCTGCTGCGGCGGGGCGCCCTGGAGGTGACGAGCGTGACCGGCCTCTTTGCCGCGGTGACCGTGTTGCTCCACCTGCCGTTCGCGGACGAACCGGTCACGCTCCGCGGGCCGGGCGGCCTCGTCGGGCAGTGGCTGGGTGAGATCACCGCCAGCTTCATCGGCGGCGTCGGCGCGGCGCTCGCCGCCGCCACGCTGCTGTCGATCTCCCTGTTGCTGATCACCGAGGTGTCCGTCGCCGAGGTCGTCGCAGTGGTGGCATGGGCCGGCCGTCAGATCGGCCGCGGCCTGATGTTCGCCGGCCGCAGCGTCGGCCGCATGGTGGTCGCGATGTTCCCGGAGCGCGACGAGAGGGAACCGGCTGCCGAGGAGTCGGCGATCGAGGAGGAGATGCAGATCGGGGCTCCGTCGGAGCCGGTGGTGATCGAGCAGCAGCGGTTCGACGTCGAGAGCGAGGCGGTGCGCGTGGGCCGGCCGCGCGACGAGGATGTCATCAGCGCGCCCATCGAGGAGGAGCGCCCGCGCGTGAGTTTCGAGGACGAGGAACGTCAGGCGGTGGCGGCCCTCATCGCCGAGGTGGCCGAGGTCGAGTGCGCGGCCGAGGCCGAGGCGCAAACCAGGCCCGCATTCGAATCCGAGCAGCCGGTCGTCGAAGAGATGCCGATCATCGTCAGCGACATGACGGCCGCGGCCCCGTCGGTCGTCGAGGAGGCGGGCCCGATCATCGTCGAGCCGGTGTTCCGCAAGGAAAACCACAAGAAGGCAGACGGCCCCGGGTTCATCCAGCTGTCCGAGGGCGATTTCGCGCTGCCGACCGCCGATGTGCTGGAGTACGTGGCGCCTGCCGGCAACGAGACCGACAGGCAGGGGCTGATCGAGATGGCCGAGCGCCTGGAGCAGGCGATGAGCAACTACGGCGTGCGCGGCAAGGTGAAGGAGATCCACATGGGGCCGGTGGTCACCATGTTCGAGTTCGTGCCGGCGCCGGGCACGCGCACCGGGAAGATCGCGCAGCTCGAGAACGACCTGGCGATGGCGCTGGAGGCGCAGGCGGTACGCATCGTGGCGCCTATCCCGGGCAAGGCCGCGGTCGGCGTCGAGGTGCCCAACAAGAACCGCGAGACCGTCTACCTCAAGGAGATCCTGCTGGACGAGTCCTTCCGGACCGCGCGGGCCAAGATGCAGATCGCGCTCGGCAAGGACATCAAGGGCGCGCCGGTCAGCGTGAACCTGGCCAAGATGCCGCACCTGCTGGTCGCCGGCACCACGGGCTCCGGCAAGTCGGTGGCCGTGAACTCGATGATCACCAGCATCCTCTTCAATGCCACGCCCGAGGAGGTGCGCTTCATCATGGTCGACCCGAAGATGCTGGAGCTATCGATATACGAGGGGATCCCGCACCTGCTCTTGCCGGTGGTGACGGACCCGAAGAAGGCGAACCTGGCGCTGCGCTGGGCCGTCGACGAGATGGAGCGGCGGTACGAACTCCTGGCCAAGAGCGGCGTGCGTGACATCGCCAGCTACAACGACCGCATCGACGCCAACAAGAAGGGGACCATCACCGAGAAGCTGCCCGAGACCGCGTCGAAGCGGGCGCGGCGCCTCAAGGTGTTCATCGCGGATGCCGACGGTGTCGAGCGCGAGGTCGAAGTCAATGTCGATGGGGAGAGCGGCGAGCAGCCGACCAGCGAGCCCGAGGAGTCGGTGCCGACGCTGGTGGTCAGCAGCGACCAGGAAGCCCCGCCGCGCAAGCTGCCGTACATCGTCATCGTCATCGACGAGTTCGCCGACCTGATGATGGTCGCCCCGAAGGACGTGGAGACCAGCGTGGCGCGCATCGCGCAGAAGGCACGCGCGGCCGGGCTGCACCTGATCCTGGCCACGCAGCGTCCGTCGGTGGACGTCATCACCGGCCTCATCAAGGCGAACTTTCCCAGCCGGATCGCTCTGCAGGTGGCGTCGAAGATCGACTCACGCACGATCCTCGACCAGTCGGGTGCCGAGACGCTGCTGGGCAACGGCGACATGCTGTTCTCGGATCGCGGCACCAAGCTTCGCCGTATCCACGGGGCGTTCCTGTCGGACGACGAGGTGCATCGGGTGGTCAGCCACCTGAAGACGCAGGCCAAGCCAGTCTACGACATGGACATCCTGAAGCCGCGCGACGACGAGGGCGAGGAGAGTGGCGCGCCGGTCGACGACTTCCACGACGAGCTGTACGACCGGGCCGTGTCCATCGTCTGCGAGGCGCGCCAGGCGAGCGTCTCGTACATCCAGCGGCGGCTGCAGATCGGCTACAACCGCTCGGCGCGCATGGTCGAGCAGATGGAACGCGACGGGATCGTTGGGCCGGCGAACGGCATCAAGCCGCGCGAGATCCTGGCGCCCGCGGGCGAGTACTTGACCGCCGCGCCGTGATCGGACGACGCTGAAGCGTGTACCTCGCCCTTTTCGCCGCCGTGACGGGTCTGGCGTTGGCGAGCGCGGATGCCCGGCTGCCCCTGCTGTTCGTCTTCGCCAAGCCTGCGGCGACGCTGATGCTGTTGCTAGTGCTGGAACCGCGGGCGGGGCAACCGGCGGACACGATGTTCGCCACTGCGCTGATGCTGGCGGCGATCGGGGATCTGGCGCTGTTGTGGGACCGCTGGTTTCTGCTCGGCATCGCCGCCTTCCTGCTGGCGCAGCTGTCGTACGCGTCGGCGTTCCTGGTCGGGGGGGCGGTCGGGCCGCCGTGGACGCTGGTCGTCGGGCTGGCCGTCTTCGGCGTGGCGTCGGGCTGGCTGATTGACAGGCTGATCCCCGCGGCAGGGCCTTCGCTGCGGCTGCCGCTCCTGGCGTACGCGGCTGCGATCACCTTGATGGTCACGGTGGCGCTGGCGGCCGTCGGGGGACCGTGGCCACGGCAAGCCGCGGTGGCAGCGGCGGGTGGTGCGGTGCTGTTCTACTTCTCCGACGTGACCATGGCCTGGAACCGGTTCAAGCATCCCTTCCGTCATGGCCAGACGGCGACACTGGCGCTGTACTGGGTGGGGCAGCTGGTGATGACGCTCGCCCTGCGCTGGGCGCGCTGACGTGGCTGCGCTGCCGCTGTCCCTCGTGGTGTTCGCCTACAACGAGGAGGTGAACGTCCCCACCGTGCTGCCCGAGATCCTGACGTGGCTGCGCGGCCGGGGGGCGCCGTTCCAGCTGGTGTTCGTCGATGACGGGAGCACCGATCGGACGCGCGCCGAGGCCGAGCGGGTCCTGACGGGTGAGCCGGCCGCCCGCGTGCTGGGGCACGACCGCAACCGGGGCATCGGGGCGGCGCTCAAGACCGGGGTGCGCTCGGCGACGCTCCCGTGGGTGACGTTTTTGCCCTGTGACGGACAGATCCCCGCGCCCGAACTCGATCTCCTTTGTGCCGCCGCCACCGGGCAAGCGGTACCACTGGTGTTCTCGATCTACAGCGGGCGTGACGATGGACTGCACCGCGCCGTGCTCTCGGCCAGCGTTCGGGCGCTGATATGGCTGATGTTCCGGGTGCGCATGCAGGCCGACGGTCCTTACCTGTTCCGCCGCGAGCTGTTCGATCCCGACCTCCTGGTCCCGGACACCTTCTTCCTCAACTTCGAGTTCCCCATTCGCGCCATGCGCGACGGAGCCGCGCATGCGGTGGTGGCGATCCGCTGCATCCCGCGTCGCGCCGGCCACAGCAAGAGCACGGGGCTGCGCCGGATCGCGGGCGTGGCGCGAGATCTCGTCGGGCTGCGTCTCCGGCTGCCACCGAGATGACCGCTGATCATCCGCTCACGGCGCGGGAGTGGATCTGACGGAGCCATCCGTATTCGGAACCGTCGACTGGCTCCGGATTCACGCCTTCTACAAGACCTATGCGGCGGAGGCGGTCCGTGCCGGCCGCCTGCCGTTGTGGGGTGCCGCGCCTCCCGGCGAATGTCTGGATGCGCGCCGTGCCCGTGGCGGCGGGTGCCTCGGTGGTGAGCCTACGATTTCATTCGCGGTTCCTGGCGGGCGGCGCGGCGCTGTCGCTGGTGACGCTGATGGCCACACTGGTGCTGCTCGCGATGCGGCGGCGCGCTCTGTCCAGGTGATCGTGGTATCAGATCTCATGCTGGCGTCACTCCTCGTTCTGCTTGCGGCCGCCCCGCCGACGGCCGGCCCAGCGCTGTCGCTGCCCGCGATGGTCGACCGGATGCAGAAGAACTACGACCAGGCGAAGGACTTCCGCGCCCGCTTCTCGCAGCGCTACACGACGACGGCCTTCAACCGCACCAAGGTGTCGACAGGCGAGCTGAGCTTCAAGAAGCCGGGGTTGATGCGGTGGGATTACGACAAGCCCGAGGCAAAGATGTTCCTGTCGACCGGACAGGTGCTGTGGTTGTACGAGCCGGAGGACAAGCAGGCATTCAAGCAGGACCTCAAGAAGTCGCAGCTGCCGGCGGCGCTGGCCTTCCTGATGGGCAAGGGCAAACTGACCGACGAGTTCGAGATCTCCGCCGCCACGGGCATCACCTACGGCAACCCGGGCGAGATCAAGCTGTCGCTCAAGCCCAAGCAGGCCCAGGCCAGCTACAAATCGATCTACTTCATCGTCGATCCGAAGACCTTCTTCGTGGCCGAGAGCGTCCTCGTCGACGCGCAGGGGAACGTCAACGACATCCGCTTCTCGGACCTGAAGGTGAACACCAAGATCGACGCCAAGGTGTTCAGGTGGACGCCGCCCAGCGGCGTGCGGGTCATCGACACGGCGAACGTGAAGTAGCTACGGCGTTCGCGCCACCAGCACGAACTCGTTGTACTTGAAGACGTGGCCGACGGGGCGGGGGAAGGGGAAGGAGAAGGCGCGCTGGGGCTCGAGGCCGCACCGGCGGGCCAGGCGGTCGAGGGTGGCCAGATCCATGAACTCGACGTGGGTGGCGTCCGAGCGGTAGCCGGCCTCTTGCGGCGTGATGAAAACGGCGCGGCCGCCGCTCTTCACGAACGGCAGGTAGTCGGTGATGAGGCGCGCTGCCTGGTCGAAGGACATGTGCTCGACGACGTGCGACAGCAGGAGGGTGTCGAAATGGCCGGGGCGCGCCAGCTCCGAGCCGCGAAAGCCGTCCGGAGTGAAGGCGGTCAGGCCGCGCTGGTTGGCGGTGGCGACGGAGTCGGGGTTGTGGTCGACGCCGACGCCGGCGTCGCGTCCGCCCAGGTTCATCAGGTTGCGACCCAGGCCACAGCCGATGTCCAGCACGAAGCCCAGGCGAAGCCGGCGCAGGTTCCAGCGGTAGGGCCGCTGCACGTCGAGCATCCGCTTCCACCAGGCGCCCTCGAGGCGCGTCAGGCGTTCGGTGTAGCTCGCCTCGCTCGTGCGATCAGAGTGTGGCTGAGGACCGGGGGTGATCGGCATAGCGACGGACCAACTCCAGCAGCTGCTCGAGCATGAGGGGCTTGTGCAGACAGGCCTTCACGCCGCCTCTGGCTCCCACGGGCGCGAGCGGGGCGGGCATTGCCGAGACGACGACCACCGGTATCTCGGCCAGCCCGACATCGGTCTCGGCGAGCTCCAGGAATTCCCAGCCGCTCATGACCGGCATCATGAGATCCAGCAGCACCAGGGCGGGCGGCGGGCCGCGGTGGATGAGCTCGATCGCCCGGGCGCCGTTCTCGGCGACCTCCACCTGATACCCCTCGTGGGACAGGATCTCCGCCAGGGTCTCGCGGATGTCGCGGTCATCGTCGACGACCAGGATCGCTCTTGCCATTAGGTGTACGGAACATGACATAACTCGCAACCTTGCTGGGGTCTAGTCCCGATGCCCCGGTGCGGTGAAACCGGTCACGCGCTATCCTGCCGCGATGTCCTCACGTGACGACAAGACCGACGACGAATGGCGCAGGGCACTGACGCCCGAGCAGTACCAGGTCCTGCGTGGCAAAGGAACCGAGCCGGCCTTCAGTGGGGCGTACTGGAACACCAAGGAGCCGGGCCGGTACCTGTGCGCGGGCTGCGGGGCGGACCTGTTCGGCTCGGACGAGAAGTTCGACTCCGGCTGTGGCTGGCCGAGCTTCACGGCCCCGACTGTCGCCGAGGCCATCGACACCGAATCCGACCGGTCGCACGGCATGGTGCGTACCGAGGTGATGTGCAAGGCTTGCGGCGGGCATCTGGGACACGTCTTCGAGGACGGCCCGGCGCCCACCGGTCTGCGGTACTGCATCAATTCGGTGTCGTTGAAGAAGGACCCGAAGTAGAGCTACCGGCGCTTGACCTTCTCGTCGGCGGCGCGGGCGGCGGCGTCGAGACTCTCCCGTGACACGCCGGGTTCGCGGCGGTCTCTGAGGTTATCGCCCGAGCCCGCCGCCATGCGGCCCTGCTTGCGCTCCAGGCGGTGGCGCTCGCGCTCCCGCTCCTCGGCTTGTGCGGTCGGCCCGACCTCGGCACCGTCGCCGGGTTCGTCCTCGTCCAGGGCCGCGTGCGCCGTGAGGCGCTCCTCGTGCGCCCCGATCACATGCTGCGGTGGGACGCCGTGATCCTTGCCACCGGGTAGCTGGATCTCTCCTCCGTCGTGCACCTGTCGCCGTCCATACCTCATGAGTTGTGACGTGGGCACCGCTGGGTGCCCGGCAAGTGGCACTTGCGTAGTCCCCCGCGCGACACCACTTTGCCACCGTGATCTTCGACGCGCGGCGGCCAGTGCTGATCACCGGAGGGGCAGGCTTCATCGGCACGAATCTGGCGCATCGGCTGCTATCCGATGGTCAGCCCGTCCTGGTGTACGACAACCTCGCGCGGTTGGGCGTCTCGGACAACCTGGCATGGCTGCGCGAGCGGCACGGCGCGCACATGGAGGTGCAGGTCGCGGACGTGCGTGACACCCTGCTGTTGCGCCGGGCGGTACGGCGCTGCTGCCGGGTGTTCCACTTCGCCGCGCAGGTGGCGGTGACCACCAGCCTGGCCGATCCGGTCGCGGACTTCGAGGTCAACGCGCGCGGGACGTTGAATGTGCTGGAGGCGATCCGGTCGATGTCCGAACCGCCACCCTTGCTCTTCACGTCGACCAACAAGGTGTACGGCATGCTGGCGAACATCGAGGTGGTGGAGGTCGATGGCCGCTATCTACCCAGGAACCAGAAGGTGCGCGTCGCCGGCGTCGGTGAGCAGCAGCCCCTCGAGTTCCACAGCCCGTACGGTTGCTCGAAGGGCGCGGCGGAACAGTACGTGCTGGACTACGCCCGCATCTACCACCTGCCCGCGATGGTCTTCCGGATGGGCTGCGTCTACGGGCCGCACCAGCGTGGCAACGAGGACCAGGGGTGGATTGCCCATTTCCTGCAGCAGACGTTGCGAGGCGAGCCGATCACCATCTATGGCGACGGGCGCCAGGTGCGCGACGCACTCCACGTCGACGATCTCGTGGACGCAATGTTCAAGGCGCAAGGGCAGGCCGCGAAGCTGGCCGGGCGTGCCTTCAACGTCGGCGGCGGCGTCGAGAACTCGGTCAGCCTTCGCGATCTGATGGAGTTGGCGCGCAAGCTCCACGGGGGCCTGCCGGACGTGCGCTACGGCGCGTGGCGGCCGGCCGACCAGCGCTATTACGTCTCGGACACCTCCGCTTTCGCCATCGCCTCGGGCTGGAAGCCGAAGATTTCGGTCGAGGAGGGGGTGCGGCGGCTCTACTGGGCGCTGCACGATGCAATGGGCGAACGTCGCACCGCTGCCAAGGCGGTCGCCGCGCCTCCCTTGCCCCTGGCGACCGCGGTTCGATCCTAGACGCATTCCCCTGCAAGATCGCGGCGTGCGCCTCCATGCCACACCGCCCGACACGGCCTCCGTCGCGCATTGACGAAAATGCCGATCCAGAAGCACCAACGCTGTTGATACGATCGAGGTCCTCCCATGAAGACTGTTAGTAGAACTTGGCTTGTCTATGCGGCGGCGGGCTGCCTCTGGGCGTCCTGCGGCGTTTCGGGCAATGGGTTGTCGGTCGGGTCCGGCGGCGCTGCGGGCAACGATCCGGGGGGTGGCTCCGGAGGGAATTCTGGCGGCACGGGCGGCACCGCGACGGGCGGGCGCGGCGGGACGGGGGGCGGCGTGGGCGGGATGGGCGGGACCGCCGGCGCGGGCGGCCGTGGCGGCACGGGTGGCGGCGGGACGGGGGGCGTGGGCGGCACCGGGGGAGTCGCGGGCCGCGACGGTGGCATGCCGACGCCCGACGGATCGGTGACGCGCGACATGGCTCCACCTCAGCCTGACGGACCGTCGCCGAGCCCTGGCCAGATCGAGTGCGGCATCGCGAAGTGCGCGCTCGACAGCCAGATCTGCTGTGTCACTGCGGGCGCGGCCGTTTGCCAGAGCCGCGATCTACCTTGTGCTGGTGCACAGCGCCGCTGCGACGGCCCCGAGGACTGCACGGACGGCCGCATCTGCTGCGCGCGCAGCGAGGGCGGCAACGGCTACCTGGCAGTCTGCTCCCGGCTCGTCGACTGCACCAACAACGCGGGCGCCCCCATGTGCCGCTCCATGGCTGACTGCACCTCGTCGGGTTCGGGTTCGCTGAAGAACTGCAGCCCCGCCGGCTTCTCGGGCGCGAACGTCAGCACCTGTCAGAGATAGCGCGCGTGGCGGGTCCGGCGTGCGCCGGAACCCGAATCAATTCGCCAGCAACTCGACGTCGTCGATCTGGAAGAAACCAGGATCGGTCACTCCCTCGGGGAAGAACCCCATGGCGTTCAGTCCCTTCGAGTCGACGGCGAACACCAGCGCGGTCACCGCGCTGCGCACCTCGGTCGGGTTGTCCATCGGGGGCATCGCGATGTACGAGGCATAGGCGATCCTGTCGAGGTCGAGCGTCACCTGTACCCCTTGCGGCGTGACCGCCAGGTTGCTCCAGCCGAGGTGGGCGGCGGTGGTCTTGTACTTCGTGCCGTCCAGTTCTATGCGGACGTTGCGGGCCTTGTCGGTCCTCATCCGCAAGCGCAGCCGCTTGAAGGCGTTCAGATCGACCGGCAGCTTCTTGAACACGATGCGGTAGGTGAGCCACGTCCAGGCGGTGTTCTTGTCGGTGCGGTAGGTGAAGTCCACGCGCGCGTCCTGGGCGCCGGCCAGCGGACCTGTCGTGTTGATGGTGCGGTCGGCGCTGGTGGCCGGATTCGGACCCAGGGTGGCGCCCATGGCGAACTGCACCGGCTTGACCGCCTCGAAGTCGTTCACCGCGTCAGTGCGCAATCCGAAGGGCGAGAAGTCCTGCCCATCGCGCATCAGCTCCAGCTTCTGACGGAGGAGCGCGACATCCGCCCTCAGTTGCTGCACGCGGCCCTGCCAGCCGGCCAGCGACAGAGTCGGATCGGCCTTCACCGCCTCGGTCATCAGCGCCGCGCGCCGGTCGATGTCCGCCTGCAGCTTTCCGACGTCGAACGGCCCGTCCGCAAGCTGCCCCAGCGCCTTGCGGTAGGCGGCCGCGCCCGCGCCTTGCATCCCCTTGAAGATCGGATCGCACCCGGGGGGCGCCAGGTAGCTCGTCCCCATGAGAATGCGCTTGGAGCAGTCGGCCGGGGTCTCGGTCCAAAGCGGCAGCAAGGTCTCATGGTCCGTCTGCAGCGCCCAGGTGTTGTCCAGGTCCCACACCACCAGCCAGAATCGCGTTTTCGCCTCGTCCAGGTACCAGTAGAGGTTGTGGTTTCCGCAGCCGCTGATCGGCCCCGAGGCGCCGCCGCCGCAGTAGAACGTGGCGAAGCCGTCCCAGTTCGAGATGATCCGGTCCACCGCCGTGTAGCGGAGCATGTAGTCCATGTTTGCCCAGCGGTCGACCACCGCGGCCAGCTCCGCGTGGGTCGGCGCCTTGAGGTCGTTGAAAAACGCGATGAACTGCTCATGTCCTCGTTGCGCGAACTCGTTGGTCTCCAGCTTGGCCTGGTAAGCCTTGGGATCGGCGGTCCGCGGCCACGTCTCCTTGTACAGGTCGCCGTCGCCCACGGGCGCAAAGCGATCCTTGGTGAAGCGCCCGTCGGGCGCCTCGGTGACCGCGTAGACACCCTTCACCTGGCCGTTGACGACCACCTGCGCGTGTGCCGAGCGCGGCGCCACGATCCCCATGTCGCGGAACAGCTTGTACCCGAGTTGCTCGTGCATCCTCGTCGGGTCGCGTGTCATCGCGTGCAGGTTGATTTTCTTCAGGCTCCGGTAGCGCTTGTTCGGCTCGAGCTCGTCGAACTTCACCTTGTAGGACATGTTCGGGCAGAGAAGCTTGAAGGTATTCGCCTCGATGCACGCTTGCAGCGTCCCGAACGCGCCCTTGAAGCGCACGCCGACGGCGCCCTGGTCCTGGCCGTCGATCTTCACCGTCGCGGGCACGTAGGTGTTCTCCGTGGCCGGGTTCTTGGCCAGCATCGGCAGCCGCCCCAGATCGGCCGGCGACACCGTCAGCTCGTACCGGTGCAGGATCGTGTCGTCGAACACCGCCGCCGACTCGGGCAAGCCGCCGGGCGTGCCCGGCAGGTGGATCATCGGGGCAGCGGCATCCGGCGTCACCGAGGCGCCATCGCCCGCGGAACCGCAACCAAGGAGGGCGACGCAGAGGAGGTGCTTCTTCATGGTGCAACCAGCGCCTTGGGGAAGTTGGCGGCCTTCGACCCGGCGGCCCGCCGGAGTCGCTTCAGCTCGCCAGTATACGGTGAAAACGGGATCACCTCGGCGTGCGTCTCCTTCAACAGGTTGGCCAGCCGCGTCCGCATCTGGGTCACCGTGGCGGCGTGCTCGGGCAAGAGGCGCAGGTTGCGGCTCTCGGCGGGGTCCGCCTTCAGGTCGTAAAGCTCCTCGATGTCCCACAGCCCGTACGGCTCGATGTACTTCCATCGCTCGTCGCGCAACGCGAACCAGGTCGGTGTCTGCGGGTATTCGCGCTCCCAGAAGTACTCGAGCAGCAGTTCCTTGCGCCAGGGGATGCTCTCGCCGCGCGCCAGCGCCAGGAAGCTGCGCCCATCGAGGTTCCTGGGTGGCTTCACCCCGGCGACTTCCAGGAAGGTCGGCGCCAGATCGATGTTCGCCACCATCTGTTCGACGACGGTGCCCGGCTTGAACAGGGCCGGGCAGTGAGCCACCAGGGGCACGCGGGTCGACTCCTCGTAGGCCGTTCGCTTGTCGATGTGCCCGTGCTCGCCGAAGGCGAAACCATTGTCGCCCATGAAGACGACCAGCGTCTCCTTCAGCCAGCCTTTCTCCTCGAGAGCGCTCACCACCTGACCGACGCTCTCGTCCAGGGACAGGAGCGCCTCCGCGTAGTGGCGGAAGTGCGTCCCCACGTCGAGGTTGCCCTGGTACATGAACTCGACGCCGTGGCGGCTGTTGCGCCGGTCGTGTACCCACCGGGGTGCATCCTCATGGCGGAACATCGTCGCCGGGGGCGTGAACAGCTCGTTCTTGAAGCGATCGATGTGGCGTTCGGCAGGGATGAAGTCACGCGTCCCGCGCCAGTCGTCGACGTGCACCCCCTTGTGCGACAGATACAGCAGGAATGGCTTCTTGCCCGAGCGGCTCTTCAGCCAGTCGACGGCGTGGTCGGTCAGCTCGTCGGTGATGTATTTCTTCTGGGGCACGTGCTTGCCGTTCACGTTCAGCGGGATCTTGCCGGGGAAGTAGGCGCCCTGGCCGACGAAGCTGACCCAGTGATCGAAGCCGGGCTGGGGCCCGTCGTTGTTCGCTTCCTCACCCATGTGCCACTTGCCCAAGAAGGCGGTCTCGTAGCCCGCGCGCTTGAGGAGCTGAGGGAAGAAGATCAGGCCTTTGGGGGGCGCGTGCACGTTGTCCACCACCCGGTGCGTGTGCGGGTAAAGGCCGCTGAGGATCGACGCCCGGCTCGGCGAGCAAAGGGGCGTCGTCACCAGCGCGTGCTTGAAGTAGACGCCGTTCTTCGCCAGGCGATCGACGTTCGGCGTCTGCACGTACGACTTGCCCAGGAAGCTCATGGCGTCGTAGCGCTGATCGTCGATCAGGATGAAGACGATGTTCCGGGGCTTGGCGTGGGCCCGGGCGGCGACCAGCAGCAGGACGCAGACGGCGAGGCGCTTCATGCGCCCGTTTCTACCGCCCGGGCAAGGCGGTGCCAATCGCCGAGCCCGGTGGGATACTCCGGCGGGTGCTGCAGCCCCGGATGGTCGCCATCGATGTCGACGGCACCCTGCTGCGCACCGATGGCACGATCGCCATCGAGGATCGCCAGGCGATCGCCGCGGCCCGGGAACGCGGGATCACCGTCACCCTGGCGACCGGGCGCCTCAGCTCGAGTACGCTGCCGGTGGCGCGCATGCTCGATCTGGACGACCCGCTGGTATGCGCCGACGGCGCCGTCTTGTACTGTCCGCGCCGCCTGATGCCGCTCGACCTGCAGCCGCTGGCCGCCAGCGAAGTGAGCGCCATGCGGGCGTACCTTGCCCGCCAGTCGCTGGCCCCGTTCGTGTTCACGCACGAGACGGTGTTCGGCGCGGCCGCGGATGGCGGGCGGTTCCCGTTCATCGCCGGCTGGACCCCGAACATCGTCGCCTGCGAGGACCTGAGCACTGCGCCAACGAGTGTGATCACGGCTATCGGCGTGGGACTCGAGCATGCGGCGATGGCCGCCGAGACCGAACTGCGCGCTGACAGCCGGATGGCGGGCGATATCAGCGTCTTCCCGATCCGGGGCACGGACCACTGGGTGGTGCGGCTGACTCCCACCGGTTGCAGCAAGGCCACGGGCCTCGCGCGGCTGGCCGGCCGCCTGGGCATGGTGTCGGCCGAGGTCGCCGTGATCGGGGACTGGTACAACGATCTCGCCATGTTCGCCTGGGCGGGATGGTCGTTCGCCATGGGCAACGCCCCCGGGGACGTCAAGCGGGCCGCCCGCCGTGCCCTGACGGCCACCTCGTCCACCGGAGGCGGCGTCGCCGAGGCGCTCGCCCACATGGGAGTCGTCTAGGTGGGGCGGACCCGGGTCCCCGGCATCAGGGGTGGTACTGAAAACCTGCGGAACCCTCTGGCGCGCGGCGAGACCGGACTCACCTTGGCGGCACGATGATGAGAGTGGTGTTGGTGGACGACCATGTGGCGTTCCGCGAGAGCTTCCGGATCGCCATCTGGCACGAAGCCTCGATCAGCGTGGTCGGCGAGGCGAGTGCGGCCCGGGAGGTCTACCCGTTGGTGGAGGCCCAGAAACCCGATCTGGTGGTGGCCGATCTGATGCTGAAAGACACCGACGGGATCTCCGTGGCCCGCGAACTGTCGCGGCGCGGGGTCGCCACACGGCTCATGTTGCTGACGATGCATTCCAACGCTCTGTTCGTCCGCGATGCTTTCGAGGCTGGGGTAATCGGGTACGCGCTCAAGGAACAGCCTCTCGCCGAGATCATCGAGGCGATGAAACAGGTGGCGACGGGCGAGCGCTACCTCTCGGCCCGGCTGGGCCAGATCCCGCTGCCGCGGGCCCGCGCCTCCGTCAGCGAGCGGGCGAGCTACGCCGGCCTCGACCAGTTGTCCCGCCGCGAGCGCGAGATCTTCGGCCGCATCATCCAGGGGCTGTCGAGCCGGGAGATTGCCACGTCGCTCTGCATCTCGCTCAAGACAGTCGAGACCCACCGGTCGCACATCAACCGGAAGCTGGGCGTTCACTCTCCCGCCGAGCTGATCCGCCTTGCCGCCCTCAAGGGCCTCCTCGCGGGTCAGCCAACCCGCGACGCAGCCGCGGCGTAGGCGCTCAGTGTAGCTCGCGCTGGAAGATGTCGTGTCCAGCGAGCTTCACCAGCTTGTTGTAGACGCCGAACAGCAGCAGCGTGGGGACCCAGGTCCCGATGATGGCGCTGGTGTCCTTCTTGCCGGCGGCCATGAAGCCGAGCGACGTCGCCGCCGCGGCCAGCCCGCACCAGAGGAACACGTCCGAAGGGATGCGCGACGTCTGCCGCTCGATCGCGCGCGCGACCCGCCCTTCCTCCTGCTGTCTCGGCAAGCCAGGAACATCAGCCATCTGCCTTCTCCTTTCCTCGCCGGCGCGTGGCGCCCCGGCCGTCCAGCTCGGCGGATCGCTCGCGGGGAACGACTCCTCTGACGTCTCCTCGACCAGATCTTTGCCCGCGTCTCTTTGATTCGCCATGTAATGAACCTAGGGCGCTGGGTCCTGGCGGCAAACGAACTGGCGTGACGCTGGCC
>JANPFD010000136.1:0-199877 GCA_031423255.1 Myxococcales bacterium | reverse complement strand
CAATGCCGATCGTTTAAGCCGCTAACTGATCGGAATCGATCGGGTTTTCCTGTGGAGGAAAGTAGACTTGCGGCCTGGCGCGATGAGATCAGGATGACGTGATCTTCCGAGGAGGAGGGTCATGCGTCTCGAAGAATCGGTCAGCAATGTCGCCGCTCTCGCGGGCGCGCGCGGAGAGTTCAAATTCCAGGATCTGCGGCGCAACGTCGACCGGGAGTGGATAGAGCAAGCGCTGGGGGCGACGGGTACAGCGACGATTAGGCGGCGGCGGTTGCCGGCCGAGCAAGTGGTGTGGCTGGTGATCGGGATGGCGCTCTTTCGCAACCGATCGATCCACGATGTCGTCAGCAAGCTCGGCTTGGTTCTGCCGGGAGAGTCACCGACGGTGGTGCCGAGCGCCGTGGCGGACGCCCGTGCGCGCTTGGGATCGGAGCCGATGGAGTGGCTGTTCACTCGCTGTGCGGATGATTGGGCGCACGCGAGCGCGCGAAGGCATGCATGGCGCGGGCTGGCTTTGTACGGAGTGGATGGCTCGACGCTGCGGGTGCCAGATTCCGAGGGGAACCGGGCGGCCTTCGGCGGGTCGAGCGGCGTACGCGGCGAAAGCGGATACCCGTTGGTACGGATGGCGGCCCTGATGGGGCTCCGCTCGCACCTCCTGGCAGCGGTCGCCTTCGGGCCGTACGGCCAGAGCGAACTCGCTTACGCGGCAGCGCTATGGCAGTCGGTGCCGTCGGATTCACTGACCATCATGGACCGGAATTTCCTGGCCGCGCCGGTGCTCGTTCCGTTGCATCGTGACGGCAGCAATCGCCACTGGCTCACGCGCGCAAAGACGAAAACCGTCATGCATGTCATCGAACGGCTCGGGCTCGGCGACGAGCTCGTCGAGCTCGAGACGTCACCCGAATCCATGCAGAACGATCCGACGCTGCCGTCCCGATACAGGGCGCGGGCTATTCGGTACCAGCGCAAGGGCTTCGACCCTCAGATCCTGCTGACATCCCTGGTCGACCACAAGGCCTACCCGGCCAGCGAGATTGTGAGCCTCTATCACGAGCGCTGGGAGATCGAGCTTGGCTACGACGAGGTCAAGACCGAGATGCTGGACCGCGAGGAGGCGATCCGAAGCAAGACGCCCGACGGGGTCCGCCAGGAGCTATGGGGGATCCTCATCGCCTACAATCTGATCCGATTGGAGATGGAGCGCGTGGCCGCGGCGGCAAAGGTAGAGCCCACCCGCATCAGCTTCGTCAACGCCATGCGACTCATCTGCGACGAATGGCTCTGGTGCGCCATCGCCTCGTCCGGAGCCATCCCCAAGCACCTCCGCAATCTCCGGGCAGCTCTCACTGGCCTGATCTTGCCACCGAGACGCTCCGAACGGACCTACCCCAGGGCCGTGAAGATCAAGATGAGTAACTACCCCCGCAAGCGCCGCTCACCGACGGAAGGGCGTCTTAAGTGAACGGCATTGGGGCTAGAATGCCGCCATCATGACTGGCCGTTGTTTTCTTCCCCTGGCCTTCGTGGCCGCCTGCGCGCACCAGACGACAGTGGCCGCTCCGATGTACACCTGCACGCAGGTCATCGGCGTCTCGGTGACCGGCGACTGGTTCAACGCCGGGTTCGAGGACGGACTCGATGGCGGGCGCTGGCAGGTCCTGTGGCGTGGCCAGGCTTTCATCGACCTCTGGGCCGACCCCAAGAGCGACCTGTGGTCCCTCGCCCCGCAGTCGCCTTGCACGAGCGGATCCGCAAATCCCGACCGCGTGATCTTCACGGGCGTGAACTGGGAGCACAAGACCGCCGCGCAATGGGAGCAGCGGTTCACGGCCGTCGTCGACACCATCCGCGGCAAGTACCCCGCGGTGAAGCGGATCGATCTCCTGACCATGCTGCGCGCTCCCGGGAACAAGAGCTGCGGCAATCCGAAGACCGTGGTCGAGCCTTACATCGACGAGGCGATCGCCGCCGTTGCGGCGCGTTCGCCGGGGCTGGTCTTTGCAGGACCCAAGGTGGAAGCCGACGGCTGCGACGTCTTCACCAAGGGTGGCCCGCACTACACCGACGCCGGAAAGGCCGCGGTCGCCCGGGCTTACAACCGCCACCTGCGCTGACGGCGCAGCGTGTCGTCCGATTCGTGCGCCACGGTGAATAGGTGGAGGTGGCACCCGAACTGAACCGGCGGTCGTTCCTGCGGGGCGCTGGCGGAGTCGCCATCGGCCTTCCCTTCCTGGAGGCACTGGCACCGGCGCGTGCTTTCGCGCAGGCGGCGCCGCGGCGCAAGCGGCTGATCATCTTTCAGATCCCGAACGGTGTGATCCGGGAGAACTGGTTCCCGCAGTCGCCGGACGGCGATTTCACCTTGTCGCGGATATTGACGCCGCTGGCGGCCCACAAGAACGACCTGACGATCATGCGGCACGTGGACAATGTGTCGGCCACGACGCACAACGTGGTGCCGACTCTGACCGGCATCGCGGCCCCGGGACCGCGGGCGACCTCCATCGACCAGATCGTCGGCGACGCGCTGCCCGGAACCGCCTTCCGGTCGCTGCAGTTCGCGGTGAACTGCCAGAAGAGCTACTGCACGTTCAAGGACGGTCAGCCGGTCCCGCCGGAGAACTTCCCCGAGAAGATGTTCGAGCGGATGTTCGGCGCGAAGCCGGGTGGGGTGCCCGATCGCAGCTACGAGTACCGCAAGAGCGTCCTCGATGGGGTCAAGGAGTCCATCGACAGGCTACGCCCCCAGATCGCTGCGTCGGACCGCGCACGGCTGGATCGACACCTGGCAAGCATCCGCAGCATCGAGAAGCGGCTGACGGGCCCGCCGATGGTCCTCGACGTCGCGGGCTGCAAGCCAGCGGCGCCGCCGATGGTGCAGGTGAGGACCGGTGGCTATCGATATGACGGCAAGTACAACCTGGTCGGCGAGGCCCAGATCCCGCTGATGGTGCAAGCGATCGCCTGCGGTATCAGCAATGTGGCGACCATCCAGTGGTCCGACACCTTCGCGAATGCGCCGCACTGGCAGTTCATGGGCATCGCGGCCGGAGAGCATGAGATCCACCACGGCTCGGACCCGAACAAGCGCGAGGTGCGCACCAGGGAACTGGAGTACTACGTCACGCAGTTCGAGAAACTCATCAGCGGGCTCAAGGCCTGCCCGGAGCCGGGTGGCTCGGTCTTCACCAACAGCCTGGTGGTGTTCTGCAGCGAGATGGGGGACGGGATCAGCCACGACACGCGGGACATGCCCTACCTGCTGGCGGGGAGCGCCGGTGGGGCGCTGAAGACGGGCCGCGTGGTGGACGCGCGTGGCGCGAAGAACACGCAACTGCTGGTGACGCTGGTGCAGGCGCTGCTCGGACGCGAGCCAGCGGCTCTACCGCCGTTCGGCGATCCGAAGTATTTCGGCAATATCCCCGGTTTGTTGGCCTAGGAGGCACGTCATGAGATTCGTGGTCCTTCTGCTCGTCGCTTGCGGCTGCATGGCCAGCATCGAAGATGGGGCCGGAACCGAGGAACCGGCGGGGCCACTGCCCGGTTCGGGCGGCACCGGTGGCGCGGATGCCGTTGAACCCAGCGGCTGCATCGCCGGGCGTCGATCGGGTCCGAGCATCCTCCGTCGTCTCACCGGCGAGGAGTATGGCAACACCGTCCGTGATCTGCTGGGCGTGACCGGCAACCCGGGCCAGGGCTTTCCGATCGAAGGCAAGGACGCACAGTTCGACTTCGACAACGCGGTCGACGGACAGGTCGCATCCGAGTTGCTGGCGGAGAATCTGATCAAGACGGCCGAGGAGCTGTCGGCGATGGTGAAGCTCGACAGGCTGACCTCGTGTCTGGGCGCGGTCACCATCGATGACGCCTGTGCCTGGAAGTTCATCGCCGATTTCGGCAAACGGGCCTACCGCCGGCCCTTGCAGGCCTGGGAGACCGCTCAGATCCAGGCGCTGTACGGAAAGTGGAAAGCCACGTTCGGGGATCCGAGGCAGGCCGTGAGGATGCTGGTGCAGTTCTTCCTGCAGTCGCCGCAGTTCCTCTACCGCGCCGAGCTGGTAGGGGTCGGTGAGGCGAAGGGGACAGCTGTCCTTCTGTCGTCGCACGAGGTGGCTTCACGGCTGTCGTACTTCCTGACGGGGAGCATGCCGGATGCGGCGCTTTTCGCAGCCGCGGATGCGAGGCAGCTGACGACTCCGGAGGAGCTGGCGACGCAGGCGCGCCGTCTGCTGGGCACCGACCGGGCGAAGGCGATGTTGATCGACTTCCACTGGCAGTGGCTCGAACTCGAGGGTCTGAACAAGACGCAGATCATCGCCAAGGACACCACCCTCTACCGGGAGTTCAACGTCGCGGTCCAGTCGGCCATGACCACGGCCACCGGGATGCTGGTGCAAGGAGCCTTCGAGGGCAACGGCACGCTGGACGACCTCATCCGCGGCCCTTCGGCCTTCATGAATGCGGCCCTCGCCAGCTACCACGGGGTGAACCCGGCCGGGCCTCCGTTGTCGACGGCTTTTGCCAGGGTCAGCCTGGATCCCCGACGCACGGTGGGCGTGCTGACCGACGGAGGATGGCTGATGAAACATGCTGGCATGCAGGAGACCTCGCCGATCCGGCGCGGGAGCTTCATCCGCAAACGCTTGCTGTGCCAGAACCTGGCGCTCCCCACCGATCCGGCGATCGACACCAACCCCAGACCGCGGCGGCCGAACACCACGGTGCGGCAGTGGCTCACCGAGGCGCATTCGGCGGCCAGCCCGGCGTGCAAGGGGTGCCACCTGATGATCGATCCGGTCGGACTGGTGTTCGAGCGATACGACGCCGTTGGCCGCTGGCGCGACACCGAGCTCCTTCCGAACGACAAGCTGGAGATCGTTCCGAACGGCAAGAGGGCGCCGGTGAGCGACGAGGGAGATCTGGCGGCGGCGGGCGACGCCACGGGCGTCCTCCAGGGCGTGCGGGAACTCGGGGATCGTCTGGCCGGAAGCGACGGAGTGCGCGAGTGCATGGTCCGGCAGTGGTTCCGATACGCCCAGGGGCGCTCGGATCGGGACGCGGAGCAGTGCCACGTTGCCGATCTGACGAAGGAGTTCGTGCGATCGGGCGGGAACCTGCGCGAGCTGGTCGTCGCCATCACTCGGTCGGACGCCTTCCGCTACCGGCCAGCCGAGTGACTACCGGACGCCCGCGTGCCGGAGACGCGGCTTGAGAACGGCGGCGCGGCGCAGATCCTCGGCGGCACCCTTGCGGTCGCCTCGTGCCGCGCGCAGATGCCCCTGTGCCGACCAGGCCTCCGCATAGCGAGGATCGGCCGCCAGCGCGCGGGTGAGATCCGCGGCGGCAGTGGCGAGATCGGCCTGGCCCCCGCGGCCGAGGCGCAGTCCACGCGCCGTGAGCAGCCGCGCCCGCGTCACCCAGGCCTCGGCCGAGCGTGGCAGATCGTGAACAGCGCGATCGAGATCCTCCCTGGCCTGCGCCCAGAGGGGAAGGGGATCGCCGCCGGCGTCCGCGACCGCCTGGCCACGCCAGGTTCGCATCTCGCCGCGCCTGACGTAGGACAAGCCATCACCGGAGTAGAGCCGGATCGACGTGGCCATGTCCTCCTCGGCCGCCGCGAACTCGGCGTCGGGGGCCGCCCCGGTCCGCACGTGGTGTCGCGCGCGGTAGAAGTGCAGCTCGGCGCGCCAGGCCCAGAACTCGGGCCGGTTGCCGTCCAGACGCAGCGCCTCGGCGAAGTCTCTTTCGGCCGCCGTGAAGGTCGGGCCTGGTTCGCCGCCCTCGAGGTGCATGAGGATGCCGCGTCTGGTGCGTGTGCGGGCGCGCGAGGCCCAGTGGGTCGCTCCGGCCGGATCGAGCGCGATGGCGCGGTCGTCGTCGTGTTCGGCGGTTGCAAGGTGGGGGAAGGGATCGCCGCCTCGCCGCTCGGCGAAGATGGCCCGGTAGCGATGCACCACCGCGCGAGCCGCGTGCGCCGCCGCCGAGGGCCTCGCCGCGAGCGCGCGGTCGAAGTCCTCCTGAGCGCCGTCGAGCGTGGGCGTCGGGTCCTTCCCGTCGCTGATCTCGTCGTGCGCCGTCCGGGTGCGCGTGGCTCCCCGGCACAGCCGCGCCTCGACCGAGCCTGCATCGAGGGCGAGGACCGCCGTGGCGTCGTCGGACGCCTCTGTCAGCTTGCGCAGGCGCCGCCGTAGCTCGCAGCGCCCGATCGCGTGTGGCAGGTAACCGCGGTCCAGCTCGATCGCTCGCGTGTACGTCGCCTCGGCTTCGGTGAACCGCCGTTCGCTCTCCGCTGCGCGCGCCAGCGCCTGCCAGGCCTCCTCGCGTAACGGCTCGGCGGCCACCGCCGCGGCGAGCTGGACGCGTGCCTCGCTCCAACGGTGCTCGTGGTAGGCGAGGATCCCCTGCGCCGCTGCCGTCTGTGCCGGCGGCCCGCCCAGAGCCTGCAGGCGGGCCAGGTCGTGACGGATCTCGTCGCGCAGGCGCGCCAGCTCCGGCCAGGCCGTTTCGGCGGCGGGTCGATCCCCTTCGCGCAGGCGCAACTCGGTCTCGGCCGTGTCCACCAGGCGGCCGTATCGGGCAGACAGCAGCACGGCGCGTTCGTACAGGCTGGAGGTCGAGTTCGGATCCAGCGCCAGCGCCCGCTCCTGGTGCGACAGCGCCTCGTCGTCGTCGAGCAGGGCCCGGTACATCCGGCCGACGAGGTACTCGACCTCGGCGGTCTCGGCCCCGCGGCCCCGCGCCTGCTGGTATGCGGCGACCAGCGCCGGTCGAAGGCGGCGCATCCCTGCCAGATCGCCGGCGCGCCTCAGCGCTAGGGCGCTCTCGAGCGAGACGCGCGCCATCTGTCGCAGTCCCTCGACCGCCTCCCGGCGTTCGGCGGACAGCAGCCCGCGTGCGCTGGCGACCACCGCCGCGATCAGCACGACGCCGCCGATGGTCGCCACCGCACCCCGACGGCGCCGTATCAGCCGCATCAGCCGCTGCGCCACGCCGCTGGCCGGTGCGAGCACCTCCTCGTCGGCGAGGATGCGCCCCAGATCGGCGGCGAACGCTGCCGCCGAGGGATAGCGCCGCGCGGGCGCCCGGTCCATCGCCCGCAGGACGACCGCCTCGATCCTGCGGTCGAGATCGGGGACGAGGCGCCCCGGTGGCACCGGATCGTCGTGGAGCACGCGCTCGACAACGGCGGCGAAGGTCGGTGCAGCGAAGGGCGGCGCTCCGGTGACGGCGTGGTACAGCGTCGCGCCCAGACCGTACACGTCGGTGGTCGGGCCGCGCGCCGCCGCTTCTCCACGCGCCTGCTCGGGCGACATGTACCCGGCCGTACCGAGGACATCGCCCGGCTGGGTGAGCTGCGTTGCCTCGTCCTCGCGCAGGCAGACCAGCCCGAAGTCCAGCACGTACACGTTCCCGGTTCGGTCCACCATGACGTTACCCGGCTTGAGATCGCGGTGGACGATCCCCTGGCCGTGCGCGTGCTCGATGGCCAGGGCCGCCGCGCGCACGACCTCGAGAGCCCGCCGGGCCGACATCCGCGCTGTCTCCAGCGTCTCGCCTTCGATGAGAGGCATGACCAGATAGACCCTCCCGCGGTCCACCCCTGCCTCGTGGATCGGGACCAATCCCGGATGCCGCAGCCGGCCCGCGGCCAGCGCCTCGCGCTCGAATCGCTCGCGGGCCGAGCCAGCCGCCGGCGCGGCCGTCGAGACCTTCACCGCGACCCAGCGGTGCAGACGGCGGTCCCACGCCTTCCAGACCTCGCCCGTTCCTCCTTGCCCGATCAGCGCCACGAGCACGAAGTGCCCGAGCTCGCGCGCGGGATCCTGCGCCGCCGCCCGCACCTCCGGCGGCGGTTCGGCAGTGGTCTCCAGCGAGGGGCGAACGAAGGCGTCGGCCGCGAGACGGGTCTCCAGCGCTGCGACCTTCGCATCGTCGAGGAATCCCCGTCGCATCAGGATGGCGGCCAGGCGCGGGGGCTCGCCCATGACTTCGGCCTGTTCCTGCCGAGCCGAGTCGAGCTGTGCCTGGGTGACGTGCCCGGCAGTGACGGCAGCGGTCGCGATCTGTTCGTCGAGCACGTCGCCCATCAGCCGTCGCAGTCGTTCGGCGGTGTCGTTCGGCGCAGGCATGGCTACCGGAGAAAGAGGCTACGCAACTCCTCGGCCAGGTCCTCGGGCCCATCGACGTAGGCCCGCACGATGTCGGTGACCGCGTCGCGGAAGGTCCCGCGCGCATGCAGCAGCGCGTTCTTCACCTGGGTCGCCGAAAGGTCGAACTCGCGGGCGAGCATCGCGTACGACAGCTCGGCCGATCCGCCCTCCAGGTCGTAGCGTTTCCACAGCGCGAACCCGCCGGTCTTCCCGTCCGCCGCCAGGCGGCGCTCGACCTCGGCCACCGCCCGATTCATGACCGCGCGGTTCCAGGCGAGGTCGAACGCCTGATCGGGACCGAGGCCGGCCGTCGAGCCCATGCTGGCGAAAGGCTCGGCCTCGTTGACGAGGTCGTCGTCGAACGGCAAGAGCGCCTGGCCGCCTCCGCGCTTCTCCCTCCGCGCGTCGCGGACGGTGTTGCTCATGAAACGCGTCAGCGACGTGCGCAGGAAGACGCGGAAGCTCCCCCGATCCGGATCGAAGCCGCGCGGAAGCTCTCGGCGGAACACCACCTCGGCGAAGAACTCCTGCGCCAGATCCTTGGCGTCGTCGTTCCCTCGATTCCAGACGTGACGGATGACCGAATAGACCGGCTTCCAGTACATTTCGACCAGCGCCTGCAGGTGGCGCTGGTAGTCCGGCGAGGCGGGGTCGCGGGCATGACGGATCACCGACCAGTGCGTGGCCGGGAACTCGCGCCGGCCGTCGATCCCGGTGTCGTCGACCCCCACCCCGGCATCTTAACTCGTCACTCGATAGGCAACGGCAGGTAGTCCTGGTCCAGCAGCATCTTCTCGAGCAGCGCGTGGCGTAGCTCGCGCTGGACCTGGACCAGGTCCGTGTTGCCGGCCAGGTTGTTCAGCTCGGCCGGATCGCTCTGCAGGTCGTACATCTCGTAGATCGGGCGTGGGTGGGTGAAGTAGGCGCGAACGAACGGCGCCGCCAGCTGGCCAGCCTCGTGCGCGGCGACAATCTGTTTCCAGCCCGGGCCACCGGCGCTGTCCACCGGCTGGTAACGCATCCAGGGCGTGCAGTTGTAGATCAGCTTGTACCGATCCGACCGCACGACGCGCGACAGGTCGTAGGAACTGGAGGCTGTCTTCTCGTTGAAGGCAGAGCTGCCATGGACCCCGCGCTCGGCAAAGATGAACTTCCGGGGCTCGTGGGCCTTGCCGCTCAGGACCGGCATCAGACTGCGCCCGGTCATCCCCTTCGGCGCCGCGATCCCGGCCGCGTCCAGGCAGGTGGGAGCAACGTCCTCGCCCGAGGCGAGTTCGGCGGCCACCGCCCCGGCCTTCACCTTGCCGGGCCACCGCACGATGAACGGCACGTTCAGGCCGGGGTCGTACAGGGACCCCTTGCCGTGCGGGAAGGCGTAACCGTTGTCGCCGGCGAACAGCACCAGGGTATCGTCGGCGAATCCCCGCTGCTTCACGATGTCCAGCACCCACTGGAACTCCTCGTCGACGCGCATGACCTCCCCGAGGTACCGCGACAGATCCTCGCGCACGCCGGGGAGATCGGGGAGCGAGGGAGGAAGCTTCAGCGTCTTCGGATTCGGCGGATGGGCGACGGCGTTGTTGTCCCACGCGTGGTGAGGATCGTTGAAGTTCACCCAGAGGAACCACGGCTTGCCCTTCGGCGCCTTGTCGAAGAAGGCGTTCACCTTCGTGCGGGTCTGGTCCCGGCCCGAGCTTCGATCCAGGAAGTCGACGCGGCGCTCGAAGGTCTCGAGACCGTGCTTGTCGTACAGGGCTTTCGTCACGGGACCCTGGTTCCCCGGGCCGTCCAGATGGAAGCTGCGCCGGCAGATGCCGGTGAAGTAGCCACCTTTGTCGCGCAGCACTTCGGGCAAGGTGACGATGTCGGCGGGCAGGGGCGAGTTGAACCGGGTCATCCGCGCCGCCACGGCCGAGCGGCCCGTGAGGAGCCCGGCGCGCGACGGGACGCACTGAGGCGCGACGGTGAAGAACTTCTCGAAACGCATCCCCTGCGCCGCGAAGCGGTCGAAGTTCGGTGTGCGCACGTCCTTGCTGCCGTAGCTGCCGAGGTGAGGGACCGAGTGATCGTCCGTCAGCACGAGGAGGATGTTCGGCGCCGCGGCCACTGTCCGGGAAAACGAGAGGAACGCAATCGCGAGGGCGATGGTTTTCATGAGAGCTGGCCTGGAATCCGTGGCCGGCCGCCATGTTACACCGGCGTGTTGTGTCCAGGGAGAAACACATGTCTCCCATAAGATACAGCAGACGGCGGCGCCGTCGGCGTGGCTGGGCGGCCCCGTTCTTGCTGCTGCTTCCTCCTGTGAAAGCGTTTGCCGCCGCGATCCTGTTCGTCTTCGTCGAGGGCTGCGGAGCCGCGGAGGTGGTGCCGGGGGCCGGCGATGCTGCGCGGGCCGAGCAAGGCGACGATGCCCGGGCGGACATGAGCCGCGACGAGCGGTCGACCCTGACACGTGATTCCGTCTCGCGCGACGTGGTCGAGGCCGAGGCAGACGCCGACGCCCGGCGTGACGCTGGAGGCGACGCCGTCGCCAGTGCGTGCGGGCAGGGGGCGCCACCCCGCGGGCTGCAGACGGTCACGGTGAACGGCAACCCCCGCGAGTATCTGGTCCGCGTGCCAGCCATCTACGATCCGCGTCGGCCACTCCCCCTGTTGTTCTCTTTCCACGGCGCCGGCTCGACCGGACCGAAGTTCGAAGGGTACATGCGGCCGCTGGCGACGGCCGTGGGCGATCGGGCGATCATCGTCTATCCGACGGCGCTGCTGGATCCGAACGAAGCCAAGACCACCTGGTCGCGGAACAAGGCCGACGACATCGCCTTCTTCGAGGCCATGCTCGCTGCTCTCGACAGCCGGCTTTGTTACGACAAGGGCCGCGTGTTCGCCACCGGGTTCAGCTCGGGGGGGATCTTCTCCAATGTGCTCGGCTGCGCGCGCGGTGGTGTCGTGCGTGCGATCGCGGCGGTGGCGGGCGGCGTGAGCAACTACACGAACTGCCGTGGCGCGGTCGCGGCCCTCGAAGCCATCGGGACGCGAGACACGGACCACTACGCTGCGCTGGTGGCTTCGCGAGATCACTATCTGGCCGCCAACGGCTGTCGGCCTACGGATGCGATGGTGACCGATCCGAATGGCTGCCGAAGCTACGCAGGTTGCCGGGCAGGGCTGCCCGTCGAGTATTGCGAGTACGACCTGGGGCACACCTGGCCCGCGTGGCTGGGCGAGAAGGTGTGGGCTTTCCTCGCCCAGTTCTGAATCAGGTGCCGCCCAGCGCGTCGCAGGCGAGGCGCGTTTGCGTGGCGACGTTCCGGCTGGCGTTGTCGCCGGTGAAGAGCTCGCCGTTCTCGTTGAGCCCCCAGCACCAGAGCGTCCCGTCGCGCCGGATGGCGCAGTTGGCGTACGGACCCACGGCCAGGAAGGTCACTTCGCCGAGCGGCCTGCCGTCAGCCGTCACCACCGGCACCGGCACGTCGGACGAGAAGACGCTTCCGCCCATGCCGAGTTGTCCCGATTCGTTCTGTCCCCAGCACGAGACCATGCCGTCACCCCGGAGGGAGCAGGCGTGGGCCGCGCCGACCCCGATCGAAACGACCCCGTCGAGCTCGACCTTGACCGGCACCAGCGAGTTCGCGCGCGTGCCGGTGCCGAGTTGCCCGCTCGAGCCGCTGCCCCAGCACCAGACGCTTCGATCCTCGCGGATGGCGCAGGTGTTGCGTTCCCCCGCAGCGATCTGGATCGCGCCTTTGAACGGCATTCCTTCGGCGTCCACCACCTTCGATGCCGTATTGCTGGATTTCACCGCCCTCTGGCCGTTGCCGAGCTGGCCAGAGACGTTGTGGCCCCAGCACCAGATTTCCCCGGCCACCGAGATCCCGCAGGTGTGGCCGTCGCCGACCGCCAGCCGCGCGTAGCTGGTCTCCTTGCTCGTCGGGGTGGCCAGGGGCTGCTTGATGTCGAGTTCGTCGGCGGTGCCGAGCTGGCCGTCGGCGTTCCAGCCCCAGCAGTTGACGTGGCCGCTCCTGACGTGCGAGCAGGCGTGATTCCTGCCGGTTCCGACGCTGGCCACCCTGGTCAGCTTGCTGCTGTTCGTCTTCTGCACCGGCGCGGCGAACGCCTGATGGTGGTCGACGTTGCCGCGTCCGAGCTGGCCGCTGAAGTTGGCGCCCCAGCACCAGGCGTTCCCGTCCAGCGTTTGCGCGCAGGTGTAGAGGATGCCCGCCGAGACCTGCGCCACGCGACCGAGCGGGCCTTCATTCTGTCTCGTCTGGATCGGTTCCCGCCGGATGCGCTCCGGGTCGACCTTGCCGCCTCCGAGCTGGCCGTACTGGTTGCTGCCCCAGCACCAGACCGCGCCGGCCGCGGTCCAGGCGCAGGCGTGGGTGGCCCCGACGGCGACTCCGAGGAGGCAAGCGGACCCCGGCGTCGTCGCGGGTTTGCGCAGCAGCGCGGTCACCGCTGCGGCTCCGATCAGCACCGTCGCCAGGCCGAGCATCAGCACTTTGCGTCCGGCTGGTCGCGGTGGCGGTTTGTCGAGCGAGGTGGGCGCGCTCGTCGTGCCGCTCGGCTGCTGATTCTCGATCTCCTCGGCGCGCTCGCGGTCGGGGAAGAGGTCGGTCACGAACTGCGCGAGCTCGATGCTGGACGGGACGACCCCCTCGGACCTCGCCAGGCGTTCCAGGTCGGCCTGGAGCTCCTGCGCGGTCTGCTGCCGGTCTCCGGCCTCCCGGCGCAACGCTCGCCGAACGATCGCCTCCAGCCCCTGCGAAGGGACGTGCCGCGACTCGTCCAGTCCCTCGGCGGTGGCGATGCGCCCCATCACCTCGTACTGATTGCCGCGCTCGAACAGCCGCTCGCCCGCCGCGAGCTCGTAGATCACGATCCCCAGTGAATAGATGTCGCTGCGGCGGTCGACGGTCTGCCCGCGGCACTGCTCGGGGGACATGTACGTGTACTTGCCCTTGATGACCCCGGTCTCGGTTTGCGTGCGCGTCAGCGTGGCCTTGGCGATGCCGAAGTCCAGGACCTTGATGGCCCCCTCCCATGAGACGACCACGTTCGACGGAGACACATCGCGGTGAACGATGCCCAGCGGCTCCCCCGCGTTGTCGGTGCGCTCGTGCGCGTGATGCAGGGCTGCCGCCACCGCCGATCCGATGGCGATGACGTGTGCGAGCGGCATCTTGGCGCCGCGCTCGCGGAGCTCGCGCAGGATCTGCTCCAGCGTGGGGCCTCGCACGTACTCCATGGTGAAGAAGTACGTGCCCGACTCCTCGCCGACGTCGTACACCTGCGCCACGTGCGGGTGATCCAGCTTGGCAGCGAGGCGGGCCTCGTCGAGCAGCATGCGCGCGGCCGCGGGCTCGTCCGCGTACTGCGGAAGGAGCCGTTTCAACACCACCATCTTTTCGAAGCCGTCGAGGCCGGTGGCGCGCGCAAGGTACAGCTCGGCCATCCCGCCGATGGCCAGCCGCCTGATCACCTCGTAACGGCCGACGCGCGTTCCGGGCCGGAACAGGAACCCTCCGGAGCCGCCCGTGGTCACGTACCGCTTCCGCCGAGCCCGTGCTTGCGCAGCAGCCGATGCAGCGACACCCGACCCATGCCTCCGCGGCGCGCCGCCTCGGAGACGTTGCCGTCCGCGCGTCGCAGGAGCTCCGAGATGTACTCCCGCTCCCAGTGGTCGATGAGCGCACCCTTTGCCTGCCGGAAGGTGAGGTCGTGGCCACTCGGCGCGGTGGCGGCCGCCTCCGGCAGGCCGATGATGCCGGCGTCGAGCACGCGGGCCTCGGGTGCCAGCGTGATGGCGCGTTCCAGAACGTTGCGCAGCTCGCGCACGTTGCCGGGCCACTCGTAGGATCGCAGCGCCGCCATCGTCGCTTGCGAGACCTCGGGGCCCGATGCCGTGAGGAAGTGCTCGACCAGGAGGGGGATGTCGTCGGGTCGGGAGCGAAGCGGCTGCAGTTCCAGGCGGACGACGGCGAGGCGGTGATAGAGGTCCCGACGAAACCGACCCGCGCTCACCTCTTCCTCGAGATCCCGGTTGGTGGCCGCCACCACCCGGACGTCCACGGCGTCGTACGTCGACTTGCCGACCTGCTTGACCTGCCCGCTCTCGAGGACGCGAAGGAGGCGCGGTTGCAATTCGAGATCCAGCTCGCCTATCTCGTCGAGGAACAACGTCCCGCCGTTGGCCTCGGTGAACGCGCCGGAACGGTTGCGCTCGGCGCCGGTGAACGCGCCGCGCACGTGGCCGAACAGCTCGCTTTCGATGAGTGTGCGCGGGATGCCCGCCAGGTCGCAGATGACGAACGGCTTGTCGGCAAGAGGAGACGCCTCGTGGATGGCCGCCGCCAGCAGCTCCTTGCCGGTGCCGGTCTCTCCCTGGATGAGGACGGGCGTGTCGCTCGCGGCAGCGCGTCGGGCCATCGTGAACAGATCGCGCATCGACGGACTTCGCCCCAGAAGCTGGCCGAACTGCTGGACGGCCCCCGCGGAATCGGGGGCGACGATTCTCATCTCGGTGCTGCCGAGCGTGAGCGCCGCGCCGGGGCCGGCATGGATCCGATCGAAGCGGACGCCGCCGTAGAAACTGCCATTGGTCGAGCCGAGGTCGCGAACCGCGATGCGATCGGCGTGCACGACCAGTTCGAGGTGTCGCCGCGAGACATCGGGATCGGACAGCAGCAGGTCGCAGGCGGGATCCTTGCCCACGGAATAGGTCTTGCCTGGCTCCAGCGGCAACGAGCGGCCGCGATCGGGCCCGGCCACGACCATCAGCTCGAGGCCGAGCGGCAGTTGCAGCGCGTGAGCGGGGACCCGTCGGTTGGTCAGACCTTCCGGGTCAGACACGTCCGGCAGCGTAGCACGGAGCGGGTGGCTAGGGCGGGGCGCCCTGAGGGCTCGAAGAGGTGACAGCGATGTTGTAGACGTGGGGCATGCTGCTCACGCTGCTTCTGGCCGCGGCCGTGGCGCCGCCGTCGGTCCTGGACGACACGTTCACCATTTCCCTGGTCGCGGCCGAGCCGGACATCGTCACCCCGATCGGGATCGCCATCGACCGGCGCGGTCGCCTGTTCGTGGTCGAGTCGCACACGCACTTTCCCCTGGCGGACTACCCGGGGCCCAAGCACGACCGCATCAAGGTGTTCGAGGACCGGGACCGCGACGGACGTTTCGAGACCGTCTCCGTATTCGCCGACGACCTGCACCACACGATGAATCTGGCCTTCGCCCCCGACGGCAAGCTGTACGTCGCCCAACGCGATCGCGTCTTCGTTCTCGAGGATCGCAACCGCGACGGGCGCGCCGAGACGAAGACGCCCGTGGTGGTCGTGAAGTCGGCGGGCGTTTACCCACACAACGGCCTCGGTGGGCTGACGTTCTCGCCTGATGGCTGGCTGTACATCGGCATGGGCGAGAACATGGGCCTCGCGTACGAGCTGGTCGGCACCGACGGGCGCACCGAGGCCGGCGAGGGCGAGGGCGGCAACGTCTTCCGTTGCCGGCCCGACGGCCGGAGACTCGAGCGTGTGGCCACCGGGTTCTGGAACCCGTTCGGGCTGGCCTTCGTCGGCAGCGACGTGCTGCTCGCGGTCGACAACGATCCCGACGCCCGCCCGCCGAACCGGTTGCTCGACGTGGTCCCCGGAGCGGACTTCGGTTTTCGCTTCCGGTGGGGGCGCAACGGTCTGCACCCCTTCGAGGCATGGAACGGCGAGTTGCCGGGCACGCGGCCCATGGTGGGTCCCGTGGGCGAGGCGGCTTCCGGGATCCTGCCCTATGGCGCGGCGGGGGTGCTGGTGACCTCGTGGGGCGATCACCGCATCGAGGTTCACAAGCTGCGTCCGTCGGGCGCCTCACTGGCTGCCCAGTGGACGGTGCTGGTCAAGGGCGACGACAACTTCCGCCCGGTCGGCGTGGCTGCCTCACCCGACGGGAGCTTGTACGTCACCGACTGGGTGGATCGGACCTACAACGTCCACGGCAAGGGGCGGATCTGGCGGCTGACGCGCAAGGGTGGGCTGCCACGGCCGTCGGCCCCGGCGAAGTCCACGGCGCGCCTGCGGATGCGCAAGCTGCTGGCCGAGAAGAAAGCTCCGGCGCTCCTGGTGGCGCTGGAGGACAAGGATCCTTTCATCCATGGGGCCGCGGTGACAGCGTTGACCAGTCCGGGCCTCGCCTCCGCGGCGCTGGGGGCGGTCAATCACCGGAGCGCGCGCGTGCGGCTGGGCGCCTACCTGGCTCTTCGCCGCGGCAAGCACCCGAAGTCACCAGAGCTGATCGAGCGCGCCCTGGGCGACGCCGACGAGGCCGTGCGGACGGCAGCGCTGATCTGGGCGGCCGAGGATCGCCCGCTGACCAAGGGACGCGAGCGAAGCATCGACGAGGCACTGACCGCCGGACCCACCACACCGTCGCTGATCCGCGTGTACGCGGCAGCCGCCGAGATCCTGGGATTGCCGCCGGCTGCGGCCGCGCGGGCCCCGGGCGAGGAGGAGCTGCTGGCGCGGCTGGGCAAACCCGCTGCGGGCGCCGCGGAGCGCAAGGCACAGGAGGAGGCGGTGTGGCGGCTGGCCGAGGCGAAGAGCCCGGACGCGGCGACGGTCCTGAAGGCGTTCGCGCTCGACCGATCGCGGGATCCCGACCTGCGCGCCGATGCCGTCCAGGTGCTGGCCCTCCTGGGTGCGGTGAACGGGCTGGATGCCCTCCACAAGGATCCCTCGACGATCGTGCAGCAGGCGGCGCGGCGGGCACTGAAGCAGACCAACAGCGAGACCGTGCGACCCACCGACGAGGCCGGCTGGCGCATGGCGGCTTCGGAGGGCAAGAGCGACCCGCGTGCCGGGCGGCGCGTGTTCTTCCACCCGGGCATTGGCTGTTTTCGTTGTCATCGGGTGGACGGGGTCGGCGGCCAGGTCGGCCCCGAGCTGTCCACCATCGCGAGGGGGATGGACCTCGAGAAGCTGGTGGGGTCCATCGTCGCCCCCTCGCGAGAGATCGCTCCCGAGAACGCCGCCCGCGTCATCGAGACCAAGGATGGCCGGACGCTCAACGGCCTCCTCTACAAGGAGAAGGACGGGACCCTGCTCCTGAAGGCGGCCGGCGTCGATCCGGTTCCGCTGCGTCCGGACGAGATCAAGGCCGATACCCGTTCCGACGTGTCCCTGATGCCCGAGGGGCTGCAAGAAACCATGACCATCCAGGACTTCCGGGACCTGATGGCCTTCCTGCTCGCCCGAAAATAACGCCATACACCCGGATTGACCTACACGCTTCCCGGCTATATCGTACCCCTCGACACCATCCTGGTTTAGCCATGGATGGGTGGTCGTCGGGTGCGTTTCTCGGGATCTGCGCAGCACCGGTCGAAATCATTCAAAGCGCGCGGTCCCTGTAACGAAGGAAACAAGATGGGCAAGAGACTGTACGTAGGAAATCTTTCATTCAACGCCACCGAGATGGATCTGCGGGATCTGTTCGCGGAGCAGGGCACCGTCGCCGACGCGAAGCTGGTGATGGACCGTGACACCGGCCGTCCGCGTGGTTTCGGGTTCGTCGAGATGTCCACGGAGGCCGAGGCCGCCAAGGCGATCGAGAACCTGAACGGTCGTGAGTTCCAGGGCCGCGCCCTGACCGTGAACGAAGCGCAGGAGCGCTCGAGCGGTGGTGGCGGTGGCGGTCGTGGCGGTGGCGGTGGTGGTGGTGGCGGCGGCGGTCGTGGTGGCGGCGGCGGTCGTGGCGGCGGCGGCGGCGGTCGCTGGTAACCAGCTCCTGAGCCGACGGTAAATCGGCGGCGTGCAGTAGTCTTGCGGGAGCTCCATGAGGGTCCTGCTGCTCACGCCGCCGATGATCCAGCTCAACACGCCGTACCCCGCGACGGCGTATCTGACGGGCTTCCTGCGCACGCATGCTGCTGGCATGGGCGTCCAGGTGACCCAGGCCGATCCGGCCATCGAGCTGTTCCTCCGGATCTTCTCGCGGGCCGGGCTGGACGAGGTCATCGCGTCGCTCGGAACGCGGAAGAAGAAGGAGCCCCGTTCTCCGGCGGTTCTTCATCTCCTGAAGAATGCCTCGCGGTTCCGGGAGACCGTCGAGCCTGTGGTGCGGTTCCTCCAGGGCCGCGATCCCAGCCTGGCGATGCGCATCGTCGGCCGGGATTTTCTGCCCGAAGGACCTCGGTTCCAGGGCGTTGCGCAGCAAGGCGATGACTCGCTGGCGTGGGCCTTCGGTTCGCTGGGCACCACCGACCTCGCCAAGTATCTGGCGAGCCTCTACATCGACGATCTGGCGGATGCGATCCAGCAGGGGGTCGACCCCCACTTCGAGCTGTCGCGCTATGCCGAGAAGCTGGCCGTCAGCGCTCCCACCTTCGATGCGTTGCAGGCCGCGCTCCACGCTCCACCCACGGTCGTCGATGGGTTCCTCGACGGCATCGCGGCCCAGCTGATCGGCAAGCACCGCCCCGATCTGGTGGGCTTGACCGCCCCGTTTCCGGGAAACGTCTACGGCGCGTTTCGCATCGCCCGCGCCGTGAAGGCGGTTTCGCCCGGGACGCGTCTTGTGCTCGGCGGTGGCTACGTGAACACCGAGCTGCGGCAAGTGTCGGATCCACGGGTCTTCGATTACTTCGACTTCATCACGCTCGATGATGGTGAGCGGCCGCTGCTGACGTTGATAGAGCACCTGCAGTCGGGCGGCACCCGGCCGCTGTTTCGCACGTTCGTCCGCGAAGGAGGGCGCGTGGTGTGGAAGACGGATGCGCGGCTGCACGACATCCCGCACGAGGAGACCGGCACGCCCACGTATGACGGGCTTCCGCTCGACAGCTACCTGTCGCTGTTCGAGATGCTGAACCCTATGCATCGCCTCTGGTCCGACGGGCGGTGGAACAAGCTGACTGTGGCGCACGGCTGCTACTGGAAGAAGTGCACCTTCTGCGACGTGTCGCTGGACTACATCAACCGCTACGAGCCCGCGTCGACGGACGTGCTGGTGGATCGCATCGTGGCCCTGGTGAAGGAGACGGGACAGACCGGCTTTCATTTCGTCGACGAGGCGGCGCCGCCCGCGGGCCTGCGGGCCCTTGCGCGCCGGTTGATCGAGCGGCAGGTGGCGATCACGTGGTGGGCGAACATCCGCTTCGAGAAGACCTTCACCCCTGAGCTTGCGCGCTTGCTGGCGCGGTCCGGTTGCATCGCCATGAGCGGCGGCCTCGAGGTGGCCTCGAATCGGATTCTCGATCTCATCGACAAGGGCGTCACCGTCGAGCAGGTGGCGCGGGTGACCCGGGCCTTCACCGACGCAGGAATCATGGTGCACGCGTACCTGATGTACGGCTTCCCCACCCAGACCGAGCAGGAGACCATCGACTCGCTCGAGCGCGTGCGCCAGCTGTTCGAGGAAGGGTGTATCCAGTCGGCCTACTGGCACCGCTTTGCGGCCACCGCGCACAGCCCCGTGGGCATGGCGCCCCAGGTGTTCGGCATCCGCATCTTGCCGCAGGCACCGGTGTCGTTCGCGCGCAACGAGCTCGCCTTCGAGGACCCGACCGGCTGCGATCACGATTCCCTGGGCGAGGGACTGCGTACGGCTCTGTACAACTACATGCACGGGCTGGGGATCGATGCCGACGTGCGTAGCTGGTTCGCGAAGAAGGTGCCGGCGCCGCGCGTGCCCGCGAGATTGATCAAGAAAGCCGTCAGAGCGCCGTAACGTTCCGACAGGCCGAGCCACCCATCGGATGAGATCGGCCCTGCTTTGCCTGTGCGCGCTTGCCTGTTCCCATGGCAGTGGCAACAACCCCGAACCGGCGCTGCCGCCCGAGCCGGCCGTCATCGACACGCACACGCACTTCTACGATCCGTCGCGGCCGGTGCCGCCGGGACGGGACAGGCCGATCCAGTGGCCCTCCAGCGGTTCGCTCTACCGGACCGTGCTGCCGTCGGAGTACGGCAAGTGGGCGAGGCCGCTCGGCATCACCGGCACCGTCGTGGTCGAGGCGAGCGGCTGGCTGGAGGACAACGACTGGATCCTGGCACTGGCCGCAGAGGAATCGATCATCGTCGGCTTCGTCGGCAACTTCGGCGAGGTATGGAAAGATCCGGCGAAATTCGACGAAGCGCTGGCCCGGTACCGGCGGAACCCGCTCTTCCGCGGGCTGCGCGTCGGCAACGGACAGGTGGGGCCGGCGGTGAACATGAGCCTGCACCTCGACAACTTCAGGAAGCTGGCCGAGGCCGATCTGATGGCGGACGTGCTCAACGTCGGCTGGAACGACATCGACAAGCTGGCGCAGCAGGTTCCGGACCTGCGCATCGTCATCAACCACATGGGGCCGGGTTTTCGCGCCAGGACTCCCGCGGATACGGCATGGGCCGCGGGCGTCGAGCTGGCCGCCAGGCATCCCAACGTGTTCCTGAAGGTGTCGAGCCTGACGGACGGGGCGGCCGTCAGTGCTTCGATCGACGTGGCCTGGAACGCATTCGGCGAGGATCGCCTGATCTTTGGCAGCAACTGGCCGGTGGCCGACCCGTTGCAGGCAGCTCACGAGGCGGTCAGGGCGTACTTTTCCGGCAAGGGGACGTCGGCCGAGGAGAAGGTCTTCGCGGCCAATGCCCGCCGTGTCTACAAGTGGGTGCGTCGCTAGCGCTGTCGGAATTCACCTCCTGGAAACATGTGTGAGCGCAGGATGAGGGCATGGACGACGACGTTCAGACGCCCGCGAGCCTGCTTGCGGTCGTGGACGATCCCGAGGTCCGCGATCACCTGTTCGAGCTGGCGATGGCGGCCGGCTACGGCGTCTACTGCGCCAGCGGAGCGCTCGAGGCCCTGGCCGTCCTCAGCCGCGAGCGCCCGGGCGCGGTCTTGGTGGATCTGGACATGTCGAACGCGAAGGGCCTCCGCTTCCTGAACGTTTTCCGGGATCTCCGCATCCACGATGACATTCTTTGCATCGCCATCACCGCCCGCCAGGGAGCGGTGATGCCCGCCGAGGTGAAGCTCATCCAGAAGTCGGCGATGGGGCGTGTCGGGGAGGAACTCGCTGCACATTTCGCCTAGTTAGGCCGCGCACGTAACGGATCGGCCGGCCTGGCCATACCCTGGTGTGCGGCCCATCAAGCAGTGCGTAGCCGTCTTCTTCCTGCTCCTGCTCCCGGCGACCTTCGGGTGTTCTGGATTGATTGGTGACCCGGATTCGCCGAGCTCGGACCCGGATTCGCCTCCGGTCCAGACGCCACCCGATGGGACGCCGCCTCTGGTCAACGGTCCACCACCGTCGCCGGCCTCGTGCTCGCTACCGGCGGCGCGGATCTGGAAGCTGACGCCACGGCAGTACGACAGCTCGGTACGGGCGTTGTTCACCGGCGCGGCCTCGGCCCAGCGTGATCTGGAAGGCCTGCTGTCGCTCGACGAGCGCCGGTTCCAGAACGAGGCGGACCACAATGACATGGCGGTTCCCTATGTGAGCGAGCTGGTCGATCACGCCGAGCAGATCGCGGCGACTGTGGCCGAGAACCCGGGGCGGATAGCACCGTGCCTTGGCAACGCGACACCGGACGACGCCTGCATCGCGAGCAGTTTCCAGGGTCTGATCGAGCGCGCCTACCGCCGCCAGGCGACGTCGGCGGAGGTGACGGCCATGGCCGATTACGTCCGCAACCGGACGAAAGTCGACGGTATCAAGCGCGCGATCGCCGACGCGATCACGGCCATCCTGACCTCGCCCAGCTTCCTCTTCCGAAGCGAGCTGGGGTCGGACGCCAGGGCCCAGACCTTCGCACTGAGCGCTGTCGAGAAGGCCTCGGCGCTGAGCTACTTCCTGCTCGATGGCCCCCCCGACGAGCCGCTGCGGATGGCGGCGGCCACGGGTGGTCTCACCGACGTCGCTGGTGTGGCGGCGCAGGCGCGGCGCCTGCTGGCCACGCCCACGGCGGCGGCCGGGCTCCTGCGCTTCTTCGGCGAGTACACCCAGTCGTTCGACGTCACCTCGGTCGGCAAGGACGCCAGGCTGTTCCCGAAGTTCGACGCGGCGCTCGCCGCGGACATGGCGAACGAGGTGCCTGCCTTCGTCGCCAACGTCATGACCGAAGGGGGAGGGCGTTTCGAGACTCTGTTCAGCGCCCCCTATTCGATGGTGACGCCGCGCCTGGCCGCGCACTACGGCGTCTCGGTGGCGGGCACCGGCTGGACCCGCGCCAGCTTCCCCGCTGACCAGCGCGCCGGGTTCCTCACGCAGTCGGGGTTCCTCTCCACGCAGGCGCGCCCGACCTACGGAGATCCGGTGCTTCGCGGAAAGTTCATCCGCGAGCGCCTGCTGTGCGCCCGGACGCCTCCACCGCCCGACAACGTCCCTCCGCTGAAGGACACACCGACGGGCCAGCAACCGAAGACGATGCGCGATCGCCTGGCCCAGCATCGCAACGATCCGGCGTGCAGCTCGTGCCACATGCTGATGGATCCGCTGGGTCTGCCGCTGGAACGCTACGACGCCATCGGCAAGTACCGTCTCAAGGAGGGGACCCAGACGATCGATCCCAGCGGCGGGCTGTACGGTTTCGGCACTCCGATCGACTTCAAGGATGCCATCGAGATGGCGCGTGTGCTCTCTGTGCACCCGCAGGCACAGGGTTGCTTCATCGAGTCGGTCTTCTATTACGCCTACGGGCGCGCGCCCTCGGGCGACGACGCCTGTGAGCTCGACCGCCTCAAGCGGGCGTTCCTCAAGACCAACGGAAGCATCGGCGAGTTGATGGTCGAGACGGTGGCGTCGACGCACTTCTTGAATCGCAGGAGGACGCCATGAAGCTGATCGGCCGCCGGAACTTCATCCAGGGGTTCGGCCTCGGCATCGGCGCCGGGCTGCTGTCTCCTTTCGCGCGGTCGCTGGTGGCCGAGGCGCAGGGTCTGCAGGAGCCGCGCCGATGGATCCTGGTCCACGACCAGCTGGGCTGGGGACACGGCGAGAAGATTCCGCTCGTCGAGCGCTGGCTGCCGAGGAATGCCGACCTGACGGTGGAGGGCGCCCTGCCCGCCATGTTCGAGCCGCTCAAGCCGTGGGCCTCGAAGATGTTGCTCCTCGACTACCTGTCGAATCCGTTCAACCCGGGGCAGCACGGCGTCGGCTGGGCCGGCCTCTCCGTGCAGGGAACGAAGAATTCCCGCGCGCCCGTGCAGCAGTCCACCGATGTCTACCCGACGCCCAAGGGAATCAGTGTCGATGTCTTCGCGGGGGACAAGCTGAGCGCCGGCCGGCCGTTCCGGATGATCGGGGCCTCCACCGACAGCAGTGGTGCGAGCGTGGATGCCAGCAACAACCCGGTGCCGTACTTCCGCAACGCGCTACAGATGTTCACGCAGGTGTTCGGGAAGGTCGTCACGGGCAACCCGGACGAGATCCAGGCGCGTCTCAAGCGGCGGCTGAGCGTCCTCGATCTGGCCAAGGGTGACCTCAACAGGATGCGCACGGGGCTGGCGGGGGCGGAGAAGCTGAAGCTGGATCAGCTCGAATCCTCGATCCGGGCGCTCGAGGGTCAGCTGGGGACCATCGCCAGCGGGCCTGCCTGCACCTTGCCTGGCAAGCCCGTCTCGGACTTCGACGCCGGTCCCCACAACGGGGCGCTGCCGGCCGGGTACCTGCCCGCGGTCGTCAGCATCCAGACCACGGCGCTCATCTGCCGCCTCACCAGCGTCGTGGTGCTGCGTCCGACGCCGGGTCGGCGGACGTACCAGAAGATCTTCGGGCATAACCAAGACAAGCACGTCACCGCGCACGCGGACAACACCGCCGCTCTCATCAAGATCGATCAGTACAACGCGTCTCTGCTGGCGACGATGCTGAACGCGCTGGCTCAGGTGCGTGAGGGCAGTGGAACCATGGCCGACCGGACGCTGGCCACCTGGCTGGACGATGGCGGAGGCCGCCACCACGCCCCGGGGATGACCCACGAGAACTACCCGATGCTCATCGTTGGCAACATGGGGGGCGCCCTCAAGACCGGGCGTCACATTCGATGGCCGAAGGGGCAACGAGCACTCAGCGACGCCTTCGTCACCTGCCTGCAGGCGCTGGGCATCTCCGCCGATACCTTCGGGGATCCGACGGTCTGCAAGGGTCCGCTGCCCGGCCTGACCTGACGGCCTTAACCTCAACTTACTCAGCGCTAACGTACGAACAAGAGAGGCGGCGAGTAAGACTGTGGGCAGTGATTCTCACAGCCTTGGCCCTCGGTCTGGTTGTGTCCGGTGAGACGGTGGAGTTCGTCAGGGACGTGCTCCCGGTCTTCCAGCGCGCCTGCACCAAATGCCACTCGGAGGCCAAGAGCAAGGCGGGGCTTCGCCTGGACACGGGCGTGGGTGTCAGGAACGGGGGCGTGTCGGGCCGCGCCGTGGTTCCGGGACACAGCACCACCAGCTATCTCCTGAAGCGGTTGCGAGGCGAGGGGGGCGAGGACCGCATGCCGTCGGAGGAACAGCCGCTGACCGAGCGGGAGATCGAGCTCGTGGCCCGGTGGATCGACGCCGGGGCGACCGTTCCGAAGGAAGCCGACGTCCCGTTCGCGCCGGCGGCCGGCGGGATGCGACGCCTGACCAGCTCCCAGTACCGCAACGCCATCCAGGACCTTCTGGGTGTGCCGGCGACCCTGGCGCTGGAGGCGGACGACAAGGCCGCCACGCGCTTCGCCCCTGTTGCGGCCTACAAGGTGAGCACGTCGCCGATGGGCGTGGAGAAGTACCTGGAAGCGGCGCTGACGACGCCCAAAGTGGTGTTCGCCGATGCAGGCAAGCGTGAGGAACTGGTCGGCTGCTCGCCCGTCGGCGCGAAAGATCCCTGCGTGGCGCGCTTTCTGGCGCGCTTTGGTCGGCGGGCCTGGAGACGTCCGGTGGCCGCCGCCGAACTGTCGCTGTACATACGGCTGGTCACACGGGTGGCGGCAGCCAACACGGGCGACGTCTGGAAGGGCATTCAACTCGCCGTCTCCGCCTTCCTGCAGTCGCCGAACTTCCTTTACGCCAGCGAGACAGGCGACTCCGATCCGGCGCGCCCCGGCTGGCGGCGGTTCACCGGGTACGAGGTGGGGACGCGCCTGTCGCTCCTGATCTGGGACGGCCTCCCCGACTTCGAGCTGCTGGATGCCGCTGCCACGGGACGGCTATCGACGGCGGCCGGCGTGCGCAGCGAAGCGAACCGCATGCTCGCCTCGCCGCGGGCCCGCCTGGGCGTGCGACGCTTCTTCTCGGAGCACCTCGACCTCGACGAGCTCGAGCACCTGGGCAAGAGCAAGATGGAGTTTCCCCAGGCGACCAAAGCCCTCGCCGTGGCCATGTCGGAGGAGATCACGCGGGTGCTCGACCACCTGGTCTTCGCCAAGGACGGCGACGTCATGGACTTCCTGACGACGCGCGAGACTTTCGTCGATCGCGAGCTGGCCAGGCTGTACGGCCTGGCGGATCCGGGGGAAGGCTTCAGCAAGGTGACGTTGCCCGAGGAGGGTGATCGCGCCGGCTTCCTGGGGACGGGCGCATTTCTCGCCGTGAACGCGGGTACCACCCGCACCTCGCCGACGAGGCGGGGTGTCTTCATCCGTGAGCGGCTGCTGTGCCAGGAGGTCCCGCCGCCGCCGGCGAACGTGAATACCGACCTCGAGGAGGCCGAGGAGAAGGCGAAGCTGAAGGCAAACCAGACGGGCAAGGCGTACCAGCGGGCGGAGACCCGCACGATGCGGGAGCGCCTGAGCGCGCACGCGAACAATCCGACCTGCGCCAACTGTCACGCCTTCTTCGATCCGCTGGGGCTGGCGCTTGAGCAGTTCGATGGCGTGGGCGCGCATCGCACCACCGACGGCGGAAAGGCGATCGATCTGTCGGCAACCATCGACGGGACAGCCTTCACGGGGGCGCGAGCGCTGGGCGATCTACTCCGCAAGGACCCGCGCGCGGCCGCCTGCCTGGTTCGCGAAACCTACCAGTACGCTGTGGGTCACGCCCCGACCCGTGGCGAAACCGCCGTCATGAAGGATCTCGTCGGCAAGTTCGAGGCCTCCGGCCACAATTTCAAACGCCTCCTGGTGGATGTGGTCACCAGCGAGGGCTTCAGGTACTTCGAAGGAAAGGGACAATGAAGCTCGATCGACGCACTTTTTTGCGGGGTGTCCTGGGAGGCGTTCCTCTCGCGGTGCGCCTCCCGGTCCTGGACGGCATGCTCGACGGAAACGGACAGGCCTTCGCGGCGCGCGGAAAGGCCAAGCTGCCGTTGCGCTTCGGTGTCTTCACCTGGGGCGGGGGGATCGTCCACAAGTCCTGGGTGCCCGCGCGCACCGGGTTCGAGTGGGAGCTTCCCGAGTCGCTCCAGCCGTTCGGCGATCTCAAGGAGTACGTCACGCTGGTGACCGGCACCAACCACCGCGACACGTCCCCTGGGCACATCCCGTCGCGCGGCATCTCGCTGTCTTCGTCGCACGACCTCGACACGGGAACGCAGGGGGTGGGCCTGTACCGGGGGCAGCGCCATCCGGAGCCCTCGGTCGACGTCATCGTCTCGGAGGCGTGGCGCGGCTCGGGGCTGTTCGATTCGCTGGAGGTGGGCATCTGCCGTCGGGGTCCGTACAAGAGCGTCAGCTCGTGGCACCGGGGAGGCAATCGCTTCAACCGTCACGAGTCGTCGCCGCAGAAGCTGTTCGATCGCCTGTACCGCGGCGAGTTCACGGCGGCGGGCGTGCAGGCCAGCAGCGTGCTCAGCACGTCGACGGCTCTCGAGCGCAGCATGCTGGATGTCGTCGTCGCCGAGGCGAGGACGCTCGGACAGCGCGTGGGCCACAACGACCGGCAGCGGCTGGAACAGCACCTCGAGAGCATCCGCTCCATCGAGCGCCGGCTCCAGGAGCGCGAGCGGATCCGGACCGGCGCGGCCGGGCTGTGCAAGGAGCCCGAGCGGCCGATGGCTCACGATTACGGGGACGACAGCATTCACGAGGAGAAGGAAGAGAAGAGCAAGGTGATGTCGGATCTGCTGGCGGTTGCGATCGCCTGCGGCATGAGCCGGGTCTTCTCGTACGAGTTCTCGGCGAATCAGTCGTGCGCCGTCTTCTGGGAGGTGGGGAGCAAGGAGGAGCACCATCCCCTGACTCACAAGGAGAAGCACGGAGGCACGGAACTGCAGAAGACGATCCTGACCGTGATGAAGAGTTATGCGTACCTGGCCCGACAGCTGAAGGCCATGCGCGAAGGTGACGGGAACGTGCTGGACCGGACGCTGATCTTCGGCACCTCCGAGCACGCCAACGCGGGGACGCACAACTACATCGACCATCCGATGCTGTTCGTCGGAAAGGCGGGCGGGGGGATCAACGCCGGTCTTCACTACCGAGATCCGCAGCCGGCGAAAAACGAGAACGCGCCCAAGGTCCTGTTGTCCGCGGTGCGCGCGGTCGGCGTGCCGGCGGCGCGGCTCGGCCAGGAGACCGGGGGACGCCGCGCCACCGAGGGGATCGGCGCCATCCTGGCGTGATAGACCCGATCGGCATGCTTTCCTTGTTCGCAGCGGTGGTCATGGTGGCCGCCCCGAAATGGACGCTCCTCTCCAGCAGCAAGGGCGACCTTCCGTCTCCGGCGGCGTCCAACCAGCAGACCGGCGCCGTCGTGGGCGACATCGATCTCGACGGCGTCGACGACTTCGTCCTGGCGTTCCGGGGTAAGCCGCCGTCGCTGCTCTGGTACCGCCGCGAAGTGAAGGGGTGGGTGCGCTACGTGCTCGAGAAGGAGGACCTGCGGCTCGAGGCCGGGGGCGCGCTTTTCGACATCGACGGGGACGCGGATCTCGATGTGGTGTTCGGCAATGACGGCAAGGGGAACGCCCTGTGGTGGTGGGAGAACCCGTACCCGACCTTCGCCCCCGACACACCCTGGAAGCGTCGGTTCATCAAGAACAGCGGCGCGAACCAGCACCACGATCAGCTGTTCGCGGACATCCTGGGCACCGGCCGGCCGCAGCTGGTGTTCTGGAACCAGAAAGCCAAGACGATCTTCCTGGCCGAGATCCCCAAGAATCCCCGCGGCACGGCTCCCTGGCCTCTGGTCCCGATCTTCACCGGCGCGGCGGGCGAGGGGGTGCAGCAGGCGGCGCTCTACGCCGAAGGACTGGGCGGGGCCGACATAGACGGGGATGGCAAAGTCGATCTGCTGGCGGGCAACATGTGGTTCAAGCACCTGGGCGCCTTCCGCTTCGAGCCGACGCGCGTCGGGGACATCGGGGGGCGCATCGCGGCCGGGCAATTGAAGGAGGGCGGCCGCATCGAGGTGGTGCTGGCGCCCGGCGACGGATCGGGACCGCTGCGCTGGTACGAATGCACCGGCGATCCGCGGCAGACGCGGTCGTGGGTCGGTCACGATCTGGTCGACCGACCGCTGACCCACGGTCACTCGCTGGCGCTGGGCGACGTCGACGGCGACGGGCATCTGGACGTGGTCGCCGCCGAGATGGCGAAGTGGTCGAACACCGCCGAGATTGCCGACAACCCGAAAGCAACCGCCTGGATCCTGTACGGCGACGGCCGTGGCAGCTTCCGCACGACCGAGCTGGTCGTCGGGCACGGGTTCCACGAACTGCGACTGGGCGACCTCGACGGCGACGGCGACCTCGACATCCTGAACAAGCCGTACACCTGGCAGGCGCCGCGGGTCGACGTCTGGTTGAACAACGGCACGGGACTGCCGCTCGATCGCTAGCGACGGCTGGGGGAGGAGCCGTCAAAGTCATGTTAAATCCTCAGCTAACTGCATGATGATCATCACTCTCGCTGCGCTCCTTGCAGCGCCAGCGGACCCAGGTTTGCCCGTCAGCGCCTGGGTCACGCCGGTCCGCGACTGGAAGACGGCCGCTATTCCGCGCGAGCGCTACCTGGAGATCATAGAGGGCCTGTGCCGGTTCTCCATCCGCCACCAGGACGGCAAGGGGGCGATCATCGACCCCTTTGTCGATCGGGAGTTCCAGTACGCGACTCCCTATTTCGCCTATGCCGTGGGGGCGCTGGTCGAGGCAGGACGCGCGCGCGATCTCCTGTCGCACGGCGTGCGCGCGATGGAGCATGCCACCACCTCCTTCGCGGGGGGACGCAAGACCATCCCCGATGATCACGGGGAGTTCTTCGTCCCGGTGCTCACGGGAGCGCTCGATCTGTACAGGGGGCTGGCCCCGGATGCGACGCTGTCCCGGTGGCGCGAGCGGCTGAAGGTGCCGCTGACCCAGGTGATCCGGGGCGGGACCAACAACTGGGAGACCTACCCGATGAAGGGCGAGTGGATGCGCGCGCGGGCGGGGCTGGTCCGCTCCGAGGATGCGATCGCCTACATCGAGCGCGTCTGGCGCGACCGACAGGCCGCGCGCATCGTCCCAGCGCCATGGTACCTGTACCGCGACCTGACGAGCGATCCCGACACGCTCAGCGTCGAGGCGGTCGGGCGTGGCAATCTCCTGGGACTCGTCCACCACGGGTACGCGGGTCCCAGCCGTGCTGCCATCGAGCGTGCGGCCGAGAGCGCGACGCTGGTGGCGCTGCTCCTGCAGGAGCCGTCGGGGCAGGCGCCCACGAACGGCCGGACCGACAACCATGTCTGGGTCGATGTGGGCTATCAGCTGTCGTTCGAGGTGATGGCCGAGCGGCTCTTCGAGCGGGGCGAGGTGCGGCGGGCGGGTCAGCTCCGCAGGGCGGCGCTGCTGGCGCTGGGCGGGATCGATCGATGGCGGCGGGAAGACGGGGCCTGGGCAGGGTCGTACTTCATCACCAAGAACCGCCTGGATCCGAAGCTGCGGGTCGGCTACCAGACCGCGAGTCAGTACAGCAACTACAACGGCTCACTCATGTATCACCTGGCCGAGGCCTACCACGTGCGGCACTCGGCCATCGACGAGCAGCCGACCCCGTCGGAACTGGGCGGCTACGCCTTCGCTCTGGACGACAAGTTCGCCGCGGTTTTTGCCAACGCCGGAGGCCTTCTGGTGCAGGCGAACCTGCGCGGCCAGGTGGGTGTCTCGAACGGGAACCGCTGGACCCCGCTGGGTGTGGTCCGCTTCGCTCGGGCGGGCTGGGATTCGCGGCTGGGCCCGTCGGATGGTGCGCTCGACGAAACCGGCGGCGTCAGCTTTGCGCCGACCTTCGCTGGTAAAGACGGGTGGGTGCGGCTGGCCGATCAGGGGGCGCGGTACGGCGCCACCTGGTCCGCCGAGTTCGTCCACCCGGTGATGGTCCGTGGTGCGCTCGAGTACCGCCCCAAGACTGGCCAGAGCGGCCCGGCGTTTCGCCAGGAGTTGCTGATCACGCCCGACTTCGTGCTCAGCACGGTCCGCCAGCTTGGCGGACAAACAGTCGGGTGGGGCGTCACCTGGCCAGTGCTCGAATCGGACGGGCGGCCGCTGACCGTCCGACGCGGACCGAGGATGGTCTCGCTGTCTTTTCCACGGGCGGCCGACGAGCAGAGCTTCATCGCCGTGGACGGACCAGTCACCTTCACCGACGAGGCGGCGGTGCGTGGCAGTTACGGCGATCTGCGTCCGATCCGCGTGGTCACGCGCGGGACCAGCAACACCACGCTCATCTATCCACGAGGCTCCGGTGATCCGACTGCGGAGGACGTAGGCCGGAGCTTCCGCCGCACGGCTCGCGGGTTCCGCACCCTGGTTGGCACCGTCGACGGACGGGTCTACATCGGCAGGAGTGCCGCCGGCGGTGAAGGCAGTCGCGTGGATCTCGACGGAGATGGTCGGCCCGAGGTGACCTTCACTCCGAGATGCCAGTTCCTCGTCAGGCATCGCGGCGGCAAGGTGACGGAGCTGGAGGTGGATCGACCCACTGTGGCGGTGGTGCAGGGACGGCGGGTCCAACTGGGGCCGCACACGCCGTACCCGTGATAACATCCGCTGCATCGCGTGTCGCGCCGGGCTCTCATAGAAGCGATGGTGCTCGCGTTCGATCGGTCCGAGGTCCGTCGGACGGTTCCTTCGGCGACTCTCCGGATCATGCTGAGCGGCCTTTACGGCTCGGCGTCCCCCGGCGACCGGATCCAGCTGCAGGCGCTGTGGGATCTTCTCGCAGGGCGACCGAATTTCGAGCCCGGCTGGATGGTGGCCCCGCTTTGCCGGATCAAGAGCTGGGAAGATCGCCTCGCGATGTCCATCGTGTTGCCCAGGGACCTGGCCGGGCTGAGCGCCGGCGATCGCGAGCTGGCAGCCGCGCGCTGCACGTTGGACCCGGGCGAGCTGACCGGTGTCTTCGAGACCGTGGCGGACACGCAGACGCCGATGTCGACCCCGATCGCATCACGGGAAACGCCCGTCTCCGGCCGGCGCCTGTCCTCGACGGTGGCACCGGTCCCCAGCCCCTCGTTCGCCGACCGGTCGAGGTCGGCGCCGAGCCGCAGGAAGCGCCCGTGGGTGGTCATCGGTGTCCTCTCGTTGCTGCTGCCGATCGTGGCGGCTGTCCTGACGTTCTCGGGTGACGGCGTGGACCGTGTGCAGCCGTCCGTGCTGGGCGATGGCTTGCCGCTGATCGAGGTCACCCGCCAAGGTGACAACATGATCGCCGTGCTGCGCGATGCCACCTGGGTGTTGCAGGCGACGAACGAGCGGCGCGTCAAGCTGGAGGAGGCGTTTCGCCGCGCCGAGGCGCTAGGCGTCTCTGCGCTCCTCGTGCTCGGGCCGGCTCGCGACACGGTGGCGATGGTGTCGGGCTCGTCAGGGGGAAAGGTGATGGTTCTGCTCTCCGAACCCTCGTCCGTCGCCGCTGGGGCCGATCGCTAGTCTAGATGCTGGCTCTGGTCATCGCGGCGGCCATCACCGCCCCTGGCTCGCCGCTGGACCGGGCGCGCTGGCCGGCATCCTGGATCACCGCGGCTGGCGCGCCCGAACGGGATCCGGTCGTCCTGCATTTCCGCAAGGCGCTGACGCTCGCGGCTGCGCCGACCCGTTTCGTGGTGCGGGTCAGTGCGGACAACCGGTTCTTGCTGCATGTGAATGGCCAGCGCGTCGGCGCCGGGCCCGCGCGCGGCGATCTCGAGCACTGGCGTTACCAGACCTACGACCTGGCGCCGTTCCTCCGCGCCGGTAAGAACCTGATCGCGGCCACCGTCTGGAATTTCGGGCTGAAGGCGCCGATCGCGCAGATCAGCCGGCAGACCGGCTTCATCCTGCAGGGCGAAGACGCGGCGGCGGCCAACACCGATCCGTCCTGGGAGGCCGCGATCGAGAGCGGCCACGCGGTGCTTCCGGCCAGTGCGGACGCCATCGTCAAGCGCGGCTTCTATTATGCCGCCGGCCCCGGCGAGCGGCGAGACGCGACGACGTTCGACTGGGACTGGGATGGCCCGGCGTCGAAATCGCCCGCCTGGCAGCGGGCGGTCTCACTCATGACGGGAAACCCGCGCGCGATCCGCGACGGCTCGCCTTCACAGCTCTCGCCCAAGGGCTGGATGCTGGTGCGCGATCCGCTTCCGCCCATGGAGCACACGTCGATCCCGACGGGTCGGGTGGTTCGCGTCGATCCCTCCGTACGCGCGGAGCCCGGCTTCCCGGCCAACGGACGGGCGGTGTTCCCCGCACGCGCGAAGACCCGCCTGCTCCTCGACCGGCGCGAGCTGACCAACGCCTATCCCGAGATCGCGGTCTCGGGCGGCCGTGGCGCGGTCCTGCGTGTCACCTATTCCGAGGCGCTGGTCGGGCCCGACGGCCTCAAGGGCAATCGCGACGAGATCGAGGGCAAGGAGATGACCGGGCTTTATGACGAGCTGGTCGCCGACGGCCAGAGCCGTATCTTCTCGCCGCTGTGGTGGCGCGCCTGGCGCTACCTCGAACTGGAGGCGACGACCGGCGACGAGCCGCTGGTGGTGGAGCGCGTGGGCGCCCACTTCACTGGCTTTCCCCTCGCGCTGGATGCCCGCTTCGACGCCGATGATCCGGCGCTGGGCAAGCTGTGGGAGATGGCCTTCCGCACCCTGCGTATCTCGGCGCACGAGACATACATGGACTCGCCCTACTGGGAGCAGCTCCAGTACGTCGGCGACACGCGCATCACGGCGCTGCTGTCGTACCTGATGTCGAACGAGGACCGGCTAGCCCGCCAGGCGATCGAGGGCTTCGACCAGTCACGCACCGCGGACGGCCTCACGGTCAGCCGACACCCTTCGCGCGAGGTCCAGTACATCCCGCCGTACTCGTTGTTCTGGATCGGGATGGTCCACGACTTCTGGATGTACCGCGACGATCCCGGGTTCGTGCGCGCGCGCCTGCCGGGGGTGCGGACGGTGCTGGACTGGTTTCTCGCCCGCCAGCGCCCCGACGGCCTGATGGGGTGGGCGCCGTTCTGGGCGCACGTCGATCCGGCCGCGGGCGGGGCGCGCCAGACCGAGGAGGGCGGTTCAGGAGCTGTGACGGCGCAGCTGGCGGTGGCTCTCGGTGAAGCTGCCGATCTGGAAGAGGCGCTGGGCGATCGGCGCCGCGGCGCCACCTTCAGGGAGCGGCAGCGCGCCGCGGTGAAGGGCCTGGCCAGCCTGTGGGACGAGCAGCGCGGGCTCCTGCGCGATCACCCCGGCGCCACGACGTACAGCCACGACGTCAACATCCTGGCGATCCTCTTGCGCCTGATGCCCAGCCCGAAACTGATCCAGAACGTCATCGCTCTCGGGCACGAGGCGCCGGTCCGGACGCGTGAGGCCGGCCGTCTGGTGCCGGCCAGTCTGTATTTCCGGTTCTATCTCCACCGCGCGCTCCACGTCTTGAAGCAGGCGGACGCGTTCCTCGATCTCATCAAACCCTGGCGCGAGATGCTGGGCATGGGCCTGACGGCTTTCCCGGAGTTCTCCGATCCGACTCGCTCCGACTCCCACGCCTGGACGGCGCATCCAGCGTTCGATTTTCTCACCACCGTCGCCGGCATCCGGCCCGACGGCCCGGGTTTTCGTCGGGTTCGCATCGAGCCCCACCTGGGCAAGCTGGGCCGGGTGGAAGCCCGGATCCCGCATCCCCGCGGCCCGCTGGAGGTCTCTTACCGGCGCAGCGGCAAGCGCATCGAGGCAAAGGTCGTCCTTCCCCCCGATACGGCCGGCATCATGGTCTGGAAAGGCCGGACCTATCCCTTGGCCGCCGGCATGACGCGCACACTTTCATTGCCCGACTAGTATGCTTCGCGCATGGTCGGGCGCCTGGTGGTTTGCGGGGCCGTTCTCGCAGCTAATGCGCGGGCGGATGAAGGGAAGCAAGGCGAGGCCTCGCCCGCCTACCAGACCACGGTGACCGCGTTGCGGATGCCGCGACCCCTGCTGGACGTCCCGGACACGGTGACCGTGGTCAGCCGCGAGGAGCTCGCTCGAACGCCGGCGTTCGCCATCGACGACGTGCTGCGGGGCGAGCCGTCCATCGGCACCTTTCGTCGGACGCCGAGTCTCACGGCCGATCCCAGCTCGCAGGGATTGAACCTGCGGGGCCTTGGGCCGTCGGCCGTCTCTCGCGGGCTGGTGTTGCTGGACGGCGTGCCGGTCAACGATCCGTTCGGCGGGTGGATCTACTGGCGATCGCTGCCACGCCTCGGCCTCGACCGGATCGAGATCGCGCCCGGGGGCTCGTCTGCCCTCTACGGAAACTATGCGCTCGGCGGCGTGGTGCAGCTGGTGTCCCGGCCGCTGGAGAACGCCATCGACGCGGACGTCGCGGCCGGAAGGCTCGGTACCCGGAGCGTCACTGCGCGCGTGGCTGGCCGACAGTCTTCGGTCGCGGGGGCCATCGAGGGCGAGTTTCTCGATAGCGAGGGCTACACGCCCGTGGTTCCCGCCGCGCAAGGCCGCATCGATCGCCCGGCGAGCAGCCGTCACGGGACAGTGAACGGGCGCATCGCCTGGACGGCCAGCGAGCACGACCGGTTGGTGCTCCACGGCCGCTTCTTCGAGGAGCACGAGAACGGCGGAACGCAGTTCACGACCGCGGACGTGCGGCAGTTCGTGCTCGGCGCCGGCTTCGACCACGACGACACCGGGTGGGGCGGCATGGAGCTGGCCGTCTTCGCCACGAACACGCTGTTCCAGCAGAGCCGCGCGCGTGTTCCGGAGAATCGCGCGGTCGAGGAACAGGCCGGCTACCAGGAGGTCCCGGCTGGATCGCAAGGCGGGGCGGCTCTATGGAGAAGTCCGGTCCTGCGCGCGGCCGGCGAGCATCGACTGATCCTGGGCGCCGACTTGCGCCGGGTCCATGGCGCGGCAGACGAGGCGATCTACCCTGCGGCGATCACGGCGACGAGCACCGTCGCCCGCACCTCGGGCGGCGCTCAGCTGTTCCTGGGCGCCTTCGTCGAGGAGGTGTACGACCCGCATCCCGTCCTCTCGATCGCAGCCGCTGTCAGGGTCGATCGCTGGTGGAACGTCGACGGCCACCGCGACACGACGCGAGGCAACGGCGCCGTCGAGAACACCAGCTTCGACGATCGTGTCGAGACCGAGGTCAGCCCGCGCCTGGGTGTGCTGGTGCGTCCGACCGCCGACACCCGGCTGCGCGGATCCGTTTACCGATCGTTCCGCGCCCCGACGCTGAACGAGCTGTACCGTCCGTTCCAGGTCGGTACGGTCTTGACGGCCGCGAACGAATCGTTGGTGTCGGAGCACCTCCTGGGCGGCGAGCTGGGGATGGAGTGGTTGCCGGCCAAGGCGGCAGCCATTCGCCTGACGGGTTTCTGGAACCTGCTGGACGATCCGATCGCCAACGTCACCCTGTCGGCGCCCTCGATGGGAGCGGGGCGCCAGCGGCAGAACCTGGGCCGCACGCGCGTGCGCGGCCTCGAGCTGGCCAGCGACGCCCGTCTCGGCCGCAAGCTGATCGTGTCGCTGGCCTATACGCTCGCCGAGGCGCGGGTGGTGTCTGCGCCCGCGCAGCCCGAGGTGGAACAGAAGCTGTTGCCCCAGGATCCCGTCCATCGCGCTCGTGGCGAGATCGCGTTTCGACCGCTGCCTCGGCTGCAGCTGGCCTTGCTCGGCCGCGCCCAGAGCGGGCAGTTCGAGGACGATCTGAATACCTTACCCATGAAACCCTACCTGCTGATCGACGTCCACGCGGCTCTGGGCCTGGGATACGGGTTCCAGCTCTACGCCTGGGTGCAGAACCTGGCGAACCAGAAGTATCTGGTGGGCCGGGCCGGGATCGACACCCGGGGCCCGCCTCGCCTGGGCATGGTCGGCCTTCGCTACGGTTTGTAGCTGTGTGATGATGCCCGCCATGCGGAAGAAGTGGCTGGGCTTGCTCTGCGCGATGGCCGTGGTCGGTTGTGGGAGTGACGGGAAGAAGGTCTCACCGGATGGCGGCGTCATCGGTGGCTCTGGAGGTGGCGGCACCGGCGGCGGCGGTGACGGCGGCGGTGGCGGGCGCGCAGGCAGTGGTGGTGCGGGTGGCGCCAGCACGGGCGGAAGCGGAGGCGCAGGCGGCGCAGGCGGCGCGCGCGATGGCGGTGCGGACTCGCGCCCACCCGACGGTGGTGGCGGCGCGCCGGGCGCAGTGATCTGTCCGGCCAGTTCGGCCGCTGCATTCGACCCCGGCAAGCTGAGCAGTCCCGAATCCGTGGTCGTGGCGCCGGACGGGACCGTCTACTGGACCAACTTCTCGCGCAACATCGGTCGGTGGGCCCCTCCTTACACGGCCAACCCCGAGCGCACCTGGGCGACCGTGCCCGACGCCAACGCCCAGATCCTCGGCCTCACCCTCGATCCCAAGCGCAAAGTGCTTTACGCAGGCGCGCGGATGAGCCTGAAGATCTACCGAGTATCGACGACCGATCCCACGAGCGTGAACACCTTCGCGCCGGCCGAGGGCGGCGTCAACGGCCTCACCCTCGGCGACGACGGAGCCGTGTACTACGTGGACCAGAACGCCGGCGACGTCTGGCGGGTCGCTCCCGACGGGACCAAGTCCAAGGTGAACAGGACGGCGGTCTCCCAGCCGAATGGCATCGCCTTCGCACCCGACGGCTGGCTCTACGTCAGCAACTACACCCGGCCGGCCACGGTGACGCGCCTCAGGCTCGACGGCACCTCGATGGAGATGATGCGCGAGGAGTTCGTGCGCCTCACGGGCAACAACGGCGACGGCATCGCCTTCGACAAGCAGGGCAACCTGTACGTCATCGCCAGCGGTCTGTGGAAGGTGACGCCGGCCAAGGTGATCACCCAGGTCAGCCCCACGGGCGGTCAGGGGATCGAGTTCGGCGCGGGCGCGCTGTCGTGCAAGGATCTCTTCTATGGCGGCGGCGCCTTCAACCGCATGACCCTGACGGTGGAGGGCATGGATGTCCCGTGGCATCGCCAGTAGTCTGCTGGTCCTTCTGATCGCCGCTCGCGCCGAGGCGGCATTCCGGATCTACGTCACGAACGAGGACGCGGGCGACGTCACCGTGCTCGACGGCGACAGCCTGGAGATCGTGACCCGGATCCCGGTCGGTAAGCGGCCGCGCGGGGTGAAGGTCAGCCGCGACGGCAAGCTCCTCTACGTGGCGCTCAGCGGATCGCCCAAGGCGCCCCCCGGGGTGGACGAATCGAAGCTACCGCCGCCCGACCGCAAGGCCGATGGCGTCGGCGTCGTGGATCTCGCCGCGGGCAAGCTCGTGAAGACGCTCCCGAGCGGACAGGACCCCGAGTCCTTCGATCTTTCGCCCGACGGCAAGCGCCTTTTCATATCGAACGAGGAGACCGCCGAGATGTCGGTGCTGGATCTCGCGGCCGGCAAGGTCGTGCGCAGGGTGAAAGTCGGCAGGGAGCCCGAGGGCGTGACCGTTCGCCCCGACGGCAAGGTCGTCTACGTCACCTGCGAGGAGGACAATCAGGTCGTCGCCGTCGACACCAGGACCTTGAAGGTGGTCGGCCGCTTCGAGACGGGAGCTCGCCCGCGCGCCGTGGTTTTCACCCCCGATGGCGTCACGGCCTTCGTCACCGCGGAACTCGGCGGACGGGTGGACGTCGTCGACGGCCAGACCCACAAGGCGCTCCACGCGATCAAGATCGAATCGAAGAAGGCCCAGCCGCTCGGTCCGCGCCCGATGGGCATCGCGCTGTCGCCCGACGCCAGGCTGGTCTACGTCTCGAACGGGCGAGGCGGATCCGTCGCGGTCATCGACGTGGCCACGCGCCAGGTGTTGAAGGTGATCGAGGACGTCGGCGTGCGCCCGTGGGGCATTGCGGTGAGCCCCGATGGCAGGCGCCTGTTCACCGCCAACGGCCCATCGAACGATCTGTCGGTGATCGACGTGGAGAGCGGAAAGGTGACGAGGAAGGTGAAGGTCGGGGCGCTGCCGTGGGGCCTCGCGGTCAAGTAGGCTACTTGAGCCCGTACACCCGGATCTTGTTGTCCTGCGATCCCAGGTAGACGCGCCCGTTCGCCACCGTCGGCACCGCGTTCTTCGATCCGACGCCGATGGCATCGGCCGTGTTCAGGTTCGAGTCCCAGAGTTTCTTGCTGACGTCAGCGGCGTCGAACGCGTAGAGCGTCGCTGGCGCCGGGCCGTGGAGGGCGTCGGTGCGTTGGTGATTTGCCCAGACGATGCCCGTGCCGGGTGTGGCGCCGTTCGCCGAGACGGACAACATGCCGCCCGGCATGCCGCACCCGCCGATGGTCGGGCCGGTCGACGCGACCTTGGCGCAGCTGGTGGGGTTCGGACAGGCCCTCGATGCCGCCGGCTGGGCGACGGTCTCGAACGTGCCGTCCGCCCGCACGACGAACGCCTTGAGGAAGTCGTACTCGGCCCACACGTAGAGCCACGAGCCCATCGGCCCCTTCCAGAACACCGGTCCACCGTGGATATGGCCGGTCTGACCCGTGTAGGTGCAGGAGATGACCCCGTCACGGCTGCCGGCATCGGGCAGGAATGCGACCCGGATCTTCTGCTTGAAGGTCAGCGCCCTCCGGTCGAAGGAATAGAATGCCCCCTCCTTGCCGCCGCCGATCAGCCAGTCGGTGCCCGGGATCAGGAGCGGTCCCGCCGAGCCCAGATCGTTGTCGGCGCGATCCAGTGCCAGCCAGTTCGGGTCCTTGTAGAAGGTGGTCGCGGTGGGGCCGAGCGTTCCCGGCAGTTTCACGAAGCTCTCGCCGTGGTACGGCTCCGTCAGCATGTCGTTGTTGCCGTTGCCGGTCATGAAGTAGACGTTGTTGTCCACGTCGCCGACGAGGCCATTGCCCGCCTGCCAGATCCCCGACCAGCCCGAGTTCGGGTTTGCTGCAAACGGCTTCGGCCGGTTCGTGTCGGCGACGTTCCTGGCGTTGAAGGCCATCACCCAACCGTGGTACGGCGGCGTGTCCGAGTAGCTGCCGAAGCCGAGGTAGACGAACCCATTCTGGAGCAGGAGTCCGGGCCGCTGCAGATGCTGCTTGGCCACGAAGTTCACGTTCGTGCCATCGGTGCTCTCGCCCGTGCCCGGCGCCTGGCCGGTGATGACCACGGGCGCACCGAACTTCTCCATCCCGGTCGCCAGATCAAGGGCGTGGAGCTTGTGCTGAAATTTCGCGCCGGTGTCGGAAGAGGCGATGAACGCCGGACACTGCGCGCGAGTCGGCTTGGTCATCGGGGCGAGGGCCGTGCCACCGCCGGCGGCGCCCGAGAACGCCTCGACGAAGATGGTGCCCGTCGTAGGATCGACCACCGGGGTGCTGGTGATCCCGATGGTGGGCAGGAGGTTGTAATCAGGACAGTAGCGGGTATCGAACTCGGGCCGCGGCGAGGGCACGGGAAACTCGGGCTGGGCGTATGTGGCAAAATCCGCCATCCAGAGCGGGTTGCCGCCCCTGTCGGCGTCGAACGCGTACACCTTGTTCTTCTGCGTGGCGACGTAGACGACGTTGAACGATCCCTTTCCGGGAATGTTCACACCCGGGACGTAGAGCGGCTGGGCGAACACCGGGCCGTCGACCGTCAGGCTGAAGACGAGGCCGAAGCGGTCCTTGTTGACGTTCGAGGTGTTGAGGATCGTCTCGGCCAGGTTCGCGCCTGTGCGCGCCTTGTCGTTGTGCTGGGTCAACACCGAGACCGAAACCGTCGGGCCGCCATCGGTCGCACCCCCTGAATCGGCGCGGGAGGAATCGGCCGTCTGACTGTCCGCGGGCCGCGGCCCATCGTTGGCACCCGTCCGATCGGCGGAGCCGCGATCGGTCGCCGTCGCGCCGTCGCCCGATGGATCGGCGTCCGCCTCTCCGTTCGTCTTCGTCTTCGCGGCGCCACACGCCGCGCCCAGGACACAGACCATCACCAGGGCCACAGATTTCTTCGAGGCCATCGGCGCGGATGTTACCCCTTTTTCGGACCAGGTTGCTGCAAGGCCCTCGGGCGCCGCATGGTGGCGCCGCCGTAACTTCGATAGACTGCCCCCGTGAGCGAGACGCCGACGCGGGTGCGCGGTGGGCGGTTCCCCGACACCCACTGGGCCTCACTGCTGGAACTGGGCGACTCGTCGGATCCGCGCCACGGCGAGCACCTCGACCGGCTCCTGCGCCGGTACTGGAAGCCGGTCTACTGCTACGCGCGGGCGATCCGCCGCATCTCAGTCGAGGATGCCGAGGACCTGACGCAGGGCTTCTTCACCATGGTGCTGGCGCGCGTCGACTTCGCGCAGCTCTCGCCCGAGCGGGGTAGCTTCCGCGGCTTTCTGAAGACGGCGCTGCGACGCTTCGTTGCCGGCGAGGAGCGAACTCTCTCGGCCCGCGCCCGGCGCGATGAAAAGCCGCTGTTTCCCTTCGACGAGGCCGAGGCCTTGCGCCGTCAGGCTGACGACGTATCGCCCGAAGACGCGTTCGACCGCGCGTGGGCCCGTGACATCCTGGGCGACATGCTGGCGCGTCTCGAGAAGGAGCTCACCGCTGACGGCAAGCGCATCTACTTCGAGATCTTCCGCCAGTACTGCATCGAACCGACGGCCGAGATGTCCTACGACGCCCTGGCCAGGCAGCATGGCGTGAAGGCGGATGACGTCCGGAACTACCTGCGGGTGGTGCGCCTGCGCGGCCGGGAGATAGTCAAGGAGCTGCTGCGCGACTACATCTTCCCCGGCGAGAGCATCGAGGACGAGCTGCGTTTCGTCTTTTCCAGATGAAGGAGGACTCGGACGCCTCGGACAAGTCGATCGATCGGGTCAAGGACTTCTTCGGCCACGAGGAGGGTCAGGGAGATGGCGGCCTGCCGGACAAGATCGGCCGCTACGAGATCGTGCGCGAGATCGGCCGGGGAGGGATGGGCCTGGTGTACGAGGCGATGGATCCCGAACTCGGGCGCAAGGTCGCGGTGAAGGTGCTCAGGGACGGGCCGACGGAACGGCTGCGGCGCGAGGCGCGAGCAGCCGCCAAGCTCCGGCACCCGAACATCGTCACCATGTACGAGGTCGGGGAGGGGTTCATCGCCATGGAGTATGTCGCCGGCCCGACGCTGGCGGAGGCGATGCCGCGGCTGGAACGGACCGAGCGGCTCCGCGTCCTCGAGGCGGTCGCGCGGGCGGTCGGATATGCGCACACCCAGGGGATCATCCACCGGGACATCAAGCCCGAGAACGTCCTCATCGAGCCGGGCGGCCGGGTCGTCCTGACCGATTTCGGACTGGCCCGCATCCCGGATCAACTGGACCTCACGCGCTCGGGGACCGTGCTGGGGACGCCGCACTACATGGCGCCCGAACAGGTTCGAGGTGAATCCCGCATCGTCGGTCCCGCCTCCGACGTCTGGGCTCTGGGGGTCCTGCTCCACGAGTTGCTCACCGACGCCAAGCCGTTCGAGGGGGCCACCATCCCCGTCGTCTACGATCAGATCGTCCGGGTCGAGCCGCCTCCGATCGCCGGTGAGGCTGGCGCCATCGTGGCCAAGGCGCTCGACAAGTTCCCGGAGCGCCGCTACCTCGACGCCACGTCGATGGCCGACGACCTCGCCCGCCTGAATGCCGGCGAGCCGGTGCGCGCACGATCGATCGGAACCTTCGAACGAAGATGGCGGCGCGTGCGCCGTACGCCGACGCCGTACGCGCTCGGCGCTGGCGTCGTCATTGCCGCCCTGGTGGCCGGCGCCCTGGCGGTTCACGGCCTGCGCCAGCGGCGCGAGATGATCGACAGCCTCCGCGAGCAGGCCCGCGTCTCCCTGGACGCCGCTCTCGCCCTGCGTCGCGCGGGCGCGATGACCAGGATGAGGCAGTTCCTGGCGCCACTCGAGGCCGCCTACGGACGCGCGGTCGAGCGCGCCCCCGACCTGGCCGAGGTCGAATACCTGATGGGACGGATGCACCGGGCGCTCCTCGACGAGGAGCGCTCGCTCGCCTTCCAGGACCGTGCGCTCGCCAAGGATCCTCGATTTGCCCCTGCTCTGTACGAGCGGGGTCTGCTGCTGTCCTTCAGGTATGCGCGCGAGATCGAGGCCGAAGGGCCGTCTTCAGCGGCGCCCGAGCTTGGGCGGCAGGCCCGGGCGTCGCTCGATGCTCTGCTGGCGATTTCCCCGTCGCCCGTGGGCCGTCAAGAGACTCTGCTGGCGCACGGACTGGTCGCCTACCTGCGCGGGGAGCACCATGAGGCGCGGGCCCGGCTCGAGGAGGCGGTGAAGCTGGACGCCTCGCTCGAGGAGGGCTGGGAGGCGCTCGCTCATTCCGTCTGGGCAGACCGCCAGCCCTCGCTCGACGATCAGGAACGGGCCAGCCGTGAGCTCGAAGCGCTACGCACGGCGCAGATCGAACGGGATCAGGGGTACGTCCCCGCTATCGAGGCGCGGGGACGACTGTTCTGGGCGCGCGGCAGCTCGCGGCGGCTGCGGGGGCTGGACCCGCTGCAGGCCTACGGAGCGGCGCTCGATGACTTCACGCGGGTGATCGAGCTGGATCCGAGGTCTCCCGAAGGATGGACCTGGCGCGGATTGGTCAACGTCTACCGGGCGATCTGGCGGACCGAGAACCGCGCCGATCCGGCCGTCGAGTGTGCCGCCGCCGAAAAGGATCTGTCCCAGGCGATCGCGCTCGACCGCGCCCACGTCAGCGCCTGGGCGTGGCGCGGAAACGGCCGTTTCTACCGCGCCGTCTCGCTGGTCATGGTCGGCGCGCCGCCGCTCGAGGCCTTCGCGGCGGCTGAAAGTGATCTCTCGGAGGCGCTGCGCCTGGCCCCGGGTGATCCTGAGTGGGGACGATGGCGCGGGCGTGTGCGCGCGCAGTACGCCGCGGTGATCGGCCGGGCAGGGCGCGATCCGCTGCCGATGTTCGAGAAGGCAGAGCAGGACTTCGCCGCCGTCCCGCGCACCAACGACGCCTGGATGTGGATGTGGCGCAGCGAGGTGGCGAGTGAGCGGGCGCTGTATCTGGCGGCGCACGGCGGCGATCCCGAGCCCGACTTCGCCACCGCTCGCTCTCACCTCGACCGGGGGGTCGCGCTGCAGCGCCACCTGATGGAGCTGTGGCGGCATCGTGGATTGGTCAACTGGGAAAGGGCGCGGTATCTGGAAAAGACGAGGTCGAAAGAGGCGCGGAACGCTTACGCCGCTGCGGCCGCCGATCTGATCCAGGCGACGACGCTCAACCCGCTGCTGCGGACGACGCTCGGGGAGACGATCGAGATCGCCGCGCGCAAGGGGGGCGACCAAGGCCGCTGACTGACCGCTAACCGGCGATGGCCCGGAACACCTCGCCCTCGTTCACCGTCGCGCGCTCGGGGCGCCCCTTGTGGATGTATGTCAGCTTCCGGTGATCGAGGCCCAGCAGCCACAGGATCGTGGCGTGGAGATCGTGGACGTGCAGACGCTGCTCGACGGCGTGCAATCCGATCTCGTCGGTAGCGCCGATGGTCTGGCCCCCTTTGACACCGCCGCCCGCCATCCACATCGTGAAGCCGTACGGGTTGTGGTCGCGGCCGTCGCCCTTCTCGGACATCGGCGTACGCCCGAACTCGCCGCCCCAGACCACCAGCGTGCTGTCGAGGAGCCCGCGCCGCTTGAGATCCTTGAGCAGGCCCGCCACCGGTCTGTCGATGGAGGCGCAGAGCTTCGAGTGGTTCTCCTCGAGCTTCGTGTGCGAGTCCCACTTGCTCCCCGCTCCCGAGTAGAGCTGCACAAAGCGGACGCCACGCTCGACCAGGCGGCGCGCCAGCAGGCAGTTGCGGCCGAAGGCCTCGGTCGTCTTGTCGTTCACGCCGTAGAGCGCCAGCGTCTCCTCGGACTCCTTCGCGAGGTCGACGGCGATCGGGGCGGCAGCCTGCATCCGGAAAGCCAGCTCGTAGCTGCGGATGCGCGCGTCCAGATCGGTATCACCGGGGCGCGCCTGGGCGTGCTTGCGGTTGAGCTCGCCCAGGACCCCGAGCTTGGCCAGGTGCCGTCTGTCACCGACCGATCCGGGGGTGCGCAGGTCGCGGATCGGCTCCGTGCCCGGCTCGACGCGCAGTCCCTGGTAGACGCCGGGCATGAAGCCCGCGCCCCAGTTGCGCGGGCCGTTCACCACCTGGGTCGGATTGTCCTGCATCACCACGAACGCCGGCAGATCCCGGTTCTCGCTGCCGAGCCCGTAAGTGACCCAGGCGCCCAGCGACGGCCGGCCGGCCAGCACCGAACCGGTGTTCATCTGGCAGACGCCACCGGCGTGATTGATCCCGTCGGCGATGCAGGACCGGATGATCGCCATGTCGTCGACGCAGGTGGCCGTCTCGGGCAACCAGTCCGAGACCCAGGCGCCGCTCTGCCCGTGTTGCTTGAAGGTGCGGCGCGACGGCATCAGCGGAGCGCCGTATTCGCCCATGGCGGTGATCACCGGGCCGAAGCTGGGCGGCAGCGGTTTGCCGGCATAGCGGGCGAGCGCCGGTTTCGGATCGAACAGATCGATGGCGCTGGGACCGCCCTCCATGAACAGGAAGATGACGTTCTTGGCCTTCGCGGGCAGCGGCGGATTCCTCGCTGCCAGCGGGGACGAGGCGCAGGCGTCGTCCTCGCCCAGCAAGGAGGAGAGGGCGAGGGCACCGAAACCGGTTCCCGCGCGGGCAAGCATCTCGCGGCGGGACCGATCAATCGACATGGATGAACTCGTTGCTGTTGAGGAGAACGTGACACAGGTCGACCAGCCAGGCGGGGGTGCTGGCATCGCCGTGGCCGGACAGCGGCGCGAGCGGCGCCTGCTTACCCGCACCGTCGGCCAGCGTCCCGGGTGCGGTCTCGAATTGCCAGAGCGCGTGGGTGGAGATCCGGACCTCGTCGACAAGGCCGTCCCAACCGTGGTTCGCTTCGGCCGCTCGGCCGCCGATGACCAGAGGCGTGGTGGAGACAAAAGCGATCGGCTTGTGCTTGACCGTCGCGGTTCGCAGGGGCGCATCCGGATCCGAGAGGTCCCGCACCTGGAAGGTGGCCTCGTCGGCGGTCGTCGACAAGGAGACCTGGTAGGTGCGATGGAGCTCGATGTGCAGGTCCGAAGCAATCACCCGACCGGCGAGTTCCAGGATCACGTTCCCCGCGCCTTGCTTCGACTTCTCTGCCGTCACCGCGAGCGACCAGCCCGGCCACTGGGCTGCAATCACCCGCGTCCCCCTGGCGTCTTCGGCCAGCGAATCGAGCAGGACGACCGCCTCGACGGCGATCTGGTCCGACGGCAGCCCCAGCGGAACCGCCAGCCGCAATCGATCCCCGATCTCGCCGGCGCGTACCCGGATCGCCTTGCCGCCGCGATGAGGCATGGCCTCGACGGCGACGTCCTCGCTGGCGGTGCCCGGCTGCACGCCGGTCAGCAGGCGATCCACCACCCGACGTTCATCGGTGTGCGGTGGCCGGCCGAAGGCGCGACGAAACGCGCCGACCAGGCGGTCCTCGCGCGAGTGCGCCGAGGCAGCGAGTGTGGCGGCCATCGTCTCGGCGCGCCCCAGCGGCCAGCGGCCGTTCACCAGCAACAGCGCCTGCGAGGCCGTGGTGGTGACGTTCCGGCTCGAGGTGCTGGCGAAGGGGTCAGCGGGATCGAACGCGCCCAGCAAGGGGTCGCGCGTGTTGCGCAGCACCCGGGTGTAGATGCTCCTCCGCGGCTCCGTCGGCTCGACCGAGGGTCCACCCGCTGCCACGTTCAGCTCACCGCTGGTCGCCAGGAGGGCATCCCGCACCTGCTCGGCGTCGAGGCGATGTCGGCTCATGCGCCACAGCAGGCGGTTCTCGGGATCTCGCAAGTGGGCGCGCGCGGCGAGCGGGCTGCGCGAAGACTGCCGGTAGGCCGCGGAAGTGACCATCAGGCGATGCAGACGCTTCAGGCTCCAGCCGTTCCGGATGAAGGAAGAGGTGAGCCAGTCGAGGAGTTCCGGATGAGATGGTTTCTCGCCAAGGCGGCCGAAGTCGCTGGACGTGGCGACGAGGCCGCGTCCGAAATGCTGCTGCCACATCCGGTTGACCATCACCCGGGCGGTCAGCGGATTCTCGGCGCTGGTCAGCCAGCGCGCCAGCGCCGTCCGCCGTCCGGTGGAAACGCCGCCATCAGGTGGCACGATGGCCGCGGCGGTCGGGCCGAGCACGGTCGGGAACCCAGGCTCCACCTGCCGTGCTTCGCCTTTGGCCGGGATGAAGGTGGGCGGCGCCACCGGGCCCACGTCCGTGGCGACGAACGCCGTCGGCGGCGGGCGTGGACGCTCGGCCTCGAAGGCGCCCAGCTTGCGTTTCAGCGCCACCCAGCGCGCGCGATCGGCGCCAGAGACAGCGCCGTCGATCTTCGCGCGCTCCGTCAGTACCTGGCGGAAGGCCAGGTCGGCGATCTGATGCTCGAACGGCGTCCGCTGCGGCACCGGCTTGAGGATCAGCGCCCGGATGTCGAGGGGAAACCGATCCAGCGCCGTGGCATCCGCCGACTCGAGGTACTTGTGCTCGACCGCCGCGATCTCGGCGCGAACCGGCGCCGTCTTCTGCTCCCAGACCGTCAGCGCCGCACGGTACTGCGTCTCCTCGACCGCGGTCGCCAGGAAGCGGTCCTCGCGCCAGGCAATCGGGGCCAGGAACGCCTGCATCCGGTAGTAATCCCGCTGCAGGATCGGATCGAACTTGTGGTCGTGGCAACGCGCGCAGGCCATCCCCATCCCGAGGAACGCGTCGCCCACGAGATCCGTCAACTCGTTGAGGATGTTTCCCCACTGCGTCCGGACGTCGCGCTGGTTCCACTCGTACGTGCCCAGTCTGAGGAACCCGGTGGCCACGAAGACCTCCGGATCCTCCGGCGCCAGCTCGTCCCCGGCCAGCTGTTCGGAGACGAACCGGTCGTAGGGCTTGTCCTCGTTCAGCGAGCGGATCACCCAGTCACGGTAGGGCCAGGCGTTCGGCCGGAAGGCGTCCTGGCGGTGCCCGTCGGACTCTGCGTAGTGCACGACGTCCAGCCAGTAGCGCCCCCAGCGCTCGCCGTACCGCGGGCTGGCGAGCAGTCGATCGACGGCCCGCTCGTAGGCGTCGGGCGCGGAATCACGGACGAAGGCCTCGACCTCCTGCGGCGCCGGCGGCAGCCCGTGAAGGTCGAAAGTCAGCCGCCGCAGCACCGTCGCGCGATCCGCCGCCGGGGCGGGACGCAGGCGAGCCTCGGCGAGCTTCGCCGCGACGAAGCGGTCGATCTCGTTGCGCGCCCAGCCGCGGCCCGCACGCGGCACCGGCGGGTCCACGACCGGCCGGTACGACCACCACGAACGGTCCTTGTCCGTGATCACCTTCTCTTTCCGACCGGTGTGCTTCGCCACCACCGCCGAGGCCGGCCAGGGAGCGCCTTGCTCCACCCAGCGGGTCAGGATGGCGATCTCGCCGTCGGGCAGTTTCTCGTCCGGCGGCATCTCCAGATCGGCGTCCTTGTGGGTGATCGCCTTGATGACGAGCGGCAAAGCCGGCCCACTGGACCCACCCTTGGCAACGGCATCACGGCTGTCCAGGCGCAGGCCGCCGCGCGATTTCTCCGCCCCATGGCACTTGAAGCAACGGGCCTCCAGAACCGGCTGTACCTTCTGCGAGAAGAACTCCGCGTCCGCATCCGCCACCAGGAGGGCGGCAAACAGAAGGTGCATGTCCAACCGTTCGCGACCGGGCTCGGGTTCGTGTAGCGAATTCGTACACGAACATGAAGTAGTACTTTAACAATTACGCTCAATGGCGCGTAATTTGGCGAAAAACTCGCAGCATGTTTCCGCCCAGGAACTTGCGGATTCGTGTGGGGGGCCAACCCCGGCGCAGCATCGCCTCCGTCAGCCGCGGGAGATCGCGCACGTCGCGCATCCCGCGGGGCAGGGTCGGGCCGCCGTCGAAGTCGCTGCCCAGCGCCACATGGTCCTCACCCACCAGCTTGACGGCGTACTCGACCACCTCGATCCAGCCCTCGGGCGTCAGGAGGAGCTCGTCGGGTGCGTTGACGCTGGTGAGGTTCTCGCTCGGCTTCTCGCGCAGGTGCCGGGTGATGTCGTCGATCGACATCCCCGCCACGCGCTTCGCAACGGTCGAGGTGTCCCAGAAGGGCTTGCCGCCCGCCTTTTGCGTCCGGTAGTCGTAGAGCTTGCGGTTGTGGAACTCGTTCCCCAGGTGAAAACCGATCACCCCGCCCTTGGCGGCCAGCTTCTTCAGCAGCTCGTCGGACATCGTGCGAGGCAGATCATTGAAGTGCCGCAGCCCGTGGTGGGTGGCGACCAGCGGCCTCGTGCTCTCGTCGATCGCCTGGGACAGCGTCTCGTCGGACGCGTGGGAAACGTTGATGACCATCCCCAGCCGGTTCATCTCGCGGATGATCTGGCGCCCCCGTTCCGTCAGGCCGTGCCACCGGGCTGGTGAGCAGCAGGAATCGGCGAATTCGTTGCTCCAGTTGTGCGCCGACAGCTGCATCGATCGGAACCCCAGCCGGTACAGCGCCGCCAGCACCGCGGGATCGCCGTCCAGATCGAAGCCGCCTTCCAGATCGAGGACGGCGGCGATGCGGCCCGAGCGGGTGATCGCCTCCAGTTCATCGGCGTCGTGGGCCACCGCGATCTTGTCGCGGTGGCGGTCGAGCTCGCGCAGGGCGAAATCCGCCAGCCGCAGCACCTGTCGGGTCTCGTTCCGGCCGGGGTAGTACTCCTCGCGCACGAACAGCGTGAAGAAGAGGGCGTCGACGCCGCCCTCGCGCAGCCGCGGTAGATCCACCTGGCCTTGCTCCGATTGCACGCCGATGTCGGCGCCGCCGTAGTACGCCCGCTCGATCATGTGGACGTGGGCGTCGAACACCAGCGCGCTCCTGTGCAGCGCCAGCGCGCGTGGTCCCACCGGCGCCGCCGGAAGCGCCAGGCCGAGCAACGGCAGGAGGAGGAGCCGGGACGTCATCTCTATGCCACCCGTCCCTCGGTGTGGACGTACTTGAACCAGAGGATCTCGTCCAGCTCCGGGCGCCCCGTGGGCGTGTTCCAGCGTGGCGGCTCGGCCGCCCACCGGGTGCGCAGGGCAGCCGCCGCGGCGTGCGCCTCGCGGAAGTAGTGGGCTCGCTCGGCACGGAGCTGCGCCTCGGACAGCGGCTGCTCGGGATCGCCCGCGGCCGCCGCCGATGCCGCTTCTTCCAGCGCCTCCTGGGTCAACTCAAGCGGCACCATGTCGGGAACCGGCTTTTCGATGTGGCGCCAGACGCCGTCGTGCCATCCGAGGCGGTAGGCGGGAACGAACGTCTCGCCGTGGTCCGCCACGAACTCCACGGCGCCGAGGATGTACTCGATGTCCTCGTCGGAAGCATAGAAGGGCAGCGTGAGGCGGACCCAGCCCGGCTTCGCGCCCAGGTTCCCCCGGGCGATCTCGGCACGGAACCGCTCGGACCGCGGCCCGTCGACGCCCAGCAACCGGTGGCCGTAGGGACCGGCGCACGCGCAACCGGAGCGGTTCTGGATGCCGAACAGCTGATCGAGCAGGCTGGAGACGAGGTCGTGATGGAGACCGTCGATGTTGAAGGAGAGGATCGCCAGCCGCGGCAGATCCTTGGGGCCCAGCAGGCGGACACGCGGGTGCCGTCCCAGCCGCGCCGTGGCCCGCGCCGCCAGTGCCGTTTCGTGCGCCAGCACGCGCGCCGGGCCGACCATTTCCTTGACCAGGAACGCCACGCCCGCGCGGATGTCACCGACGATCGCCGGCGTGCCCGCCTCCTCGCGCTCCTCGAGCCGACGCGAGTAGTCGACCGCCGCACGGTCGACGGCGCCCACGTATTCCACCGTCCCTCCGCCAGGGGAATCGGGGACGTCGCGCCGGCACAGGGCGCGATTGGTCACCATCACGCCCGAGGCCTGGGGGCCTGCAACGAACTTGTGCGTGGAGAGCACCAGCGCGTCGATGCATTCCCGCGGATCCGCGGGATGCATGTCGATCGGCACGTAAGGCGCGGCCGCCGCATAGTCGAAAACCGCGTAGGCCCCCCCGTCGTGAAGCAACCTGGCCACGGCGCGCACGTCGGTGAGCACCCCGGTCACGTTCGACGCGGCCGAGAAGGCGCCTATCTTCAGGGGGCGATCGGCGTATGCCGCCAGTTTCCGGCGCAGGTCGTCCAGATCGATGCCGCCGTCCGCGCGCAGGGCGATCTCCACCACCTCCGCGGCAGACTCCAGCCACGGGAGCTGATTCGAGTGGTGCTCGTATGGCCCGATGAAAACCACCGGTCCGGGCGCCGCCGAGCGCAGGCCGAGGAGCCCGACCAGCTTGTTGACGGCCGCAGTCGCGCCCGCGCCCACGAACAGGACCAGATCCTCCGGACCTGCGTGGACGGCCGCGGCGATGACCTGGCGAGCCCGCTCACGCAGATCGGTCATGATCCGCCCGGTCGACGAGATCGAGGTGTGGGTGTTCGCGTAATACGGGCGCAGGCGGCGTACCCACGTCTCGACGAAGTGGAGGTAGCGCCCGGTGGCGGTCATGTCGGCGTAACACAGCAGCCGCCGTCCATAGGGCGTCTCGATGCAGGCGCGCCGGCCGACCTCGTTGAGCCGGATGTGGCGGGCGACCTCCTCGAAGGTCCTCACGGGCGTGCCAATAGGAAAACAAGTGATGTCAGTATTGACACGTCGGGCTCCGTTCTTCTAGCCTGGTGATCGTCCTGTGCAGCTCCATCGTCAGCTCCGGCTCCGGGACCTCGTATTCTACGGCATCGTCCTCGTCCAGCCGATCGCGCCCGTGGGGCTCTTTGGCATCGCCCAGAAGATGTCGCACGGGCACATGCTGCTGGCGCTGCTGGTGGCCATGGTGGCCATGCTCTTCACGGCCGACAGTTACGGCCGCATGGCTGCCGTGTACCCCTCCGCCGGCTCGGCCTACACCTTCGTCGGCAAGACCTTCGGCCGTCGGCCCGGCTTCCTCGTCGGCTGGACCATGGGCCTCGACTACTTCGTCATCCCGATCGTCACGGCCGTGTACGGCTCGCTGACGCTGAGCCGGCTGGTGCCAGGGGTGCCATACGCCGTCTGGGCGCTGGTGTTCGTATCTGCCATCACGTTGCTGAACCTGCGCGGCATCCGTACCACCACACGCACCAACGAGATCCTGCTCTTCGTCATGTGTGCGGTGGTGCTCGTGTTCTTCGTGCTGGCGGTGCGCCACCTGGGCCGCGCGCAGCTGTTCAGCTGGCAGCCATTCTATGACCCGCAGACCTTCGACTTCACGGCGCTCCGCACCGCGACCTCCTTCGCGGCGCTCACGTACATCGGCTTCGATGGGGTGACGACGCTCAGCGAGGACGTGGAGAACCCTCGACGCAACGTCCGTCGCGCCACCATGCTGGTCTGCCTCTTCACGGGCGTCTTCGGCGGGATGCAGGTCTACCTGGGCCAGCGGGTGTGGCCGGACTTCAACAGCTTCCCGAACGTCGAGACCGCTTTTCTGGACGTGGCGGGGCGCGTGGGTGGTCACGCGATGCTCTCGGCGATGGCCGCCATCCTGCTCGCTGCCAGCATGGGGACCTATCTGACGGGTCAGGTCGGCGCCGCGCGCTTGCTCTACGGCATGGGCCGCGACGACGTGATCCCGGCACGCGTGTTCGGGCACCTCGACACGAAGAGCGGCGTCCCGACGTACAACGTGCTCCTCGTCGGCGCCGTCTCGCTCGTCGGCACGCTCGTGTTCAAGTACGAGCTGGCCGCCGAATTGCTGAACTTCGGGGCTTTCACCGCCTTCATGGGGGTCAACGCCGCCTGCGCGCGCCACGTTCTCGCTTCCCGGGCCGGCGTCACCGCCCTGGTCTCGCCCGTGCTCGGCTTCGTCTCCTGCCTGGCGATCTGGTGGAGCCTGCCGATGCCCGCCAAGCTGGCAGGCGGCGCCTGGCTGGCCATCGGCGCCATCTTTCTCGCGGCCCGGGGTCTCAGAGCGGGTTCGGCAGATAGCCCAGGAACCCCGTGATCCGCCAGCGGTCCCGTTTGCGCAGGTAGTAGATCGTCTGCCAGCAGAGAGACACCGTGCCGCCACCGCGCTTGTCGGCCGCGCCGTCGAACACCTTGCGGGCGATCGCGCGTTCACCCTGGATGTCGATCGGATCCAGCCGCACCGATCGGTACAGGAACCCGAGCTTGTCGGTGCCGACCAGCTCCACGGGCTGGAAGTCGGCGGCCATCGACAGCCACAGGTCGCGGTAGGCGGCGAGGCGCGGGAAGCCCACACGCCATCTCTCCGGCTCGCGGTTCTGGCCCGCATCCATCGCCCAGAACTCGGCCTCGTCGAAGTCGTCCGCGCAACGTGACCAGTCCGCTGCGACATAAGCCTCGAAATCGCGCCGCATCAGGATCTCCCAGATCGCCGCCCGCTCGGCGTCACCCGTGAAAGGATTGTTCATGGTGCTATCGCCATGGTGACGCCCTTGCGCACCGCTTGTTCCAGGATCAGCGTCATCTCCAGGCTGCGGTAGCCGTCCTCGACATCGGGGGAGGGCGCCGCCTTGCCGTCCACGGCGTCGATCAGGGCCTGCAACTGGCCGTCGAAGTTCAGTTCCTGCGGGGGATGATGCTCCTCGATGGCCCCGTCCTCGCCGGCACAGCGGAGCGCGCCGGTCTGGAAGTTGTAGCGGACGACCGAGCGCGGGCCGAAGAACTCCCACTCGTCCTCGCGGGCCGCCGGGTAGTGCAGCTTCTCCCTCTCCTCGCGCGGGAACGGATGCAGCCAGCCGACCTCCAGCTTGGCCAGGCTCCCATCGTCGCAGCCGAGAAGACCGATCCAGTGGTTCGGACCGGGCAATCCGGGGCGGGTCTGGGCGCACATGCCGCCGGCGCGGACCGGCCGGCCCGGCAGCAGCATGGTCACGAGGTCAGCCATGTGCGCCCCCATCATCGTGAGCGGCGAGCCGGTCTTCATGAAACCCATCAGGCGCTCGTTGTGCGCGGGAACGTCGTCCATCCAGACCTCATCGAACGCGCCCAGGCGGATCACCGCGGGCAGACCGATCCGTCCCTCGCGGAACCAGGCACGCACGCGCTTGAGCGCGGTGTTGTGCCGGAAGATGAACCCGACCTGCAGCAGCCCCCGGGTCGCCGCGACGGTCTTCCTCAGCATCTCGCCGTCGGCCAGGTTGGTGGCTATCGGCTTCTCGCACAGCACGGCCTTGCCCGCTCGCAGGGCAGCGGCGGCCACGTGAGGCGTCGCCTGCGGGGGCGTGGCCACGATGACCAGATCCACCGGCGAGGCCAGCAGTTGCGCCACGTCGGTGGTCGCCAGCGTCGCTCCTGATTGGGCCGCGCATTCCTCGGCGCGCGTCCGGTCGGCGTCGCAACAGGTCGTGAGCTGCGTGCGGGGATTCCGGGCCACGGCCGGCAGGTGGAAGCCCGTGGCGACGGCGCCGCACCCGACCAGGCCGACGTTCAGCGTTCGCATACGGCCACGCAGTCGATCTCGACGGCGATGCCGTCGGACAGCGCCGCCTCCACCGTGGTGCGGACCGGCGGCGACTCGCCGAAGTACTCGCTGTACACGGCGTTCATTCTCTCGAAGTTGGCGATGTCGTCCAGATAGACCCTGCACTGCACGACCTGTCCCAGGGAGCAGGCCCCCTTCTTCAGAACGGACTCGAGGTTCTTCATGGTCAGCCGGATCTGCTCCTCGAGGGAGAGATCGGTGCGGGACCGGCCGGCCTCGTCGATCGGCCCCTGGCCGGCCACGAACAGGAATCCGTTGGCCATGATGGCGTCGGAGTACGGAGAGCCCTTCTTGCCCGAGATGACGTTGCGCATTTCATTACAGACTACTCTGTTTCAATAAGGATGTTGACCGGAATCTGCGTTACCATGGCCCGCATGGAATTCGACCTGCTGGTCCGGAACGCCACCATCCATGACGGGATCCGGTTTGCGGGCCAGGGATCGGTGGGGGTCACCGCCGGCCGCATCGTGGCCTGCGGAGCCGAGGTGGCGGGCACGGCCAGGCGGAGCATCGACGCCGGGGGACGGACGCTTGCGCCCGGCTTCATCGACATTCACTCCCACGCCGACGTGGCCCTGCTGCGCGATCCGCTGCAGCACCCCAAGGTCCTGCAGGGGGTGACCACCGAGGTGTTCACCAGCTGCGGGCTGGGGTGCGCTCCGCAGCCGGTGCCCGCATTCGAATCGCTGCTCGGGCGGCCGCCGGTCGTCTGGAGCACGACCGCCGAGTATCTGGCGCACCTGCGGCCGTCGGTCAACGTGGGTTACCTGGTGGCGCACGGGCCGATCCGCCACGCGGTCATGGGCATGGCCGAGCGTCCCGCGACTGCCGATGAGGTCGATCAGATGAAGGAGCTGGCCGTCGGTGGGATCGGATTCTCCACGGGCCTGTACTACAGCCCGATGAAGTTCGCGGCCATCGAGGAGACCGTGGCGCTGGCCAAGGCCGCCGGTGGATTCACCGCCATTCACATACGCGATTTCGCCCGGGGCCTGTGGGATGCGCTGGACGAGGCGATCGCGATCTGCGAGCAGTCCGGGGTGCCCATGCAGATCTCGCACCTTCAGGCTATCCGTCAGAACGCGGGCCGCGCCGGTGAGATCATCGCGCGGATCGAGAAGGCGCGCGCGCGCGGACTGGACATCACCGGGGATGTCTACCCGTACACCGCCGGCTCGACGATGCTGTCGGCCGTGAAAGAGGAGGAGTACGACGAGGTCCCGTGGGACCGCGCCTTCCTCTGCCGGGACGGCTCGCTCATTGGCACCGCGGCGCGTGCCCGCGAACTGCGCGACGCTGGAACGTATCTGGTGCATCAGACGACGGAGGCCGATGTCGAGACCTTCGTGAAGTGGCAGCACGCGATGATCGGCAGCGACGGACTGCACGTCGGCGAGCGGCCGCATCCTCGGCTCTGGGGTACGTTCCCGCGGGTGCTGTCGAAGTGGGGGATGGAGATGCTCCCCAAGATGACCTCGAAGCCCGCGGCTCGCCTCGGCCTCGAGGATCGCGGGGTGATCAAGGTCGGCGCGGCCGCGGATCTGGTGCTGATGTCCTCGCCCCGGGACGTCGCCACCTTCGATGATCCGGCGCGGCCGCCGGAGGGGATTCACCTCGTGGTGGTCAATGGCGCGATCGTCGTCGAGGAAGGACGGCACACCGGAGCCACGCCGGGTCGCGTCCTCACCTGAAGGTCAGCCCCCGGTCTCGGCGAGATCGCGCGCGATGGCGGCGGTGGCGGTGGCCAGGTCGGCCACGATCGCCGAGCGTCGCGGCAACACCCGGTGCGTGGGGCCGGCCACGCTCAACGCGTGGGTGGCGCGTCCGTCCGGATCGACGATCGCCGCCCCGATGCAGGTCGCCTGGGGCTCGATCTCCTCGGCGTCCAGGGCGAAGCCCTGTTGCCGGATCTTGGCCAGCGCCTCGACCAGCTTCTCGCGGGTGGTGATGGTGCGCGGCGTGAAGCGTTCCAGGCGGGTCTTCGGCAGGAGCTCCTTCAACCGCTCCGCAGGCTGGTACGCGAGGATCGCCTTGCCCAGCGCCGAGGCATGGAACGGAGCGACCGCTCCGACCGACGCCGACAGGCGGAACGCGAAGCTCCCCTCGATCGTCTCCAGGTACACGACCTGATTGCCTTGCAGGGCGCCCAGGTTCACCGTTTCCCCGAAGCGCGTATGCAGCTCGCGCATGTGGGGCTGTGCCACCTGGACGATGGTCCGTCGCCCCTTGGCGCGTGCCGCCGCCTCGAGCAGGCGACGGCCGAGGCGGTACTTCCCGGACTGCGCGCTGCGTACCACGTAGCCCAGCTCCTCGAGGGTACAGAGGATGCGGAACGCCGAGCTCTTGGTGATTCCGGTCTCCCGGGTCACGTGCTGCAACCCCATCTCTCCTTCCGCGTCGTAGAAGAGATCGAGGACGCGAAAGGCATTCCCGACCATGGGGACCCAGTACCTGGACCGGTTTGCGACGACTTCGGGCATAGCGGTATTGAAACGAGTGGACCAAAGAACGGGGCGCCCTGCAAGCGGCTACGTGGTTCACATATAAAACCTTAATACCTGTATTGACACTTCGCGCGCTGTCGCGGTACGGTCACGGTCGGATGAACACCGCCTTGCGCACCTACGATCGTTCCCGCGCTCTTCATGAGCGCGCCCAGGCGAGCCTCGCGGGCGGGGTCAGCAGTGGCTTCCGCAAGAACCAGCGTCCCACGCCGCTCTACTTCCGCGAGGGCCACGGTTCCCGCCTGGTGGACGTCGACGGCAACGAGGTCATCGACTACACGCTGGCTTACGGGCCGCAGATCCTGGGTCATAGCCACCCGGCGGTGGTTCAGGCGGTGCAGCAGCAGGTGGCGCGCGGGCAGACCTTCGGCGCCCAGAACGAGCTCGAGCCGCGCCTGGCCGAGAAGCTGGTTCGTCTCTTGCCGGCGTGCGAGCGGATCACCTTCAGCACCACAGGGTCCGAGGCCGTGCAGGTCGCGCTGCGCCTGGCGCGCGCTCACACCGGCCGCTCGATGATCATCCGCTTCGCAGGTCACTACCACGGCTGGATGGACAACATCCTGGCCAAGCCAGCGGTCGATGGAACATTGCTGGCCGAGCCGGTCTCGGCTGGACAATCCCGGAGCGCGCTCGGCGATGTCCTCTGCCTCACGTGGAACGATCTCGCGGCTGTCGAGCGGGCGCTGGAGGCGCATTCCGGTCAGGTGGCGGGGATCATCCTCGAGCCGCTGCTCGCGAACGGCGGCGGATTCATGCCCGCCGCAGGCTACCTGGAGGGCTTGCGCAAACTGTGCACCAGGCACGGCGTCCTCCTGATCTTCGACGAGGTGATCACCGGTTTCCGGGTGGCGCTGGGTGGCGCCAGTCAGCTCTTCGGGGTCATTCCTGATCTGGCTGTGTTCGGCAAGGCGGTGGCGGGCGGCTTTCCGCTCAGCGTGGTCGGCGGCCGGGCCGAGGTGATGGATCTCATCGCCGAGCAGAAGGTGTTCCACGCCGGAACCTTGAACGGGAACCCGGTGGCGCTGGCGGCCGCCTTGGCGACGATCGAGGAACTGGAACGGGACGACGGCCAGATGTTGCGCCGCGTGCGCAGTCATGGCGAGCAGTTGCAGGCGGGCATCCGGGATGCCTGCGCGGCTTACGGGCAGCCGGTCCGGATCCACGGTGTGGGGTCCGTCTTCTGGACCTATTTCACCGCGACCCCGATCGATGATCACCGCGCGTTCTGCGCCCATGATGGCCGGGCGTATGCCAGCTTCACCGAACGCCTGCTCGACCAGGGTGTTCTGGTGATGGCCTCGGGGCGCTGGTATGTCTCGGGAGCCCACGACGGCACCGACCTCGAACAGACACTCGCGGCGTTCCGCGCCGCACTGGCGCTTAGGTGAGACGGCGCTCGAGCGCGCGGAGGTGCTCCATCGTCTCGCGGCAGATGCGCTCTGCGCCAGCCTTGAAGTCGAACACCTCCAGAGAGACCCAGCCCTGGTAGCGCTTCTGGGCGAGCACCTGCAACACCGGGAGGAAGTCCAGGTTGCCGGTCCCTGGGTGTCGGCCGTCCATCTCGTTGATGTGCACGTGACGGACGTGCGGGTAGTAGCGGCGGACCACCTCGTCGGACGGCGCCTTCTCGTCCGCGACGTTGTGGTAGTCGAACATGCTCTGGACGGCGGGATGCTTCACTTTCCGGACCACGGCGACGGCTTCGTCGACGGTGTTGATGACGTCGGTGGCGGTGTGATCCAGCGCCTCGAGACAGATGGTGGTGTGGCGCGCCTTCGCCTGCGGTGCCACCTTGGCCAACCCCTCGGCCAGATACGCGGTCGCGTCGACGACCGTGCTCCCCTGGGATCCCCGCTGCTTGGGAGAGCCGAGCACCATCACCGAGGGGCTCCCCAGGTCGCCGGCGAAGTCGATGAGCTTGCGGAAATAGTCCCAGCTCCTTTCGCGCAGCGCCTTGTCGGCGGTGGTGATGTGCAGCCACTTGGGGGTGAGCAGCAGCCAGTGCAGGCCCGCGAAGGTCAGCCCCTCGGACCGCATGATGCCGGACAGCTCGCGCCGGCGTGCGGCCGGGATGTCGTCGACGGTGTCGGCGAGCGTGAACGGAGCGATCTCCAGGCCGGAGTAGCCGAGGCGCTTCGCGAGGCGGCAGCTCTCGGCGAAGTCCATCTTCTCGAACAGCTCGTTGCACAGAGCATAGCGGAACCGTGGTCGCTTCACGGCTGCCAGCGCATCCAGCGCGAAACCGCCCGCACCGGCCACCAATGCCCGTCGTCCGATCTTGGAAGTCATGGGCGTGCATGATAGCGCGCGCCTGGCGCGGTAGCTCAGCTGCCGCGGTGGCCCAGCGCCCGTAGCATCTCGATCAGCTGCTCGGTGATCTTCCGCGATGCCTGGACCTCGACCTTGTTGGTGCCGAGCCAGGTCTCGTAACCGCCCAGCGCGTGGTGCTCGGGTGTGGGCAGATAGGCGTTGCCCCCGTTGGCCAGCGAGATGGTGAACGTGGGCTTGAAGGGACTGCGGCGCTTGATCTCGAGCCCGATCTCGACGAACACCTCGAACGGGATTGCGGTGACGGCCAGATCGCCGATGCGGATCGCCTGCAAGATCACGGGAAGTTCGTCGGGCATCTGCGCCATGTCGAGGGTCCGCCTGGCGTACGCCACCTCGCGAACGTGAGAGGCCGGCGCGTCCGCAGGCCGGGCGAGGATGGCCCGGGCGCGTGCCATCAGCGCCGGTGTCGGCTTGCGGACCTTGAGGGTCAGCTCGCGCTGAATCATGGCCAGCTCGGCGCTGTCACGCCAGCGCAGATCCTTGTGCGCGGCGAAGACGGCCTGGGCCACGTCGTCGGCGACGAGGTTGATCTTCGTGTAGGGCGCGGTGCTGGGCAGCTTCTTCGTGAAGTCGACGTTGTTGATGTTCCCGCTCGTGCCGTTGGCCATGATCCCCACGAAGGGCGGGTCCTGGCGATCGCCGCCGAACAGTTGCTGGATCCGGTCGGCGAAAGCGGCAAAGTAGTCAGCCGAGATCTCCCCTTCCCGCACGTCGCCGACGTAATGCAGGCTGTAGTTCGCCAGCAAGGCCACCGGGCGGCCGTCGGGCCGCTGCACGGAAAGGAACACCACCTGCGGATCCGTCGGCCCCGCCGGTTTCAGCAGCAGGTCGCCCCCTCTGGGTGGGTTCATCAGCACCTTGTCCTGGCCGCCGAACGGGTTGGGGATCGGGGTGCCGGGCTTGAGGAACCAGCGCCGGTTGAAGACGTGCTGGGGCACGTCGGTGGTGCCCCAGGCGACGCGCGCCGGGGCCAGGTTGACGATCGCGCGCTGGACCCCATCGGCGATGCGCCGGGCCAGGAACTCCTGGTAGTCGTTCATCGGCCCGCGCTTGGCCGCGCTGGCGGGGCGGGCGCTGGTGGCGGAGTGGGTGTGGGTCGAGGACATGAGCATGTGCCCGATCGGTAGGCCGGTCGCGGCGTGGATCTGACGCTTTGCCTCGTCGAACACCTCCCGGTCCACGGAGACGTTGTCGACCACCACGAACGCCAGGCGCGTGCGTCCGTCGTCCAGCACCAGCGAACGCGCGTGCAGTTCATCATGAACGCGCGTGGAAGGAAGTGGCTTCCAGCCTCCGACGATCTCCGCACCAAGAGAGGGGGTGATGTTGCTGGTGGACGCACCGGCTCGCAGCGGGGAGGGAGTCGGCCCGGCGCCCACCATTGGGGTGGCCAGCAGGGCGACAACACAGACGGCGCGATTGAAACGCATGGGCCTCCTTCGATCAGTAGCACGGCGGGCGTTGGTAATTCAATACCTGTTTACGCGGGTCTGTAATGAAACATCGGTCTTGCTGCCGAGTTGCTCCAAGAGCCGCACCGCCGCCTCGACGATCGCCTCGCCACCGCCGGGAGCCAGGCGCGAGCTCGTGTCCTCGTAGGCGCCGACGAACGAGTCCTTCGTCGGGATGTAACCGATGCCGTCGTTGGCCTGCTCGACGACGAAAGTGTAAGGGAAGGGGGACCTCTTCTGGATGGCGAGGCCGAGCTCGACGAACAGCTCTCCGGGCACCGAAACGAAGGCCACCGGGCCGATCGCCAGCGCCTGCACCTCGGTCCGGACAGGCCGGAACCCCTTGTCGCTCACGGATACGATCTTCGTCGCTCGCACCCGGTCGAGGGTGAAGTCGACGCCCACCGCCGCTGGCGAGGCCAGGACCTTCTTCGCCTCGGCCACCTCCTTGGCTTCATGGCGTGACACCGGAAGGTCGACCGCCGTCGTGGCCGCCAGCACCCGAGAGCCGTCCACGCGCTCCATCTTCGTGTAGGCCTTGATCACGGCCGCGCCCAAAACCTCGCCGATCCGCCGCGCCTCTTCGAATCCGCGCTGCGGCCCCGGGCGCGAGACGTCCCAGTGATTGATGTCCCCGGCGGCGCCGATGGTGAAGATGGTCAGCATCTCGGGGCCCTTCACCTTCGCCAGCAGCGACTCGAGGTAGTGGGGGAAGTCCGCCGAGATCCAGGTGCCACCCACGGTGTCCAGGTGGAGGGCGTAGTTCACCCAGGTGGCGACCGGGCGGCTCTGTTCGTCCTCCACGAGGACGACGGGAACCTTCGGGTCGATGCCGCCCGTTGCTCTGACCACGTCCGGGTTGGTGAAGCCGGGATTGGTCCGCACAGTCCCGTTTTTCAGGAGGTAGCGGCGGTTGTGCGGCAACGAGTCCTCGTGCCCGAATGCCACCTTGAGGCGTGCCGGCGCCCGGCGGTGATAAGCCGTCACGACACTGTCGGCGATCAGGGTGCCTACCGTGCGCTGATAATCCGGCGAGAAGACTGGTCCGGTGTGCGAGTGGGTGGCGCTGATCATCACCCGTTCTCCAGGGATGCCGATGCGGCGGGTGATCCGCCGGCGAGCGTCCGCCACCACATCCCGGGACATGCTGCCGAGATCGCAGGCGACCAGCGCCACGACGTCCTTGCCGTCGTCGATGACCAGCGCCTTGGCCGCCAGGTCGTCGTGCACACCGTCCGGCATGCGGGCGTAGTAATACCCGCGCAGCTCCGTCTCCAGCGTGGGTGTGATGACGATGCGTGCCGCGCCCACCTTCAGGGATGATGGCTCGGCGGCCAGCTGCAAGATCCCCAGGACGAACAGGTGGGTCATGGGTAGAAATGGTGGTCCCCTGTTGCGCGAGTGTCAATACGAATACGAAAGGTACCGGTAATGAAACTGTCGTCTGCACTCGTTCTTCTGGCGGCACCTCTGGCTCGGGCCGAGACGATCCTCATCACGGGCGCTCAGGTCTTCGACGGCACGGGCCAGCCCCCGGTCGAGGCCGACGTCCTCATCCGGGACGAGCGCATCGAGGCCGTGGGCGCCGGGCTGAAGGCGCCCCCGGGCGCGACGGTGGTGCCGGCCGAGGGCAAGACCCTGCTGCCGGGGCTCTTCGATCTGCACACGCACCTCGGCGCGCAGCCGGCCGGGCGTTCGAAGGCGGACAACAGCCGCTTCTTGCAGTCGTACCTCTACTTCGGGGTCACCTCCGTCGTTGACTTCAACGGCACGCCCAAGATGATCGAGCCGACGCGGCGGTTGATGCGCGCGGGCATCCTCGAGGGACCCCGGGTGCACTTCGCCTTCCGCATGAGCACCCCCGGCGGACACGGCACCGAGGGCGGGCACGATGAAGCCATAACCGCTCAGGTGGTGACGCCCGAGGAGGGTCGGGCTGCCGTCCGCCGCCTGATGGCTCACCGCCCCGACGGCTTCAAGATCTTCACCGACGGCTGGCGGTACGGAACCGGACCCGATCTGACCAGCATGCGCGCCGACACCCTGACGGCGATCGTGGAGGAGGCGCACCGCCATGGCGTCAAGGTGTTCACGCACACGGTGACTCTGGACAAAGCGAAGATCGCCGTGCGCGCGGGAGTCGACGTGCTGGTGCATGGGATCGGGAACGCCGCGGTCGACCAGGAGTTGCTCGGGTTGCTCCAGAAGAAGGGGACCTTCTACGCCTCCACGTTGGCGGTGTACGAGCCGAAGTCTGGCCGCGGGAAGATCGAGCATCCACTCTACCCGGACGCGGACGAGCCGGCGTCTTCGGAACTCCAGCAACCACGCTCCGAACGATGGAAGTTCTTGCTGGGTAACGTGCAGGCCATCGCAGGCCACGGCGGCTCGCTGGCCCTCGGCACCGATGCCGGAATGAAGGGGACGTACCACGGCTGGGCGACGTTGCGTGAGCTCAAGCTGCTGGTCCGAGGCGGACTCACCCCGTTGCAGGCGCTGGCGGTGGGGACCGGCGTCAGCGCCCGGGCGCTCGGCGTCGACGGCGAACGTGGCACCATCGCTCCAGGAAAGCTGGCTGATCTGGTGATCGTCGACGGCAGCCCCCATCAAGACATCGCCGACATCGACCGCATCGACGAGGTCTTCCTGGGAGGGCGCCGGGTGGATCGAGCGAGGCTGAAGGCCGCCATGACCACCCCGGGGCCTGGACCGCTGCCGGCCATCGCCGTCGCACCTCTCGTCGACGACTTCGAGGCGCCGCGGAGCCGCCTGGACACGGCGTGGGAGGCGTCTCGCTCGAGCGGCGTGGAGGCTTTGCCGGATGTGACGCTCGGGCGCGTGCTACGGGACCGGCGTGACCACGCGCTGCTTTTGATGGGCCGGATGGCGGCGGCTGGACGCCGTTACGTTCGTGCGAGTGTTCCGCTGACGCCCGGCGAGGTGCAGCCGGCTGATCTGAGACGCTACCGGGGCATCTCCTTCGAGGCGCGCGGGGACGGTGAGTATGAAGTGGTGGCGAACGCGCAGGCGCGCGCCACCGGCGACCGGGTCTTCTTCGCCGCATCCTTCGCGGCCACGGGACGATGGCGCAGAGTGCGGATTCCGTTCAGCGCGCTCGCCCTGCGGCAGGGCGACGGTGACGCCACCTGGGATCCCGCCCTCGTGCGTGCGATTGCCTTCGAGATCAGCCGTGGCGAGGGCGAGTCAGCCTGGCTGGAGATCGACAACCTGCGCTTCGAGAAATAGGCCGTGGAGCCGCCGTGGCCAAGCGCGCGTGCCGCTCGTCCCGGCGCCACGTCTAGCTGCAGCTTGCCTCCGACCAGCACGGGCACGCCCCCGACCAGCACGTGCACGAACCCCGTCGGCGCGATCGCCGCGTTCTCGAACGTCGCCCGATCGATCACCGTGGCGGGATCGAAGACGGTGATGTCGGCATCCGCTCCGACGCGGAGGCGCCCCTTGTCCCGGAACATCGGCGCCCGTCGCTCGAGCCGCTGCGCTGGCATCAGGCTGGCTTTTCTCAGCGCTTCCATCAACGACAGCACCTTCTGCTCGCGCGCGTAGTGGCCGAGGAGCCGCGCGTAGGTGCTCGAGGCGCGCGGGTGTCCCTTGCCGTTCTCGAACACGGCGTCGCTGGCCACCATCACCAGGGGGTGCTCGAGTGCCGCGACCACCGCCTCGGGCGGGATCGAGTGGACCGCCACCAGGCCGCCCTGCGCGCGGTACCGCGTGAAGGTGGTGGCGTCGAGACGCTCACCGGTCGCCACCCACTGCAGGTCCTTGTAGTCGATGCCCAGAGCCTCGCGCCAGCCCTCGTTGAAGACGCCGGAGGACAGGTCGGTCATGCCCGCGGTGTAAGGGTAGACCTCGGTGGTGACGTCCATGCCGCGTGCGCGGGCCTCGCCGAGGATCTGCAGGTGCCGCGGGGTCAACCGGATGCTGGTGCTGTGAAGATGGACCACATGCAAGGGCGCCCCGGTCACGGCCGCGGCCGCCAGCACTTCTTCCAGGGCGTGGGTGCTGCTGTTCGGTTCCTTCGCGCCGTTGTGGCGCATGTGCACGTGGCAGGAGGCGGTGTGCGCTGCTGCCTCCCGGAACATCTCCAGGATCTCCCAGCGAGACGCCGCCGGCGTGTACTGGATGCCGAAGCCGACGGCCAGGGCTCCCTGTTCGAGTCCCAGCCGGATGCGGCGGCGGATGGCGGCGATCTGTGTCTCGTCCGCCTCCTTCTGCGCGGCCGGCCCGTCGGCGCGGGGCAGGAACGCCGGCGCGTCCCCCATGACCGCCATGCGCACCGGCACGTGTCCGACGCTGGCGCCGAAGTTGATCAACGCGTGACCGGCGCGCTCGGCGTAGAAGCGGTCGACGTCGGCGACGCCTACCTCCAGCTCCAGCGCCGTAGTGACCCCGTCGGCTGCCTGCAAGGCGTAGTTCACAGCGTCCTGGCCGTGGGCGTGCAGATCGATGAACCCGGGCGCCACGACGAGATTGGCGGCGTCCAGCACCCGACGACCCCGCAGCGCTCCGGTACTGATGGCCGCGATCCGACCGCCGGTGATCCCCATGTTCCGGACGGCGTCCAGCCCCGACTCGGGATCCATCACCCGGCCATTGGCGATCACCAGGTCGTACTCCGATGAGGCGCCGAAGGTCGCGCACCCGGAGACTGCGAGGGCAGCACCGAGGAGGAGTCCCTGGCCAGGCGTCATCGCGCCGGAGTCTACGTCAGTCCGCCGAGGGGCCCCGTGGTGATCTTCGGCTCGCCGCCGGGTGGCACGCGCTGGTCACCCTCGGGGCGCTATCGTGGCCTCGAGCCCCTTGACCCAGGTCTTGTGCTCGTCGGTGTAGTAGAGATACGCGCGGCTGGCGGGACCGCTGTAGCGCCCGGGCACGGCGGCCAGCAGCGACAGCGGCACCACGATCGTCTGGCCAGCCCGCATCGCCCGCCAGTAAAGGACGACTTCGCGGCCGATCACCTCGTAGGCATCGATCGTTCCCTTCTTCACCAGTTCCTTCAGCTGGTCGTGGCGCGGCTCCATCCCGCCGGGCAGGCCGATGATGGCGATGGGCGTGGGGATCGCCTTGGCACTCAGGTTGGTGACCGTCGCCGTGGCCTCCACCAGTTCCCCTTCGCGCAGTGATCCCTTGGCCAGCGCCACGGCCAGTCCGACCTTGCTCTCCTTCGCGCTGTCAGGTGTCAGCGCGTTGTAGTCGACCGCGATGGAGTAGGGCATGGACGCGCCGCCGTTCATCCGCAGGTCGATCCGGTGCGTCCCCTTGCCGAGCAGCGAGGCGATGTCCGGTAGTTTCAGCGCGCCCTGGGTCTTCTCGTCGAAGGTCACCGCTCCGCCAACCGGCTTTCCATCGACGAAAACCCGCAGATCACCCGCCGCCTTCGGACGGGCCCGAGCCTGGTCGTGGGCGACGATGGCGCGCAGCGCGAGCACGGTGCTCTGGGTGGAACCGTAACGGCCGTCCTGCGACGAGTCGGCGAGGAACTTCATCGCGCGCTCCACCGAGGCCGTGAACGACGGGTCGCGCATCCAGGACAGCGCCGCCAGGGCGGTGGTCTCGATGGCGAGAGCCTCGCCGCCGCTACCGACGATCGACGTGGTGCCTCCCTCCACGGCGCCGCTTTTGCCCTGCTTGGCGACGAGCCGCTCCATCAGGGCCCGGGCCTCGGCTCGCTGACCGGCCAGCGCCAGCACGTTCGCGCCCAGCGCGACCACGTAGCTGTTCTCGCTCTTTGCCATCGCAGGTTTGAAGGCGGCGATCTCCCGCTCCAGCCCTTTCGCCCCGGTCTCCAACAGCGCCCAGAGGATGTACCCATTCGAGCTGTCCTGGTCCTCGATCCAGGTATGAAGCGCGCGCCGCTTGCGCGAGAAGCTGCCGTTGCCGTCGCGCTGCCCGAGCAGCCACTCGCGCGTGCGCGCCATCATCGACTGGTCCACCTCGCGCACCTGGGCCATGTCGCTGAAGTGCAGCAGGCCGAAGGCGGTCAGTGCCTCGTGGCCAGGGCTCTCGCCGAACCACTCGTAGCCCTTCTCCTTGGTCTCGAAGCCGACGAGCCGCTTGTAACCGGCGTCCAGTTTCTCCTGCGCGGTCGCCACCAGCTTGGGATCGACGCCGGTGTGACTGAGGAAGTACTGCTGGGCCATGGTCAGCGGGTACGACGTCGAACTGGTCTGCTCGAAGCAGCCGCTCGGGTCCTGGATCAACCGCGCCAGCGCCTGGGTCATGTTCGCCAGGGGGGTCGGGTAGACGGCGACGCTGGCCTTGACGCTCCCCGGAACGAATCCGGCCGGGATGGTCACCGTGTGCGTCGCCACGCCGTCCTTCACGGTCATGCCCCCGAACGCCACCTGAAACGGAAAGCCACTCGGCTTGATGGTCAACGTGCGGGTCACGTTGTCGATGAAGGGCCCGGCGACGGCTTTCAACGTGAGCCCGGCGGAAGCGCCGCCCTGACCGACGGCTATCTCCAGGATGCGGCGGGCGCGCTGATGCGGCGCCAGGTCCAGAGCTGGAATCGCGCCCAGGTGAAGGGCATTCGAGCCGATGCCCTCGACGGTGACGCCGCGCAAAGTCTGGTTGGTGCCATTGATGATGCTCACGGGTAACCGGATGACGTCGCCGGCGGTCACCTCCAGCGGTAGCTTCGGCTCGACGTAGAACGGCTGGACCGATTCGATGGTGGCGGTCGCCGCCCCGAGCGCGCCCGCGTCGTCGAAGCCACCAGCGAGAACCTTGAACGAGGTCACACTGTCGTTGAGCGCGAACCGCACCGTCACTTCCCCAGTCTTTGCGTCGGTGCGGACACCGGTCTGCCAGTACAGCGTTTCCGTGAAGTCCACGCGGTCAGTCGGCTGCCGGTTCGGGCGCAGCACGTGCGCGAACTCGCGGACGATCACAAATGCCTGGTCTGCCATCGCCTGGTCGTTCCGGGCGCGACGACCCATGATCATCTTGCGCTCTGGCCGCGCTTCCTTTTCCTCGTCCTTGGCGATGGCCATCACTTCCAGAGCCGGCGGGGCAGGCGGCTCGGCGGCGACGGGCGCTCCGAACGCTGCCTCCGCGGGGATGTGCGCAGCCGCCTTGTCTGCCGGGCCACCCTCGAGAAACATGCCCTGCGCCATTCCCTTGCCGAACGCTCGGCCCACCGTGGCGCGGGACGCGATCTCGGTGCGGATGCGAACGCGCAAGGCGAGGACCCGGCGCGCGTCGTCGCCGTACGTCTGGACGAGCTTGCTCACCTTCACCAGCGCGTACCGCCGCCAACCCTGAGTTCCCAGGAGCAGGTCGACGGCCAGCGGCGCCTTCGGGTTCTTGTCGTCGAGGTAGACGTGAGCGTCGCCCAGTTCGCGCACCTCGGGCTCGAGCATCACCATGACCGGCAGAGTCGGCGCCTGCTCGCGCCTTTCGATCATTTCCAGCACCGCCTCGTCGGTCACCGTCAGGCCCACGACGGCGGCCACGGCCTTGCCGTTGCGGGTGGTACGCGCGGTCAGATGCACCGTGTCGCCCGGCACGTAGCGTTCCTTGTCGGTGCGCAGGTCGATGCGCAACGCTCTGGCCGGCTTCCGGAACACCAGTCGCTCGGCGACGGGACGACCGGCACCGTTCCATACGGTCGCGATCAGTACGCCGTCGTGATCCTTCGCGGGCAACGACACCGCTGCGGACCGTGCCGCTTCGAGATCGACGACCGTCGACGACAGTTCGATCTCACGGTGGCTCAACGTGACCCTGACCTTCTGGGCCTGCGTGCTGGTCACCAGCACCCTGACCGACGCGTTCGAGGACGTGACGCTCCGGGGCGCGCGGAGGACTACGCCCGACGCGCTGGTCACGGGCAGCGACCAGGTGGTTTTGATCCCCGCCGGCTGCTCGACGCGGAGCCGGTATCGGCTGCCCGTCTGCGGAAGCAGGTCGAAGCGGCCGCGTCCCTCGTGCTCCGAGCGAAAGCGACTCACGATGCGGCCGGTCTCGTCCACGACCACGCCGGCAATGTCTGCGGGCTTGTGGGCCGGCGTGCGAGCCTGAAAGTAGACGCGTGTGGCGATGCCAGCGACCAGGTCACCTCCTTCGGGGTAGAGCCCGAGGTCGAGGGTCTGCAGCAGGATGGGGATGGTCTTGGCGGCGGTCTCGACCACGCCACCGTCCTCGATGGCGAAGGCCAGCGATCCTTCGCCGCGGGCGATCGTCTTCGGGAGTGCGAAGGATACCGTGCACACGCCCTTGTCGTTCACCTCGCCGGGAACCTGCGCGACCTGGGCACCATCGACCCGGGCTGTCGCGGTCACCTTGGCGCCCACGGGGATGCCGCCTTCCGCGCGCGTGACCTCGACCGTGGCCGTCACCTTGTCGCCGGGGCCGTAGCCGTCGCGTACGAAGATGATCTGCGACTTCAGGCGCGGAGCGCGAAAGACGCGGACATCGAACTTTCGCACGGCGGGGGCATGCCCATTCGACGGGTAGGTCACGCGGATCGAGTACTCGCCTCCGGTTTGGTCCTGTGGGATCTGCCAGGCGAAGCCCCAGACGCTGTCCTGTGAGGCCGCGCCACCAGCGGCGACTGTCTCCCCCTTGGGGCCTTTGACCTCGATGGTGGCGCTCGCCGCGTCGCGGAGCGGCGTGTGGTCGAAGGCGTGAAGAAGAACGCCCCGCACCCACACCGTCTCGCCCGGCCGGTAGATCGGCTTGTCGGTCGAGACGGCGGTGAGATAGCGGTGGGGACCGCCGAGGGAGGGCCTCGCGACCCGGTCGGCGTGCACTTTGGTCCAGAGGAGGGCGGCGAAGGCAGCGGCGACGAGGCAGCGCGAGGTGTTGATCATCCCGGGGTGAACGGCCGCCCACGGAAAAGGATCTCGGCGGGGTACAATGCGGCGGGAGGGCGCATTCATGAAGTTGGTTGCGGTCCTGGTTGCGGGCCTGGGCTTCCTGGCGCTGGGGTGCGGAATGGACCGCACCGGCCTGCTGGTGCGCGGCGATCAGGACGGTTCAGCGCCGGACGACGGTGGAGTGTCGGACATGACGCGGCGGGATCAGGCGCCGGTTCCCCCGCCAGACATGCGCACCGACACGCAGCCGCTTCCGCCCGACGGTCCGGTGCGACCGCCCGTCGACGCGCCTCCGGATCGTTTCGCCATCGTCGACATGGGACCCGACAGGCGGCCAGCGGGCGACGCGCCGTCATGCCCGCCGCTGGCAAACACGGGGCCGACCGTCGCCCTCGAGCCCGCGACGGAGCCAGTTCCGGCTTCCCTGCAACCGGCGGGCGGGGCGATCACCGATGGCCTGTACGAGCTCACGAGGGCGCGTGCGTACAACGTCCCGCCGCCTGCGATTCCGGTGTACCGAGGCATCCGCGTCCGTTACACCATCCGCATCTCTGGGCGGGCGACCGTTCTGGATATGACGGCGGCGATCGACGGGGCCGGGGCAGGGACGATGATGGTGTCCGGTCTCTTCAGGCTGACCGCAATGGGCACCTCCTTCACCTCGGCGCAGGTATGTCCCCGGCAGGATCCGGCGAGCAGCGTCGGCTACACCGCGACGGCGACCGAGTTGACGATCAAGGACAACGACAACATTCTGACCTTCACGCTGCGCTGACTAGCGGAGGCCGGGCGCCTCGTGGCCACTTCGGGCCACGTACTCGAGATAGCCGCCGCCGTAGGGCAGGGGGCCCGTCGACGTCAGTTCGAGGATGCGCGTGGAGACCTTCGCCAGAAATTGCCGATCGTGGGAGACGAACAGCATCGTCCCCTCGTAGTCCGCGAGAGCGCGGACCAGCATGTCCTTCGTCGCCATGTCCAGGTGGTTGGTCGGTTCGTCCAGGACCAGGAAGTTCGGGCGGGCGTACAGGATGCGCGCCAGGGCCAGTCGCGCTTTCTCGCCGCCGGAGAGCACACGGCAGGATTTATCGATGTCGTCGCCCGAGAAGCCGAAGCAGCCAGCCAGCGTGCGAAGCGAACCGATGTTCGCCAGCGGAAACGCGTCCTCCAGAACCTGGAAGACGTTCTTTTGCGGATCGAGGATCTCCATGGCGTGCTGGGCGAAGTAGCCCATGGTGACGCTAGGTCCCAGCGACACGGCGCCCTCGTCGGGCTGGGTCTCGCCCGCCACCAGCTTCAGGAGCGTCGACTTGCCCGCGCCGTTGACGCCCATCACCGCCCAGCGGTCTTTGCGGCGGACCGTCAGGTCGAGGTGCTCGTAGATCACGCGCGAGCCGTAGCGCTTGGAGGCGCCGTCGATCTTCACCACGTCCTCGCCGGACCGGGCGCAGGCCGGGAACTCGAACGTCAGGGTCTTGCGCCGTTTCGGGGGCTCGACCTTTTCTATCTTGTCGAGCTTCTTCACGCGTGACTGCACCTGCGCGGCCTTCGCTGCCTGGGCCTTGAAGCGTTCGATGAAGCGCATCTCCTTGGCGAGCATCGCCTGCTGGCGCTGGAAAGCCGCCTCGGCCTGGGCCTCGTTCAGCGCCCGCTGCTTCTCGTAGAAGTCGACGTCGCCTGAATAGCTGGTGAGCACGCCGCCGTCGATCTCGATGACGCGCGTGACGATGCGGTTCAGGAACTCGCGGTCGTGCGAGGTCATGAGCAGCGCGCCCTCGTACGCCTTCAGGAACGACTCGAGCCAGATGAGCGATTCGATGTCCAGGTGGTTCGAGGGTTCGTCGAGCAGCATGGCGTCGGGGCGCATGAGGAGGATGCGCGCCAGGGCCACGCGCATCTTCCAGCCTCCGGACAGCTTGCCGACGTCGCCGTCCATCATCTCTTGCGTGAAGCCGAGGCCGGCCAGGATCTCGCGCGCCCGAGCGTCCAGAGCGTAGCCGCCGAGTTCGTCGAAGCGTGCCTGCACCTCGCCGAAGCGTTCGAGCAGCCGCTCCATCTCGCCGGCGCGCGCCGGATCGGCCAGCGCATCTTCGAGGGTCTTGAGCTCGGCGGCGACGGTGGAGACCTGGCCAGCGCCGTCCATCACCTCGGCGACGGCGGGTCGGCCGGCCATCTCGCCCACGTCCTGGCTGAAATAGCCGATGGTCAGGTTGCGCTCGACGGAGATCTGGCCGTCGTCGGGTGACTCCTCCTTCATGATCATCCGGAAGACGGTGGACTTGCCGGCTCCGTTCGGGCCGACAAGGCCGATCTTCTCTCCGCGGTAGATCGCAGCGGAGGCATCGACGAACAGGATCTGGGGTCCGTGCTGTTTGCTGATCTGGTCGAGACGGATCACTGCAGGGCCTCCAGGGCGGCCCAGCGTGCGTAGAGGCCGTCGACCTCACGACGAAGCTCGGCGATCTGAGCGTCGAGTGCGATCAGGCGAGGACCGTCGACGATGACCTCGGGCAAGACGCATTCCGCTTGCAGCGCGGCCAGCCGCGCCTCGGCGGTTGCGATGCGTCCTTCCACCGTCTCCCAATCACGCTGATCCTTGTAACTGAGGCGCTTGCGCCCCTGAGGGCGCCGGCTGTCACCGGCCGATTTGCGCGGGGGCGGCTGTTGCGTTGGGTGCCACTCCTGCCACTGTGCGAGTCCCGCGAACATGCTGACCTGACCTTCTTCGCCCGGCCTGGTGTGGAAGGCCAGGATCTGGGTCGCCACCTGATCCAGGAAGTAGCGGTCGTGCGTCACCAGCAGCACGGCGCCGTCGAAGCTGGTCAGCGCGTCCTCGAGCATCGTCAGGGTCGGCAGGTCGAGGTCGTTGGTCGGCTCGTCCAGAACCAGCACGTTTGCCGGGCGCAGCATCAGGCGCGCGATCAGCAGGCGGCTCTGCTCGCCTCCCGACAGGTGGCCCACGGGGGTGAGCATCTGCTCGGCGCGGAACAGGAAACGCTCGAGGTAACCGGAGCGGTGGACGCGCGCGCCCCGGAAGTCGACGAAGTCACCCTGCGGGCAGACGGCGTCGGCGAGGGTCTGCTCCGGATCGAGGGACTCGCGGTTCTGTTCGAAGAATGCCACCGACAGGTTGTCGGCCCTCCGCACCGTGCCGACCGTGGGGGATTCGGCGCCGGTCAGCACACGCAGCAACGTGGATTTTCCGCACCCGTTCGGTCCCAGCAGGCCGAGACGCGCCCCGGGGCCGATGAAGAGGTCGACGTCGGCGAACACCGTCCGATCGCCGTAGGCCTTCGCCAGGCCCTCCGCCTCGATGAGACGCCGGGGCTTGTTGCCGCGAGCCTGGAAGTCGAGGTCGACGCCGCGCACACGATTCCGCGTCCCCAGTTCGGACACCTCGTCGGCCAGAGCGCCCGCGCGCTGGATGCGGGCATCTTGCTTGGTGGTCCGGGCGGGAGGTCCGCGCCTCAGCCATTCGGTCTCCCGCCGCAGGGTGTTGCGCAATGTCTGCTCGCGCCGTTCCTGCGCGGCCATGGCTTCGGCTTTGCGTTCGATATAGGTCGCGTAGTCGCCGGCCACGTCGAGAAGCCCCCCCGCGTTGCGCCGGTCGAGCTCGAGGATGCGGCGGGCGACTCGTTGCAAGAAGAGCCGGTCGTGAGTCACGACCACCGTGGCGAACCGCGCGTTCGCGAGCAACTTCTCCAGCCAGATGATGCTCTCGACATCCAGATGGTTGGTGGGCTCGTCGAGCAACAGCAGGGCCGGGTCCGCGGCCAGGGCGCGCGCCAGGGCCACCCGTTTCTGCCAGCCGCCGGAGAGTTGCTCGACGGGTAGCTCACCATCGAGAGCGAGCTTCGCGATCAGCTCGTCGACGCGGGCGTCGGCCTCCCAGGAGTCGTCTTTCGGCAGCGCGCCACGGATGGCCGATCGGACCGTCTCGCCCTCTTCGAAGGCGGGTACCTGGGACAGATACCCGACGCGCAGGCCCGATCGGGGTGCCACCTGGCCGTGGTCGGGCGCCAGGCTGCCGGCCAGAATCTTCAACAATGTCGACTTGCCAGCCCCGTTCGGGCCGATGAGGCCGATCCGGTCACCGTCGGCGACGGTGAACCCGACCCCCTCGAAAAGTGCCCGCAAGCCGAAGCTGTAGGATAGATTTTGGGCGGAAAGAAGGATGGCCATCGGTCTGCTGGCGCGGGCTCGATCTAGTCGTCAGATTAACCCCGTGCGCGGCACTCAGCGAGTCAGGATCGGTCAGATTCGGCCAGCAATGGCCGGCATCGTCATCGGGGTGCAGCTGCCGGGGTTGCTGGCGCTGTCGTATTTCACCAACAGCTGGCCCTTGTCGCTGGCCGTCATCGTGCTCCTGTCGGTGCCGTATCTGCCGCTCATGGCCCATCCGTGGCGCGATCGGCCGCAGCCGTTCTGGGCGCGCGCGGCGTTGCTGACGTTCTTCGTGTGGTGGGCGGGCTGTCTCGCCGGCTGGCTGCTGGGCCCTCTGGTCCTCGTCGCCGCCCGGCTCATGGGGTTGTCGGCGGGCGTGGCGGTGACAGCGGCGTCGGTGTTGTCGATGGCGGCTGGCTTGCGGGCGCTATGGCCGCATCCGCGGACCGTGCGTCGAACGATCCACGTGGACAACTTGCCTCCCGCGTTCGACGGCTACCGCATCGTGCACCTTTCGGACATCCACTGCGGCCCGTGGACGCCGGCCGGTCGAGTGCGCCAGTGGGTCGCGCGCATCAACGATCTCGAGGCTGATCTGGTGGCCGTGACCGGCGACCTCATCACGTCGGGCGAGGCCTACGTGCCGGCTGTGTCCTCGGCGCTCGGAGATCTCCGAGCGCGCGACGGCGTGTTCGCCTGCATGGGAAATCACGACTACTTCACGGACGGCGAGGCGTTCGCCGGCGTGCTGCGCGGGGCGGGGCTCAATCTCCTGCGCAACGCCGGCCAGCTCGTGCACCGGGGCGACGACAGTCTGTACGTCTCGGGCGTGGACGACACCTGGACCCGCCGCAACGACATGGCAGCAGCGCTGGCCGCCCGGCCGCCCGGCCGTTTCACGTTGCTGCTGGCGCACGACCCGGCGCTGTTTCCCGAAGCGGCCCGGTGCGGCGTCGACCTGACCCTCTCGGGCCATACGCATGGTGGTCAGGTGGCGATTCCCGGGATGGCGCGGAAGGTGAATCTGGCCCGGCTGGTCACCCGGTTCTCGATGGGGCTTTACCGGGTGGGCGCGTCTGCGCTCTATGTCAGCCGGGGTGCGGGGACGACGGGGCCGCCGATCCGCCTGGGCGCGCCGGCCGAGATCGCCGTGCTGACCCTGCGCTTGCGCTCACAGCAGACCGCTGAGGGGCCCGGTGCAGTGGTTCGCGTCGCCGAAGCGATTCGCCGGGACATCCATGGCGTTCAGGATGGAGACCAGCATGTTGTTGTGGGGAACTGACCCCCCGTAGCGAAGGAAGCGTCCGGTCTTCAACCTCTTGCCGGCGCGGCCGGCCATCACGTAGGGCATCTCCGGGTGTGAATGGGCATTGCCCTTCGACAGCTCGTTGCACCAGAGGATGAGCGTGTTGTCGAGCATCGTCCCGTCACCCTCCGGGATCTGCTTCATCCGTTCGATGAGGTAGGCGAGTTGCTCGGCGTACCAGATGTTGATCCTGGTCAACATCTCCTTCGACTCGTCGTTGCTATCGGGGTCGTGGGACATGTCGTGGTGTCCGCGCTTGGCGCCGATCCATGTGAAGCGGGTGCCGCCGACCGAGTTCGACCATTGCAACGTCGCCACGCGGGTCAGATCGCAGGCCAGCGCCATGACCAGCATGTCCATCTGCAGCTTGCCGACGAGCGGGAAGTTGTCGTTCGCCGTCGGGTCGAGAGGGGACGGCGCCATCGGCCGTACGCAGCCCTTGGCGGTCACCGGGGGGCGGGGTTGCAGCAGACGTTTCTCGAGCTCGTCGATCGAGCCGAGGTGGGCGTCGAGCTTGCGGCGGTCCTCGCGGCCGACGTGCGCGGAGATCCGGCGGTAGTCGCCCATCACGCCGTCCAGCACCGCCTGGCGCTCGGCGCGCAAACGTGCGACCGCGCTGTTGTCGCCGCCGGCGACGGCCAGGTCCAGGAAGATGCGGTTGAACACCGATCGTGGGCTGTTGTCGAGCGGCAGCGGCTGCGCGGGGCCCCGGTAGTTCGAGTAGCCCCAGACGGTGCCCTGCGATCGCGTCTGCACGCCCAGTTCCAGTGACGGGAAGCGGGTGCGGGGCTTCGTGCGGGCAATGATCTCCTGATCGACCGAGATGCCACCGGCGAGGCCACCCGGCGTCGACTTGCCGCCTCCCTGGGTCTTCCCGGGCAGCAATCCCACCCCCGTGAGCATGCAGCCCATGCCCTTCATGTGGTTGTCGCCCGGGGCGCCCTTGACGAGAGCAATCGAGTTGTCGATGCCGTCCAGCACCACGATGTCCGACCGGTGCTTCTCGAGCGGGGCGAGGATGCGGCCGAACGAGAAGTCGGTCTCGCCTCCCGTCGGCAGCCAGTTGTCGCGGATGGTGCCGTTCGGCGTGAAGAAGACCACGAATCGCTTGGGAGGGGCGGCGTGCGCCATGCCTTCGAGCCAGGGCAGCGCGATGGCGGCTCCGGCGCCGCGCAAGAGGGTACGACGGTCGATCGGCTTCATGGCGCCGTCACGCGTCGGTACAGGAAGGCGTCCGTCTCGGCCAGAGCGGCGATCAGGTCCTTGATCCTGTGGCCGCCTGCCGCGAACCGGCGGCGCACGATCTCCAGGCTGCAGGCGTCGCTGGCCTGGGACAGGAGCTCGCGGCCGTAGGCGTACTCGAACCAGCGGCGGCTCAGGCACGACTTCACCTGGTCGCTGGCGGCCAGCTTCCGGGCGAGCTCCAGTGGGCCGACGAACTCGCCATGGTCCCAGCCCGTCACCTCTCCCGAGGCGTCCAGCGGCTTGTCGTTCTCGGTGTCGCGCCACAGACCGACGGCGTCGAAATTCTCGAAGCCGAGGCCGATCGGATCCATCAGCTTGTGGCAGCCGACGCAGCCGACGTCCAGCGCGTGGTCCTCGAACCGCTCGCGCGTGGTCAACTTCGGATCCAGCGGCGGCAGGTCGATCATGGCGTTCGGCGGTGGCGGCGGCAGGTCCTCGCACAGCAGGCGCTCGCGCACGAACTGGCCGCGGCGCACGGGCGAGGTCTGGTCGGCGTTCGCGAGGCCAGCCATGAAGGTGCCCTGGGTCAGGAGGCCCGCGCGTTTCCGGCCGTCGAGCTCGACGCGCAGAAATTTGTTCTTCGGGTTTCCGTCCCTGCCCACGGGCAGCTGCAGGGGCGGAAAGCCGTAGAACTTCGCCAGCGAGTTGTCCATGAAGGTGTAGGGCGCGGTGAAGAGACTGTCCAGATCGCCGTTGCCCTCCCAGACCACATCATCGAGGAACCGGTCGGTCTCCTCGCGCATCAGCGAGGCAATACCCTTGTTGAAGGTGGGGAACGCCTTGGCGTCTTTCTCGGCGGCGTCGATGCGCTCGAGATCCAGCCACTGCTCGTTGAAGCGCGCCGTCATCTCGCGTGCCTTGCGGTCGGCGAGCATGCGCTCGACCTGAGCGCCGATCTGCTCGCGCGTCTGGAGCTGGTTCTTCTCGGCGCTGGCGAGCAACGCCTCGTCGGGCGACGTCGCCCACAGCAGATACGACAGGCGAGCGGCTGTCTCCCAGGGATCGAGGCGGACGACGGTGTCGCCGGGATGGGGCTGTGCGCCCTGTTCGATGCGGTAAAGGAAACGCGGCGACTGCAGCATCGCCGTGATCGCCAGACGCAGCCCGTTGCGGAAAGGGCCGTCCGCGGCGCCGTGCGCCAGCTTCTTGCCTGCCTTGTACACGGCCAGCAGGGTCCGCATGTCGTCGTCCGGTGCGGGCCGGCGGTAGGCGCGGCGGCTCAGCTTCGCCAGGACTTTCGCCGCGCAGGAGTCCTGGTTGTCGGTGGTGGTCAGCACGCACCCGAGTTTCGTGGTGAGCTTCTCGTCGTCCTGCTTGTCGACGTAGGCGGCGGCCAGGCGCTCGGCCGCCAGCAGGTATTGCTCCCCCAGGAGAGGCGAGACCGTCAGGGCTTCAGCGTTGTTCTCGAAGCCGTCGCGCTTCTCCTCTGACGGAAAGTCCTCGGCGGGCCGGCTGCCGTCGTCGAGGACGTCGCGAACGGTGTTGTTGTATTCGAAGCGGGTGAGCCGCCTCAGCTGCGCGGGGCCGGGATCGACCTCCTTGCAGGAGGGGGCCTCCAGGCGCTCGGGCGGGGTGACGGCCGGGTCCGCGTGGCCAGCGAAACGTGGCTCGGGCGGTGGGGCCAGCGGCCGGCCCGGGCGGGCGCAGGCGACGACCAGCAAGACTGCAGCCAGACGCCGTGCGTCCACTCCTCTTAGTACGGCGGTTGTGCGTCGCGCGTTGAGGCCTCCTTGCCGCGACAGGTCAAGGCCAGCGGTTTGGCCCTGCGCCCAAGGGACGCTATACCCCTGCCGTCGATGCGTCTGGTCTGCGATCGCTGCCGTCGTCCGCCGGTGGTCTGCTACTGCGCGCACGTGCCGGCCTTGCCGACGCGGACGCGCGTTCTCTTGCTGCAGCACCCGCGCGAGGAGCACAACGCAATAGGGACGGCACGGATGGCGCACCTGGCGCTGCCGAACTCGGAGCTGCGGGTCGGCCTGGACTTCGCGGCCGACCCGGTCGTGATGGCGGCGCTGGCGGGCGACACCCCGTACGTCCTTTTTCCGGGAGCCGAGGCCCAGGATCTGGCGGCATTGCCGCGTGAGCGGCCGCTGACGTTGATCGTCGTCGACGGGACCTGGTGGCAGGCGCGCAAGCTGTTGAAGCTGAACCCGGCGCTGGCCGCGTTGCCGCGAGTGACGTTCAATCCGCGGCGTCCCAGCGACTACCGGATCCGTCGGCAGCCGGCCGCGTTCTGCGTGTCGACCATCGAAGCGCTGGCCGAGGTGCTCGACGCGCTCGAGCCGGCAGGCGGGCCGTTCGAGAGGATGCTCGATCCCTTTCGCGCCATGGTCGATCGGCAGCTGCAGTTCATGGCGGAGGTCCGCGAGGGACGGCACCGGCCGGCGGCGGCTGCGCGGCGGGCGCGGCGGAGACCCACGTTGGCGATGCGGCTGGTGGAGCAGTGGCCGTCGCTGGTCTGTGTGCAGGGCGAGGCGAACGCCTGGTCGCTGCGCGATCCCGCGCGCCAGGATCCCGAGATCGTGCACTGGGTGGCCCACCGGCCAGCGACGGGCGAGACCTACGAGACCGTGGTTGCTCCACGCCGCCCCCTCGGACCGGCGACACCCAGTCACATCGAGTTGCCGGCCGAACGGCTGAACGCAGGGCAAGACGTCGCCGCCTGGCATCGATCGTGGCGCGAGTTCTCGCGGCCCGGGGATCGCCTGGTGCAATGGGGGCACTTCTACCGTGACCTGGCCTCGGTCGATGGGCTGCCTCTGCCCGACGAGACCGTGGACCTCCGTACCGAGGTGACCCGGATGCTCCGCCGGCGGGTCGGGACGATGGACGAGTGCCTGGCCACACTCGGCGCCGAGCCGCCAGCACTGGGCGTGAGCGGGCGAGGAGGGCGGCGGTTGGCGCAGCTAGTCGGCGTCGTGCGCGCCCTGACGAAGTCGGTCGAGCACGACGGCGAGTTCGGCGGGTAGCGGCGCCTCGACACGGATCGACTTGCCGGTGACGGGGTGGGGAAACACCAGGGTCGATGCGTGCAGGAACAGCCGGTGCAGGCCGAACCGGGCGCGGAACAGCCGGTTGTGTTCGCCCTTGCCGTAGTTGACGTCCCCGATCAAGGGACAGGAGATGTGTTTGAGGTGGCGGCGCACCTGGTGCAGCCGCCCGGTGAGGGGCTGTGCCTCGACCAGGCTGTAGCGGCCGAACACCTCGAGACGCGTGTACGACGTCTGCGCGGCGGAGTCTTGCAGCGGATGGTCGATGAGGCCGCTGTCGGGGGGAACGCCACGCACCAGGGCCAGGTAGCGCTTGTCGACCGTCGGCCATGACTGGCCGAGCGCGCGGGCCGTTTGCGAGCTGAGTGCGAACAGGAGCGCGCCGCTGGTGCCGCGGTCAAGGCGGTGAACGGGAAAAAGCCAGATCCCGAGCGCCCTTGCGACGCGGGTCAGCGCCACGTCCCGTTCGGGGGCCCAGCCGCGATGGACGGCGAGCCCGGAGGGCTTGTCGATGACCACGACGCTGTCGTCCCGGAACAGGACCGGTGGAAGCACGCCGTTCCCCACTCTAGCGCAGGTACAGACACCAGGCGCCGTCGCAGGTGGGGCCTCGAAACCGGCCCTGCAGCTGCGACGGCAGCTTGTTGAACAGGAGGATGTTCGGCCCGGGGCCGTCCGGCGCCGGCTCCTGCACCAGCAACGCCTGGGCACCGTCGAGGTGGCCGAGCTCGAAATCGGCTGGCTTCCAGACGGACAGCGCGCTCGGCTTACGCCCGGGGCGGTACTCGACGGGAAGATGCGAGGCGTATCGATCCCACAGCTGCAAATTCACACCGCCGTTCAGCGCGGTGTGCAGGAAGGGCAGGTGGCGGGTGAGCTGGAAGGCACGCCCCCAGCCGCTCGCCTCTCCGTCGAGCGCGAGGAACAGCAGCCCTTGCGACCGGCCGGTCTGCCTCAGCAGACGCACCACCGACTGGCCTTCCTTCGAGAAGGAGGCGAACTTCTGCTGTAGCTGGACGCAGGCCAGCAGTGCGAAGCCGACGAGCGCGATCCGTGCGCGGTCATGGCCGAAGAACCGTGGCGGCACGAGCCCCGCGACGAGGAGAGCGGCGACGGTCATGGTCCGCAGGTCGATGAAACCGAACTGCGAGGGAAGCTCGATGCCCCAGGGCAGGAGGAACGCGATCCCGGCGAATGCAAGAGCGGCGCGGAGGGCGGGGCAGGGGCAAGACGCCAGGCGACCACCCGACCTCACGCAAACGGCAATCACCACGACAAGAGCGACGAAGGTCACCAGCTGTCCGAGCGGTCCCCAGGGGCCGAGCAGCGTGTAAAGCGCGTAGGTCAGCTTCAAGGGTGGCGTACCCCAGTTCACGTGGAGCGCGTCGGTGACGACATCGAAGCCGACCGCCTCGCGCAAGGCCGAGGACCAGGCCACGGGCTTGTCGCCGATTCCGACCTCGCCGACCAGGCGCCAGATGAAGGTGGTGACCGCGGCTGCGGCGTCAGCCAGCAAGGCCGCGATCAGCGTGCGCCGTTTTCGATCGAAGGCAGCCAGCAGGGTGACGACCAGCATGGCGCAGCCGGCGGCGTAGACGTGCAGCGACGCCGCGGCCGCCAGGGTGAAAGTCAGCCCCAGCAGCGACAGGCGTGGACGTGTCTTCGCCATCAACACCAGCGCCGCCGCCAGGACCACAAGCGGCATTGCCACCAGGAACGAGAGGAATCCCTTCGCCACCACCGGATTCCAGACGAGCGGCGCCACCAGAAAGACCGCGGCCGGTGGGCGATCGCGCGGTTCGTCCGGATGGGCGGCGCGCGCCAGGAGATACATGGCGCCGAACAGCGCCAGCACGTACAGAGTGAACAGCAGACGGGCCGCGCCCAGCAGCGAGGTGAGCCGTCCGACCGACGTCAGGAAGTAGTAGGTGCTGAAGTACGGCTGGAACGACGACACCGCCTGGAACTGCTGCCCGAGCGGATCGCTGTCGTCGCCGATGATGCGCGCGTAAGCAAGGTGGACCGGGAGGTCCTGCGCCGGGAGCAACGCCGCCCACCAGATCGGGGCGATGCATCCCACGACGACCAGCGCGAGGGCGGCCCAGGAGGCACGGGTTGGCACCCGCCGAATCTACGCCGGCTTTGCCTCGCCCTGAAGGGCTTGCGCGACCTCGGGCAGCTTCGCGAATCCTTCCTTGTCGATCGCCTTCTCCAGCGCGTCGAGCGGTCGGATGGTGCCCTTGCGCACCAGCGCCATCAGCGCGCTGTCCATGGTCTGCATCCCATCGGCGCCGCCGGACTGGATGATGCTGTTGATCATGGTCGTCTTGGCTTCACGGATTGCCGCCGACAGCGCGTGGTTGCCGACCAGGATCTCCTGGACCGCGACGCGCCCCGTGCCATCCGCCTTCTTCAGCAGTTGCTGCGCCACGATCCCGGCCAGCGATTCGGCGAGCATGCCGCGGATCGCGGGCTGCTGGGCGGCGGGGAATGAGTTCACGAAGCGGTCGATGGTCGACGCCGCCGAGTTGGTGTGAACGGTGGCGAACACGAGGATGCCGAAGCTGGCGCACTGGAGCGCCAGCCGCATGGTCTCGGCGCCCCGCAACTCGCCGACCAGGATCACGTCCGCGTTCTCACGGATCGCGCTGCGGATGGCGTCGGCGAAGCTCGGGGTGTGGATGCCCACCTCGCGGTGGGTGATGGCCGCTCGCATCGGCTGATGCACGAACTCGACGGGATCCTCGATGGTCAGGATGTGGATCGGCCTGGTGTGGTTCAGGTGCGAGATCATCGCGGCCAGCGTCGTGCTCTTGCCGCTGCCCGTCGGTCCGGTGACCAGCACCAACCCCGCCTTGCGCTCGGCCAGGTTGATGATCGACTGAGACAGCCCCAGGTCCTGGGCGCTGAGGACCTTGCTGGGGATGGTGCGGAACACCGCGCCCGGCCCGGTCAGCTTGTAGAGGTAGTTGGCGCGGAAGCGGGCCTTGTCGCCGTAGGCGTAGGCGAAGTCGAGGTCGTGGTGGGTGTCGAACTGCGTGCGCTGCTTGGCGTCGATCAGCTCGTACAGGAGCGCGTCCATCGTCGAACGATCGACGGTCTTCTGGGTCAGGGGCAAGAGGTCGCCCTTGGCGCGGATCATCGGCGGATAGCCGATCGAAAGGTGCAGGTCCGAGCCTTTCTGCGCCAGCAACTGGTCGAACAGGGCGTCGATGGCAGGCACCGATCATCCCTCCTTGGGTGGCGCTGGCCGCGAGAACATCGTGCGCTTGGCGGTGGGTTCGGGAGCGGACGGCGGCGCCGGCTCGGGTGGGGGCTTGACCAGCTTGGGATCAGGGGCATTGGCCATCGCCACCTCCTCGGTGATCACCTTGGCAATCATCAGGTCGCGCAGCGAATCCTCGATCCGGATCATCCCGAAAGAGCGGCCGCGCTGCTGCAGGCTGGGGAGCTGGTACAGCTTGTTGTCCTTGATCAGGTTCCACAGCGGGATGTTGCCGGTGATGAGCTCGGCCGCCGCGACCATGCGCCGGCCGTCGGCTGTCGGCACCAGCCGCTGGCTCACCACGATCTTGAGGGCGCCCGCCAGGGTCGCTCGCACCTGCGACTGCTCGTCTGGCGGGAACATGTCGATCATCCGGTCGATGGTCTTGGAGGCTGACGGGGTGCTCATGGTGGCGATCACCAGGTGACCCGTCTCGGCGGCGGACATCGCCATCTCCACGGTCTCGGTGTCGCGCAGCTCGCCGATGCAGATGACGTCCGGGTCCTCGCGCAGCGCGCCCTTGAGCGCCGTGTGAAACGAATCGGTGTGCGCTCCCACCTGACGCTGCGAGATCACCGATTTCTTTCGTGGGTGGACCACCTCGATCGGGTCCTCGACCGTGATGATGTGGGCCGATTTCTGGCTGTTGATCAGATCGATGAGCGCCGCCATCGTCGTGGTCTTGCCGTGACCGTTCGGACCCGAAATCACCGCCAACCCCTGGTGGTAGCTGGCCACCTTCGCGAGCTCGCGCGGAAGCCCCAGTGATTCCAGAGTCGGCGGCTCGTTCGCCACCAGCCGGAAGCAGCCTTTGAGGCCGGTCTTCTGCCGGTTCACGTTCGCCCGGATGCGGCCCGGACCCGGCAACTCGATCGCCAGATCCGCGTACCCCGACGTGAGCAGCGCCTCCTCCAGCGGCCCGTCAAGCAACGACATCAGCATCCGGCGGACGACCTCGGCGCTGAGCGGTTTGCCGTGAGGCTCGAGTGCTCCCACCCGGCGGATCAGGGCCGGCCGCTCGGCCACGATGTGCACGTCGCTGGCGTTGGCGCGCCGCGCCTCGGTCAGCATCGCCACCAGATGCGGGTCGATGACGCCGGAGCGCACGGGCGCGGCAACCGGGATGTGGACCTCCGAGGGAGGTACCTGCGCAACCGGGGGCGGTGCGATGAACGGCTCCGGGGTGCGGACCACCTGCGCAACCGGGGGCGGTGCGATGAACGGCGCCGGGGTGGCCATCGGGGGCGGCGTATTCACCCGGGCCGGCCGGGAGATGACCTGCTCGTCGGTCTGGATGTCTGGCAGCGCCTGCCAGTCGTCGGCCTGCTGCTGCGGTGGCGGATCCGGTTGCCGCGTCGCCGGGGCAGCGGCCGTCGCACGCTGGATCCGGATCCCCAGCGCCTCGCCGCGCCGGGCGATCAACGCCTGGAAAGCCCGGCCATCGTGGGCGAAGGTCGCATTTGTGCCGGTGGTGTCGGTGGGAGGCACAGCCCCCTCCAGTTCGCTGCCACCGAGCAGACCGGCCACGTGGGCGGAGGTGAGCGGCCCCTTGGTTAGCGGCCGCAATGCTCCATTCAGACGAACGGTGACCACGGAACCGGTGGCCAGATTCAGCTCACTGACATCGTCGCGTTCGAAGTATTTGAGGAACTGGTCGAGTCCGGGCATTCCGTGAGCCCCATACATCGGCGACTTTGCTGACAACTTTTAGCCGATACTGCGCCCCCCCATTCGATGCGCCGCTTCCTAGGCAGCCTTTACCTCCAGGTCCTGGCCGGAATTGCCATCGGCGTGCTGCTGGGCCACTTCCGTCCCGACACCGCCGTGGCCCTCAAACCACTGGGCGACGGGTTCGTGAAGCTGATCAAGATGCTGGTGGTGCCGATCGTCTTCACGACGGTGGTCACTGGCATCGGGAAAATGGGGGACCTGCGCAAGGTGGGCAGGGTGGGGCTCAAGGCGATCATCTATTTCGAGGTGGTGACGACCGTGGCTCTGGTCATCGGCCTGGTGGTCGGCAAGGTGGTCGCGCCGGGCGCCGGGATGAACGTCGACCCGGCCTCGCTGGATGCTTCCGCCATCGCCAGCTACACCACCGCCGCGCAGCACACCGGGGGCGTGGATTTCTTCTTGAACCTGATCCCCGCGACGGTCGGCGATGCCTTCGCCAAGGGCGAGATCCTGCAGGTGCTGCTGGTGTCGGTGCTGCTGGGTGTGGCCATCGCCGGGATGCGGGAGCGCGCCCGCGCGCTGGTCGAGGTGATCGACCAGATCGGGCACGCCTTCTTCGGCATCGTCGGGATAGTGATGCGCCTGGCACCGCTGGGCGCGATGGGAGCCATGGCCTTCACCGTGGGCAAGTACGGCATCGGCACGCTGGCCAGCCTCGGCAAGCTGATCGCCTGCTTCTACATCACCTCGGCGCTGTTCGTCGCCATCGTGCTGGGGCTGGTGGCGCGCATCGTCGGGTTCAAGCTGACCGCGTTCCTCCGCTACATCCTCGAGGAGATCCTGATCGTCCTCGGCACGTCATCGTCCGAGTCGGTGTTGCCGCGCCTGATGCTGAAGATGGAGCGCCTCGGTTGCCGCCCGGGCGTGGTCGGGATCGTCGTGCCGATGGGCTACTCCTTCAATCTGGACGGCACGTCCATCTACCTGACCCTGGCCATGGTCTTCATCGCCCAGGCGACGCAGACGCCGATGACGCTGGCGCAGGAACTGGGGCTGCTGGCGGTCCTGCTCCTGACCTCGAAGGGAGCGGCGGCGGTCACGGGGGGCGGTTTCATCACCCTGGCGGCGACGCTCTCGTCGACGCGCACCATCCCGGTCGCCGGGCTGACGCTGCTGCTGGGCGTGGACCGCTTCATGTCGGAAGCGCGGGCGATCACCAACCTCATCGGCAACGGCGTGGCCACGCTGGCCATCGCTCGCTGGGAAGGTGACCTGGACCGCGAACAGATGGCCATCGTCCTTGGGAGCCACAATCATGAATCGCGAGAAGCTGGATAGGGCGATCGCGCTCCTCGATCGCGCCTCGGCGGACGGGTCGCTGGGCGCCGCGGTGCTGCACGTCAAGCGCGGCCCGGTCGAGGTGTCCTGCTCCTTCGGAAAGGCGAAGACCCCCGATGCGGTCTTCCTGCTGGCGTCGCTGACGAAGCCGATGACCACGACCGGGGTGATGGTCCTGTGCGATCGCAAGGCGCTGTCCCTGGCCGATCCGGTGCGGAAGTTCATTCCCGAGTTCCGGCATCCGGTGACGGTCCGCCATTTGCTGACGCACACCTCGGGGTTGCCCGACATGGTGCCGGACAACATGGAGCTGCGGCGACGCTCGGCACCGCTGGCCGATTTCGTCGCGTCGACGTGCAAGGTGCCGCTGGCGTTCGCGCCGGGTAGCAAGGTCAGCTACCAGAGCATGGGGATCCTGCTGGCCGCCGAGATCGTCGAGCGGGTGACGAAGATGCCCTTTCGCGACTTCCTGAAGAAGGAGCTTTTCACGCCGCTCGGGATGGTGGGGACATCGCTGGGGCTCGGGGGGCGTTCCTTGGACGAGACGATGGCCTCGCAGGTTTCCAGCGAGCCCTGGGGCTGGAACAGCCGTTACTGGCGCGATCTCGGCGCGCCCTGGGGCGGCGGCCTGGGAACGGCCGGGGATCTGACCCGCTTCCTGCGGACCTTCGGGCGCGTGCTGAGGCCCGAGACGGCGCGCGAGATGATCAAGGATCATACGGCGGCTCTCGGCGCGCACTGGGGCCTCGGCTGGCGGCTCGACGTGCAGGGGAGGGCCTTCGGCCACTGGGGCTCGACCGGGACGCTGTGCTGGTTCGATCCCGTGGACGATCGCTCTTTCGTGTTGCTGACGACGAAGCCCGAGGCCGAGTCGCGCGACAGCATCCTGCGTCCCGTGTCCGAGCTCTGCGCGGCGTAGCTACTTCCGCTTCGCCAGCTCGACTTCGAGCTCGATGCCGACCTCGTCACCGACGGCGACGCCGCCGGCCTCGATCGCCATGTTCCAGGTCAGGCCCCAGGCCTTGCGGCTGATCTTCGTGCGCGCCGTGGCTCCGCGCTTCTGGTTGCCCCACGGGTCCTTCACGCCGGTGGGCAGCGGGTCCACCTCCAGCACCACCGAGCGGGTGATGCCTCGGATGGCCAGGTCGCCGACCACCTGCAGTCCTCCTCCCGCCGCTGCCTTCACCGACTTCGACTTGAAGGTGATGTTCGGGTGATTGGCCACGTCCAGGAAGTCGGCGCTTCGCAGGTGCTCGTCCCGCTTGGCGTCCTTGGTCTCGATCCCGCGCGCGTCGATGGTCACCTCGACCCGCGAACGCGTGACGTCGGCCTCGTCGATCCAGACGGTGCCTTTCACCTCGCCCAGCGTGCCGCGCACGTGGGAAATCATGAGGTGACGCACCTTGAACTGGGCGCTGGAGTGCGCCGGGTCCAGGTCCCAGGCGGCGGGCGCGGCGGCGGTGATGGTGGTGACGGCCAAGGCTGCTGAGATGTTCATGATGGGCTCCTTCTGTAGAGAAAGCCTGGGCCCGGTCGTGATATCTTTCCAATAGATAGTTCGTATAAGAGGCATCATTAAAATGAATATCAACCTGAATCTCCTCGCCGTCCTGGATGCGCTTGTCCTGGAGAAGAACGTCACCCGGGCCGGCCGACGCCTGGGCCTGAGCCAGCCGGCCGTCAGCCACGCGCTGTCGCAGTTGCGGCAGGTGTTCGGCGATCCGTTGTTCGTGCGCGCCAGCCACGGGGTGGTGCCGACCGAGCGGGCGCTCACGCTGGGCGTCTCGGTTCGTCAGGCGCTGGCGTTGCTGGAGGCCTCGATCGGGGCGGGTTCGTTCGACCCCAGGACGACGCAGCGATCGTTCGTCATTGCCACCACCGACTACGTCGAGTTCGTGCTGTTGCCGAAGCTCCTGGCGAGGCTCGGCAAGGAAGCCCCGGGTATCCGGCTGCGCCTGCGCTCGTGGCCGTATCACCGGGTGTCGCCGGGCCTCGAGACCGGGGAAGAAGACCTGATGCTCGGCTTTTATCCCAGGGTTCCTTCGGGCCATCGGGATCAGGCTCTCTTCAAGGACCGGTTCGTGTGCATCGTGCGCGCGGATCACCCCACGGTCGGCAAGCGTCTGACGCTCAAGAAGTACCTGTCGCTGTCCCACGTCCTGGTTTCCCAGACCGACCACGAACCGGGAGTCGTGGACGGGGTGCTGGCCAAGCGCGGCCTTTCGCGCCACGTGGCGCTGCGGCTGTCACATTTCTTGATGGTGCCGCCTGTCATTGCGTCGACCGACATGGTGGCGGCGGTGGATTACCGGGTTGCGTCGGCCATGGCCAGGGTGCTTCCGATCCGGATGCTGCCGCCGCCGCTGCCGTTGCCTGGCGGTGGCGTGGGTCAGGTCTGGCACGAGCGGACGCACCTCTCCGCGGCGCACACGTGGCTGCGACGCGTGATCGTCGAGACCAGCGCGTCGCTGTAGCTATTCGGCCATGACAGCGAGCATCAGCGCCAGAGCCATAGCATCGTCTCCGGGAGTGTGGTGCCGGCCTGAGGGCCGACGTGGCCACCATCGCCGAACACGTAGCGGACATGGTAACCCTTGCCCGTCAGGGCGTCGAACATCGCCTGGTTCCCCGCGGGCCAGCTGCCGGCGCCGTTCACCAGATCCTTGCTGCCGCTGTTGAGGAAGACCCGCAGCGGCTTTGCTGGGCTGCTCATGATCATCGCCGGGTACTTGTTGCCGCCGCGGATGTTCGTGAAGCTGCCGCTGTGGGTCATCACGCGGCGGAACTGATCCGGTCGCTGCCAGGCCATGGTGAAGGCGCAGATGCCGCCCGAGCTGAGCCCGACGGCCGCGCGTTGCTCGGGATCATCGCTGATCGTGAGCCCGTAGCGCGTCTGCACCTGCGGCAGGATCTCGCCCAGCACGAAGCGGACGTACCTGTCCGATAGGGTGTCGTACTCGACGCTGCGGTTGGCGCCTCCGCTGTCGATGAAGACGCCGATGATGATCGGGACCTGCTTCTTGGCGATCAGGTTGTCGAGGACGGTGGGCGTCTTGAAGTTGTTGTTGCTGACGTAGCTCGAGCCGTCCTGGAACACCATCAGCGCCGCGGGGGTCGAGCCGTCGTACTGCTTGGGGACGTACACGGTCACCTTGCGGGTCGTGCCCGGGTAGATCGTGCTCTCGGCCCAGGTGAACGACATCAGGGCGCCCTGGGGTACGCCCGTCTGGCGTGATGAGTCGGGGCCGTACATATACGGCCCGTTACGGAGGTAGTAGCCGTCGCCCTCGGGGCCGGGGCCGGTCCCGGCGTCGCGGCTCGGTCCAGCATCGGTGGGCGCTTCCACCGCGGCGTCGGATTCGTCGAACGGCGGCGCAGGCTCGCCCTCGCTCTGGTCCCGGGACGAGCAACCCGCGAGTATCAGGACGATGGCCACAAACCGCATGGCCACCCCAGACTATCAGTGCCGAACCGTCAACGGGCGAACTGAAACGAGGCGCACTATGGCCGTGACGGGGTATACGGTGGGCGATGCCCACCGACCGCACCCTCGCCCGAGAAGCGTTCGCTCGCCTGCAGGAAGGGAACACCCGGTACGTCACGAACGTCCGCAGCATCGACGCCCTCGTCAGCCACAGCCGCCGCGAGTTGGTCCAGAAGCCGTTCGCGATCATCCTCGGTTGCTCGGATTCGCGCGCGCCGGCGGAGATCGTCTTCGACCAGGGGCTCGGCGACCTGTTCGTCATCCGGGTCGCGGGCAACATCGTCGCGCCGTCGCAGGTGGGTAGCGTCGAGTTCGCCGCCGAACGTTTCGGAACGCGTCTGGTCGTGGTCATGGGACACACCGAGTGCGGGGCCATCGACGCCACCATCGAAGCGATCACCGGCGAGCGCCCCATCTCGCGCAACATCCTGTCGATCGTCGACCGGGTGCGGCCCGGGATCGAGTCGCTGGTCGCAACCGATCTGGCACGTGACCCGCTTCGCCTGCGGCGCGAATCCGTGCGCGCCAATGTCCGCGCGGCTGTTGCGCACCTGCGCCACGGGTCGGAGATCATCGAGCGACTGGAGGCGGAGGACGGTCTGGTGGTGGTGGGCGCCGAACTCGATCTCGCCACGGGTCAGGTGGCTTTCCTCGATCGGGTGCCGGAATGATAATGATAACGTTGTCGGGATGAGTCGACGCCGTCTGGAAGTAACCTCGCTCGTCCTGATCCTCGGCTGTGCGTCGGCCGGGTCGCGAACGCCCGAGGCCCCGGCAACCGACGGGCCCGCATCGTCGCCCGATCAAGGCGCGTCCACCGGCGCCGATACCCGGTTGGGTGGGGACACCGGAAGCTCGGCCGACACGCGCAGAGACGTCGCCACATCGTCCGACGTTTCTCCTCGTTCCGATGCCCCCATCGCGGGGTCCGCCGGCTGCGGGAAGGCAGCCGCCGCCGGGGTGAGCATCGGCATGATCAAGGTGGGCACGCTGGACCGCACCTACGTGCTTTCGATTCCCACCGGGTATTTGTCTGGAAAGGCGCTGCCACTCGCGTTCGCCTGGCACGGGCGCACGGGCAGCGGCGCCGGTTTCCGGGCGGGCGGCCGTTCGTACGGCGGTGGCATCGAGGCGGCGTCGCGCGGGGGCGCCATCTTCGTTTATCCCGACGGATTGACTGTCACACCCAGCATGCCGGGGGACACGGGGTGGCACGATACGAATCCCAATGGGCGTGACTTCGCGTTCTTCGATGCCCTGCTGGCCAAGTTGTCGGGTGACCTGTGCGTCGACTCGAATCGCATCTTCAGCTACGGGCACAGCTTCGGAGCATTCATGTCCCAGGCGCTGGCCTGCCATCGGGCGAACGTCATCCGCGCCATCGGAGCGGTGGCTGGTGGTCCGCCCTACGCCGCGGCCTCGTGTCCCGGCACGCCCGTGGCGGCCTGGGTGGACAACGCGATGAACGATGGCACGGTCGACTTCACCACGCGGGGAATTCCTGCCCGCGACTACTGGATAAAGACGAACAAGTGCGACCGCACGAAGACCACGCCCGTCGATCCCGCGCCGTGTGTGGCATACGAAGGGTGCCTGGCCGGTGCGCCCTTGCACTGGTGCGCCCCGGCCACGGGCGACCATGAGTTCCCACGGTTCTCGTACGACGGTATCTGGAACTTCTTCGCGGCGTTGTGAGCGCCATTTTTTTGACGAAAGGGTGGTGAGTGCACCACTAACCCCCCATGACCAAGCACCACCGTGTCATGGCGGCCGTCCTCGTTGCGTTCGCGGTTACCGTGGGTTGCAGCAGCTCCAACAAGGCGCTGCCCAGCGGAAATGATGACGACGCAGGCGCCGCAGGCGGAACAGGTGGCGGCGGCGGTGCCGGCGGAAACGGTTCGGGCGGCATGGGTGGCGTGGGCGGTCGGGCGGGGGTGGATGGTGGCGCGGCGGGAGCGGGTGGCGCGGGCGGCGCGGGGGGAATGGCGGGCATGCAGTGCGGGGGCACCGGGCAGGCCTGCTGCGCGGGCAATGCTTGCAGCGCTGGCGGCTGTTGCGTTTTCGGCCAGTGTCGCGCCAGCGGCGCGGCTTGCAGCGGCGGTGGTCAGCTCCCCGGGCCGATGGGCATGTGCATGAACGGCTCGTGCCAGAACATGGGCGGAACGCCTTGTGGAGCCGTGGGGCAGGTCTGTTGCGTGATCATGGCGGGCCAGATCACGGCCACCACCTGCACGGCATCGAACGCCCGCTGCATGAACAACATGTGCGTCGCGTGTGGCGGCATGGGCCAGCCGTGCTGTGGCGGCGGCCTCGGTGGCGGCGGTAGCACCTGCAACCAGGGGTTCGGCTGCGTCGGCAACAATCCAGGCATGTGCCAGCCGTGCGGCGGCAGCGGCCAGGCGTGTTGCGGCGGCCAGCAGCCCTGCCAGACCGGACTCGGCTGCAACAGCCCGTCCGGTGCGCCCGCGACTTGCATGAACTGCGGCGCGGCCGGCGCGGCCTGCTGCGCGGGTGCGAACTGCCAGGCGGGCGGGCGCTGCATCGGAGCCGTGAATGGCGTGGGTGGGACGTGCCAGAGCTGCGGCGCCATGGGCCAGATCTGCTGCAGCGGTGGAGGTGGTGGCTGCGCGGCCCCGCTCGAGTGCGCCGGCGCTGGCAACGGGATGCCCGGCATGTGCCAGCCCTGCGGCGGCAGCGGCCAGGCGTGCTGCAACAACGGCACGCAAGAATGCCAGACGGGACTCGGCTGCAACAACCCGCCGGGCACCCAGATGCCCACCACGTGCATGAACTGCGGTGCCGTCGGCGCGGCGTGCTGCGACGGCTCCAACTGCCAGACGGGCGGCCGCTGCGTGGGCGCGGTCAACGGCGTGGGCGGTACCTGTTCGGCATGCGGCGGCGCGGGCCAGGCCTGTTGCGGCGGCGGCGGTGGCGGTGGTGGCTGCTCGACCGGATTCCGTTGCACCGGTGGTGGCGGCGGTGTCTGCGCGGCGTGTGGCGCCGCTGGACAGCCTTGCTGCAGCGGCGCCATGGCCTGCCAGCAGGGCCTGATGTGCCGTGGAGCTGGAAACAACAGCCCCGGTACCTGCGGCGTGTAGGCTGTCAGGGCGCGGTCGCCACCCGCGCCTCGATCACCATCTCGACGTCGTCGCGGACGTCGCGTAGCAGGTCGTACCCGCTGCGGCGTTCGACCTCGTCGACCGAGACCAGGTACGCCGGCCACCGCGTACCCGAGACCGTCGGGGTATTCGGCATCACCACGGCGTAGACGGGAGTATCGATGGTGGCATCGAATTGACCTGGCCCGAGCGCCACCACCACCTTGAACATCGCCGTGGGCACCGCGACGCCCGGGCCGATCGTGGCGGCCGGTTCGGCGACGAGGACGCCAGCGACGATCTGGACGTGCCGTCCTTCGCGCACGAGATCGCGCGCGAAGGCCTCCAGGGATTCCCACGGCCCGCGGTTCAGCGCGGGCATCTGCGGGGCCATGTTGGTCATCAGGAACGTCGAGTCGTTCGCCTCCTCGGTCGATGTGCGATCGGCCGACGGGCACAGGTGTCCCCGGTCGTAGCCGGAGCCGCGGTAGTCGGTTGCCTTCGCGCGCGGCCATCCTTCGGGCAAGAGGTCGTCCGCCCTGAAGCTGTCGCGCCTGGGAACGGCGCCCAGGTCGGCGGCGACGATCCGCCAGGCGACCCAGTTCGGGATCAGGCGCCGGGGGTTGTAAGACGAGACCCAGTGTTGTCGCTGGAGGAGGTAGTCGTCTGCGGGGTCGGCGTCCAGAGGAAGACCGAGCAAGATCTGCGCGCTGCCGGTGAGATCGTCGCCGGCCGGTGCCGGCAGCGTCGGGGTGGGGAAGAAGGTGGCGTTCGTGGGCGGAGCCTGGGCGCAGCCAGAGAAAACGAGGAGTGCGACGCCGGCTGCGCGCATCAGTCCTCTTGCGCGCCGGCTTTCTTCTTCGGTGGCTTGATCGAGCCCGGCACGTTCGGCGTCGGCATCGGGGCCTTCAGGGACTGGCGCCAGGCGACGAGGGTGGCTCGTAGTTCCTTCACCTTCTCCGGTTTGTCGGCAGCCAGATCCTTCTTCTGGCCGACGTCGTTGCGAACGTCGTAGAGCTCGACCCGGTTGTCCTCGAAGAACTCGATCAGCTTCCAGTCACCCGCGCGAACGGCGCCGGCGGGGAGCGTGCGCCAGGTGCCGCCGGCAGCGCCGAGGTAGCCGGGGAAATGCCAGAAGAGGGCCTTGCGGGCCAGCACCTCCTTGCCCCCGGTCTTCAGCAAGCCGAGGTAGGAGACGCCGTCGAGCGGGTGGCTGGCTGGCGGTGGCGTCGCCGTGACGGCCAGCAGCGTCGGATAGAGATCGACGCTGTGGATCGCCTGATCGGACGAGCTACCGGCGGGGATGGTGCCGGGCCAGCGAAAGATGTAGGGGACGCGCACGCCGCCTTCGTACAGCATCCCCTTGCCGCCGCGCAAAGGCGCGTTGTCGGTGATGCTGCCGCCCTTGATGCCCTCACGTTCGTAACCACCGACGCCGCCGTTGTCGCTGGAGAAAATGACCAGCGTCTTCTTCGACAGGTCCAGCTCGTCGAGCAAGGTCAGCAAGCGGCCGACGCTCTCGTCGACGCTGGCGAGCATGGCGGCGTACGTCGGATCGCGGTGGCCCCCGGAGGGCTTCTTCGGGCGGAACTTCTCGATCAGTTCCTTCTTCGCCTGGTGGGGAGAATGAACGCCGAAGTGGGGCAGGTAGAGGAAGAACGGCCGCGCCTTGTTGCGCCGGATGAAGTCCGCCGCCTTGTCGGTGAGGAAGTCGGCCAGGTAGGTGCCCGGCGGGTAGGCGGTCTTCGGATTGGTGCCAAAATCGAAGTGCTTGCCCGCCGTGACAATGGCCTCGTCGAAGCCGCGCTTGCCGGGGTGGGCCTGGCCCTGCTCGCCGAGGTGCCACTTGCCGAACATGCCCGTTGCGTAGCCCGCGTTCTTCAGCGCCTGGGCGACGATCACCTTGCTGGCAGGCAATGTGGTGACGTTGTCGGCCGGGCGCAGGTTGCGGCTGGTCCAGTCGAAGCGGTCGGTGGAGCCGACCGTGTAGACGCCGGTGCGCGCGCCGTACTGACCGCTCATCAGGGCGGCGCGGGTCGGCTGGCAGTTGGGGCCGGCGGTGTAGCCGTGCGAAAAACGCATCCCCTGCTTCGCCATGGCGTCGAGGTGGGGCGTCTCGTAGTAGGCGCTGCCGTAACTGGCGACGTCGGTATGCCCGAGGTCGTCGGCCAGGATGAAGACGATGTTCGGGCGATCTGTCGGCGCCTGCGCCAGGGCCATCGTGAGCGCAACGAGGTGGAACATGATCTCCGTAAGGCGCCGTGCCGGTGAAGGTTACATTCAGCGCGCGTGGGCCGGGGTGGACTCGACGACGCGTTTCAGGTTGGCGAGTCCCTGTTCGAAATCACCGCCGATCATCTTGTCCATGTCCATGAACATGGAGAAGGCTTTCCCGACGAAGTTGTTCTCGCCGTCCATCGACCAGGTGAAGTTGACCCCTGCGCCGGCGGGCTTCATCTCGTACGTCGCGCGAGCGGTGGAGGCGAACGGCTCGAGGAATTCGAGCTGCAACTGGATGAGGGACGGCGGGTTGCTGCCGACGATGGTCATCTTTCCCTTGCCGACATCCTTGTTGCCCTGCCATTCCAGGGTCGCGCCGGGGGCGGTGGTGTCCGTCGAGAAGGTCTTGCGCATGCCGGGATCGCGCTTCTCCCAGGGAGACCACGAGGGCCAGTTCTTGAGATCGCCGACGACGGCGAACACCGCCTCGGCAGGAGCGTTGATCGTGGTCGATCGTTCGACGTGATAGGTGTCCGGGCGGTTGGCGACGACGGCGAGCAAGACCAGCACGAGTGCGCCGACGCCGAGCAGGATCTTCTTCAACATGACAGGCACGCTAGCATCACGCCGGTTATCATGTCCGGATGCCTCGCGTGCCGAGGGTGCTCGTCGGCCTGATGGTCGTGACCGCGGTGGTCTCGATCCTGGGAGCCGTCAGCGCCCGCAACGGGATGCCGGGCCTGATCGTCCAGGGATTGCTGGTCCCGCCGCAGGTGTGGCGCGGCGAGGTGTGGCGGCTGGTCACCTGGGTGCTGTACGAGATGGATCCCTGGTCGCTGGTGTTCTTCTGCCTGACGATCTACTGGGTGGGCCGCGACCTGGTGAAGCTGTGGGGCGGGCGGCCGTTCCTGCGGGCCTACTTTGGCCTGGCGGCGCTGGCGGGCGTGGTCACTTGTCTTGTCGGATTCTCGTGGTCAGACGTCGCTGCCACCAGCCATGGTGGCGCCTGGCCTGTGCTGTGCGGCCTGCTGGTCGCCTGGGGAGTGTCCTTTCCCGCTCGGACATTCTCGGTCTGGATGATGCTCCGGCTGAGCGGGCGGCAACTGGTCTGGGCGACGATCGGGGGCACGGTCCTCTTCGCGATCTTCTTCGGCCTGGCGCGCTACGTCCCTCACTTCACGACCGAGTTGTGCGTGTTCGCCTGGTCGAAACGCAAGCGCGTGCTGGCGGTCATCCCGGTTCCTGCGCGGAAGCCATGGAGTTTCGACGAGTGGCTGGAACGGGATCGGCGCCGGCGTTAGTTCCGTGCTGGTGACTCGCCGTTACCGGTGAGTGACTGTCCCGCCTCCTAGGCGGCTGCGGTCGACTCTGTATGTCCCGCCCGCAGTCCGAACAGCAGTTGCTCCTGGGCGCGGCTTCCGGGGCCCCGCCTTTCGAGGATGTCGACCGCCATCGCAAGCTGCTCCGGCTCGGCGCCGACCGCCATCAATCCGAATCCGCAATGAAGGAGGCGATGGCCGTCCTTTGCGTCTGGCCTGGCCATCGCCCGCAGGTAGAGATCGGATGCGGCGGCGCTGGCACCAGAAAGACGAAGGGCGTCCGCGCTCATGGTCTGCAGCCAGGGATCGCCTGCGGAGCGCATTGCCAGGCGCTTCGCCACGCCGATGGCCGCGGGCTCGAGTCGCAGCGCCTGCACGCGGGCGCAGGAGCGGTCGAGCACCGACTGGCCGTCGGCCAGGAACCCCGTCACGCTGTGCAACGTCGCCAGCTCGAGGGCGAGCTCGACGAAGGCAGGGGCGTGATCCGGGAGCTGTCCCTCGAGCATCCGCCAGCCCCAGACGAGGACCGCGGCGGCGTGGCGGCTCATGCGCTGGGTCTGATAAAGCGCCGCGGCTTGCTCGTATGCCTCCAGCGCCTCGAGGGGCCGGCCGAGCGCGCGTAGGGCCTCGGCCATCCGGAGGTACGCGCGTACGTCCGTGGGATGCTTCTTTGCGATCCGACGCTGCTTGGTCAGCGCTCGCTCGTCTGCCGTGCTGAACATCGCGCGGGCAAGGTATGCACGCCTCGTTCCACGGTCGTGATGGCCGAGGCACGGCGCTTGCTGAGGCTGGAGCGATTGTGATGACCGGCGCGCAAGAGGTGACCCTGATGGCGGAGGCGGCGAACGATGCGCCGGCCGACCTGGTCGGGCGAGTGCTGCGCGGCACATACCGCATCATCAGGCGCCTCGACCGGGGAGGGATGTCGGAGGTCTTCGAGGCCGAGCACCTTCGGCTGCGGCGCCCGGTGGCTGTGAAGATCCTGAACGGACACCTGGCCGCGAACGACTCGGCGAGCCGATCGTTGCAACGGGAGGCGCAGCTCATCGGCGAGCTTGCCCATCCGCACATCGTGCAGGTGATCGACTTCGATCTCTCGGAGCAGGGCGAACCCTATCTGGTGATGGAGCTGCTGCACGGCGAGACGCTGGCGGCGCGGCTCACGCGTGACGGTGCCCTGGACGTCGCGGAGACGGTGCGGCTGACGCTTCAGATTGCCTCGGCCCTCGCGGCTGTTCACGGCGCCTCGATCGTGCACCGCGATCTGAAGCCGTCGAACGTCTTCCTGGTGGGAACGCCCGGCGCGTTGCCCCACGCCAAGCTGCTGGATTTCGGGATCAGCAAGCGGCTGTCGGTCGGAGCGCGGCACACCTACGGCGAGCTCGCGGGGACGCCCGAGTACATGGCGCCCGAGCAGGTGCGAGGCCTGCCGGTCGACCATCGCACCGACCAGTACGCGCTGGCCGCCGTGGCGTACGAGATGTTCACGGGTCGCGGTCCGTTCTGCAGCGAGGGACCGTGGCAGGCCATGCGCCGCATCCTCGACGAGCCTGCGATCCCGCTACGGGAAGCTGAGCCCGGGGTGCCGGCGCCGATCGCGCGGGTGATCGAATCGGGACTCGCCAAGGACGCCGATGACCGCCATCGCGACATCGGTGCGTTTGCCACGGCGCTCGCGGCGGCTCACGACCCGCTGGCCGACTGGATCTCCACGGTGGAGAACGGCGATGCGCGCCGGCGCGTCTGGATGGTCGGCGCGCCATGGTCCGGGTGCGAGCTGTCGTCGCGTGCGGCGTTCCTGCTGTCGCGGCTGGAAGACGGTCCCACGATCGACGACGTGCTGGAAACGGCGGCCATGCCGCGCCCGGAAACTCTGAGGACGCTGCTGCAGCTGGTTCATCTCGGCCTGGCCCGGCTGGAATAGCTCAGTTCAGCTGCGGTCGACGGAGACGGTGACCTCGCCGTCGACGGTCACCACCACGCGGACGGACCAGGGGCGGCAGCAAACGGCGCAGTCCTGAACGAACTGGTGCTCGCCCGGTTCGCTCATGTCGATGTCGGCCTCGACCTCGCCGGGTTCACCGCAAAAAGGGCACTCGACCGCGTCGTCCATGGCCGATCCAGTGTAGCGTCGTCGGGCGATGGCCGCCGAACCATCCGAGCCGCCTCCGTTTGCCGAGAGCCTGTGCCATCGGTGTCAGGCCCGGAGGTACGTGGTGACGAAGACGTCGACCTTCGTCCAGTGCACGGCGCTTCCGGTGAAATACCCGCCCCAGCCGGTCAGCGACTGCGGCGCGTTCCGCGTGCGCGACGGACAATGAACGACAACGCCAGCACGAGGAGTGCCGGAGGAACAGTCTAGCGGCTGAAGGACAGCGTGCCCGCCTTGGCCCAGGGCGCCTGCAGCGGTCCGAAAGGCGTGTTGAACGCGAGCGTCCCCGAGAAAGCATAAGGAGCGCTGTCGCCTTGCAGCGCGCGGAACACGGCGACGCCCGCGTTCAGCGTGGAGACCGCCAGCGAGATGGCAATGTCGCCGGCGGCCCCCGGCTGCACGTTCACCGGCGTGCCGATCGAGCTGCGTGCCACCTGGGCACCGGCGAGCTGGAGGCCGTAGTCGAGGGTCACGAGGTCAATCGGGAACTGGTTGGTGTTGCCAATCCGCACCAGCATCTCGCCGGTGGCGCCGCCGAGCGAGACGTTGCTCCACTTGAGCGAGGCGATGTCCACATCGGGCACCGCCGGCACAGGGAGCTGGCCGTCCTTCTCGATCGGCAACCGCAGTGTCCCGACCGCGGGAGCGTTCACCGACAGGCCCAGCGACGTGTGGTAGGGGACGACGGCGCCTGGGGCCACGCCCTGCAGAATCCTCAGCATCTCCACGAAGACGATGGAGGCGGGCAGGGTGACGACCTGGCTGCCGCCCGCGGGGATCGCGCCCTGCAGCGGCGCCTCGCCGGTCAGGAATCGCTGGCCGCCGCTGGCTATCGCGTAGTCGATGTTCACCAGCGGCAAAGCCACCTGGTACGGGTTCCTCACGTCGACGTCGAAGAGGAGGGTGAGGCTGGCGAGGCTGAAGTCGGAGAAACGGATCCCGGTGAGCCGCGCCGTCGGTGTGGTTGCGCCCAGGCTGCGCAGAAGATCGCAGCCGGCGAGGGTGGCGGGCGCGAGAGCCGAGACGAGGCGCCGTCGGGTGAGCATGCCCCACTATAAAACAGGAACGTTTTCGCGCGTGTTCGTGGCGAGGCGCCTTGAAAAATCGGGTGTAACGTTGGGGTGCAACATGTAACACCTCGAAATCTGTAACTTTTTTGAAAGTTTTTGCTAGGGACATGGCCCCCACTTGCGTTACTCTGCCTGGGCACTTGAGAGGAGGCGCAGCTCATGCGCACACGACGGGTTCTCTTCTGGTCGGGCCTCCTGATCGCCGTTGGCGGGGTGAATGCCCACGCGGCTGACGTTCCGATGTGCGTGGCCAGCAAGGCGGTGCCGGTGGAACGGCAGCTTCGCCAGCTCACGCTGGATCTGCTGGGACGGCCGCCGACGCTCGACGAGTACAGGGCGGTCCAGGGCAAGACGACGGTCTCTGCGGAGACGATCCGCGGTCTGATGGGGCAAGAGACATTCTATGCCCGCATGCGCGAGTACCACCGGGCCCTGCTCCGGTCGAACGTGCGATCGTCGGTGAATGCGGACAACGTGCCGCTGGTCGCCGAGACCATCGACGGCGCCAAGCCGTACGAGATGCGCGTGCTGGGCTCGCCACGTGGCGGGCAGAGCCAGGGCTGTGACCACTTCATCCCGCAGGACGAGTGCGACAAGGCGCCGCGGCAGGACCCCCATGCCGAGCCGGTGAAGAAGATCTGCCGCGACTACTACGGCACGCCGTTGCCGGTCAGCTTCGACTATGACCTGAACTACTACCAGTGCGACCGGCTGAATGCGACCGACGCCTCGATCACCGACTGCACGACCGCGGTGGCCAAGGGCGCGCTGCCGGACAAGCTCATCTACTTCTGTGACATGCGGCGCGACGCAAGGGGCGTGCTGCAGCCCTTCAAGTGCCTGCCCGATCCGAAGAAGTCGGGCACACTGGGCCTGGTCGACGAGGTGCTCGAGCCGGGCACCGGGCGCGTGGTGACCTTCGTGAACCCGAAGCCTCTGGCAGGCGCGCAGGGATCGCTCGACCGATGCGGGCTGTCTCTCAAGGGCGGCGGCACCAACGGGATGTACGGCAGCTCCGCCCAGCGCGGCTGCGTCCAGCGCGACGGCTGGGTCATGACCACGCCGCCCTACTGGGACTCGACGGGTCGCACCGAGGTCGCGGCCTGCGCCTACGACGCCCAGGAGCGGGCGGTGAACCCGGGGACGCTGGAGAGCTGCGAGCGCGGTGGCTTTGCCAGCGACCGCACTTGCGGCTGCGGGCCACGCTTCCGCCGCTGCGATACGTCCGACGGCAAGGTGTTCAACGCCCGCGTCGCCGCCGTCAACGAAGAGCCGCTCATGCTCGCCGACTCGATCATCCGGCGCGACGAGAACTACTTCAACATGCTGACGACGCGGCGGTCGTTCGTGAACGGGCCGATGTCGGAGATGTACCGCGCCAGCCAGAAGGTGGGTAACGCCGTGATCTCGGCGCCGGTCGACATGCTCGCCCTGCCGGCGATGCCCTTTACCGCTGATGCCACCCAGTGGAAGGAGTACCTGCGCGGCCCTCAGCATGCGGGCGTGTTGACGACCCCGTCCTACCTGCTGCGTTTCCCGACGCAGCGGGCACGCGTGGCGCATTTCTACGAGACCTTCGTGTGCAAGACGTTTGCGCCGGCGCCTGACGCCACGTTGCCGCCTGCGGATCATGCCTGCAACCGCGAGAACAACCTGGCCAAGCGCTGTGGCTGCAACTACTGCCACGCCACCATCGAGCCGGTGGGGGCGCACTGGGGGCGCTTCGGCGAGCGGAATGCAGCCTACCTGGATCCAAAGGTCTTCCCGCGCTACGACGCCCGCTGCCGTGACTGCGCGCTGGCCGGGAACCCGGGCTGCGACGGACAGTGCGCGAACTACATCATGCAAGCTTACGATGGCGACGGCGCCGGCAGCCTGGGTCTCCTCAAGACGTACCTGTATCGCTCGGGCGACGACGAGCCGAACATCGAGGGCGGCCCGAAGATGCTGGTCGACAAGCTTATGCAGACCGGGGACGTCCAGCGCTGCGCGGCCAAGCGCGTCTGGAACGAGTTCCTCGGCCGCCCGATGTCGGGCGAGGAGGAGACGCTCTACCTGCCGCAGCTGGTGAAGGCGTTCACCCAGAGCGGATTCAAGCTGAAGACGCTGATCGAACAGGTGTTGATGACCGACGCCTACCGGAGGATCGACTGATGCGAAAGCTGGCTGTTCTGATCCTGGTCGCGGTCGGCTGCAACAACTCGGAGCCCTCGGGCACGCTGAAGCCGCTGCCGGCGCCGGACGATCCGGCGCACTCGACGATGCTGCCCGATCCCGAGCGGCAGGGCGGTCACGTCGGGCGGGCGCCGCGGCGGATCACCGTCGCGCAGCTCAAGGCCAGCATCGAGACCACGACGGGGCGGCCATGGGCCTCGCTGGAATCGCGCGCGGCCTCGCTGGGGCGCGCCGACTATGCGCTCGTCAATGCCGAGGGGACCGAGACGAATCTGGTGTTCGCCAAGTTCCTCGAGGACGGGGCGCGCGACGTCTGCAGCGCCACGGCGGCTGCTGATCTCAGAGCCACCCGCGCGGCGGACCGGATCCTGGCGCGCGAACTGCCAGACAGCATCGTGACCAACATCGCTGGGCCGGACGACGCGGCGGTTCGCGCCAACCTCATCTACCTGACCATGCGCTTCTGGGGTGAGGCGGTCGCCGGTGCGGACCTCGACGAGTGGACGGGCATGTGGAAGGCGATGGCGACTCGGGCCCAGACCATCAACAAGAAAGATCAGGCGCTGACGGCGATCTGTGTGGCCCTGATGACGGATCCCCGGTTCATCACCTACTAGCGGAGAACACCATGAAGACGCGCAAGAGCATCTGTGAGTGCCACCCGCGGCGAGGTTTCCTCAAGGCGGCGGCAGGGTTCTCCGGCAGCGCCATCCTGGGCGGGCTGCCGTTCCAGAAGTTCGCGCAGGCTGCGGATCTGGCGCCGCCGGACCGCTGCTTCGTGTTCGCCTATTTCTCGGGCGGATGGGACCAGTTGCTGGCGCTCGACCCGCGCGACCCCGACGTCTTCACAGCAGATCGGATCGCCGACACCCGGATCTTCCCGGCCTACTCGTTGATCAACGACGCCAGCTATTCCGACCGGCCGGTGGTGCCGGATCCCAAGCCAGGTGTGGGGCCGAGCAAGATCGCCTTCGGGCCGGCGATCGGGCGCTTGGCGCAGCACTACGACCTGATGACCGTCATTCGCGGTATCAACATGACGACGCTGGGCCATGACGTCGGCTATCGCTACTTCCTGACCGGCAAGTCGCCGGTGGGCAGCGCCGCGCGCGGGTCGTCGACGGCGACCGAGATCGTCGGCCAGATGAAGCCGCGGGTGCCGATCCCCTCGGTGGCCTACGGCGTCGAGAGCTACAACGATCGCTACGCAGGGTCTGCCAACGCCCTCCGGGTGTCGTCGTCGCGCGACCTCATCCTGACGCTCTCGCCCAGCACCGTGGCGCTGGATAGCGAGATCGAAAAGCAGCTCGTCGACTGGAAGGGCAAGCGCGTCACCTGCGAGTCGCAGCTGTACGACTCGCGCGGTCTGGTCACCTCCTACAACGGCTCGCGGTCGCAGATGCAGACGGTGCTCCAGTCCCAGCTGGATCGCGCGTTCCGCTTCGAGCTGCCCGAGAACGAACAGGTGCGGGGCACGTACAACCTGCCGGCTTTCGCGCCGTACGACAATGCCGCGGGACGGGCGGCGCTGGTGGCAACGGCCCTCAAGCGGGGCATCAGCCAGTGTGTCTCGGTGAACCTGGCGGGTGGTCTGGATACGCACTTCGGCACGCAGCTGTCGCACGCGAACAACCTGCGCACGGGGTTCAACGCCCTGGCAGCGCTGGTCGACGACCTGCGCGCTTCGCGGCACCCATCGGGCGGCAATTTCATGGATCACACGACGATCATGGTGTTCTCCGAGTTCGCGCGAACGCCGCTCCTCAACAACCTGGGCGGACGCGACCACCACCTGTGCAGTTCGTGCCTGATCATGGGCGCCGGCTTCAAGCACAACGTCACCTTCGGCAAGAGCGGCGACATCGGCATGGCGCCGGGCGTGGTGGACTACCAGACAGGGCTGCCGCGTCCCGACGGTCGCAACATCTTCCCCGACGAGATCATCGCCACGATCCTCGCCTCCGCGAAGCTGGACTACAGCATCACGCGGACCGAGCCACTACGGGCGCTGCTGGCGTAGGGAATCGATGCATCGACCCTGGCGCCCTGTGGCGGCGCTGGCACTTCTCGTCGGCTGCAGCGGCACTGAGAGTCTCGACCCGAAGGCCTTCGAGCCGCTGTCGGTCCCCCTGAAGCCGGCCGTCTCGCCAATCCGCGGATTCGCCGACGAGTGGGGGACCGCGGTGCTGGTCGGGGCCGACGGACGGGCGCTGCGTGCGCGTTTCGATGGCGCCCCCGGTGCGCTCGAGCCGCACCCTGGCAATGGCGCCGCCGTCGGAGCGGTCTCGTCGGTGACGCCGCTCGGAGCGCACAGCGCGCTCCTGGCCACCGAGGGCGGGCTGTTCGTCGCGCAGGCCGGCTGGATCATCGCGCCGCCCTGGCGCGCGCACCTGGCCGAGCAGAAGATCGTCGGCAGCGCGGCGATGGGCGGCGCGGCCTGGATCGGCACCACGACCGGGCTTTACCGCCTGCTCGAGGGTCGGCTGTCCGAGTTCCTCATCGATGGCACCCCGGTGTCGGGGCTCAAGTCGCTGGCCGTCGTGCAGGCCGCGGACGGGACGAGCACCTTGTACCTGGCTCGAGGCTTGGGCCTGTGGTCGGTGCGTGCGTCGGGCACGGACTTCTCGGTTCGCCCGGTCGAGCTGCATGAGATCCGCGAACCGCGTGCGCTCGTCGGTCTGTCTGCCTCACCGAAGGGCAAGGGCGAGCTGTGGGGCCTGAGCGGACGTTCGCTGTTCCGCGTGCGGGGTGACTCGATGACCGTGTTCGATGCCGGCGACCCGGTCGCGGAGATAGCCGGCGGAGGCCGCACGCTGTGGGTGCGTGCCGGGGACCGGCTGCTTCACCATGATGCCGACGTTGGCGGCTGGGGCGAGGCGGCGGGGTTGCAGCCAGTGGAGACCCTGCTCGCCGCGGACGCCAGCGGCGCGGCCTGGATCCAGGCGGGCGGCCAGGCGTTCTGCGTGACGAAGGGTCCGGTGCCTCGCCTGGTGGGGATGGATCAGAACATGCGGCTTTATGAGGCGGAGCTTCCGGTCTCGGCTATCCTTCCGGCTCTCCCGGGGGCGCGCAACGCCGAGGTCCTGTACCGGGTCGACGACGGGCCCGAGATCGAGGCCAAACCGCCGCTCTTCAGCCTGGGCGGCGAAGATGCCGAGGGGCGACCACGCGCTTACTCGTTTGCGGCGCTGGGCCCCGGGCTGCACGTGTTGACGGCGACGGTCAAACTCCCCGACGAGACCACCGCGACTCGTGCCGTGCCATTCGAGTACCGGCCGGCGTCGGGCACCGGACTTTCCTTCGACAAGGACATCAAGTCGATCGCTGACGCCCGCTGCGCCAAGTGTCACACCCGTGGTCCGGGCCCCGATCTGGCCGGTTACCAGCAGTGGAAGGCGAGCACGGCCAAGATCGTCGCGGCCGTGCGCGAACGGCGCATGCCGGCGGACGGGCCGCTGGATCCATCGCTCATCCAGAAGATCGAACGCTGGGCTGCCGCGGGGTCGCAACCATGAAGAGGATCGCGCTGGTCTTGCTCGTCGCCGGCTGCGCGGGCGGTGACCCGGGGAACAAGAAACTGCCCGAGGAGTGCCGGGGGGCGACGCCGGTCACACTCGAAGTGGTGCCCAGACGCATCCGCGTCGGGGCGGCGACGCTGCTGGCCGCCTCGGGTGGCAGCGGCGTCTACCGCTTCACCGTCGAGGCGGGAGGCTCCGGCGGACAGGTGATGGGCGAGCGCTTCATCGCCGGCATGAAGCCGGCGACGGACACCCTCTTCGCCGAGGACGCCGTGTGTGGCGGCGACAAGGCGATGGCCACCGTCGAGGTGCTGGGCGCCTTCCAGGTGGCGCCGCTCAAGGGCACAGTGAAGCCTCGGACGGCGTTCAAGATCGAGACCCAGGGCACGTTGGGGCCGGCGACCTTCATCCTGGCCCAGAATGGCTCGGGCGGTTCGCTGACCGCTGCGGGGAGCTACGTGGCCGGAGCCAAGGACGGCGTCGATCTGATCACCGTACGCGACACGGCGACCGGCGACGACCTGCTGGTCGAACTCCGGGTGGCGACCGATGCGCGCTTCCGGGCGAGCCCTGACCGGCTGGCGCTGCCCGCAGGGTCGAGCCTCCCGTTGATCACGATCGATGGCACCGATGGCATCGTCTGGACCCGCACGGCGGGGAAGGGGACGATTGCCACCCGGCCGAACAAGCCGGCCCTGCTGACCGTCGAGGCGGATGCCACCGGGCTCATCGAACTCGAGGCCAAGGATCGGTTCACGGGTCTTGTGACCAAGGCGCGCGCGCGCGTGCTGGACGAACTGCAGCGGCCCGTCACCGCGTATGGCCGCCTGGGCGACACGGCAGCGGTGGCGACCGGCGACTTCGACGGCGACGGGATCCCGGATCTGGCGGTGGGGATCCCCGACAGCGACATCGGCCGCCCGCGCGGCGGCGCGGTGCTGATCTTCAAGGGGGGGCCGAAGGGTCTGGGTGGCGATCCCTGGCACGTGCTGCCCGGCACGAGCGACACCGCGCAGTTCGGTGCCGCGCTGGGTGTCGGCGATCTGGATGGCGACGGACACGACGATCTGGCGGTGGCGGCGCCTGGCGCCGACGTCACCATCGGCGACTCGGGAGCGGTGGAGCTGTACAAGTTCGGGCCGGACGGGCCACGTACCCTGCGGTCGCCGCTGACCGGGATCGGCCGCGGCAGTTTCGGCGCTGCGCTGGTGATCGCCGACGTGGACGGCGACGGCAACAAGGACGTGGTGGTCGGATCGCCGGGGGCGGACCTGGCGCCGACGGCGCAGATCTCCCGCCGCGGTGTGGTCGACGTCTTTCTGATCAAGAAGGGGGTCTCGATCCCGGACCTGGGCGGGATCCGCCTTGGCGGCGTGGATCTGCAACCTGACGGCAATCTGGTGGCTCGTTCCAATACGGCGGCCGGACGGGCGCTGGCCGTCGACGATCTCGACGGTGACGGCAAGGCTGACATGGCGATCCTGACCTCCGTCACCAACGCGCTCGGGATGACGCGTAGCCAGACGGCGGTGCAGCTGCACTTCTCGAAGGGGGGAACGCGGCCCTACGGAGAGACGCCCGACGCCTTCGTGCTGCCTTCCGATCCGGCCGAGATGACCGAGGGAACCTACCGGATCGCCATCATTCCAGGACGCCCGGCGCTTCTGGCCATCTTTGCCGATCTGGCGGATTCGCCTGATCTCGTTGCCAGCGGTGGCACGGGTGCGGCGGTCAATGCCGGCGGGGTGCAGCTGTTCGACGTCTCGGGGCTGAAGCACGTCGGCGAGGCGCCACCCAAGCCACCGCAGATCGGGCGCGACAAGGCCCTGGCTCGCTTCTACGGAGATGTGGCGAACGCGGCTGCAGGACGCTCGTTCGCCATTGTCGACGGCGAGGACGGGGCCCGCGACTTGTTGCTGGGAGCGCCGCTGGCTCTCGCCCGGGGTGCCGCCGCGGGGACGCCGCCTGCCGGGAAGATCCTCCGTTTCCCTCTGGCAGGGCTCAAGGCCGGCACGGTGTCGAACCGGGCGGCGGAGCAGCGCTTCGGCATGGCCGGCGATGCTCTCGGAGCGGGCCTGGGGATATGGCCGCTGGTGGGGGGGCCCCAGCTGGTCGCCGTGGCGGGGCGTGCGAACACCACCCGTGGGAAGTTCACCGGCCGGGTGGACGCGTTCGCGCGACAGAAGGGCGCGCTCGACTCGTGGCCCGTCGTCTCTGCGGAGGTGCCCGCGCGCGCCGCTGGCGAGCTGTTCGGCCTCGCCGTGGCGGCGGACGTGTCGGCGGGAAAGACGGTCGCGCTGGTCGGCTCACCGGGATTCTCCAGCGTACGGCCGACCCTGGACGGCACCGACGTGGGCCTGGGGCGGGCCGTGACGTTCGATCTCGCCGCTCCGACCGCACCGCGCGTCTCGGTCGAGGGCGGGACTTCGCCCCTCACAAAGGGCGGCCGTGGCCTGGCCTCGGATGTGGCGCTGACCGACTTCGACGGCGATGGCCGGGCCGACCTGGTGATAGCGGCACCGAATCTACAGGTTCCATCTGTGGCTCAGCGGGCGACGGAGGTCGCACCCCTGTATGCCAGCGAGGCTCCCGGCTGCATCGCCAGCGCCGTGCAGAGCACCGGCGGGATGCTCGTGCAACTGGGTCGAGCCGACGGCAGCTTCGCGCCGGCGTTCCGGCTGTGGGCGCCGACGGAGATCGCCGGATGCACGCCGGCGACGGACGCCCGGTGCCGCCGTTCGGGTCTGGGCCGCGGGATCGTCGGCGGATTCGATTTCAACGGTGACAAGAAGCAAGACGTGGCCACACTGCGCGCCAACGGTCTCGAGATCTTCCTGGGGCGCGCGCCCGAGGATCCCTCGCTGGCGAAACTCACGATGGTGTGTGATCCAGCGATGTCGTTGCCGGCGCTGACGCCGTCCAACAGCTCGGCGGTGGCGGCGGTCGGCGATCTGGACGGCGATGGCTGTCACGAGGTCGCCTTGCGCTACACGCCGGACGGCACGCGCGGCGGCGTCATGGTGGTGTTCGGCTTCGACCCGGGCGGCGCTTGCGGTCCCGGGCACACGGTGCCTGCCAGCCTGCGCATCGCTGCCGATCCGGACGTGAGTAGTCCGGCGTTCGGCCTGGGCATCGCCACCGCGCGGGCGGGGAAGGTCCTCGCCGACAACCGCGACTACCTGGCGGTGAGCGCCTCGCGGTACCCGCTTCAGGGCATTGCTCAGCCAACGGTCCTGCTGTTCGACACGGCGATCATCGCGTCGTTACGGCCGCCCATGGGTGACGTGGTGACCGCGGCGATCGGCGATCGCCTGACGCCGCTGCCGCTGGCGCACCGGGAACGCCTGCAGGGATTCGGCACCGCGATCGTCGGCAACGTCGATGTCACCGGTGACGGCAAGCCGGATCTGGTCGTGAGCGCGCCGGGCGGCTCACTGGCCGGCGATGGTGAGGGTGCGGTGATGGTCTTTGCGGGTGGCTTCCGCGGAGATACGCTGCCGGATCCCGCGCTGATCATCGGCGGGGACGTGCGCGAGCGCGGTCTGTTCGGCCAGCGTCTGGCTCTGACCCGGGGTGCCGCGCCCGTGCTGGTGATCGGCGCGCCCAGCAGCTACCGGACTGGCACCCAGAACGGCACGGCCTTCGCGCTCCCCCTTCGCTTCTAGCAGCGCGGCGTTTCGCGCCGCTGCCGTGCGGCGGTGTACAGGAACAGCACGCCCGCGAGCCCGTAGGCCACCACCGTGATCAGCAGGCTGTGGGAGACGGTGGCGTGACCGGCGATGAGGCCGACGATTGACCCGGCGGGAGCATCGCCGAGTACGTGGATGCCGAACAGGAACACCGCCTGCAGCGTGGCCGCGTACTGCGCGGGCGCCAGTTGATCGACGATGACGGCAGTAGGCCCGTTGTAGGCGGATAGCAGGAAGACGCTCAGTGCCATCAGGATCGCGAACGCCACCTTCTGGTTCACGAGCAAGGCGGCGATGCCGAGGGGAACCGCGGCCAGCAGCGCCACGCCGACCACCAGGGCATGGCCGCCGGCCCGACGATGCCCCACGACGTCACCGGCGATGCCGCCGGTGATCACGCCGCCGATGCCGCAGCCGACGCCGATGGCCAGCATGAGGAGGCTGCCTCCGACGACTGAGAACCCGCGCTCGTCGATGATCACCCAGCGGGCCCAGAACAGGAGGCCGCTGCCCGCAAAGGTGCCAAGGATGCCGCCGACGAGACAGATGAGGAACGTCGGGTTCAGCAGGTAATTGCGGGCCGGCATGGTGTGGAGCCGCGGAATCTTCTTCGGGGCTGCGAGAAACACCGTCATGAACGCCAGGAGAAGCGACGGGATGCCGGCAATCCAGAACACGCCGCGCCAGCCGATCATCGGCGCGAGCACCGCGCCCAGGAACAACCCGGTCGAGCCACCAATCGCCATGCCGGCGTTGTAGATCCCCAGCGCCCGGCCTCTTTCCTTGGGTGGCGCATTGGCGCACAGAAGCGCGTTGGCGCTGGGCCCGTAGGCGCCCTCGCCGACGCCCACCAGGGCGCGGAAGACCAGCAGCATCGTGAACGAGGTCGACAGCGCCGAGCCGATGGTGGCGAGGCTCCAGAGCACGACGCCGACGATGATCACGCGGCGCGCTCCGAAGCGGTCGGCGATCGGGCCGGACGCCAGCGACGTCAAGGCGAACACCGCCAGGTTCACCAGGGACAGCAGCCCCAGTCTGAACTTCGAGAGGCCGAAGGCCGTCGCCAGGAACGGCGTCATGCTGTAGACGACCTGCCGATCGAGGTAGTTGAAGAAATTGATCGCCGTCAGCAGCGGCAAGGGCCTGAGGCCAGCGGATCTGGTCGGCGTTTCGGGGACGGTCGCCAGTTCCATTCAGGGCCATCGCGCAGGCTATCAGAGAGAGCCCCCGCCCCTTTACAAGAAGCGACGGCAGACGCGACAATCGCGCATGGTCAGCCGGCGCGCGTGGCCCCTGGTGGCGATCCTCGGCTGGGGCCGACGGCGACAACGGCTGGTCCCATCGCAAGCAAGGCGTGCAGGGGATGGTGTTGCTGTTCGGGGACTTCAATGCGCGGCCGGGTTCGCCTCCGTATCTGGCGATCGCATCACACGGCCTGCGTGATAGCCGGCAGGTTTCGCGCCGGCCCGCCTATCCTCATCCCGAGACCGGGACGTCCACGGGGTTCGCCGTGCCGCCGCGCGCCCGCGGCATCATCGACTACATCTTCGTCGGCGGACCGGTCGACGTCCTGTCATTCGGCGTCTGGGGGACGTCCAGTTGCGTTGAGCGTCTGAGAACGGTTTCAGTCGCAAACCCTTTCGTTTCACCTTCGGTGTGAGCGAGAGTAGGCCCCGTGAAGCGAGCTGCGCTGTTGTGGGTCTCCGTCATCGGGTTCGTGGGCTGCGGCGGAGGCGGGAGTCACAAGGACGCTTCGGTCGTCCAACCTGACGCAGCCGTGGTCGACATGGAGCCCGATCGGCCGGACTTTGCCGGCACGTTTCTCCCGGACGCAGGCCCGGACGGACCTCCTCCCGATCCGGCGCCCTGGCAATACACCGACGTCGGGGGCGGAGGAGTCAAGGGCCAGGTCGTGGTCACCAACGGGCTCTACTCGATACGGGCGGCGGGCACTGACATAGGTGGCACCGCCGACGGGTTCGCTTTCGTGTACCAGAAGATGAAGGGCGACGGCGAGATCATCGCCAAGGTGCGTTCATTGCAGATGGTCGATCCCATGACCCGCGCCGGGATCATGTTCCGGACCGACGCAAACGATCCGGCATCGGCGAACGTCTTCCTGGGCATCGTGGCCGACCCGACGTTGGGTGGTCAGTTCCAGTCTCGCGCCACCAAGGGTGGGCCGACCGAAGTGGCCCGCATGGAGACGGGCGTCCGCGCCGCTCAGTGGCTGCGCCTCACCCGCGCCGGCAAGCGCTTCACGGCATGGCGCTCGACGAACCGTCAGAGCTGGGCGCTGGTCGGGAACGTGGACGTCGACCTTCCGGAGGAGGTGGCCGTCGGGCTCGCCGTCTCCTCGAAGAGCGCCACGACGGCGACGACGGCCGACTTCGATGCCTACCGCGTGCACAGCTTCGGCACCGATGCCGCGTCACGCGCCTGGATCTTCGACGAGATGGCGACCATGGGTTCGAGCGTGCTGTTCGCCGACGGGAAACTACGTTTCTCGGCCATGGGCGAGCCGTTGACCCCGCCGAACGACGCGGGCGCGTTCCTGTTCAAGCCGATCACCGGCAACCAGACGATCATTGCCAAGATCGAGTCGATTTCCGGGCCGGCGCCGCTGTCGCGGGTGGGCCTCATGTTCCGCGAGGGAACGCCGCTGAACCTGGCACGCACGTCGGTGAGCGCGATGATCAGTGTCACCGCAGGGATGGGCATCCAGTTCCAGAGCCGGACCATGCCGACGCTGGGGGTGACCATGCAGGGGATGGCCGAGCCGGACACCAAGGCGCCGGTCTGGCTGAAGCTGGAGAAGGCGGACGATCCGATGACGTTCACCAGCACCTTCACCGGTTCGTATTCGGCCGACGGCAAGCAGTGGACGAAGCTGGATTCGGTTTCGTTCCTGATGCAAGTGCCGGCGACGGCGGGGATCCTGGTCGACGCGAGCAGCACCGCGCAGCTGGCGAGCACGGTGTTGAGCAACGTCTCCTTGCAGTGACGGAGGGCGATCGAATGCGCAAAGTATTTCTGGCGATCGCGGTTTGCGTCGGGTGTGGCAACGGCGGCGGTTCGAACGAGGGCGTCTACCTGTCGGAGGTGATGTACCACCCGGTGCTCGAGGGCACGAAGGACGAGGAGCACGAGTTCGTCGAGATCCACAACGGTGGCAAGGCGGCCGTCGACATCAGTGGCTGGCGGTTGTCGAAGGGTGTCAACTACACCTTCCCCGTAGGCACCACCGTTGCCCCCGACGGCTACCTGGTAATCGCGAAGAACAAGCAGAAGCTGGTCGCGGTGGCCGCCTATGGCCTGGACGCCGCGACGGTGAACGGTGACTTCACGGGCGATCTCGACAACGGCGGCGAGTTGGTCCGTCTGGAAGACCATGCCGGCAAGATCGTCGACGAGTTCACCTATGATGACCGCTTCCCCTGGCCGATCGGGGCCGACTCGCTGGGCGCCAGCGACGGTTGGTTGCCCGCCAGCGCGCTGCCGCTCGAGAAGCATCGGTACATGGGCCGCTCGCTCGAGCGGGTGAGCTACCAGATCGCCGCCAGCGAGGTTGCGAACTGGGTGGCCTCGCCCATCGACGGGCCCACGCCCGGTCGCAAGAACAACCTCGATGGCGCGCCGCCGGCGATCGTCACCGAGATCGTCGCGCGTGTCGCCGGGCGGGCTGACGACATCGTCAAGGCCGAGGAGTCGGTGGTGCTGCGCGTGCGCTTCTCGACCATCGGCAAGGTGGCGGCCCCGGCGGTGGAGTGGTTCGTCGACGAGGTCGAGGTCGAGAACGAGGCGCGCACCAGGACGGCGCTGGTCAACGGCAAGGACGGCGTGTGGACGGCGACCATACCGCCTCAGTCGGTCAACTCGATCGTCCGGTACCGTGTCGTCGAGACAACGCCGATCTCGCCGCGCGAATCCGATCCCTACGAGTTCAGGGCCTTCTTCGTCGACCCGGGCCCGGTCGGCCGTACGGCGGCCTATCACCTGTTCATCTCGCAGAAGAACTGGATGCAGATGTGGAACAACGTGGTCGACGGCCGCGTTCCCGGGAATCAGAACTGGTCCGATCCAACGAGGTGCAAGCCGAGCGAGACCTGGGACGTCCGGGTGCCGGCAACGATGGTGTCGGATGGCCGGGTCTACGACGTCACGGCGCGCTACCAGGGCAGCCGGGTCAACCGGATGAGCGGCGCCAACATCGATCTGCGCAAGTGGCCTGCGACGGTGCCCATCCCACCGCAGCCGTCGCCGTTCCGCGCTCTGTCGTGGCACATCAACTTCCCCCGGTATCAGCGGTTCAACGACGGCAAGGACTTCGTCGACCGCAGGACGTTCAACCTCAACAAGCTGACCCAGTCCTGTCAGGGGTTCCAGACGCGGGTGAACAACCGCCTGTTCGAGCAGGCCGGCGTGGGCGCCGCGCGCGCCAAGTGGGTGCGCTTCCATGTCAACGGCGCGCTCTACCACCACATGCTCCAGATGGAGCACCTGGACGAGGAGTTCCTCAGGCGGTTCTACGGAAAGAACCATCAGGTCGGCGACCTGTTCAAGTCGGTGGGCTACCGCTGGGAGGAGGGACCGTACGGCTCGGGGGCCGAGGTGCTGATCCCGCCTTACTGCGGCTACACGGCAGAGGAACGGTACAACTGGACGTACAAGCGCATGACTCTGAAGGATTGGAAGGGCAACTCCGGCGAAGCGATGAAGCTGGTGATCGATCTGAACGCGGCTCGTGCCGCCGGTTTGCCGGCGATGAGAAAGTTTTTTGCCGACAACTTCGACATGGAGCTGCTGCTCAACTACTTCGGGGTGCTCCAATGGTTGGCCCCCTGGGATGACTTCTTCCAGAACCACTTCCTCTACAAGCGTTCCGATGGCAAATGGGTGATCTTCCCGACCGACCAGGACAACTCCATGGGTGGCGGCGCCCCGTCCGCCTCGGACGCGAGCTTCTTCATCGGGGTGCAGAACGCTCGCAGCAACCGCAGCGACTACTGGAACACCCTGAAGGACAGCTTTCTGCGCGCCTACCGCAACGAGTTCATCGATAGGGTACGCGAGCTGGCCAAGACCGTCCTCAGCCCCGACAACGTGTGGGCGGCGACGGACGAGCTGACGGCCGATTACGCCTACGAAGATGCGGTTCAGTCGCCGGCCGGCGTCGCTTGTGGGGTGCCGGCGACCTCGATCACCCGCATGAAGAACTTCGCCGTCGCCCGGCACCAGCGGGTGCTGGCGGGGTTCTGGGACTAACCCTTCAGGTTCTTGCTGGCCCAGTCGGCGAGCCTGGTCGGCTTGATGCCGTACTTCTTCTCGTTGCCGGCGATGTCGGCGTCGTAGCCGACGCGGTCGAACCACTCGAGCATCAGCGCGAAGTCCTCGCTGTTCTTGCGGACTTCAGCGATCGGCAGCTGCACGAAGGTGATCGTCTTGCCGGTCGCCTCGCCAAGGACGGTGGCGGCGCGGGGCATGGTGGCGGCGTCTCCGGCAATGTCGATTTCGCTGCGGTTCAGCTTGTCCGCCTGCTCGAAGGCCAGCGCGCCGTACTTGCCGATGTCCTCGACGGCGATCATCTGCAGCGAGGTCTCGGGCTTCATGGCGGTGATCAGCTTGTCGCCGTGGAGGAACCAGGGCGTGGGCAGGTTCTCCATGAAGAACACCGGGCGCAGGATGACGTGCGACGGGAAGTTCAGCGAGCGTACCGTCTCTTCGACGCGCCACTTGTTCTCGAAGTGAGGGATACCGGTCTTGCGGTGGGCCGATCCCACGGACGTGTAGACGTAGTGCTGGACGCCGCGCTCGCGGGCCACCTTCGCCAGGCGCTTGCCTTGCTCCTCCTCGCCCGCGACGCCGGCTTCCCAGGTGTTCTGGACGGCCCAGACCCCCCACGCCCCCGACAGCGCCTTCTCCAGGGATGCGGTGTCGTCGAGGTCGCCCTGGATGATCTGCACGCCCTGCTTGGCCAGCGCCTGTGCCGCCTCGGCCTCGGGCTTGCGCGTGAGCGCCCTGAGGGAAAAGCCGCGACCGGCCAGCGCGCGCGCCACGGCGCCACCCTGCTTGCCCGTCGCCCCGGTGATGAGAACTGTCTTGTTGGTTGGCATCCGCGTGGTTTAGCACGCTAACTCAGGATCGGGCGAACCACCGTGCCGTGCACGTCGGTCAGCCGGAACTGCCGCCCCTGGTGGCGGTACGTCAGCTTCTCGTGGTCGACGCCCAGGCAGTGCAGGATCGTCGCCTGCAGATCGTGGACGTGCACCGATCCGTCGACGATATTGAAGCCGAAGTCGTCGGTGGCGCCGTGCACATGCCCCCCCTTGATCCCGCCACCGGCCATCCAGAGGGAGTAGGCCCGTCCATGGTGATCGCGACCGTACTTGTTGCGGTTGGCGCCGCCCTGCGCGTACGGCGTGCGGCCGAACTCGCCGCCCCAGATCACCAGCGTGTCGTCGAGCAGGCCGCGCTGCTTGAGGTCTTTCACCAACGCTGCCGAGGGCTGGTCGGTGTCCTTGCACAGGATCGGCATCCGGTCGGTCACGCCGCCGTGGGTGTCCCAGCCGCGGTGGTAGAGCTGGATGAAGCGCACCCCTCGCTCGGCCATGCGCCGGGCCAGCAGGCAGTTGCGCGCGAAGCTGCCAGGCCGCTTCGCCTCCTCGCCGTAGAGCTCGAAGGTGCTCTTGGACTCTTTCGAAAGGTCGGTCAGGTCCGGGACCGAGGTCTGCATGCGGAACGCCATCTCGTACTGGGAGATACGGGTCTCGATCTCGGGATCCTCGCTGGTCTGCGCCTGCAGGCGGTTCATGGCCGCCAGCTCGTCGAGGAACAGTCTGCGGCGCGGGCGGGTGATGCCCGGTGGATCGGCCAGGTAGAGAACTGGGTCGCGCCCGTTGCGCAGTTGCACGCCCTGGTGCCGGCCGGGCAGGAAGCCGGGGCCCCACAGCCGCGCCAGCAGCCCCTGATCGGCGGTCCCCTTGCTGGGCACCGAGCAGAGCACCACGAACGACGGCAAATTCTTGTTCATGGTGCCGAGGCCATAGTCGATCCAGGCGCCCATGCTGGGGCGGCCCGGTTGCTGGCCGCCGGTCTGGATGAAGGTGATCGCCGGGTCGTGGTTGATCGCCTCGGTGTTCATCGACCGGACCAGGCAGATGTCGTCGGCGATCCCCTGCGTGTGAGGGATGAGATCGCTCAGCTCCATGCCGCTTTGTCCGCAGCGCCGGAACTTGAACAGGCTCGGCTGCAGCGCCAGTCGGGCCTGCCCGGCGACCATGCCGCTGATGCGCTGGCCCTGCCGCACCGAATCGGGGAGATCGGTGTCGTACAGCTTCTCCAGCGTCGGCTTCGGGTCGAACAGCTCCAGGTGCGAAGGGCCCCCCGACTGGAACAGGAAGATCACCCGCTTGGCCTTGCCGGCCGCGCGCGCGATCGTCGGCATCAGCTGCGCGAGCGCAAGGGCGAAGACTTCACGTCGGTTCATCGGTCACCTCAGTGCTTGGTGATGGTCTCGTCCAGGTTCAGGATCAAGCTGGCGACTGACGTCAGAGCCGCCAACTCCCGGTCAGGCGCGCCGGTCAGTTCTTTCGCGCCTTTCCGGTCGCTGGCGTAGGAGCGCCTGAAGCGCCCGAGCGCACGCCGCAACACCTTGATCTCGCCGGCGGCCGGGGCACGGCTGGTCGCCAGCCTGAAGCCGAAGGCCAGCTTCCGTGCGTCGCCAGTGCCGCCCTCGAACGTCATCCGCTGCCCGAGCTTCCGAGCCGCTTCCACCGCGCCGGTCTCGTTCATCAGCGTCAGGGCCTGGAGCGGCGTGTTGGTGATCGGCCTGCGCGCCGAGCAGACCTCGCGGTCCGGCGCATCGAAGGTGATCATCACCGGGTGCGGCACCGTGCGCTTCCAGAAGGTGTACAGGCTGCGACGGAAAAGATCGTCGCCCGTGCTCTCCTTCCAGCTGGTCCCGGGGTACTTGGCGTCGACGACCACGCCCTTGTACAGATCCGTGGGCTGGAACGGGAAGACGCTGGGTCCGCCCAGGCGGTGCCGCAGAAGACCGCTCGCCGCCAGAGCGTTGTCGCGGATGACCTCGGCCGGCAACCTCTGCCGCGGGCCCCGCGCCAGCAGGCGGTTCTCCGGATCCCGTTCGCGCAGGGCGGGCCGCATCCTGGAATCCTGGCGGTAGGTGGCCGACAGCACCAGGTCTCGGAGCAGCGCCTTGGTGTCCCATCCGCCGTCGACGAAGCTGCGCGCCAGCCAGTCCAGAAGTTCCGGGTGGCTCGGATACTCGCCCTGATATCCGAAGTCCTCGACGGTCTTCACGAGGCCGGTGCCGAACAGCTGCTGCCAGAACCGGTTCACCACCACCCGTGCGGTCAGGGGATGGTCAGGCCGGGTCAGCCAGCGTGCCAGGCCCAATCGGTTGCGTGGCGCATCCGCCGGCCACGCGCCCAGCAGCGCCTCGGGAACTCCCGCTTCGACCGCGTCGCCCGGTAGATCGTACTGGCCCCGCACCAGGATGTGCGCCTTGCGGGGCGCCGAATCGACCATCACCATCGCGGTCGGCAGGTCGCGCTCGATCGCGAAACGCGCCTGACGGAGTTGCTCACGCTCGTCGAAGGCGCGAGCGAACTCGGTGTCGGTGCGGCGCAGCGCCAGCTCGCGATCCTGCGGGAGCAGCGTTTCGGCCCACGATGCGATGGTGGCTGCGTCCAGCTGGCGTGGAAAAAAGCGTAGATCCGAGGGCTGACCGCCGATGCGAGGCGCGTCTCCTTTGGCCGTGCTGCTGAGATCGTCGTGCTCCACCTCGACCGAGCTCTCGCGCCCGTCGATGAAGATACGCACGCCACGCGCCTTCTTGGAACCGTCGTACACCACCACCACGTGGTGGCGTTCGTGCAGGCGCACGCGATCGACGGACCGCGCCTGGATCGCATACGCCGGCCAGCGGACCGCCAGGCGCAGTTCGACGCTCCCCTCGTCGGTGATGCGCACCTCGGCGCCCCGGCCGTGGTCGTTCGCAGCCGGCTTGCTGTTCAGGTCCATCGTCGAGACGATGGACCCGGGCTCCTTGACCCACGCCGCGAACGTCCAGGCTTTGTCGCCCACGAGGTCGATCTTCGCAGTGGCTCCCTCGGGCTCGGTCGCGGGCGCTGGCGGCGGGATGGCACCCGGCTCGTGGGTCAGCCGGCGCAACAGCTCGGTCTTGCCGGCGATGGCGGTGTCCAGTTCCTCCAGCCGTCGCTGCTGTTCGCGCGTGGGCGCGGGGATCATCGGCGAGGCGTTGGCCACCCGCCCGTCCTCGCCGATCTCCGGCACGTTGTTGAAGAAGGCGTACATCCGGTAGTAGTCGCGCTGGCTGAGCGGGTCGTATTTGTGATCGTGGCAGCGCGTGCATTCCAGCGTCAGGCCCATCCAGGCGAGCCCCAGCGTGCGCACACGGTCGGCGACGTACTCGACCCGGTACTCCTCGTCGATGATCCCACCTTCCGAATTGATGACGTGGTTGCGGCCGAAGCCGGTGGCCAGGCGTTGCTCCAGCGTGGGCGCCGGCAGCAGGTCCCCCGCGAGTTGCTCGACGATGAAGCGGTCGTAGGGAAGGTTGTCGTTGAACGCGTCGATCACCCAGTCGCGCCACCGCCACATCGATCGCGCCGAATCGTTGTTGAACCCGTGCGTGTCCGCGTACCGGGCGACGTCCAGCCAGTCCTGTGCCAGCCGCTCGCCGTAGCGCGGTGAAGCCAGCAGGCGATTCGCCGCCTCCTCGTAGGCCGTCTCGCCACGGCGCCGCACATCGGCGAGGAATGCGTCCAGCTCGTCCAGCGAGGGCGGCAGGCCCGTCAGATCGAAGCTGGCCCGGCGGAGCCAACGCTCGGGCTGCGTCTCGGCGCTGGGCTTCAGGCCTTCTCGTTCGAGGCGCGCCAGCACGAAGGCGTCAGTCGGACGACGGACCCACCCCGTCTGCGCGACGGCGGGCATCGGCACACGCGCCGGGGACACGAACGCCCAGTGGGGCTCGTACGTCCCTCCCTGCGCCACCCACTGCCGCAGGATCTGCTTCTGCTCATCGGTGAGCCGCCGGTGCGAGTCCGGCGGAGGCATCTGCTTGTCCTCGTCGATGGAGAGGATCCGCGCGACGAGTTCGCTCTCGTCGGGACGTCCAGCGACCACGGCCGCCGCGCCGTCCTTGCGGGTAGCGGTGGCTCCCTCGAACGTGTCCAGGCGTAGGCCCGCCTTGCGCTTGGCCTTGTCCTGTCCGTGGCAGTGGAAGCACTTCTCCGACAGGATCGGCCGGACGTCGCGTCCGTACCGGATTGGCTCTGCCGCCACGGCGACGCCCCCCCAGAGGACCAGTGCGAGCGCTGCCCCATACACGTTCCCACAATAGCGGGGCCGGGCATGAAGGGGCTTGTAGGCGTCGCGCGAAATTTGGTATTTTTACCGCATCACCCCCGACGCGTTCTTCCGGCAGATCGGTGACGCCGCCGCACTCGGCGCGCTGTTCGATCACTTGCCCGATGTTTACCTGTTCATGAAGGACATCGAGCACCGGTTCACCATGGTGAACCGCGCCACCTGGGTGATGCACGGGTGCGATTCGGCGGCCGAGATGCTCGGCAAGACGGATTGGGATTTTCACCCGCCGGTGCTGGCGCGCCAGTATGTCGAGGAGGACGACCGGGTGATGCGATCGGGACTCCCGCTTCCCGACCAGATCTGGCTGGTGCGATCAGCCGACGGTCTGCCACGCTGGTACCTGTCCACCAAGATGCCGTTGCGCGATCGTGCCGGGGCGGTCATCGGCATCGCCGGCGTGATGCGTCCCTACGAGCAGGCCGGGGCAGCGCCCGGTGAGTACCGGCGCCTGATGCCGGCGATCGAGCACGTCCTCAATCACTATGGCGACTCGATCCGCGTCGCCGACCTGGCGCGGCGGTCACACCTGTCGGTCAGCCAGTTCCAGCGCGAGTTCCAGCGCATGTTCCACATGCCGCCGCGCGAGTACCTGATGCAGGTGCGGCTTCAGGCGGCGCGCCGGCGGCTGGAGATCTCGAGAGAGTCCGTAAGCGATATTGCTCACGATTGTGGCTTTTACGATCAGAGCTATTTCACCAAACGCTTCAAAGCCGCGCTGGGGATGCGACCCCTGCAGTATCGGCGGCGTTTCGGAGGCTGAGCCGTGCCAATATCGCGGCCATGCTGCACCCCCTGCTGGCCGCCGCTGGCCTTTTCGCCGCAGCCGGGCCGACGGTGTTCGAGCCGCGGGGGCAGACCCCGTACCTCAGCCCCGAGGAGAGCCTCAAGACCATAGAGATACAAGACGGCTATCGTCTCGAGCTGGTGCTGGCCGAGCCGGTGATTCGCGATCCGGTGTCGATCGCCTTCGACGGCAACGGCCGGATGTACGTCGCCGAGATGCGGACGTACATGCAGGACATCGACGGCAAGGACGAGCTCACGCCGAGAAGCCGCGTGTCGCGCCACGAGAGCAGCCGCCGGGACGGTCGCTTCGACAAGCACACCGTCTACCGCAACGACCTGCTGTTGCCGCGCCAGCTCCTGCCGCTGGACGACCGGGTGATCATCGGCGAGACCAACACCGATGATCTGTTCATCTACCGCGACACCAACGGCGATGGCATCGCCGACCAGAAGCAAGACTTCTATCGCGCCGGCCCGCGTGGGGGGAACCTCGAGCACCAGCCGCAGGGGTTGCTGTGGAGCCTCGATAACTGGCTCTATTCGACCTACAACGCGTACCGGCTGCGCTGGACGCCGAAGGGCGCGTTGAAGGAGCCGACGGCGTCCAACGGCGGGCAGTGGGGCGTCGCCCACGACGACGACGGCACCATCTGGTGGTCGAACGCCGGTGGCGAGCGTGGGATCCTGAACTTCCAAACCCACGTTGCCTACGCTGCCTTCGATCTTCCCGAGCAGCAACCGCCCGGTTTCCGCGAGGTGTTCCCGCTGGTCGGCATCCCCGACGTGCAAGGCGGCAAGATCCGTTTCCGCCCGACGGACAACACGCTGAACCACACCACCGGCACCTGCGGCCAGACCATCTACCGGGATGTCCGCCTGCCGGGCATGCAGGGCGACGTCATCCTGCCCGAGCCCGTGGGCCGGTTGATCCGGCGCATCAAGGTCGAAAAGCGCGACGGCATCACCTACGTGCGGAACGCCTATGACAATGACAAGAGCGAGTTCATCCGATCGCGCGATCCGAACTTCCGGCCGATCTACAGCACGACCGGACCCGACGGCGCCATCTACATCGTGGACATGTACCGGGGCATCATCCAGGAGGGCAACTGGGTTCGCCCCGACAGCTACCTGCGCCCGGTGGTGCAGGCGCACGGCCTCGAGAAGAACTTCGGGCGTGGGCGCATCTGGCGGCTCACCCACCCGAGTTTCAAGCCGGGGCCGCAGCCGCGCATGCTGGACGAGAAGCCCGCGGCCTGGGTGCGGCACCTGGCGCATCCGAACGGCTGGTGGCGGGACACGGCGCAGAAGCTGCTGGTCGTGCGCGGCGATCGCTCGGTGTTGCCGGCGCTGACGAAGATGGCGCGCAGCGACGGCAACGAGCTGGCCCGGATGCACGCGCTATGGACCATCGAGGGCCTGGAGGCGGTCGACCCTCCGTTGCTGACCGCCGCGTTTGCCGACAAGAGCCCGCGGGTGCGCGCGACGGCGGTGCGGGTCGCCGAGTCGTACCTCAAGGACAAGGGCGAGCACCCGTTGCGGCAGCAGGTGATCGCGCTGTCGGGCGATCCGGATGCGCGCGTGGTGATCCAGGTGCTGGGGACGGCGCGGCGCCTGCGCTGGCAGTGGCACGAGATCTTGATCCGCGAGACCGCGACGGCCAGTGAGTCGCACGGCGTGAAGATGATTGCCCCGCGTCTCCTGGAGACGCCCGATCCGGTCGCCTGGAAGACGCTGAAGCCAGCGGAGGTGAAGGTGCTGCAGCGCGGGCGCGCCATCTACGACGAGCTCTGCTTCGCTTGTCACGGCCCGGACGGAACCGGGTCGCCGTTACAGGGTGCGCCTGAGCGGACGATCGCGCCGCCCCTCAAGGGGTCCAAGATAGTCGTCGGCCCGGTGGACCTGCCGGTGGGCGTCCTCCTGCACGGTCTGACCGGTCCCGTCGACGGCAAGGCGTACGACGCCTTGATGGTGCCGATGCGCGACAACGACGACGCCTGGATCGCCGGCGTGCTGTCCTACGTGCGCAACGCTTTCGGCAACAAGGCGCCACTCGTCGCTCCCGAGGAGGTGGCGCGCTTGCGAGCACGGACCGCCGCCCGCACGCAGCCGTGGACCACGGACGAGCTGCCGAAAATACTCTCCACCCCGTAGATCCAGTCGGGCCTTGGTCAGCGAATCGCGGCGTTCATTCCCTTGCGCCAGTCGGCGTACTTCTCGCCCGTCTCCTTCGCCGTCGCCTCGGGCCGCAGACGCGAAACGTCCACGTCCCGGTACAGCTTGCCGTAAAGCGCTGGGTCGAAGGAGGGGTTCGGGATGTTTTCCTGGGCGCCGACCGACGTGCGCCATGCCGCCAGTTTTGCGCGCATCGCCTTGGCGCGTCCGGCCTGCTGCGCAGCCAGATCCTTCGTCTCGCCGATATCGCGCGACAGGTCGTACAGTTCGACCCGGCCTTCATCGTAGAACTCGACCAGCTTCCAGTTGCCTTCGCGTACGGCGCCGCCGGGGCGGCCGCCCTGGTTGTTGTAGTGAGGAAAATGCCAGTACAGCGGCCGCGCGGGCAGCGCGCCCTTGCCACGCAGCAGGCGCGCGAAGCTCTGCCCGTCGAGGCCGGCAGGGACCGGAATTCCGGCGAGTTCGAGCAGCGTCGGCAGCAGATCGGTGTTGATCACCGGCGTCGACGTCGCCTTGCCGGGGGCAATCCGCCCCGGCCAGCGGATGATCAGCGGCACGCGGAGGCCGCCTTCGTACAGGAAGCCCTTGCCTGCGCGGAACGGGGTGTTGTGCGTCGGGGGAGGGTGACCGCCCTCGGGCACGTGCAAGCCGCCGTTGTCCGAGATGAAGATGAAGATGGTGTTCTGCTGCAAGCCCAGTTCGTCGATCTTGCGCAGCACGCGGCCGATGCTGTCGTCCAGGGTCTCGATCACCGCCGCGTACTGGGGATGCCAGGAGCCGGCGTTCTTTTCGACAAGGTCTGGTCGCGCGTCGAACGGGATGTGCGGGTTGTTGTGGGCCAGGTACAGGAAGAACGGGCGCTCCCGGTTGGCGGTGATGAAGGTCTCCGCCTCTGCGGTCAGCTCGTACTCGCCCTTGCCGCCTTCCGTGGATGAGGGCTTGGTCGTCGCGTGGCCGGCGAACACCCGATCGAAGCCCTGCATGTCGGGGTTGTTGCCGAGGTGCCACTTGCCGACCTGCGCAGTGGCGTAACCGGCGTCCTTGAGGATCTCGGCGATGGTGCGCTCCTCGAGCGGCAGTTCCATCCGCATTTTCGGGTGCAGCACCTTCTGGGCCGGGCTGTCCGGCCGTCCCGGCAAGTACGTGGTGAGGTGGAGCCGCGCCGGTGTCTTTCCCGTCATCAGCGCCGCGCGCGACGGCGAACAGATCGGCTGGGCGCAGTAGGCGGATGAGAAGCGCATCCCCTCGGACGCCAGGCGGTCGAGGTTGGGCGTCCGCTGATCCTTGCGGCCGTAGACGTGTAGATCGTTGACGCCGAGGTCGTCGGCATTGATGAGGATGATGTTGGGCCGCGCGGGGGCGGCCACGGCCAGCAAGGCGAGAGTGGTCAGCATTTGAAGGTGTCGTACCCTTCGGCGCGGGGTGCCACCTTCTGTTCGAGCGCGCGCCGTTCGCTCTCGGACATGGAACCTGTCACGGAAAAATTCTCGCGGACTTCTGCGGGGGACGAGCAGCCGATGATGACGGTGTCGGCCAGGGACGTGCCGTAGCGAATGAGTTCGGAGGCGCTCGCCTCGCGCAGAAGACGGCCCGCCGCCATCACCTTCATCCCCACGACCCCCATTCCCTGGCGTCGCGCCTCGGCGACCGCCGTGCTCACGAAGGGGAGGCGTCGCGGATCCGCCGGGTTGATCGCCACCAGCAGGCTGTCGAAGGGAAAGCGGCGCATCGCCTCGAGCAGGATCTCGGGGTCGTGGTGGCCGGTGAGGCCGATGAACCGCACGCGGCCGGACGCCTTCGCCTCCTGCGCCGCCTCGATGGCGCCACCCTTGGCGAACAGCACGTCCAGTTCGTCCCGTTCCCGTAGATCATGCATCTGCCACAGGTCGAGCCTGTCGGTGCCCAGGCGGCGCAGAGAATCGTCCAGCAGGCGCAGGGCGCGGTCGCGCGTTCGTTCGTGCGTTTTCGACGCCAGGAAGACGCCGTCGCGGGCCTGTTTGCCGGCGATCCGGAACGCCTCGCCGTAGTAGTCCTGACTCTGCTGATAGGCGGGGGCCGTGTCGCAGTAGCGCACACCGAGTCGCAAGGCTTCGAGGATCACCGGCACGGCTTCCTTGGCCTGGCCAGTGGTGCGCAGGATGCCCTCGCCGCCGAGCGAGACAGGTAGCACCTGGGCGCCGGTTCGCCCCAATGTCCGCTCGTTCATCATTCCACTATAGTCGTCTGCGATGGCAGACGTTGACCTTACCGGGCGGGTGATCGCCAGTCAGTTCCGGGTGGAGCGGCTCCTGGGCAAGGGCGGCATGGGGGCCGTCTACCTGGCCGAGCAACTGGAGATGGGGCGACGGGTGGTGGTCAAGGTGATGCACCCGAGCCTGATGGGAGCGGGCGCCGATCTCGAGGAGCGGTTCAAGCGCGAGGCGCGCATCGTCGCGCAGATGAACCACCCCAACGTGGTGCAGGTGCACCTGTTCGGCCGCACCGACGACGGGCAACTGTACATCGCCATGGAGTACATCGAGGGGCGCACCCTCACGGACCTCATCGAGGAAAGGGGGGCCCTTCCCGAGGCGCGGACGATGCGCATCCTCGACCAGATCTGCAGCGCGCTCATCGAGGCGCACGACCTGGGGCTTGTCCACCGCGACCTCAAGCCAGACAACATCATGCTCACCGACCGTCATGGCACCGAGGACTACGTCAAGGTGCTGGACTTCGGCATCGCCAAGATGAAAGTGGCGCCAGACGCCAAGCTGACCCAGACCGGGGCGATCTTCGGGACGCCGCAGTACATGGCGCCCGAGCAGGCGCAGGCCAAGACGGTCGATCAGCGCACGGACATCTATGCGCTGGGGTTGATCCTGTACGAGATGCTGACGGGGCAGCTCCCGTTCTCGGCGGACAGTGCGCTCGAGTTCTTGCTCAAGCACATCAGCGAGCCAGTGGAGCCGCCCTCGCGGCGGATCTCGGGGCTGGTGGTGCTGCCGCGCACCGAGATGATCGTCGCTCGCGCGCTGGAGAAGGCGCCGGAGAACCGCTTCCAGTCGGTGGCCGAGATGCAGCGCGAGGTGCGCCAGGTGCTGCGCGACCGTCCGGATGCCGCAAAGTCGTTCCCCACGCCCGAGCGTCCCCTGACGTCGCGCACGCAGGCGAACGCGGCGCTGGCGCCGACGATGCCGCCAGTGGTTCGCCGCAAGCCCTCGACCACCCAGCTGGCGCTGGCAGGGGCCGGGGTGCTGCTGGTCGGACTGGTGGGGTTCAAGCTGGTTCGGCGCGCGCAGCGGAACAGGCCGCCCCAGACGGACGTGCTGACGCAGGCGCCGGCCGTGAGCGCGGTGGACGCGTATGTCGTGTCCGAGCCGCCCAAGAGAGAGCCCCCGCCACCGCGGCAGGATCCCCCGCCGCGCCACGATCCGCCGCCCGATCCCGATCCGCCGCCGAACCCCGAGCCCCGGGTGATCGCGCGGGAGCCTCCGCCGGCCGATCCGGATGTGGAGGCGCCCCCGGCCGGCTCGCCCATCGAGGGCTTGCCGGTGCCGAGGGGCGCCGAGCTGAATGCCGCCACGCCGCAGGCGGTGACGTTGCGGACGGATCTGAGCGCCGAGAAGGTCCTGGCCTTCTATCGCAAGCACGGTCAGCCCTGGGGCGAGGTGGAGTCGATCCCGAATGGCCTCCAGTTCAAGGGTGCGCGAGCGCCGGTCACCCATGTGATGCTGGCGCGCACGGCCGGCGGTCTGACCATCAGCTTGACTCGCAACGCCCTGGCGGCCGTGCCGCCGTCGACGGGGAACCGCGAGGACGTGTTCGGTGTGCCGTTGCCGCCCGGCGCCGAGTCCACCATCCGCACTGGCACCACGGCGGTGTTCCAGATCGCCAGCCCGTCCGAGGAGATCGTCCGCTTCTATCGCCGGCACTTCCAGAACGTGCAGGGGATCAACTTCGTCGAGACGATGGTGCAGGGCGCGCCGTATCTGGTGATAACCGCCGAGAAGGAGGGGCTGCCGTTCCAGAACCTGGCGGTCATGAGGACGCCCGACGCGCTCAAGCCGGGGCCCGGAGTCTGGACCCAGATCACGCTCATGAAGCGGTAGGATGCCGCCCATGGTCAAGACGGCGCTCGTCGCGGCTCTGTTCCTGTTCGCTTGCCAGAAGACCCAGCCGGTGGCTCCGCCGCGGCCCGCGCAGCTTGCCGTGAGGCCCGCCGCCGAGGGGCGCGCCGATCTCGTTGCCGAGATCTCTCTGCCGCACCCGCAGACCACGCTGGCCACGGTCGGCGTGATGGCCAAGAAGCTGGGGCTACCGTTCTCGGAGCAGGATGTGCAGCGGATGGGCTGGTCCTGGACCAAGCTGCCGGAGTCCGTGCTGGCGAAGCTGGATCTGGGCAAGCCAGCTGGCGCGGTTTTTCTGGCAGGCCAGAAAGTGACGACCGCCGTCGGCGCCGTCGCGCTGAAGGATCCTTCCGATGCCGGGCTCGAAGCCCTTGCCGCGTCCATCGGCCGGGTGGCCGAGCGGACGGAAGGGGCGTTGCGGGTCGAGGCGGCAGACGGTGGGGCAGGGGAGACGATCTGGATGCTCGCGCGCGACGGGGCTGTTTGCCTGACGGATTCCAAGGACGCGCTCGTGGCGGGTGCCGCGCTGGCGCTGGCGGCGCGGCGGACATCCGCCCACGACGTGCGCGTGGCACTGCTGCCCGAGGGAATCGCGCGGGCTGCGGGCACCACGGTGAAGGACTGGTTCGCCAAGGCGCGGGCCGAGATGGCCGCCCAGCAGCCGCCGGGCATGGACAAGCGGACGACGCAGCTGGCGCAGACGATGCTTGGTTACTTCATGGAGGCGATCGAGAGCACCACCGAGGCCCGCTACACCATCGCGCTGGGCGCCGATAAAGGGCTGACCCAGGGGTTCGAGGTGGTGCCGCGCGCGGGCTCGCCGCTGGCCAAGCTGATCGCGCCCCGCAAGGCGTACGTGGCCGATCCGGCGCTGCTGGCGGGCGAGCCACCCGTCGGGTTCTGGTCCATGGGCGACATGGTCTTCGGCCGCGAGATGTTCCGCCTGTTCCGCACGACGATGATCGACACGCTGGTGCCCGAAGCCGAACGCGCCCGGGTGATTGCCTCGTCCGACGCCATCTTCGATGCGCTGGCCGGACCCTGGTCGGCGCGGTTCTCGTTCCTCGCCGGGCCGAAGCTCGACGTCAAGTACGATCTCGCCTACGCGGTGAAGCCGGGCGTCGACGGCAAGGCGATCCTGACGGCGATGGAAGACCTGCTGAAGGCGCCGTGGCTGGCTCGCCTCCTCGAGGCCAGCGGCAGCGGTCTGAAGATGAAGCTGGCCGCAAAGCGAGAAGGGGACGCGCTGGTCACCAAGGTCACCCTGGACGGAAAGTCGATGCCCCCCGCCGCGCGCGCGCAGCTGGCGACGATGCCCTTTTTCGACGGCAAGCCGATCGAGGCCCGCACGGTGGTCGCGGGTGAGCGCCTGCTGATGGCCATCGGGCCGGACGGCAAGGCGCGACTGGCGGAGATGGCCACGGCCAAGGGCGCCCCCACGGGCGATCTCGCTGCCGCGTTCGCCGACACCAAGGGTGAGGACGGCCTTTACTACATGGATCTGGCGGCGATGCTGAAGCCGGCGATGGCCATGGCAGGGAAGAGCCCGACGGGTCCCGGGGCGATGCTGGGCATGGCGGGAGCGATGCTGGCCGACGCGCACCTGGCGACCTGGGGTTCGTATCGTGGGGGCGAGTCGCTGGCCATCACCTGGCGCATCCCGATGGCGACCTTCGATTCCGTCGGGGCCATCGTGCGCGGCATGATGGGCGGCGCGCCACCCAACTAGTCGGTACAATGCCGGCCGTGTCCCACCAACGTACCAAGATCGTCGCCACGCTGGGGCCGGCCTGCGACGCTCCCGGCGTCATGGAGCGGATGATCGCCGCCGGCGTCGACATCGTGCGCATCAATCTGTCCCATGCCCGGCCCCGGGAGCACCTCGAGCGTCTGGAACGAGTGCGTGCCTTTGCACCCCACATGGGGGTGCTGGTCGACCTCGGCGGGCCGAAGCTGCGCCTGGGGACCCTGCCGAACGAGTTCACGGCCGAGGCGGGTCAGACCCTGGTGCTGGGCTCGCCCGAGGTACCGGTCGCCGATCCCGATTTCCGCGACCGCGTCCGCGTGGGCGATCCAGTCTACATCGCAGACGGCACCGAGAAACTGGAGGTGCAGTCGATCGGAAATGATGGCGTTCGCTGCCGGGTGATCGTCGGGGGCGTGGTGCGCTCGCGCAAGGGGATCAACCTGCCGGCCGACACGTCGGACCTGCCGTGCTTGACCGAAAGGGACCGGCAGGACCTGGCCGAGCTGGACGTTCTCACGCCCGACTACGTGGCGCTGTCCTACGTGCGCCACGAGCGCGACATCGTCGAGTTGCGCCGGCTGACCAGCCGCCCGATCATCGCCAAGATCGAGAAGCAGCAGGCGCTCGATCGGTTGGAGCCGATTCTCGAGGCCTCCGACGCCATCATGGTGGCGCGCGGCGATCTGGGCGTCGAGATCCCGATCGAGCGGGTTCCCGCGGCGCAGAAGCGGCTGATCCGCGCGGCGAACCGGGCCGGCAAGCCGGTGATCACCGCGACGCAGATGCTGGTGTCTATGGTGTCGAGCCCCCTGCCCACGCGCGCCGAGGTGACCGACGTGGCGAACGCCGTCCTCGATGGCACCGATGCGGTGATGCTGTCCGAGGAGACGGCGATCGGGCGCGATCCGGCAGCCGCCGTCGACATGATGGCGCGCCTCCTCACCGAGACCGAGCCGCTGCTGCCGCCGCACGTCGGGCCTCCGCGTACGATCCAGGGCAATGCGCTGGCCGCCGCGGCGGTCCAGCTGGCCGAGGATCTGGACGCGGTGGCGATCATTGCCCCGACCCGGACCGGGGTGAGTTCGCTGCGGTTGTCGGCCTTCCGGCCGCGCCAGCCGATCCTGGCCTACAGCCGCCAGCCGGACACGACCCGCAAGCTCGCTCTTGCCTGGGGCGTGAAGCCGATCGCCCTCGAGGTGGCGGCAGGCGCCGATAGCCTCGCCGCGACGCTGGTGGCGGCCCGGCGCGACCTACCCGCGGGATCGCGGATCGTCGTGCTGGACATCGCCCCCGAGGGGGTCCGGGGTGTTCCGTCGCTGGTCAACGCCCTGACCCTGTAGGGTGAAGATAAGATGCCGCGCATGAACAGACGTGAATTCGGCAAGGCGGCCGCCGCGTCCCTGCTGCTTCCGCGGGTGGCCGCCGCCGCGAAGCTGGAGCCCCTGTCTCCGGGGATCAAGATCACCGCGCAGATCCCCACGGATCCGAAGCCCGACGACCTGGCGTTCGTGAAGCAGCTCGGGGTCGAGTACGTCGCCATCCCGACCGGCGGGGCCGCCTCGACCTACGAGAACTTCGCGCGGCTCAAGACGCTGGTCGAGGGGGCGGGGCTGCGAGTCTGGAACATCGGCAACAGCAACGTCCACAACATGCCCGAGGTGACACTGAACCTGCCGGGACGCGAGCAGAAGATAGAAGAGTACAAGCAGTTCTTGCGAAACCTCGGCAAGGTCGGCCTGCGCTACACGACCTACGCGCACATGGCGAATGGTATCTGGAACTCGGGCCGTGAACCCGCGCGTGGCGGGGCCAGCGCGCGCGCCTTCGATCTGGCCAAGGGCGGCGAGGGCCGGTGGAGCGACAAGATCTACAAGCCACCGCTGTCGCACGGGCGCGTCTACACCAAGGAAGAGCTCTGGGAGAACTACACCTACTTCATCAAGGCAGTGGCTCCCGTCGCCGAACAAGAAGGGATCCGGATCGGGATCCACCCCGACGATCCCCCGGTGCCGGTGCTGGCGGGCGTCCCCCGCTGCATCTTCGGCAACTTCGACGGCTACGTGCGCGCGCTGGAGATCGCCAACAGTCCGAACGTCGGGGTCTGTCTCTGCTGCGGCACCTGGCTCGAGGGCGGCAAGCTGATGGGCAAGACCGTGCTTCAGGCGATCGACTACTTCGGGAGGCGCGGCAAGCTGTGGAAGATCCACTTCCGCAACGTCAGCGCGCCGCTGCCCCACTTCGTCGAGACCTTCGTCGACGACGGGTACATGGACTTCTACGAGGTGATGAAGGCGCTCAAGAAGGTCGACTTCCGCGGCGCCGCCATCCCCGACCACGTACCGCAGATGGTGGACGGTCCACGCACGGGGACTGCCTACACCCTCGGCTACATGAAGGCGCTGCTCAAGGCCGCGGGGGGCTGACGACCCCCAGCAGCCTCTGCAGGCGCGGGCCGATCGATCGGGCGACGGTGTCGGCGTCCTTGGTCGCGCCCTCGATGCGGCGGTCGGTACCGCGCCCATCCGGGCCGGGCATCACGAAGCTGGGCAGCAGTTCCGCGGCGTAGCCCGCGGTCGCCAGACGGCGGCCGTCGCGGTCGAAGTCGAACTTCAGGAGGCGCAGCGATGGGAAGTAGGAGTCCAGCTCGCCGCCGCGCAGGGCATGCTGGAAATGCTCGCACGGCTGGCACCAGGTGGCGGAGACGTAGACCACCAGCTGGCGGCTGTCGCGCCGGGCGTCGGCCATCGCGGCAAGCACCACCTGGTCGACCGCGCCAGCGCCTGCCTCGACGAGCTCGGGGTGCTTGACCGGGGCGATGTCACGGCAACTGGCGAGCACGAGGATGAGGACGGCAACCCGACGCACGCCTGCATCTTAGCGCCGGGGACGGGCGTTCGCCTTCACATAGCGGGACACCGGATCGCCGTCGGAGGAAGGCCCGAGATAGCGAAAGGTTTCCGCGTAAGACAGGCCGTACTTCTTGCCGATCTCCTTCTCCCGACGTAGCACGAACTCCTTGATGTAAGCGCGCTCCGCCGTGGTGTCGTCGTTGCCGAGCAGCGGCAAGGTCAGCCCCTTCTTCTCGAGCTCGGCCCGTAACCGTGCCCCGTTGTGGCCGGCGGGCCCTTTGCCCTTGTTGGCTCGGTTGACGTCGATCTTGGTGTCGACGAATGGGCCGATGTCGACGACGCGGTTGATCCGTTGACCGTTCGGGCGCGCCCAGTAGTACTTCTCGCGTACGGTTTGCAGCTGGAGACCGGCGGCGAGTTGCTCGGGGTAGTCGAGCGGGCGACCCGCCATCCAGCAGGCGGCCTCGGCGCAGCGGGCGGTGACCCAGTGGTCGGGGTTCTCCTCGTCGATCCCCCACGGGTCCCAGCAGACGATGGTGTCAATCTTCAGCAGGCGGAACAGGAAGATGAAGCGCGCCTCCAGTTCAGGCCACGAGGCGCCGCTCATTCGATGGTTCGGGTAGTTCAGGTTGAAGGCCTTCTTCAGCCCGAGCACGCGCGCCACCTCGTCGTTGTCCCGCTCGTTCGAGAGCGCAGTCTCGGAGATGCTCCCCTGGTCGCCCTCGAGGTCGCCCATGTCGTCGTTGGTGACCCTTATGAGGTAGCCGGTGTAGCCCTCGCTGACGAGCTTGGCGACGGTGCCAGCGCTGTGCAGCGGCACATCGTCCGAATGCGCCTGGATCGCCGCCAGCACCTTGCCGGTGTGGGGCTTGCCCTTGGCGGCCCGCTCGATGAAGACCTCGTCGTTGCTCGCGCCGAACGCGCGGCTCGCGGGCAGCAGGGCCGCCGCTCCCAGGAACTGGCGCCGGTTGGTCATGATGCTCTCCTCTTTCGGCTGTATTTGGCGACGGCGTCGAGATCCAGGCTGATGCCCAGGCCCGGGCCGTCGGGGATGGCGAGCATGCCGTCGGCGTCCAGGCGCCAGCCGCCCTCCACGATCTCGTCGATGTAGGGCGACCCGGTCTTGTACTCGACGAGATCGGTGTTCGAGAAGGCCGAGGCGAGCTGCAGATCGGCCGCCAGCCCGACGGCGGTGTTCCAGCCGTGGGGGATGAAACGCACGCCGTGCTCCTGTGCCAGCCAGCCGATCCGCCGTTCCTCGCTGATGCCGCCCACCTTGGTGACGTCGGGCTGGACCACGTCGAAGGCGCCGGCCTCGATCCAGGGACGGAACGCCTGTCGGCGCGTCAGCACCTCGCCTCCCGCGATCGGCACTCGCGCTTGCCGGCGCAGCGCCACGTAGTCCTCGAGGGCGTCGGGCGGCAGCGGCTCCTCGAACCACGCGACATCGTATTCGGTCAGCATCTCGGCCGCGTTCAACGCCCATTTGTAGCCCTGGCCCCAGAACCCGTCGCTGGCTCCGGCGTCCACCATCAACAGAGCGTCCGCTCCGACCGCCTCGCGCGCCGCCCGGACGATCGCCTCGTCCGTGCGCGCGTCCTTGCGGCCGAACGGACCCCAGCCGATCTTGAAGGCGCGAAACCCTTTTGCGCGCCAATCGTGCAGGTCATCCGTCAAGGGCCCGGGCTCCTGCATCAACGTCGAGGCGTAGGGGCGGACGCGATCTCGGTAACGCCCACCGAGGAGGCGCCCGATCGGCTGACCGGTCGCCTTGCCGAAGATGTCCCACAGCGCGATGTCGATGCCGCTGATGGCGTGAGTGATGGCGCCGCCGCGGCCCTGCCAGAACGTGCGCTGGTGCAGCGTTTCGCTCACCCGCTCGGGCTCGAGCGCATTCTCGTTCTTGAACAGCGGCTCGAGGACGGCCAGGGCGCCGCGTACGAGATCCTCGCTGGTGTAGACGCTGCCGTGGCCGACGACCCCCTCGTCGGTAATGACGGAGACGAGCGTGTGCACGCAGTCGTCCTGCTCCAGTTCGTTGGTCCAGCCACCGGCGGGCGTCCCGCCGCGCAGCCCCGTAGCCCGTATCTCGCGAATACGCATCACTTGCCTCCTGGTTTGTCACGCCACATGCCGCGCAATCGATAAAGGTTGATCCGGTGGCGTTCGAGCAACGTCTCGCCAGCGCCAATCTCGACTGAGGTCGAGGTGTCTGATCCGTAGCCGCCGTACGCCGCGCTCTTCAGATCGGGGATGTACCCGGCCCAGCCGCCACCAGCGCTGTGGGTGTATCCGTAGAAGAGGGCGGTGGGGACGTCTGCGTTCTGCTTCCAGGACGTTTGCAGCCGGTGGTGTGGTTCGCCGGGAAGGGTGGCGATGGCGATGTCGCCGTCGATGAGCGCCGTGGTGATGCCGACATCGAGGTGCTTGCTCTTGTCCCAGCGGTTGGAAAAGGTGAGGGTCTCGCTGGTGGCGGCGATGGAGGGCCGGGCCGGGACCTCGGTCTTGATGGCGCGGGCCGCACGCATCACCTCGAGTGCGAGCGCCGTGCCCATCTTGTCGACGACCGCGAAGTCCTCGGCCTCGACCTTCGCGCGTCCGAGCATCAACGGATTGACGTCACCCGCGCCACCCTGCACGAACATGCACTGGACGCCCTTCAGCTCGGCCTCGACTCGCGCCTGCAGGACCCCCGGGTAGTCGGCCGAATACTTGGTGTTGGAAGGGCCGAGCACGACGGCGTGGACGCCGTAGTGGACCAGCAGGGCTCGTGGCGCGCCCTTGTCGTCGTCGATGCGCAGGAGGACGAACTCCGGATCGATCGGCCCGTAGGGGATGCGTTCCATGTTGTCGAACAGCGCCCGGGCGCGGCCGTCGTCGCGCATCAGCAGGCGGTTGTAGCCAAGCGGCGCGGCCCCGCGGCCGACGCCCACGCGGGCATCGAACATCGAGCTTCCCGCGCGGGACAGCGCTGCGAAGAGCTTCTCCTCCACCTCGGCCAGGTACGGGCTGGCCTCCGGCGGTAGCGGAAAAGCCGGCGCCGAGTGGCTGTGCGACGCCGCCAGCAGCAGATGGGGGATGCCCAGCTCGTCCGCCACCTTCTTGCGCAGGTCGTGCGAGACGATGCTACCGATGTCCATGGTGACGATCGCCAGGCGTGATCCGGCTGCCTCGAGCACCAGCACCTTGGCGAACAGCGGATCGTGCACGCCCGTCGCCTTGCGCTCCGGGTTCGGGTAGCCATACATGGCCCCGCCGGTGCCAGCTGGCGTGATGTCGACGCGGGCCACGCCAGCGCGCAGGCGGGGAGCCGGGGCGGTTGCCGCCAGGACCAGCATCAGGAGATACGCCATGTCCAAGTAAAATATATTTATGATATATTCATGTCAATGACAATCTCCGCCGGCATGCCGACCAAGACGGAGAAGGCCTACGACTCGCTCAAGCGCGGCATCATCCGGGGCGAGATCCCCGAGGGTGGCTTCCTGTCGGAGCCCGAGATGATGAAACGCTACGGGATCGGCCGCACCCCATACCGCGAGGCCTGCAATCGCTTGCACCACGAGGGGCTCCTGGAGGTCGTGCCCCGCCGGGGCTTCCTGGTGCCGAAGTCCAGCTTCCAGGCGGTCCGGGATCTGTTCGAGGCGCGCCTGCTCGTCGAGGGGACCGTCGCCGAGCTGGCGGCCCAGCGAGCGTCCGATGCCGAGCTCAAGGACCTGGAGAAGATCGTCAACCGGCCCCCGGGCGCGCGGCCCGAGGCCCTCATCAAGGCGAACATCGATTTCCACATGCTGCTGGCAAAGATGTCCCGCAACGCCGAGCTCGAGCGGATTCTCACGCAGCTCCTCGATCGGACGCAGCGTCTGATGTACATGGAGGTCACCCGATCGAATGCCGCGGCCACCTTCAAGGCGGACCACCTGCCCATCTGCGAGGCGCTCCGCAAGCGCGATCCCGCCGCTGCCCGCCTGACGGTTCAGCGTGACATTGGCATCGGACAGACCACCACCCTGACCGGCGCGCCGGTCCGATCCTAGCTTGGCGGGGTGCCACCCTCGAGCACCCGCAGGAGCACGTCCGCGTCGACGGGCTTCACCAGGTGCGACTCGAATCCAGCCGAGGTGCTGCGCGCGCGATCGCGCTCCTGGCCGTAACCGGTCACGGCAATGAACTGCGGAGGCGCTCCCCGCACCCGTTCGCGGATCCGCCGCGCCAGTTCGTAGCCGTCCATCACCGGCAGCCCGACGTCGAGGATCGCCACGTCGGGCCGCGCTTCGTCGACCGCGGCGAGCGCCTCGACGGGATCGAAGGCGACGGTCACGTCGTATCCTGCGAACTGGAGGATCTCGGCCAGGGACTCGGCAGCGTCGCGGTTGTCATCCACCACCAGGATGCGCAAGGGGGCCCGCGCCTTGAACGGACGCACCGTCTCGGGCACCGGCGTGGCCTCGGCCGCATCGGCGGGCAGCAGCGGGAGCTTCACCACGAACTCGCTGCCGCGACCGGCGCCGCCGCTGGTGGCCGTCACCTCCCCGCCGTGCATCGCCACCAGGCTCCTCACCAACGACAGCCCGATCCCCAGGCCGCCCTCCGACCGCTCCGACGATTGTTCACCCTGGACGAATGCATCGAACATGCGCGGCAGGAGATCCTCGGAGATCCCGATCCCGTTGTCGCGCACGCTCAGACGCAGAACGGCGCCGTCGCGCCGGGCCGTCACGTCGACGCGGCCCGCGGGTGGTGTGTACTTCGCCGCGTTGGTCAGCAGGTTTGCCAGGACCTGCGCCAGCCGATCGAGATCGCCGTCCACGCGCATTCCCCTGTGCGGGACGTTCACGTTCAGGATGTGCTTGCGTTGCTCGAACAGCGGTCCGGCCATCTCCACCGCCTTGAGCACCACCTCTGCGATCTCGACCGGCCGGCGGTCGAGGTCGATCTTGCCGCGGGTGATGCGCGAGATGTCCAGGAGATCGTCGACCAGCCGGACGAGATGGCGCACCTGACGCTCGATCACCTCCTGTTCCTTGCCGGTGATCTTTCCTCCGCGCAGCTTCATCAGCTGCAGCGCGGTCACGATGGGCGACAGGGGGTTGCGAAGCTCGTGGCCCAGCATCGCCAGGAACTCGTCCTTGGCGCGGCTGGCGCGCTCGGCCTCGATCCGCGCCGTCTGCTCGCTCTCCAGCAGCTTCACGCGTTCCGAGATGTCGACGACGTTGGCCGCTCTGATGACCCGCCCGGCCGCGTCCTTCAATGCCACCAGGTCGATGGATACCGGGAAGCGCGTTCCGTCCTTGCGCACGTGGACGGACTCGAAGGTCGCGCGGCCGGCTTCCTCGGCGACCTGGGCTTGCCTCTGGAGGTCCTCGTGTTGATCGGGCGGACAGACGCTCATCAGGGGCTTGCCCGTCAGGTCGCCGATCGTGTAGCCGTGCATGCGCGCGAAGGCGGGATTGACGGCATGAAAGAGGCCGGTGGCCGCATCGGTCAGCGCCACGCCCCAGCCGGCATGCTCGAACAGGTGCTCCCACCACTCGCTGGCGCGATGAAGCCGCGCGTTCTCGACGGCGACCGCGGCCCGTCGGGCGATCTCCTCGCCGAAAGCCAGGTCGTCCGGACCGTACCGCCGGCCCGACTCCGACAGGGCGAAGGTGATCACGCCGACGGTGCGGCTGGACGTCACCAGAGGAAAGGCCATCGCTGACCGTGGATCGAGGCGGCGCATCAGCGCCAAGTGCTGCTCGTCGCGGGTGAGCGCCACCAGTGCTTCGGAGGTGAGGCGCTCGCGCAGATAGGGCTTGCCGGTGCGCAGCGCATGCCCCGCCGGCTGCGGCGAGTCCCAGGTCGGCGGGTACCGATCGCGCAGTTCGAGCATCGCCGCTCGCTTGGCGGGATCAGCGGCCGCGACCGCGAGGCGCCGCAGATTTCGCTCGCCCTCGATCACGTCGACGACGCACCAGTCGGCAAAGGAGGGGACGGCGAGGTGGGCAACCTGCTCGACCGTGACCTCGTAGTTCAGTGAACCAGCCAGGATCTCGCTGGTCCGGGTGAGGAAAGCGGCCCGCGCGTCTGCAGCCTCGAGCTGCGCCTTGCTGGCGCCGAGTAGCAGGCCGGTGACCGCCAGCACCATCATGAACGCCTGCAACCCGATGAGGTTCTCGTGCAGCGACGCCGACGCGAACGGACCGTGGCCCAGCGCCGTTCCGGCGACGGCGGTCGTAGCCATGGCGAAGGTGATGACCACCGCGCCGCGCTCGCGAAACCGGGTGGCGGCCCAGATCAGAACCGGGAACATCAGGTATGCCTGACGGGAGTCGTTGGCCGGCGACAGACCGGAGGGTCCGAACACCACCCAGGCGCAGACCATCACCGCCAGCGCGAGAGTCACCCGCTCGGCCCACGATCGACTGCCGAGTGTCACCCTGAAATCCACGGCACGCAGCAGCAGCAGTGGCGCCACCACCACGATCCCGACGGCATCGCCGAGCCACCAGGCTCGCCAGGTTTCGCCAAGCTGGGACCCGCCGATGACTTGCCCGGCGACGAGGCTGAGCACGCCCACGCTGGCGGCGATCATGGCGCTGATTCCCGCGGCGCCGAACACCAGCGCGGAGACGTCGCGCAGGCGCGCCAGGGAGAAGGCGCCTGAGACGACGCGTCGGATGAGGACGTACCCGATGACTGCCTCGATGGTGTTGCCGGCGGCAATGCCCAGTGCCGAGACAAGGGGCGCCCCGTTCCACAGGTTCACGAGGAAGGCGCCCACGGCGATGCTGGGCCACATCCGGCTGCCACCACGCAGCAGCGCCGCCAGGGCGATCCCAGCAGGTGGCCAGACCAGCGTCGCGAAGCCCGAGACGGCGTCCATCATCAGAGCCAGCTTTGCCGTCGCCACATACACGGCGGTCAGCGCCGCCATGCGAGCGAACAGGCCAGAGCGTTCCACGTCCCGCAGCCTACAGAGTGACCGGGTTACAATCGAGGACTCGAGGCAGCAGTTCCTGTGACATTTCTCACAGGCGACTCTCGCGAATGGGAGTACTTTCAGAGGCAGGCCGATGGACCGCGACGAGTGGCTGCACCTCGCCCGCAAGCTGGACTGGGACTTCTCCTACGTCAGCGAGGACGATGTGTTCCCCGAGGTGCCCAGCGGCCGGCCGCGCCTGCCCCACAGCGCGTGGCGCGACTGGGATGAGCCCTACAAGACGACCTTCGCCGAGTACGTGGCCAACCAGCACGAGAAGAACGCCGCCGTCGAGGCGGTGCGAGCGGCGCTGGGGAGCGCCGAGGATGCGCGCAAGCTCCCGCCCGGCTGGCTGAACGCCCTCAAGCTGCACGCCGCCACGCTGCCGCTCGCGGAGTTCGCGGCCGTGATCGGCAACCTCCGCGGCGCGCGCTTCGGCCGCGACAGCGCCTGGCGGACCACCGCGAACTTCGGGGCTCTCGACGAGTTCCGCCACACCGAGATCCCGCTCCTCTTGATGCAGGAGCTCGTGAAGGTCCACCCGCAGTTCGACTGGACGCACCGCTTTTATCACTCCAACGACTGGGTGGCGATCGCCGGCCGCCACCTGGTCGACGAGTTGCTGCTGGGCTCGAACGCCATCGAGTTCGCCATCGCCACCAACTTCGTGTTCGAGACCGGGTTCACCAACCTGCAGTTCGTCGGCCTGTCGTCGCTGGCCCACGGGGTGGGTGACCGGATGTTCGAGACGATGGTGAACAGCATCCAGAGCGACGAGGCGCGCCACTCGCAGATCGGCGGCCCGGTCCTGGCAAAGGTAGCGGTCCACGACCGCGCCTACGCGCAGTACCTGCTGGACAAGTGGTTCTGGCGCAGCTGGCTGCTGTTCGCCGTGGTCACCGGCTTCAGCATGGACTACCTGACGCCGGTCGAGCATCGCACGCGGTCCTTCAAGGAGTTCATGCAGGAGTGGGTCATCGATCAGTTCTTGCGCTCGCTGAAGGAGTACGGCCTCGAGCGGCCCTGGTACTGGGACGAGTTCATGACCGCGCTCGACCACTACCACCACATGGTCTACGCCAGCGCCTACACCTACCGAGCCTCCGTCTGGTTCGACTTCGTGCTGCCAGGCCCGGTCGAGCGGACGTGGCTGCGCCAGAAGTATCCCGCCTCGTGGTCCGAGTACGAGCCAGTCTGGGAGCGGATCACCGACTGCTGGCGGCAGGCCGATCCCGGCAACGACTTCGCGGTGCACGGGACGGCGATCGTCGGCTTCTGCGATCTGTGCCAGCTTGTGCTGTGCAACGGGACGCCCCGCCACAACAGCGCCACCGTGCTGGACCGCGGTGGCCGCCGGTACATCTTCTGCTCCGAACCGTGCCGCTGGATCTTCGAGCAGGAGCCGGAGCGCTACGCCAGCCACAAGGATGTCGTGAAGCGCGTCCTCGCCGGCGAGGCTCCGGCGAACCTGATCGCGCTCGTCCGGCAGTACTTCGGCCTCACTTACGACGACTGGGGCAAGGACGCCTTTGGCGGCGTGTACCCGTGGTTGCACCGGGAGCCACGGTGATACCCCTCTACGGATTCCTCGAGGGCGACACCCTGGGGCTGCTGGTGCTCGCCGGGGCCGAGGACACGGCCGCCGAACTGGCTGCCAAGCTCCAGCAGGCGGCACGCACACGGCGGGCCGAGCGGCGCGCGATGAAGCTGATCTACCGAGGCCGGGTGGTCGATCCGTCCGAGACGGTGGCCCGCGCCAAGATGCAGCCGCTCGATCGCTTCGACGTGGTCGAGGCCTGACATGAGCTTCCGCGCCGTGGCCGATGCCGGGAGCCTCTGGGACGGGGAGATGCGCGGCCTCGACGTCGATGGACGCAAGGTGCTGCTCGTGAGGATCGAGGGCGCCGTCCACGCATACGAGGACCGCTGCCTGCACAAAGGAATCCCGCTGAGCGAGGGGCTCTTGAAGGGACGGGTGCTCACCTGCTGGGCGCACGCCTGGGAGTACGACGCCTGCACCGGCCATGGCCGCAATCCGCCCACGCCGGCGCTCCATCGTTTTCCTGTGCGGGTCGACGCCGACCAGATCTGGGTGGATATCGATGTCTGAGGGCGTGGATCCGGTCCTCCACGCGGGCCCGCTGGCGGAGGCGGTGGTCGCTGCCATCCGCGAAGAGAACCCGGCCGTCGAGGTGGTCGACCGCGGCGCTTATCTGCGCGTCCTGGTCCCGCAGCGGTGCGCGGTCACACGGGAGGCGATCGAACGTCACGCCCAGCGTGCCTTCGTGCTCCCCGGCGATCTCGAGAAGATCATGTCGTCCTTCAAGGGCCGGTTCAGCGTCACGTCACAGGCGGCCGAATGGTCATGAAGACCTACTCGCACCTGGCGCGGTACCACAAGATCCCGTCGGACTACGACGTGGCCACGTCCGACCTCCTGTACTACGTCCGGCGGGGCGGGTTCGAGGTCGAGGTGCCGCTGGCCGAGTGGTACCGGCGCCACCAGCAAGGCTCGCCGCTGAGGTGCGAGGACTGGGAAGCGTTCAGGGATCCGCGCGAGACGACCTACGCGAAGTACACCGCCCTGCAGAGCGCGCAGGAGTCTCACCTGGACAGGTTGCTGGCCACCGCCGACGACCGGGAACTCTCGCCCGGGTGGCAGGAACGACTGGGACGTCTGTTTGCGCCACAGCGTTATCCGCTGCACGGATTCCAGATGGTCGCGTCCTACATCGGGCAGATGGCGCCGTCGGGGCGAATCACCATCGTCGCGGCGCTTCAGGCGGCCGACGAGGTCCGGCGGCTTCAGCGGGTCGCCTACCGCATGGCCCAGTTGCGGCGGATCTTCCCGGAGTTCGGCGCCGACAGCCGCGCGCTGTGGGAGAAAGATTCTTCGTGGCAGCCCCTGCGTCAGGCGATCGAGCGGCTGCTCGTCACCTATGACTGGGCTGAGGCGCTCGTGGCCCTCAACCTCTGTCTCAAGCCGGTGGTGGACCGCTTGTTCGTCACCGACCTCGGCCGGATGGCCAGGGGGCGCGGCGATTTCCTTCTGGCCCAGATGCTGGCGGCGTTCGAGGAGGACTGCGCCTGGCACCGGGCCTGGACCGCTGCGCTCCTGGATCTGGCGGGGGACTCGGTGCCCGAGAACCGCGCTGTCATCGATGCCTGGGTGGCGCGATGGCGTCCGATTGCCGAGGCGGCGGTGGAGCCGCTGGCCGCGGCCCTGGAGCAACCGCCGTGATCCCCGATCGCGCGCTGGCGTCGATGCAGCAGCTGCTGGCCCGGAGCATGGACGGCGTGCTGGCCTTCGACCGCGAGTGCCGCTTCGTGATCTGGAATCCGGCGATGGAGAAGCTGTCCGGCATGCCAGCAGCCGACGTCCTGGGACAGAACGCCTTCGAGCTGTTCCCGTTCCTGGTGGAGACGGGCGAAGATCGCGTCTTCCATCGGGTTCTTGCCGGAGAGACCGTCGTCAGCGAAGGCCGCCCCTTCAGCATCGCAGCCACCCGTCGCAGCGGGTTCTTGATGCCCATTACTTCCCTCTGCAGGACGGCGAGATCTTCGGGGGCATGGCCGTCTTCCGCGACGTGACCGAGCGCAGGGTGGCGGCGCAGCTGCTGTCCGAGACCGAGAGCCGTTTTCAGAACATGGCCGATGTGTCACCGGTGTTGCTCTGGATGTCGCGGCTTGACGGGTTCTGCACGTTCTTCAACCAGACCTGGCTGCGCTTCACCGGGCGCACACTGGAGCAGGAGTGGGGCGTCGGCTGGGCCGAAGGCGTGCACTTCGAGGATTTTCAGCGGTGCATGGACACCTATGTCGACGCGTTCAATGCCCGCCGGGTATTCGAGATGGAGTACCGCCTGCGGCGCGCAGACGGCGAGCACCGCTGGATCCTGGATCGCGGGGCGCCCCGCTACAGCGCTGACGGCGCCTTCGCCGGCTACATCGGCTCGTGCATCGACGTCACCGAGCGCAAGGCCGCGGAGAACGAGCTGCGCGATGCGGTGAAGAGCCGTGACGAGTTCCTCTCCATCGCCTCGCACGAGCTCCGGACGCCGCTGACGGCCTTGCAACTCCACCTGGACGGCCTCATGCGCATGCTCGAGCGGCAGGGAGACGGCGCCCTGCTTGCGCGCCTCAAGCAACGAGCGGCGGCGGCGCAGGATCAGACCGTACGCATTGGCGGCCTCATCCAGGTCCTCCTGGACGTGGGCCGCATCCGCGAGGGCCGGCTGTCTCTGGAGTACGACGATGTCGACATGGGTAAACTGGTAGACGACGTGGCGGCGCGCCTGCAGGATCAGGCGAAGAAGGCCGGATGCGAGGTGGCTGTCCACGCGGCCGGTCCGATCGTCGGTCGGTGGGATCCCCTGCGTCTGGAAGAAGTCGTGTCGAACCTGGTCTCGAACGCCATCAAGTACGGCGCGGGCAGCCCGATCACCATTGCCATCGATGGTCGGCGCGTGGGCCAGCGCGGAACCGCCCGTATGACGGTGATCGATCGCGGCATCGGCATCTCGGCCGAGCAGCAGGAGCGGATCTTCGAACGCTTCGAACGCGGTGTCTCGGCCCGCCACTACGGCGGCTTCGGGCTCGGCCTGTGGATCTCGCGCAAGATCGTCGAGGCCATGCACGGGAAGATCACCGTCCAGAGTGCACCAGGGCAAGGGGCGACGTTCCGTGTCGAACTTCCGTTGTCACCCACGCAGGCGGAATCCGGGCTTACCGTTGGGGAGGCTCGCGTGTCATCGTCCAGTCCCTCACAAGGAGATTGAAGATGAGCAAGACTGTGGCTTGTTTCGCGGTTCTTTTGCTGGGGTCTGGTGGGCTGGCGCTGGCGCAGCCGCCGGGCGGCGGAGGCCCGGGTCGTGGGCGTGGCGGTGCGATGATGGCGGAGGCCTGCAAGGGGAAGAAGGTGAATGACACCTGCGAGGTCTCCTTCGGCGACATGAAGCGGACCGGCAAGTGCGTCGAAGGCGACGACAAGACGCTGGTCTGCCGCCCGGCGCCCCCACCGGAGTTGCTGAAGGCGTGCGAGAAGAAGAAGGAGAACGACGCTTGCTCGGCCACCATGGGCGACCGCAAGATCGAAGGCAAGTGCCTGAAGGGCCGTGACGGCAGTGGCCCACTCTCCTGCCGGCGCGAGGGCGGCGGTCGCGGGCCGGGCGGCGGCGGCCAGAAGTAAGTGACCCGCGCCATCGCGGTGCTGGGCACTGCGTCCGACGTCGGCAAGAGCCTGATCGCCACCGCGATCTGCAAGCTCTTCGCCGACGCCGGGTTCGGCCCGGCGCCGTTCAAGGCGCAGAACATGTCGCTTCAGGCGGGGGTGACCCCGGACGGCGGCGAGATGTCGCGGGCCCAGATCCTCCAGGCTCAGGCCTGTGGTCTGCGGCCGCACGTCGACATGAACCCGGTGCTCCTGAAGCCGGTCACCGAGCGGGAGGCGGAGGTGATTGCGCTCGGCCGTGTGCTCGGGCGTCGCTCGGCCGCCTCATACTTTCAGCCCGGAAACACCCTGGCCGAGGTCGCCGACGCCGCGCTCGATCGGCTGGCGGCCCGCTACCGCCTGCTGGTGATCGAGGGCGCAGGATCGCCCGTCGAGCTGAACCTCATGGATCGGGATTTCGTGAATCTGCGTCCGGTGCGGCGGGTGGACGCGGCAATCGTGCTGGTTGCCGACATCGACCGCGGCGGCGTCTTCGCCCAGGTGAAGGGCACCCTGGATCTGCTGCCCAGCGCGGATCGCCAGCGCGTGCTGGGGGTCGTGGTCAACAAGTTCCGGGGAGATCCGGAGCTGTTCGAGGACGGAGTGGCGCGGCTCGAGGATCTCGCCGGCGTACCCGTGCTGGCCGTCGTGCCCTGGGCCAACCATGGCCTCGACGAGGAAGATCGACCGCTGTCCCTGCCCATCGATGCGCCTCCCGTCGACGGACGACTGAATGTGGCCGTGGTGCTGCACCCGCACGTCGCGAACACCGACGATCTGGCGCCGCTGCTGTCGGAGCCCGACGTGGCCATGGCCTGGGTGACGAACGGCCGCGCGCTCGGCCAGCGCGACCTCGTGATCCTCCCCGGCACCAAGGCCACGGTCGCCGATCTCCAGCACCACACGGCCAACGGGCTTGCCGAGGCGATCCGTCAGACCGACGCGTGGGTGCTGGGTCTGTGCGGCGGGTACCAGATGCTCGGCCGCACGTTGATCGATCCGCTCGGCACCGACGGGCCGGGCGGGAGCTGGCCAGGCCTCGGCCTCCTGGACGTCGAGACCATCTTCGCGGCCGACAAGCAGCTCGGCACGCCCCGGTTTCAGAGCGCCTGGCCGTCCGCCGGGCACGCGATCGACGGTTACGAGATCCACCATGGCCGCACGGCGGGCATGACAGCGCCGCTGGTCGAGGGTGCCGGCGCGGAGGTCGGAGCGGTCGCGGAGCGCGCCGTCGGCTGCTACCTGCACGGCCTCTTGCGCTCCGACGGCTGGCGCAACGCCTTCCTCAATCGGATCCGCCGCGAGCCCCGGCCCGTCGTCGTCGCCGACGATCTCGAGGCGCGGATATCCCGCTGGGCCCGCCACGTACGCGCCTCCTTCCGCCCCGGCGGCTGGGAGCGGCTCGCCAACACGCTTTAGATCAGATTGCCGGCGGGGTCGAACGCCATCGCCTGCGACGGTCCGCCCAGGATGACATCGGTCCGACTCTCGAGCGGGGCGCGGCAGGCCTCGGATACCTGGATCTGCTCGAGTGACAGGGTGTCGCGGATCCTGATCACCCGCGCCGCCCGGGGATCCGCCAGAGCCAGGCTGCCGAGGGCCTTGGAGAGCACCTCACGGTCGTCGTCGTAGTGGATCGGCAGCTTCACCGAAAGAACCGCCAGGGAGGTGAGGGCGTTCATGTACGAGGCGACCCGGTCGATGCCCTTGACCACGCGCATGGTGGTGAAGTCCGCCATGCCGATGCCGGTGGCGTTCCCGTGTGTCTCGGGCGTCAGGTCGCGCACGAAGATCCGGTGGATGAGCGGCTTGCGGGTCGTCTTCTGTCCAAGCCAGGCCGAATAGCCGGTGTGAGCGTCTCGCCCGATGACGTTGGGATCGATGCCCGACCCGCTGATGTTCTTGCCGAGGTAGTCGACGATCAAGAGGTCGATCTCGTCCATCGGCAGGTGCGGCATCAGGCTGCGGGCCTCGTCGAGGAGTTGCGGCTCGCGCGTCTCGAGGTCTTCGGCGCGCACGGCCTCGACGCGCGCGAGCTGGTGGCGCTGGTCCTCGACCATGGCCACGCCACCGAGGAAACGCGCCTTCTGCAGCTTCTCGCGGGCGACGCTGGCGATCACCTGCGTGAAGTTCAGCCGCGCCACAGCAGCGTGGAAGGTGGCGGCGCCCACCTGCTTGCCCAGGCCCACGGCGATCATCTTCAGAAGACCGCTCTCGACCGGGCCGTGAAAGTCGGTGTGGGGCTTCACCCGGTTGACGACGATGATCCCGTCGGACCTCAGCGCCTCGGTCGCCATGTGGACCGGGATCCCCTCGGGCGTCTTGCCGATGACCTCCACCTCCATGGACGGTCGGATCGGCACGCCCATCGCCTGCTCGGTGATGCCGTAACCGGCCAGATACTCGGCCTGGCCTTCGGCGGTGGCACCGGCGTGGCTGCCCATGGCCGGGACGATGAATGGCTCTGCCCCCGCGTCGCGCAGGCGGGCGATCACGGCCGCAACCACCTCGGTCAGGCGGGTGATGCCACGGCTGCCGACCGCCACCGCGACCCGGCTTCCGCGGCGCACGTCGAGGCGCCAGGTGGCTGCGAGTGCCTGCTTCACGTCGACGGTGGCACGGTCCGGGTACTTCTGCCGCAACGGGAGCATGCGCGGAAACTGGTCGACCGGGACACCGAACAAGGTCTCTTCGGACATGGCCGGCATCTTACTAGGGCACGACGCCGGGAAACACGTACGCCTGCAGCAGCACCAGCACGCCGACAAGCGACGCCAGCACCAGGCTGTGCCAGAAGACGTAGCGCAGGATCGAGCCCGCCGAGGCGGAGGCTCCGGTGGCCACGCTCGCGACGACGATGCTCTGGGCGTCGATCATCTTGCCCATCACGCCGCCCGAGCTGTTGGCCGCGGCGGTGAGGACGGGCGAGATGCCGAGCTGCTCGGCCGAGACCTTCTGCAGGTTGCCGAACAGGACGTTCGACGAAGTGTCGCTGCCGGTGAGGGCCACGCCGAGCCATCCCAGGAGCGGCGAGAAGAAAGGGAAGAACACGCCCGTCGAGGCGAATGCCAGGCCCATGGTGGTGTCCGAGCCCGAGTAGCGGGTGGTGAACCCCAGCGCCATCATGGCGGCGATGGTCAGCAACGAAAGCCGCACGCGCAGCACTGTCCGTCCGTAGAGGCGGAGCAAGCGGCCAGGTCGGAGGCCCAGCAAGAGGCCGCTGGCGATGGCAGCGAGCAGGATGGCAGTGCCGGCTGCGGACAGGTAGTTGAAGGTGAAGAGCGCCGCCTCGGGCTCGGGCCTCGGTGCGACCGGAGGCATGCGAATCACCGCCTGGTGCAGGAACGGGACCGGCACCTTGAACACCGACAGACCGTCGAGTGCCTTCTTCACCGCGGGGATCCCCCAGACGAAGACAGCCACGGACAGCAGCACCCAGGGCATCCAGGCGCGGGCCGCCTGCCGCCGGGTGGGACGTTCCACCACGGCCGCCGCTTCGCCCTCGAACCGCCAGATCGAGCGTGGTCGCCAGAATTGCAGCAGCACGAACAGGCTGCCCATCGAGACGATGGACCCGACCACGTCCACGAGCCAAGGGCCGTGGAGGTTGCTCAGCAAGAACTGCGCAATCGCGAAGCTGACGCCGGCGACGAGGCACGCGGGCCAGACGTCGCGAATGCCGCGCACGCCCGCCAGCACACCGATCATCCAGAACGGTATCAATACCGAGAAGAACGGCAGCTGCCGCCCGACCATCGCCGAAAGTTGCGACAGCGGCAGTCCGGTCACGGCATTCAGGGCGATGAGCGGAGTGCCGAGCGCCCCGTAGGCGACAGGAGCGGTGTTCCCGATCAGCGCGAGGCCGGCCGCCTTCAGCGGCGAGAAGCCGAGCCCGATCAGCATGGCTGCCGAGATGGCCACCGGCGTCCCGAAGCCGGCGGCTCCTTCCATGAATGCGCCGAAGCTGAAAGCAATCAGCAACGCCTGAACGCGGCGGTCATCGGCCACCGAGGCGATGGTGCGCTTCAACACCTCGAACTGTCCCGTGGTGACGGTGATGTCGTAGAGGAAGATGGCGTTCAGGACGATCCAGCCGATCGGAAACAGCCCGAACGCGGCGCCGTAGCCTGCGGCTGCCAACGCCAAGGGCGCCGGCATGCGAAAACCGAGCACCGCCACCAGCCACGCTGCCACCAGACCCAGCAGCGCTGCGCGGTGGGCGCTGACGTGCAAGAACCCGAGGCAGCCCAGGAGGATGACGACCGGGATGGCGCCCAGCGCGGCAGACCCGAGCACGCCGCCCAGAGGCGAATAGATCTGCTGCCAGGTCACCGGCCGTCTCTATCACCCGATCGGGCGGTGTCCAAGTCTATGATGCGCGCCGCGTGTGGTTGTTCTTGGCGCTCTCCATAGCGGCCCCGATCCGGCCGTTCGCCAGCGCGTTCGGCTGCCTCATCGGCGGCGGACGCACGCACGTCCTCATCCCGCGGGTCCGGGAAGAAGCGACCGACGACGAGCTGGTTTGCCAGGTGGAGATCGGGGGCTTGCCCAGGTACGACCGTCGCAGTCTGGTGGGCGAGCTACGGATCCCGGTGCGTGGCCGGAAAGTTCGCACCGTGGCGTCCCGCACGTTCGAGCGTCCCGATGATCTTCCCGGCCGCGCACGGCTGGAGGACGTGATCGTTCCGCATGCAACCTGGCTCTCGGGCGTGGAGTGGCGGACGCCGCGTCGGCCGTTGCTGCGGCTGATCCTGCACGTGTACACCAAGGATCGCGGGCGCTGGCGGCTGATCGTGTCGACCGAGCTGCAACTCGACGACAGGCCGAAACGGCGTCGGTAGCGCTACTGCTTCTTTTTCTTGTGCACTTCGTGGCAGGCCTTGCAGCTCTTGCCCAGCGCCGCCAGAGCGGTCTTGGCGCCAGGCTGATCCTTGGCATCCGCTGCCTTCACCAGATCGGCGCTTCCTTGGCGCATGGCCTTCGTGGCGGCATCCGACCACGCTGTGTCCGGGGAGCGGCCGTCATCCATCATCGTGTACGTCGACTCGTTGAGGAGGGCGGCATGCATGGCGATAGCTTTCCAGTCGTCGTCGGTCGGGGCCGCAGCCTCGAGGGTCTTCTTGATGGCCGCGTGGCTCGGCTTCACCAGGCCCTCCATCAACTGCTCTGTCTGGAGCAAGCGGGTCTTGCCCTTCTTCACCTGGGCGGTGACGGCGCCGGTCGCCAGCAAGCAGACGGCAAGGGTGGTGAAGATGGCTGAACGGATCGACATGGGAAACCTCCTGGGGCTCACTACATCACCGAACGGGCGCACGTTGAGATGGTATCAGCCGTCGGATGAGATCGAGCAGCGCCTCGGTGTTGACGGGTTTGCGCACGTAGGCGGCGGCGCGCAGCGTGTCCATGCGATCGAAGACGTGCCCGTCGGCCGTCATCACCACCACCGGGATCCCAGCCAGATGGGCGCTTCGTAGCTGCTGCTCGCGGAAGTGAAAGCCGTCGGCGTGGGGCATCAGCAGATCCAGCAGGATCAACCGGGGGAGGGGATCTGCGGTCTTCAGATACGCCATCCCCTTGCGTCCATCCTCGGCGCAAGCCACCTCGTATCCCTCGCTCCGCAGCAGATCCTCGAGCGAGGCACGCGCCTCGGGGTCGTCCTCCACCACCAGAATCACCATGCCGAAGCCTGATGGTAGCACCGAGCCGTGTTGACCGGCCCATGTTGTTGTTATAGCAATGATTGCGCATGCACCTCTTGCCCGCCTCTGACGATATCGCCCTGCTTGCGGCGACCGTGCGCCGACGGGCGAAGCAGGCCCTGTGCGCCCGCCTGGAGGAGTATGGACTCGGGCCGCAGCAGTTCTGGGTGCTCCTGCACCTGCATGACGACGACGATGACGGCCTGTCGCTGCACGAGCTGGCGCTGAAAACGGGAGCCGACGACCCGACCATATGCCGCGTCGTCAAGCGCCTGTCTCAGCGAGGGCTGGTCCGCACCCGACCGCACCCGGAGGACCGACGCCGCGGTCAGCTACACCCGACCCCCCGCGGCCGGCGTCTCGCCTCGTCACTGCGCACGCTGGCCGACGACATGCGCACCGGCATCGAGAGAGGCCTGAGCCCGCGTGAGCGCAAGCAACTGTGCGTGCTCCTGCGGAAAGTGATCGCAAACGCCGAGCGGCTGGCCCTCGACGACGTGGCCCGCCGGGCCATACGCTAGAATGGCGCCGATGGAAACGCGTACGCTTGCCGGACGCCTGGTACCCGTGGTCGGGCAGGGGACATGGAACATGGAAGGTGACGACCGGGCCTCGTGCGTGGCCGCGCTGCAAGCCGGGATCGACGCGGGCATGACCCACATCGATACGGCCGAGCTTTACGGCTGGGGCAAGGTCGAGGAGTTGGTGGCGGATGCCCTCGAGGGGCGTCGCGATCAGGTGTTCCTGGCGTCGAAGGTGCATCCGAAGAACGCCTCGCGCAGCAAGACAGTGCGCGCCTGTGAGCAGAGCCTGCAGCGGTTGCGCACCGACCACCTCGATCTCTATCTCATCCACTGGCGCCAGGACCATCCGCTGGCCGAGACCTTCGCGGCCCTGGAGGAGCTGGTTCAGGCGGGGAAGATCCGCGCCTTCGGCGTCAGCAACTTCGACGTCCCGGACCTGCGCGAATCACTGAAACTGGTCGGGCCCGGCAAGCTGGCTTGCAACCAGGTGCTGTACCACCTCGAACAGCGGGGGATCGAGCACGCGGTGATCCCGTGGTGCCGCGACAACGGCGTGCCCATCGTCGGCTACAGCCCGTTCGCCGTCGGGCGCTTCGTCGAGGCCGACGGCGAAGGGGCGCAGGTGCTGGGGGAAATCGCCCGCGCCCACGGCGTCACGGCGCGGCAGGTGGCCCTGCGCTTTTTGCTGCGTGACCCGATCGCGTTCACCATCCCCAAGGCGTCGAAAGCGGCACACGTGCGCGACAATGCGGCCGCCGGGGAATTGAAGCTGACGGAAGAGGATCTGCGGCGGATCAACGCCGCGTTCCCCCTCGCGCGTTCGACGCGCAATCTTCCTATGCTGTAGGTCGCGCCCGGCGGCAGGCCAGCGCGCACTCGATCGCCCAGACCAGCTCGTCGAGGTTGAGCGGTTTCGTCAGGCAGGCGGTCGCCCCGTAGGAATTCGCCCCCGTGCATATGTCACCCGTCGGTCCGCCGGTGACCAGGACGACCGGCTGGCGGAACCCGCGCTCGCGCAGCGACTGGATCAGCTCCAGGCCGGTCATCCCCGGCATCTGCACGTCCGAAAGAACCAGATCTGCTGCCGGGCTCGTCCCTATGTGAGCGAGCGCCTCGAAACCGTTACGGGCGCTATCGACGAGATAGCCAGCCTGGAGCAGCGCTGACAGCAGCGTCTCACGCACGTCGGCATCGTCGTCCACCACCAACACCTTGTCCCTGTGTGCCATACCGAGTGATACAGCAATCCTGGGACCAGGTCGCTTTGCGTCGAGGATACCCAGGAGAACTCGCGGTGCGCGGTGCGCGCGAGTCACGGTTCGGAGACGGAGAGTTACCGGCCGCGCCCCTTGACGGTGTCCACGTCTGCGAGCCGGATCTCCACCATCAGATCGCTGGCGACACGTTCGAGTCCCGCGCGCAGTGACGCGAGATCGACGTCCGCGGGGATGCGTACGCACGCGCGCGCCGAGAACAACATCTCGCCGGACATCGGGGCGCTCGTGCGGTCGGTGGTCAGCTCCTCGACGTTGACGTGGTTCCCCGCCAAGAGCTGCGAGATCTCGCGGACGATGCCCGGACGGTCGAGGCCGACCAGCTCCAGTTCCATCGCGCGGGCGCTGCCGTGCGACGCTGTCGGGACTCCCGACTCGACCATCACCTTCAGCCCCCGCGTCTCCAGCTTCGCGAGCGCCTGGGTCACCGCAGCCGTCTTGCTGGTCGGAACCTCGACCCGCAGGATGCCCGCGAATTTTCCCGCCAGATGGGCCATGCGGCTCTCCAGCCAGTTGCCGCCCTCGGCCGCAATGACCTCGGCGACCGCCTCGACCAGGCCTGGCCGGTCGGGCCCGATCAGCGTCAGCACCAGGTTGTCCATCGCGGCGGCAAGGCTAGCACAGGAAGAAGAACGACTCTCCCTCGCGAAGGCCCTGCGCTTCGAGGTCGCGGCGGATCAGGGGACGCGCCGTGGGGACACCCACTGCGACCAGCACCATCGCTTGCGGGTGCGACGCCAGCGCCGCTGGCAGCTCGGACATGGCGATGGCCCGAGCGCCGTGGATGACGTTGCCGATCTTGCGTCGATCCGCCTCGATGACCAGCGGCACGCTCAGTTCCCTCGCCAGCTCACGAAGGAGTGGCTTGCCCTCGAGCCCCGCGCCCCAGAAGATCACCGGCTGCCGGCGTGCCAGCGGCCCGGCCAGCAGGTGGTGCAGCTTCAGCGCCCGGATCCTCCCCGGGGTGTAGCTCGGCTGGACGCGCGTGGCGCGCGCCGGATGATCGCGCCACACCAGCAGCGGCCGCGGCACCTTGGCGAACCGCACGCCGGCGGCGAGTAGCCGCAGCCACAGGTCATAGTCCTCGGGCCAGCCCTGGTCACGGTAGCCGTCGACTCCCTCGATCACCTCGCGCCGGATCAGCACGGTGGGGTGCACCACCGGACTCTCGATGAAGCGGCTGCGCACGATCTCGTCGGGCGACTGCAGAGCGTTCTGCCAATCGACGTAGCGGGCCATTCCCGCGCGCAAAGGGCTGCCGTCGGTGCTGATGCCTTCGACGAGACAGCTGGCGACGCCCAGGTCGGGGCGGGTCTCGAGCAACTCCCGCTGCGCCGCGAGCCGGTCAGGATGAGCCACGTCGTCGGCGTCCATGCGCGCGATGTAGCGCCCGCGGCAGGCGGCCAGACCCCGGTTCAGCGCCGCGACCAGCCCGAGTGGCGGGCCTCGCAGCACGCGAATACGGGGATCGCGGTACGCCTCCACGAGATCGGCGCTCCCGTCCGTCGATCCGTCGTCGACAGCCACGACTTCGAAGGCGGTGAGCGTCTGGCCCAGCAGGCTGGCCATGGCCGCGTCCAGCGTGGCCACGGCGTCGCGTACCGGCAGAAGGACGCTGATCACGTCAGGCGGGGCAGGGGACCCTTGCACACCTCGGCGAGGCCGAAGGTGGTCACCTCGGGGAAGCCCATGGCGTGCAGGACCGAGACGTACAGATCGTTGTGCGCCGTCTCCGCGGGGAGCTTCAGGTACCGGCCGGTGCGGATGCGTCCGTTGGCGCCGCCCGCCAGCACGAACGGAAGGTCGCTGTCGGTGTGGCGATCGCCGTTGCCCTGCTCGTTGCACCACATGACGAGCGTGTGGTCGAGCAAAGTCCCGTCACCTTCCTTCACCTGGTCCAGCTTCGTCAGCAGGTACGCGAACTGCTCGGAGTACCAGCGGTTGATGGCGGTCAACTCCTTGCGCGCCTCGTCGCTGTCGTCGGCCTGGTGGGAGAGGCCATGGTGTGCCTCGGTGTGGCCCAGCCAGCTGAACTGGATCCCCGACTGCGCCGTGGACCACTGCAGGCTCGCCACCCGGGTCAGATCGCAAGCGAGCGCCATCGCCATCAGGTCCATCTGCAGCTTGCCGACGATCGGGTAGCTGTCGTTCTCCAGCGGGCGCTCGGCCGACGGCTCCGCGGGGGCGCGACAGGCAGCAGGCTTGCGGCCCTGGGGCGCCAGCGTGCGCTCGATGTCGCGGATGCCGGTGAGGTGCGCGTCCAGCTTCCTCTGGTCGTCAGCGCCCACCTGCCGGCCGAGCGTGCGGAAGTCGTCCATCACCAGATCGAGCACGCTCTGCCGCTGCTGGCGCAGGCGGGTCAGCGCCTTCGAGCCATCGCCCACGCCGACGAAGAAGTTACGGAACACCTCGGCCGGATCGTTCTCGGGCGGCACCACCTGGAACGGCCCGCGGTAGCACATCCGGCTCGTCAGCTGCCGCTTCGTGTCCAGCAAGGAGCGGGCGCCCAGCTCGAGCGACGGGAACAACGTGGTCTTGCCGATGCGTCTGGCCACCTCTTGATCGATGGAGATGCCGCCCGCTGTCCCGTCGGGCAGGTGCGAGAAGTCGCCGTAGCCGCTGGGACCGACGACCAGCTTCTGCGCGGTCAACAGGTGCCCCATCCCCTTGTCGTGACCGTTGGCGCCCGGTCCCTGACGGCGGCTCTTCATCGCCAGGCCATCGACCACCACCAGCTTGCGCTTCCAAGGATCGAGGGGCTGCAGGATCTCGGAGAACTGGAAGTTGGTCTCGTTGCCCGATGGCCGCCAGGCGTCGTGGATGGTGCCGTTGGCGGTGAAGAAGACGATGAACCGGGTCGGGAACTGCTGGGCCTTGCGCGCTGCCATGGCCTCCAGCGCCGGCAACGCCAGGGCGACGCCGCCAGCCCCCCGAAGCACGTGCCGTCGGCTGATCATCGTGGTTGGTCTCCTACGCGGTAATAAAACGCGTCCGTCTGGGTGAGCGCCACCAGCAGCTCGCGCACGTCGTGGTTCCGGGCGTCGAACATGCGCTTCAAGGTGGTGATGGTGCAGGCGTCGGCGGGGGCCTCGGTGCGGCCGAAGGCGTAGCGGAACCACTGCTTGACGTAGCAGTCACGCACCTGCTCGCTGCGTCCGAGGCGACTCGCCAGGTCGATGGCGTTCTCGAAATTGCCGTCGACGTCCGTCTGGATCAGTTTTCCCGCAGCGTCCACCGGGCGACCGTTGTCCGTGGCCCGCCAGCGGCCGGTGGCGTCGTAGCTCTCCAGCGCCAGACCCAGCGGATCGAACAACGCGTGGCACTTGCTGCAGCCGATCTCCTGGCGGTGCTCCTCCATCCGGTCGCGCAGCGTGACCAGGTCCTTCGACGGCTGCGGCAGCTTCACGTTCACGTTGTCGGGCGGCGGTGGCGGGATCTGACACAGCAGGTGCTCGCGCATGAACACGCCGCGCTTGATCGGCGAGGTCTCGGTCGTCTTGGCGTGGGTCACCAGGAACGCGCCCAGCGTCAGGATCCCGGCCCGCTTGCCGGGCGCCTCGACTTTCACGAACGCATCGCCGTCGACGCCCGGCAGGTCGTAATGGCTGGCCAGACGCCCGTTGACGAAGGTGACGGGGCTCGTCAGCAAGGTCTCGATGCGGCCGTCGCTTTCCCAGGTGGCGTAGTCGATGAAGCGGTCGAACTCCTGGCGGAAGAGGCTCAGGACTTCTCGTCCGAAACCGGGGAACACCTTGCGGTCCTTGCCGGCGGCGGCCAGATCCGTCAGCTCCAGCCACTGCTCGTAGAAGCGGCGAACCATGATGCGCGCGCGGTCGTCGGCCAGGAGGCGCCGCGCCTGGGCGGCGACTTGCTCGGCCGTGTGCAACTGACCGGCAGCGGCGGCGCGGAACAGTTCCTCGTCGGGCATGGTGGCCCAGATGAAGTACGACAACCGCGATGCCAGTTCGTGGTCGCCGAGGCGGCGCAGGCCCGGACGGGCGGCGTCCGGCTTGCCCACCTCGACCCGGTAAAGGAAATGCGGTGACTGCAGGATTGCCTGCAGCACCATCCGGGACGCGCCTTGGACGTCGGTGTTCCGCCGCGCGCTCCGATAGAGCGACTGGAACCGGCTCACCTCCTCGGGCATCAGCGGCCGCCGGAACGCGCGCAGGCCGAACTCGGGGATCCAGGCGCGCGCCGCAGCGTCGTCGGGTGGGAGCTTCGTCGCCCGCCCGGCGATCTCCTCGGCCACCGCCATGTACTTCTGGGCGTGCAGGCGGGTGGCGATCGACAGGTGGGCATTGTTGTCGAAGCCGGAACCGCCCTCCTCGGGGAAGCGCCGCCCGGGCCGGCTGTCGTCGTCGAGTAGATCGCGGATGGTGTTGTCGAACTCGGTCGGGGTCAGGCGCCGCAGCGGCGAGCCCTCGGGCGGCAGGTCGGCGGTGCAGGTGGCCGGCTCGCTGGCCCGCGCGGCACCGGCGGCCAGAACAAGGATCGAGCCCAGCAGCACACTCATCTTCCCGATCATCTTCCCGATAGTACCGCCGCGCGCTCTGCGGCGTTGAGGTGGGCAATCACCTACAATCTCGGCTTGATGGATGCCCTGACCCCCCTTGGCTGGACCGACGCGCTGGCGGCGGACTTCGCGGCCCTGCGGCAGGAGGACCTCGAGCCTGCGCGCGTGGTCGTGGATCATGGACGGTTCTACCGCTTGAGGACGCCCAGCGGAGAGATCCGTGCCATCGCCGCCGGCCGCCTGCAGCACGACGCCCCGTCTGCGGCCGACCTTCCCACGGTCGGAGACTGGGTCGCCGTGGCGATGAAGCGCGAGGATCTTGCCGTGATCCGTCACGTGCTCCCGCGTCGGACGAAGTTCGCGCGCCGCTCGCCATCGGGCCACGAGCAGGTGGTCGCGGCGAACGTCGACACCGTCTTTCTCATGATGGGCCTCGACGCCGACTTCAATCCGCGCAGGCTCGAGCGGTACATGGCCGTCGCCCTTTCGAGCGGCGCCCGTCCGGTGATCCTGCTGAACAAGGCGGATCTCTGCCCCGACGTCGCCGCTCGGCGCGCCACGGCAGAGTCCATCGCCTCGGGCAGCACCATCGTGACGATCAGCCTCAATGACCCGTCTGGCCATCACCCGATCGGGGCAATGCTCGAACCGGCGCGCACGGTGGCGCTGCTCGGCTCGTCCGGCGTGGGCAAGTCGACGCTCCTCAACCGCCTGATGGGTGAGGAGCGGCAGCGGACCAACGAGGTGCGCGCGTACGACCACCGGGGCAAGCACACCACCACCGGCGCCGAGCTGTTCCAGTTGCCGGGCGGGGCGCTGGTGATCGACACCCCGGGCATGCGCGAGCTGCAGATCTGGGACGCGGAGCTCACCTCGTTCGAGGACATCGAGGCCCTGTCCGGCGGCTGTCGCTTCAGGGACTGCCGCCACCAGAGCGAGCCCGACTGCGCCGTGCGGGCAGCCCTCGATTCAGGCGCGCTGGCTGCCGACCGCTACCAGAACTTCAGCAAGCTGCAGGACGAGCTGGCCGGCAGCCGGGGCCGCGGAAAACATAAACCAAAACTTTAAGGATTGATGGAAATCGCCCGGCGGACCCAGAGGTCGGCCAGTTTTTCCTGCACGGTGTTCTGCTTGAGGCGCGCGTTCAGGTTCTTCCAGTCGACCGCGTCCTGGAGCTGATCCTGGTTGGAGCAGCTGAACACCACGGTCTCCTTCCCGGTGACCGGATCGATCTGCTTTTGCAGACACTGGGCGCAGACCTCTTTCATCATGCACTGCATGGGCGAGTTGATGGAGGCGATGCCGATGTGGTCGGGGCGCAGCTGCGGCTTGAGCGCCCCGTGCCGTGCCTCGCGGACCGCGTTCATCATCCGGTCGCTGCCGATGGCGATGATCCGGCTGCAGTCGGACAGAGGGACCACCGGCGCGCCCAGCTCGCCGCGGCTGAAGGCGACCATCGCCTGCACGATGTTGCCGCGGAAGGCGCGGTCCTGGGGACGGCGCAGCTCCGGCGGCTCGCCCGTGTCCACGCTCCAGATCACCTGATCGGTTGCGGCCTCGATCTCCTCGACCTTGTAGATGTCCTCGCGGCGGCGGTAGCCAGCGAAGTACAGCACCCGGCAACCGTTGTCGCGCATCGCCCGCGCGATGGAAAACAGCACGGCGTTGCCGAGGCCACCGCCCGCCAGGGCCACCGCCTCGCCGTGCGGGATCTCGGTCGGCGTGCCGGTCGGACCCATCACCACCACCGGCTCGCCGGGCCGCAGGCGGGCGCACAGCCGCGAGCTGCCCCCCATCTCCAGCACGATCAAAGACAAAAGGCCGCGGTCGCGGTCCACCCAGGCCCCCGTCAGCGCGAGTCCCTCCATCGGGAATTCGGCCAGGCTCTCGAAGTTCTGCAGGCGGAAGAACTGCCCGGGACGGAAGTTGCGCGCGGCCGCGGGGGCGTTCACCACCACCTCGACGATGGTCTCGGTCAGCCGCCGCACTTCGTGCACCGTGGCCCGCCAGTCGTGATCCAGGCGCTTGACCAGCGCCTGCCAGGCGTCCTCGCGCGCGGGCTGGTCCTCGAGGCGGAGAGCCGCCAGTTCGTCGGCGAACAGCGCCGTCACATGCGGATGGCCGTGCTTGGCCGAGGCCATCGCCCTCACCACCGAGCCGGCGTAGACCGGGTGGTTGTCGCCGTAGAAGGTGACGAAGCGGCCCTGCTTCGCGTACGACGTGAAGAAGCCCTCGCCCGGCTCGATCCGGATCTTCCCCTCGACCCGCACCGTGCGGTGCATCCGGAACGCCTTGCCCTCCATCTCGAAGGTGCCGGGATGCTCCTTCTCGTAGGTGATGTTCGGCGACGTGCCGGCCGCCACCATCAGCGAGCGGGCCGGCAGCCGCACGCGCTCGCCGTCCTTGCGCTTGAAGTCCATGGCCATCAGCGATCCGTGCTCGTCGGGCACGCAGGCAAGGGGAGTGAGGCCCTCGAGGAAACGCACTCCCTCTTCGAGGAACTTGATGATCTCCTCGTGATTCAGGCGGTAGGCGGGCGAGTCCTGCATGCTCTTGCGGTAGACCAGAGAGACGCCGCCCCAGGCGGTCACGAGCGCCTTCAGATCGGGCGCCTCTCCTGCGGCCGCCGCGCGCCCTCGCTCGGCTCGCACCGCGCGCCCGTGCTCCAGGAACTCCCGCGCGATGCCGGTCTCCTCGGCGCCATACATCTTCCACAGCGCCGCCTCGCCGACCTGCGAAGCCATCTGCTCCCAGCGGTCGAGGAACTTCTCGACCTGCACAGGGTAGTAGGCCGCCAGCTCGGTGGTGGTGTCGATCCCGGTCAGGCCGCCGCCGATCACCAGCGCCGGCAGCCGCACCTGCAAGTTGGCGATCGAATCCTTCTTGAACGCGCCCGTCAGCTGCAGCGCCATCAGGAAGTCCGAAGCCTTCCGCACGCCGTTGATCAGGTTGTTCTCGACGTCGATGATGGTCGGCTTGCCTGCCCCGGCGGCGATGGCGATGTGATCGAACCCCAGCTTGAACGCCTGCTCGGCATCCAACGTGCCGCCGAACCGCACGCCCCCGTAGATGCGCAGGTTCGGCCGGCGCGCCAGCACCAGGTGCAGCGCCAGGAGGAAGTTCTTGTCCCAGCGGATGGTGATGCCGTACTCGGCCACCCCGCCGAACCCGACCAGCACGCGGCGGTCGAGCCCCTTTGCCAGGGACTGCCAGCTCTCGATCGGGCGCGGTGGCCAGACGTCGCCCCCGATGAGATCAGCGGGCAGCGGCTCGATCTTCAGGCCGTCGACGGCCACCACTCCGAAGCCTTCGTTGGCCAGGTAGTGCGCCAGCGTGTAGCCCGCCGGGCCCAGGCCGACCACCATCACGTTCTTCCCGTTGTAGGGCAGGGCGTAGGGGCGGGCGCGGTTCAGCGGATTCCAGCGCGTCAGCAGCGTGTACACCTCGAACCCGTAGGGCAGCGCCAGCACGTCGGTCAGGATCCCCGTCTCGGCCTGCGGGATGTTCACCGGATCCTGCTTCTGGAAGATGCACCCCTTCATGCAGTCGTTGCAGATGCGGTGCCCGGTGCCCGGCGCCATCGGGTTGTCGATGGCGATCATCGCCAGCGCCCCCAGCGAATCGCCCTCCTTCTTCAGGAGGTGCATCTCGCTGATCCGCTCGTCGAGCGGGCAACCCGCCAGCGACACCCCCAGAGGGTTCTTCTTCAGCCCGCCCTCCTTCTCGCGCATGCCGTGAGAGCAGGAGTCCTTGAGGCGCGTGTGGCAGTACAGACAGTAATCGACCTCGTTCATCACCTCGCGGTTGCTCATCCGCGGATCGGTCAGCGCGAAGCCGTCGCGGCGCCTCAGATGAAGGTGATCGGCCGGGACCAGATGCTCGTAGTCCAGCTTGTTCGGGGAACGAAAGGAGACCCAGCTCGTGACCGCCTGTCGGGCGACCGGATCGTGGTGATGGACCGCGGCCCAGCGCTCGAACAGCGGCAACTCGGTAGACTCCGCGTCCAGCGCGCGGCAGAGCGCCTGAGCCACCGCAAGTTCCTCGTCGGGCCCCGGCGCCAGTGTGCGAACCGCCTGCCTGAGCGCCGGCGCATCGTCCGCCGGGATGGTCCCGGGTGGGTGCTTCTTGATCGCCCGTCGGGCGATGAACTCCTTCATCCGGAAAACCACCTGTTCCCGCGCGGCGACGTCGAGCAACGTCTGTCGCGCCTCCCCAAGCCGAAAAAGCTGAGCCAAGAAAAGCGACAGGTGGCGTGCGACGGCGATCAGCAAATCGCCGTCCTGGGGCGGCGGCAGCGTGGCGCCGGCGCGGAACTGCTCGAACCGCTGGGCGAGGGTAGGGTCGGCCGTCGCCAGGTCGCGTCGGAAATCCGCGTCGAGTTCCTGGAGCCGCCGCGGATCGTAAAGGTCCTTGATGGTGTATCCGGCCCGTCCGAGAGGAAGGTCACGACCGAGGTCGGCGGGCGCGGATGGGCCGAGGGCGGCAAAAGCGAACGTCACGAGGCGTACTGTATACGTGACGAAGGGTCAGGGGCTCAATCCCGGACTGTCGGTCCCGATGCGTAATCCGCCCGAGATCAAGACCACCTCGCCGGTTCCTGACGAGAATGAGAAGACGCGGGCGCTCGGCACCTCGATCCACTGGCCGAGACCGTCGTCGACCGCCACCCATCCAAGGGGTGCGTCATGCCCGCTGTCGCACCCACCCGCGCCCATGGTGGTGGCGAAGAAGAGCCCGGCCACAGCGTCGAGGTGAGTCAGACATACCTTGCCGTGGGGCAGGTCCAGATGCGCTTCCTCGGCCGTCCCCACCGAACGGCCGTCAAGGTAAATTTCCACCGTGCGCACCTTGCAAAAGCTGAGGACGGCATTGCCCTCCGCAAGCGCGGCCGTAGTCGAAATTGGGCCGCCAGTGCGCAGAGGCATGCCGGTGATGCCCGACGACGGCAGCAGCGCCCCGGCGTAACCTCCGGTGATACGCTGACGTCGTGGCGATTCACCACCTCGCGCTTCTGGTCCAGGATCTCGCGCGAGCGGAGCGCTTCTATACCCAGGTGCTGGGGCTCGCCGTGCTGAGGCGCTGGGACGAGCGTTCTGTCTGGCTCGATCTGGGGCAGGGAGCGTTTCTCGCCCTCGAGCGCGCGTCCGGCCCCCGCTCCGACGAGGGTGGCTGGCACATGGCGGCGTTGACCATCGGGCCGACGGAACGCGCCACCTGGATCTCCCGGCTGGCGGCGGCAGGGCATCCGATCTTCGACAGCACGCCTTACACCATCTACGTGCGCGACCCGGAAGGGAACCGGGTCGGCCTGTCACACTGGCCCCAGGCAAGCGATGCCCTGGATTAGGTTCGAGCCGTTCGACGTGCGGTTCGAGTGCGACGACGACGAATCGGTATTCGATGTCGGCCGGCGCAACGGCGTTCCCATTGCCACCGCGTGCATCGGCAATGGCACCTGTGGCCTGTGCCGGGTGAAGATCGTCGACGGCGAGGACAACCTGACGCCGTTCAATGCCGCCGAACGCAGGCACATGGGCAACGTCTACTACCTGACCAAGGTGCGCCTCGCCTGTCAGGCCTGCGTGTTCGGCGGTGACGTCACCGTCGAGGTTCCGCCGGTGCAGAAGACCTGAAACGCGGAGCGACGAAGCGGTACTGGCCGCCGCCGACCCGGTACACGCCATCGCGCACGACCGCGATCCCGGGTGCCTTCCGCGCGGCGACGCCGCTTTCGGTGACCAGTTCCGGGTGTTCCGTGGGAACGAACACGGTCGCCGACACCGAGACGGGAACTGTCACGTCGAGGCTGATGGTGTCACCCTGGACGCGCCAGGCGCTTGCGATGCGGCCGCGCACGCTGTCGTACGAGCCCCGCGCCCAGGTCAGGTCGCCGACCACGTTGGGGCGGATCACCACGCGATCGAAGCCGACGGCGTCCGCCTCGGGACGGATGCCTGCCAGGGCCTTGTAGAACCACTCGCTGACCGAGCCGAACATCGGATGATTCTGCGATCGGACGACGGGGTCCATGTGCCAGGACTCCCACAACGTGGTGGCACCGTTGTCCAGCATGTATCCCCACCCCGGGAAGGTTCGCTGGTTGGCGATGGCGTAGGCGACATCGGCGCGGTCGAGATCGGTCAGCGCGGCGAGAAGGTACTTCGTCCCGAAGATGCCCGTGGTCATGTGACCGTCCGCCGCTGCCACGGCGGCGACCAGTGCCTGTCCGATGCGGGGGTCAGGTGGCGCCAGGTCGAGGAACAGCGCGAACGCCTGAGCGGCCTGCGTGCCCACGTCGTAGCGGCCAGTCTTGTCATCGAGAAACCGCCGGTTGAAGGCGGCGCGGATCTCCTTGGCCAGCCCTTCGTAGCGCGCGACGTCCGCGGCTCGATCCAGCACGCGCGCCATCTGCGCCACCAGCATCGCGCTATAGGCGTAGGAAGCCGTGCCGGTGAGCGCCCGCGGCTTCGGCGCCAGCGATTCGTGGTCGGACAGGCCGTTGTCCAGGATCCCGTCGACCGCCTTCGTCGCCAGGAAATCTACCCATCGACGTGCCGGCTCGTATTGCTCCTCGAGCAACCTCCGGTCGCCGTAGTACTGGTACTGCTGCCAGACCAGCATCGGATGCGCCGTCCCCCAGTCGACCGGGCCGGCGCCGTCCCCGAGGCTCTGCGAGTCGATCCCGACGTCGGGCGCTATCTCGGTGAAGCCGCCCAGCGGGCGTTGCGCGTCTGCGAAGTCGCGCGCTGTCTTGGCGTAGAACCGCGACATGTCGAAGTTCAGCATCGCCATCTCGCTGGTGGCGATGATGTCCCCGCCGTAACCGAAACGCTCGCGGTGCGGGCAATCCGACTGCACGCTGAACATGTTGCTCAGCTGGCTGGCCAGTACCGCCTGCTGGATCCGGTCGAAAAGCGGGTTCGAAGAGGCAAAGGACCCGGCCGGAGTCACGTCCGAGTAAAGAGGGTGTCCCTCGAGGGATTCCCGCGACGGCCGACCCGGAAAACCGCGCACCTCGACGTAACGGAAGCCGTGCCACGTGAATTGCGGCGTGTACGTCTCGAGGCCGCTGCCGCGCAGCACGTAGGTGTCGCTCTGCATGGCCGTGGTCGGCGGCTCGTCGGACTCGCCCCAGGCCTTCTCCGCCGCCAGCTCACCCCAACGCTGCCCCTTCGTGGCCGACCAGTTCTTGATCTGCCCGGCGGCGCTGGTCACCACGTTCACGGAGCCATCGGGGTGCAGGAGCTCGCCGTACCGCAGGATCACCCTGCTACCCGCGGCGCCGCGCACGCGTAGGGTGATCGATCCAGCGAAGTTGCGGCCCATGTCGAAGACGTGGACTCCACGAGACAGCTCGCGCAAGGCGATCGGCTGGATGACGGCGCCGGCCCGGATCGGAGGCGCGTCCTGGGCCTGCAAAGCCCCCGCGGGCGCCGACATGCGTACGGCCGCCTCCCACGCCCGGTCGTCGAAGCCGATGCGGTCCCAGCCCGGTTGCGCGCGGCGGGCATCGTACACCTCGCCCAGGTAGATGTTGTCCTTGCGCAGCGGCCCATCGGTGGCGCGCCAGCTGGTGTCGCTGACGACCTGATCGCGGGTTCCGTCGGTGTACTCGATCTCCAGGTGCAGCAGCAGCTTGGGCGCTCCGATCGGCAGTGTCTCGCGCAGGTTCAGGCCGCGCTTGCCGAACATCCGCAGCGGCAGTGGGTTGTACCAGCCGTTGCCGAGCTTTGCGCCCACGACGTTGTCGCCGGACCGCAGTTGCGCGGTGACGTCGTAGATGGAGTAGAGGACCCGCTTGTCGTAGTTGGTCCAGCCGGGGTCGAGGCGGTGATCGCCGACGCGCTCGCCGTTGAGCCTCAGCTCGTAGTAGCCGAGTCCGGTCACGTAGGCGCGGGCCCGTTCGATCTTCCTGTCCGAGATCCGAAACGCCTTGCGCAACAGCGGCGACGGGTTCTCGGCGAAGAAGGCTTTCTCATCGCCAGGAGGTGGGCGATCGCGTCCGATCCAGGTGCCGCGCCAGTCCTCCGAACGCAGCAGCGCCATCTCCCACCATGCTGACGCACCGTACGCCGAGGGGCGTCCGTCGCGATCCCACAGCCGCACCTTCCAGTGCGCACGCTGACCCGATCGCAGCGACTTGCCGGCGTAGACCACGCCCAGGCCAGCGTCCGAAGGAACCTGTCCGCTGTCCCACAGATCGCCGCGGCCGTCGCGCAGGAGCTCGGGGGTCGAGGCCACCACGACCTGGTACGCGGTCTGGCGCTGCCCGCGCAGACGCGCCTTGGCCACCCAGCTCAACCGCGGGGCGGGAGTATCCAGGCCGAGGGGATTGGCGCGGTACTCGGCGCGCAGATCGGCAGGTTCCAGCGCGGGCGCCGTCACCGCCCGAGCGACGGCGATCAGAAAACCTAGTGCGAGCATCAGCGCAGGCGCGGCAACGGCCCGACCATGTCGACGGGACCGCCGCCGGTCTTGCTGTTCGCGGTGGCGGCGCTGATGCCGATGCTGTTGTTGGGCAGGCCCATGGCCTGCATCATCGACACCAGTAGCTTGTTGTGCGCGGGCCCGAGTCGCCTCGTCTGCGGCCCGTAGTTCGCCCGCCACGGCGTCGGCCCGGTCTCGGCGTACTTCAGGTAGCGCCCGGTCCGGAAGTAGCCGCCCCCCGAGCCGCCGATGATGAACGGGATCCGGTACATGTCGTGGGGCCCGTTGGCCAGCTCGGTCCCCCACGCGACGATGGTGTTGTCGAGCATGGTGCCGCTGCCCTCGGGGATGGCGTCCATCATCGACAGCAGCCGGGCGAACTGTTCGGTGTGCTTGGTGTAGTACGCCGCCATCATGGTCGAGGCGTTCGAGCCCGGCGCGCTCGCCTGGTGGGCGATGTCCTGGTGGACGTCCGCGCCGCTCACCGCCCCGAACTCGGAGCCGGACAGCTGGCCGACGGCCTGCACCGCCACCCGGGTGATGTCACAGGAGAGAGCCGCCACCAGCAGCTTCAGCTGCCCGTCGACCGTGTTCAGGATCGACGTCGCTCCGGGCGGCTTCGAGCCGAGGGTGCAGGCGCCGCCGTTCGGACCGCTGACGGCGCCGATGGGGGCCGCCTGGGCTTGCAGTTCCTTTTGCAGGCTGTTCATCAGGTCGACGTGGCCTTGCAGCTTTCGCTTGTCCTCGCTGCCCACCCTCTTGATGAGCGCGTCGTATTCGGGGCGGACCAGATCGGGCAGGCTGGCGCGCGCCTTGCGAATCTTGTCCAGGTTGGTCGGACCCGACGGCGCCGCTGTCGTCCCCACGAAACCGGAGATGGAGTCGAACAGCCGTGCCCCGTCGGACAGCCCGCCGATGGTCTGGTTCTTTCCCTGGAACAGCGGCGAGTTCGCGCGCACGTTGCAATAGAGCGTCTTCTTGCGGCCGGCGATGGCCACCTGCTCGGCGATCACCTGGTCGACCGAGATGCCGCCGCCGGTTCCCCCAGCCTCGTTGCCGTCCATGCTGACCTCGGCGCCCGTCCAGATGGTCGAGCGGCCGGCGTTGTGGTTGTTGGTCGGCGTGCTGGCAAAGGCGGCGGTGTTGGCGAGGCCGTCGAGCACCAGGACCTTCTTGCGCAGCGGGTACAGTGGCGCCAGGATCTTGCTCCAGGCCGACTGGGGCAGCGTGTCCAGAGAAAACTCCCAGTCCTGGGTCATGTCGTCGCCCGATCCTGCCGGACGCATGCTCCAGTCCCAGTAGGGAGGCCCGTGTGAGGTGTAATAGATCAGCAGCCGCTTGGCGGCGCCTGCGGCGTGGGCCTGGCGATCGCTCATCAGCGATGGCAGGAACAACGTCCCGGCGCCCAACCCCATCGCGTTCAGTAGCTGGCGACGATCCAAGCGCAACGTCATCGTCAGTTCGCCTTTCGGTAGAGGAAATCAGGTGAACGGACCAGGGCGACCTGCAGCCGCCGCACATCGCCGCCGGCGTCTTTGAGCGTCTTGGTCAGCGCCGTCACCTTGCAGGCCTCGGCCTCGGTGCGGTCGCGGCCGACGGCGTACTCGAACCAGAAGTTGGTCATGCAGGACTGCGCCTGCTGGCTGTCGGCGAGCTTGCTCGACAGCTCGATGCCGTTGCTGACGGGCCCGTCGACATCGGTGCCGCTGAGCGCGCCCTTGGCGTCCACGGGGATACCGTTGTCCATCGTCCGGAACTTGCCGATGGCGTCGTAGTTCTCGAACGTGAAGCCGATCGGGTCGATGAGGTTGTGGCAGCCGATGCAGGTGCCACCGGCCTTCACGCGCTCCTCGAACAGCTGGCGGTTGGTGCGCGCGGCGCTGCCTGGGGCCTGCGTGGGCGGGCTGGTGTCCGCATCCGGGGGCGGCGACAGGGGCGGGAAACAGAGCAGCCGGTTCATCACGAACACCGCGCGCAGCGGAGGCGAGCCGGCGACCGCGTGGGCGTGCGAGGCAAGAAAAGCCGCCTGGGTGAGGATGCCGCCGCGCTGGTTCGCTGGCAGCGTCACCGGCGCCCAGGTGGTGGGCCTGGGCACGCCGTACACGTCGGCGAGCGTGGCGTTGACGAAGGTGTCGCGGCTGGTGAGCAGTTCCTTGAGCGTGCGGGCGCCATCGAACATCGCGCGGCCGGTGAAGCGGGTTGCCTCTTCGCGCATCGCCGAGACCATCCCGTCGCTGTAGGCCGGGTAGAGCCTGGCGTCCTTGCGGCCCTCGGAGGCGTACACCTCGTTGATGTGGTCGAAGGCCAGCCACTGCCGGTGGAAGTTGATCATCTGGGTGCGCGCGCGCGGATCCGATGCCATCCGCTCGGCCTCGACCAGCACCTGATCGTCGGTGGTCAGGCCCGTGGCCGCCGTCGTCAACAGCTTGTCGTCGGGCATCGTGCCCCAGAGGAAATACGACAGCCGGCTGGCCATCTCGTACCCGGTCACGCGCAAGCGGCCGTCACCGGTCGGCGAACCGGTGCCGAACTCGGGGCGGTAGAGGAAGTTCGGCGACTGCAGCATGCCTTCGATGACGAGGCCGATCGCCGTCGTGAAGTCGATGGCCGCCATCTGGGTACGGAAAAAGTCGAGGTAGCGCGTCTTCTCATCGGTCGCCAGGGGCCGGCGGAAGGCGCGCAGGCCGAACTTGTCGATGAACTGGCCGGCGCAGGTTGCGTCCTTGGCGGTGCAAGGGAGAATCTTGGCCAGGTTCGGCAGCACCCTTGCGACGACGTCGGCAGCGGCAGCGTTGAAGTCCGACACGTTCTGCGAGGTGGCGAAGAGATCCTTGGCGCGATTCTCGAAGCCGTTCGTCTCCTGATCGGGCGCGAGCGGCGGACGACCGACATCGATACCCGTGAACAGGTCGCGCAGGGTGCTCCAGTATTCCTCGCGGCTGAGCCGTCGGATGGGGGCCGCGCCGATCGGGGGCGGGCCACCACAAGCAGCGGTGATCCCCGGATCGATGGGTGGGTTCGTGGAAGGATCGCCCGGGTTGTCGTTGGGCGATTTCGAGTCGTCCAGCTTGCTGCCGGCGGAGCCGATGTCTCCCATGCAGCCGGCGACGAAGGCGCCAAGGAACAGGGCCTGAACTGCGCGGCCTGGACCTGCCATGGGCACTTCCACATTCTCACGGTGCCAGGGGAAGGCTTTCGGTGGCACTGAGGACCCTCAGGTCCTTGAATCGGCTGGGTTTGGGGCTTTATGTACCCGCGCGAATTCGTGAATGGAATCAGGGCTTCCGCAGCACGCCTCGCTGCAGCGCGATCGAGACGGCCTCGGTCCGGTTGCGCGCGCCCAGCTTGTTGAAGAGGTCCGTCAGGTACACACGTACGGTGTTGGCCGACAGCGAGAGGGCGTCGGCGATCTCCTGATTCGACAGGCCCTTGTGCAGTTGCTCGAGGAGCTGCACCTCGCGGACCGTGAGCGGCGTCTTCTCGGCGCGCTGCTCGAGCCGCGCCGCCAGTTGCGGCGGCAGGTAAGTGCCCCCGGCGAGCACGGTGTGGACGGCGCGTAGCAACTCCTCGCCCTCGGCCTCCTTCAGCACGTAGCCGCGCGCGCCGGCGTTGTGGACACGGCCGACGTCCTCCTCGGTGTCGTAGCTGGAGCAGATGAGCACGCGGGCCTCCGGATCCTCGCGCAGGATCGCTGCGCACGCCTGCACGCCGTCGTAGCGGGGCATGCGCAGATCCAGGAGAACGAGGTCCGGCTTGTGCGTGCGGAAGAGGGTCACCGCCTCGGCGCCGTCCTTGCCCACGGCCACAACCTCCATATCGTCCTGGTCGTCGAGCAGCGCCTTGAGCCCCTCGCGGGTGATGAAGTGGTCCTCGACGATCACGATGCGGGCCTTCTTCATTTTCGCGTCCTTGGCATGCGGACCTCGACCCGCGCCCCGCGGCCCGGCGCGCTGTCGAGCCGGAGCTCGGCACCGATCTCGGCCGCCCGTTCGCGCATGCCCTGCAGGCCGAAGTGGCCCGCTTCGCCCTCGGGGGGCTTTTCGGGATCGAAACCTTTGCCGTCGTCCTCGATGGCCAACTCGACGTGAAGGGGATCGTACCGCAATACCAGGGTCACGCGGGACGCAAGCCCATGGACCAACGCGTTGGTCGTGCTCTCCTGGGCGATTCGCAGGAGCTGCGCCTCGACGGTGGTGGGCAGCGCATAGGGGTCGCCGGTCACGGTCAACTGGACGGCCGCCGTGCTGGACAGCTGCGCCTGCTGGGCGGTGTCGGCCAGCGCCTCGGGCAAGGGGCGTCCCTCGAGCGCCTGGGTGCGCAGGTTCCAGATCGACTGCCGGGCCTGCAGCCGCGCCGCCCGCATCGTCGCGCGCACGGCCTCCAGCGCCTCGCGCGCTTTCGGAGGCGCCTCGCTCATGTGGCGGCTCAAGCGGTCCAGCTGGTAGCCGAGGCCGGCGAAGCCCTGCGCCAGACTGTCGTGCAGGTCGCGCGCGATCCGATTGCGCTCGTTGAGCACGGCGTCGAAGCGGCGGCGCACCCGCAGGAGACGCAGCCGCTGTGCCGACAGCGCCAGGAGCAGCAGCGCACCGGCGGTGGCGGCGACGATCCAGGCGGCGCGCCGCGGGCCGGAGATCGCCAGCGCGACGTGCGCCTCGGTGCCGCCCCAGGCGGCGTCGTCCAGCCACATGCGCACGCGGAACTGGTACTGACCGGGCGAGAGATCCGAGTAGCGTGCCTCTCGTTTCGGCCCGTCGTCTATCCAGCCCTCGTCGTGGCCTTCGAGCCTGTGCTCGAAGCGCAAGCGGTGGGCGGCACCGAAGCTGGGCGCGGTGAATGTGACGACCATGTCGCCCGAGCCGCGGGGCAGGGCGATCTCGCCGGCCGTCCCTACGGCCTGTGTCCGACCGCTGACCGAGACCGACTCGATCAGGAGAGTCGGAGCGGGAGGCGCCTGTCCGGGAGCCGGCAGCCGCACGACGGACACACCCAGCGTCGTCGCCAGATAGAGGAGGCCGTCCGCGCCCAGCGCCGCCACGGGAAAGAACCCGTCGGTGAACCTCTCGGTGGCGAAGCCGTCGGCGAGGCCGTAGCGGAAGGCGCGGACCGACTGCTGGCGTCCCGCGAAGTAGGCGTCGAGATCGGCCGTGATGATCCGGAACAGGCCGGCGTCGGTCGTCAGCCACATCTGTCCGTGGGTGTCCTCGATCATGGCGTGCACGCTGTCGAAGGCCAGGCCGGCGGTCCGGCCGACCGGTAACACCCGGTCTCCCTTCACGCGGTAGAGCCCGGCACCGAGGGTGCCGACCCAGATGGCGCCGCGTGCATCCTGGTAGAGGCTGTTCACCGTGCCTGCCGGCAGTCCCTCGGCCCGGCCGTAGGTGCGCAACCGGCCGTCGGCCAGGCGGAAGAGCTGCCCGGGCGTGGTGCCGAACCACATCCCGCCCTGGCGATCGGGGAGCATCGAGCGGATCTCGCCGTGGCCTTCCATCAGTGGCTCGCTCTGGAACGGGCCGCCGCCCACGGAGCGCAGCACCCCATTGTCGACGGTCGCCACCCAGAGCGTGCCGGCGGGGTCCCGGGCGAGCAGGCGGACGCGGCGCTTGTCCAGCACGGGTTCGCTGCGGCGGGTGAAGGTCTTGCCGTCGTGACGCATGAGCCAGCCGCTGCAGCTGCCGATCCAGAGGCTGCCCGCCTCGGCGGCGAACGTGCGCGAGCAGCGAGTGAAGCTGGGATCGGCGAGGAAGCGCGTGGGCGGTCCGGGAACGATGCGGGCGATCCCGTCGAGCAACCCGGCCCAGACCTCGCCGGCGGGCGTGGCGATGACCGAAAATGTGGGCGGGGTCCCCAGGCCTTCGGTGGCGCCCAGGTTGGTGACGAAGGGAACGGCCAGGCGCAGCACCACGCCCGAGTTGCCGGTGAGCCAGATCGAGCCCTCGCGGTCGAGGAGCGCGTGGCGGCCGCCCGCCGCCGGAAGCGCCACGACGTCGACACGTTCGTCGCGGATCCGAAAGAGGTTCCCGGTCCCGATCACCCAGACCGTCCCGTCGGCGCCGACGAGCATGCCGATTTCGCCCGAGGGGCGGGTGTCCAGCGGGATGAAACCGGCGTCGTTCCCGTCGGTGAGGCGTTGCACGCCAACCCTGGGCGAGGTGGTGACGACGCGCAGGTCGCCCGTCGGGTCGATGCCGAGGGTGGCGATGGTCCAGCCGGGGCGCACGTTCTCGACGTTGCCGTCGCCGTCTTTCACCCGCACCCGGAACAGACCGGCGGCGGTCCCGATCCAGAGATTGCCGGTCCGATCGCGCGCCATGGCCATCACCCGGTCGAGTTTGCCGGTGGCGTCGGCGAGGCGCTCCACGCGGCCAGCCTCCCAGCGGACGGCTCCGGCGTCGGAGCCTATCAGCACGCCCGATCCATCCTTCTGCAGGACGCGGATGCCCACCGTGCCTCCGCTGCCGACGTCGCGCGCCAGCGCCGCGAACTGGCCGTTGGCGAAGCGCGCGAGGTGGCCGTCGCGCGTCCCGAGCCAGAGCGCGTTCTCGTCGGCAGCCAGCGCCGAGATGTCGTCGGCCTTGCCGCCGCTCGTGAAGGTGACGAAGCGCTGGCCGTCGAAGCGGACCAGGCCGACGTTGGTGGCCAGCCAGACGTACCCGTCCCGGGTCTGGGCGACGTCGCGCACCGAGTACCACTGCGACCAGATCTGCTGGACGGCCGGCAGCGTCGGGTCCAGCGACGGTGCGCCCCAGGCTGGCGCTGCCGCGAGGAGCGCGAGAGCAGCGGCTGTCCGCATTACTTCAGATCCGCATAGCTGACGAGCTGGATGCCCCGTTTGGCTATCATCGCGCGCACGCGAGCGCTCTGCAGCATCTTCAGGATCCCGTCGCGATCCTGGGCGACGTCGCTGTACCCGGCGTGGCCGACGGCGCGCATCTCGGGCGTGTCGGGCGAGGGGTGGGTCACCAGCAGCCAGGTGCCCGGGCCGAGCCTGCTCAGCGCCTCGAGGAAGTTCTTCTCCTTCTCGGCGGGTGGCAAGGCGTGGCCCAGCGCGACCTCCATCCGCTGCATCGTCGGCTCGAACACGAGCCCGAACTCCTTGGCCAGTCTCGTCGTCATCTCGCGCAGCCGAGGCTGGGACACCACGGCCATGTGCGAGGTGACGTGCGTCAGGCGCGGCATGTGCTTCTTCCCCAGCTCGATCTGGGCCCTGATCTCCGCCTCGATGTCAGCGAGCGTCTGCTTCGGATCGGGCCGTTTCGGCAGGTAGCCCTCGGCGTCGACCAGGCTCGGACCGCGGGTCAGCGGTCGCCAGCGCACGGCGTCCCACTCGCTGGTCAGCGCGATGTGGACCCCGGTGTCGATCTCCGGGTGCTCTTTCAGCAAGCGGATGGTCTCGGGGAACCATGGCCCCGGGGTGATCACCTCGATCGAGCGGGCGATGCCGCGGGTCACGGACTCGAGACACCCGACCGTGATGCCGTGGGTGGCGCCCATGTCGTCGGCGCGGACCAGCAGACGAATCGCCCCGGTGCTGGGCTGCGCCAGCATGACCGCCAGGGACGCGGCGGCAGACAGCATCGCTAGTTCCGTGTCCCCCGTTCGGGCACCGTGGGCGGCTCCGTCATCACGGACAGGACGGCGGTCTTCTTCGGCTTGCGCATGCGGATGTTCAGCAGCTCGACGGCGAAGGAGAACGCCATGGCGAAGTAGATGTAGCCCTTGGCCACGTGCTTGCCGAGGCCCTCGACGGTCAGGAGCACGCCGATGAGGAGCAGGAACGAGAGCGCCAGCACCTTCATCGTGGGATGCCGGTGGATGAAGTTGCTGACGGCGCTGGCCGACAGGATCATGACGCCCACGGCGATGATCATGGCAACCACCATCACCTCCAGGTGCTGGGCCATGCCGACCGCCGTGATCACCGAGTCCAGCGAGAAGACGATGTCCAGTATCAGGATCTGCACGATGATGCTGGTGAACGACGCTGGTTTTCGGCTGCCCTCCGCCTCGTGCGCATCGCCTTCCATCTTGTTGTGAATCTCGTGCGTCGACTTGGCGATCAGGAAGAGGCCGCCGCCCAGCAGGACCAGATCGCGGCCCGAGAAGCCGTGGTTCATGATCGTGAAGAGCGGCTGCGTCAGCCGCATGATCCACGACAGCGTGAACAGCAGCCCGAGCCGTAGACCCAGCGCCAGTGCCATGCCGATCTGCCGCGCTGGCTTGCGTTTCGCCTCTGGTAGCCGCTGGGTCAGGAGGGCGATGAAGACGATGTTATCGATGCCGAGTACGATCTCCATCAGCGTCAGTGTCAGAAGGCTGATGGCATTCTCGGCGGTGAACAGGTGACTCATACGATCCCTCTTTTGACTATCGCTTCACGCGCCAGCTCGTCGCAGCGTTCATTTTCAGGGACGCCGGCGTGCCCTCGCACCTTCACCAGCGTCACGTTGGTCCGGCCAGCCAGCATCTTCCGCATGCGGGCGATCAGCTCCTGGTTCGCCTTCGCCTTCCAGCCTTTGCTGAGCACGCCGATGGCGTAGCTGGAATCGGTGTAGATCCGCACCGGCTGGCCGGCCGCGTCCGGCTCGACCAGCTCCAGTCCGCGCTGGATGGCCACCAGTTCGGCGATGTTGTTGGTACCGTCGCCCAGGAACTCGCCATGCTCGCGTCGCTTGCCGGCTGCCGTCACCACGACACCTATGCCCATCGGTCCCGGGTTGCCCGAACAGGCGCCGTCGGTCCAGATGTCGATACCGTCGCTGGACGACGTGCGGGCGACGGGTGCTGGCTCATCGCCACCGCCACCGATCGATACCAAGTTGGCGCCGGCCGGTCGGTACACCTTCGAGTCGGCCTCGCGGTACTTCATCTCGGCGCGCCCGTCGTCATCGAGCGCCGGGCGGCCCTGATCGTCCACCCGCACCCAGACGGGCTCACCCTTGAAGCGCATGCGAGACCAGGCCATCGGAAAAACCTGACTATGCGTCAGACGCCCTGATAGTTTCCAGCGGCATGATGCGCGGCCTGGTCGTGCTCGCGCTGTTCACGGTCTCGTGCCGCGACGGATGCTCGCGTGGCGCCCCGTCCCCCGCGCGCGATCCCTTGCTGGCGCTTGTTCCGGCGGAGGCGAGGGTGGTCGCCTCCGTGGACCTGGCGAAGATCCGCGCCACCGCCGTCTGGAAGCGCCTGTCCGAGCTGGTCGAGGAGGATCCCGGCGACCAGAAGGTGCTCGCCGAACTGACTGCGCGCACGGGACTCGATCCCATGCGCCAGGTCCATCGGGTGCTGGCGGCGTTCCCCGAGGACGCCCGGAGCAAGGGCGAGTTCGCGCTGGTGATTGCGGGTGACCAGTTCGACGAGCGGCGCCTTGCGGCCTACGCGCGCGATCAGGCCGACCTGCGCGGCAGGAAGATCGAGCAGGTCACGCGCGGCTCGCGTCCCCTGTGGACCAGCAGGGGCGTGGCGGCTTTCTTCCTGGGAGGCACGACCTTCGCCCTGGGTGCGGGTGGTTGGGGCGAGCGGATGGCCGATCTTGCCGACCGGACGCCCGTGGTGAAGAGCGCCGCCGATGATCCCGATCTGGGCATGCTGATCCGCCGCGTGCGGATGGACCGGGCGATCTGGTTCGCCGCCGTGGTGCCGATGGATGTGAGGCGCGCGCTGATCGCGGATCCACGCTACGACAGCGCCGCGTCGGTCACACGGATGGCGGGGGCGATCGATCTGGGACCGGGTTTGAGCGCCGAGTTGGTCGCCGATCTGTCGAACGCCGCCGACGCGCGCGCCCTCGTCCAGCGCATCGAGGAGAGCCTGTCGGCCGCGCGGCGCAACGCCAAGGTGTTGATGCTGGGCCTTGGTCCCTACCTCGAGACGGTGGGCGCCCAGGCCGAGGGGCCGTCGGTCCGGGTGTCGATGACCTTGCGGGAAACTCAGGTGAACGATCTCCTCTCCCGGCTGGCCGGGATGGCGCGGATGGCGCGGGCGCAACGGAAGCGTTAGGCTCGCCGGCCGCGATGAACGCCCCCGCTCCTGACCGTGCCGTGGAAGCCGGACGCGGCGCCCTGTTCATCGGGTTCGCCAAGGCCTACTTCATGGTCAGCGGCTTTCTGCAGCGCTGGCTTTTGACCCACCTCGTCGGCCCTGCCGAGTACGGCGCGTTCTCGCTGGTGAACAACAACGTCTCGACGGTGAACAACACCGTGGTGCAGGGGACCATACAGGCGGTCTCGAAGTTCACGTCCGAGGACGACACCAGGGCCGACGCCGTGAAGGCTGCCGGGCTGCGCATGCAGGCGCTGCTGGGCACCGCCGTGGGACTCGGGTTCTTCCTGGCGGCACCTCTGCTCGCCGAGTTCACCCACGCGCCAGGGCACGTCACCTGGTTCCGGCTGGTGGCGGCGATCCCGCTGATCTACGCCTTTTATAGCGTCTTCGTCGGGTCGGCGAACGGGCTGCGACGCTTCCACGTGCAGGCGGGATTCGACATCGCTTTTTCGACCATGAAGACGATCCTGCTGCTCGGGGGAGCGGTGGCAGGGAGGGCCATGGGGCACCCGGTGACCGGTGCCTTCCTGGGATTCATCGCCGCCGCGCTGCTGATCCTGATCGTCGCCGCGCTGGTCATGAAGCTGCCGCGTTCCGGCGACGTCTTCTCGATGAAGCGGCTGATGACGTTCATGGGTGGCGTCGTGCTGTACACCCTCCTCATCAACGTCGCCCTGAATTACGACCTGATGCTGCTGCGGCGCTTCGCGGGAGCGGCGACGGCTGCCGTGCAGGCCGATACGCTGGCTGGCAACTACGAGGCGCTCCGGAACGTGGCGCTCCTGCCGTACCAGGCGCTGCTCGTGATCACGTTCGTCATCTTCCCGCTGGTCTCGCGCAGCACGTTCGCCGAGGACCAGGAAGCCACGCGTGCTTACATCCGCCAGACCCTGCGGTACGCGTTGATCATCGGGACCGCGATGGCCGTGGTGCTGGCGGCGCGGCCGGCGGCGTTGCTCGCCATCCTGTACCCCAAGTCGTACGGGCAGGGCGCCGCCGCGCTTCCGGTGCTGGCGGGCGCGATCGTGGGGCTGGCGCTGCTGTCCGTCGCCGGGTCGATCATCAACGCCTCCGGGCGCCCGCGGGTCGCCGTCGGGCTGGTGGCGACGACGGTGCTCGCCGGATCGATAGCCGCCGTGGTGCTGATTCCCTCGTCAGAGCCGGGCGCGCCGATGCTGCTGCGGACGGCGACCGCGACCGCGTGTGGGATCGCAGTCGGTCTGACGCTTGCCATGGTGTATCTGCACAGGAAATTTGGCGCGGGACCCCCACTGCCGACGGTGGCGCGCGTGGCGGTGGCTACGGCTCTGGCCGTGGGCGTGGGGCGGCTTTTGCCCTCCGGTGGCAAGTTGCTGGGCCTGGTGGCGCTCGCGGTGGTCGGCCTGGTGTTCGCGGCCAGCCTGGCGCTGCTGCGGGAGTTCGGCGCGACGGACCTCGCCAAGCTGAAGAAGATCGTGCGACGGCGGTGATGGGATGAGCGAGCTGGCCCGTCCCGCGCCCACGAGAACGCCTTGAGCTGCCACGATCTCCGAGGTTTCGCTCCGTCGAGGAGCAGTGCTCCCCGTCCGCGTTGCCGATCGGCCCGCGCAGGCGGGCAGGGGCAGGGTAGAAGATCCTGCGGCATTGAGGGCGCGACGATCCCGCCCGCAACTCACGCGAACCGGGAGTAGAGCCCGTAGCTGGCGACCATGGCCACCGCTGCGAGACCGACAAGCGCCAGCGGCCGCAGCCGCGGCCTGGTCCATAGCCAGGCGATTGCCAGCCCGAACAGCGCCATCAATGGCGCAGCCGCGAACTGCAGGTAGGCGCCCTTGACTAGCCCTTCCCAGTCGAAGGGGTAGAGGGTGGCGAAGTGCATCTGGCCCGCCACCGCCAGTGCCGGCAGCGTCAGTATCCCCAGGGCCGCCGCCGCGCGCGCGCGGCAAGCCCACCAGGTGGCCGCTAGCCAGGCCACCATCACCAGAGCCGCGATCGCAGTGCCACCGATGACGCTCAGCCGCGCCGGCAGTAGCGCCGCCACGCGCACCGGTCGCCCATTGATGGCCACCGTGGGTTGATCGTCCGGCGGCGGGCTAAAGCCGTAATTGTAGTAATCCACGAAGGTGCTGGCGATCAGCACCGGCCAGAACCGATGATTCGGGAAGACCCCGGTCGACCAGTACGGCGACGAGAAGATGTCGTTGTTCCATCCCACGAAGAACGCCAGCGGCCGCCGCTGCAGGTAAGGCAGGTGGTGCGGTCCCGGCTGATTTTTCTGCCACTGGTCGGGCCCGTCCCATCCCGCCAGGAACACCTTGTGATGACGGCGGTAGTTGTGGGCGTAGTAGGGTCCGGCCACCGCCAGGAGCACCCCCGCGCACAAGGCCATCGGCGCCAGCCGACGCAGTTGTGTTCGCCACCCGCCTCGCGGCCGCAGAGCCAAGTCCAGGATCGCCGCCGCCCCGGCGGTGAGTATCACCAGCAAGCCCGAGACCTTGGTGAGCAGTTGGAGCCCCAGCAGCAGACCCAGGAGAGCGGCTTTCCACCACCGGCCCCGCCCATCCTCCGCCGCGAACAGCCGCAGAATGATCAGCAGCGCCGCAACTGTCAGCAGGTTGTTCAGGGGCTCGCCGTAGATCATCCCGTCGAGGTGAATAGCCGTGGGCAGAACCGTCGCCAGCGCCAGACCTGCGATGCGGGCGAGGCGCGAGGGCAGATATCGCTCGAGCCCGTACCAGACCAGCGCCAGGCGCGCGATGCCGAAGCCGATCCCCATTGCCTGAACGGCGCGGTAGTTGCCGAACCAGCGTAGGACCGCGCCTGCCAGCACGTAGTACAGGGGAGGGTGGTAGGCCTCGCGGCTGAACTGCAGATCGGGCAGCGGCAGCGGCAATCGCAGTCGATCCCGGTACCACTCGACGACCAGGGCATGGTCCGGAAAGTCGTAGCCCATCGTCAGGTCATAGTTCGAAAGCATGAGTAGGCGCAGCAACGCGCCCAGCCCCAACAGGCATAGCTCGGGGATGTGCCCGGCCGCGAACCGCCGCGCGCGCGCGCCGGCCACCCGAGCCGCGGCCACCGCACGCTTCACGGAGTGGTCCCCGCCCTGCTCTCCCGACGTCGCAACAGCACCAGCCCCCCGCGCTCGGTGACCTTCTCGAACTCACCGGTGGCCAGCACCCGCTCGCCGTTGTTGCTGCCGTAAAAGCCGCTGCCCTGACGGTAGAGCAGGTAGTCGGCGTCGGTGGTATCGCGCAGGCTGAACATGTCCAGGCGCGAGATATGGGGCATCTCCTCCTCGCTGACTGCCAGCGAGGCCTGAGGTGGGACCAGCGAGTGGAGATCCTGCAGGTCCTGGTGACGCTGCCGGTCGGCCGCCGTCGGTGCCATCATCGACAGGTCGATGAACCCGCCGTGGATCGTCTCGCGCGGAGGGATGGCCCCCCAGAACACGCCCGTCAGCACCGTCCCGGCGATCAGCGCCGTCAGCGCTGCCCGCCGCTGCACCACCCCGAGTTGCGTGTCTCCGTAGCTGGCCAACGCCAATGCCGTCGCCGGGAACACGTATGGCATGAAATGCGCCGAGTACTGGAACCCGATGTCCACCGTGGGACCGTACTTGGTGGTCAGCAGGGTGAAGATCGATCCGGGCACGATCGAAACCGCCAGGTAGGCGCGCCGGATCGGCAGGAGCGCCAGCGGTGCCAGAATCTGCAGCGCATAGCGCAGCTTCTCGGGGGTCACCAGCGTGGTCAGCACGTAGGCCGGGTTGCTCACCAAGGTGGCGATGACGCCGCCGAAATTGCGCGCCCCCTCGGGCAAGAGATCCTTGTAGATGTCTTGGAAGTACCAAGCCCCGAAGCGCGGCATCACCACGAATCGGATCACCACGAAGTACGTGCCCGAGATGGCGGCGATGATCAGTCCCGCGCGAAAGCGATGCCCACTGAGCGCCAAGAACACGCCCAGCACCGTGAGACCCACCGAGATGTCCTCGCGGCACCCCAGCGCCACCACGAGGCAGATGGCCATCGGCAGGTAACGGCGATCGTCGACGAAGTCGATGACCAGTAGAACGAAGGTGACGGCGATCGGCTGAAAGTGAAAATCATAGAACTGCAGCCCGTGCATCGGCGGGTAGAGCAGGTAGGCCAGCGCCAGCACACAGGCGTAGCGGCGCCGCAGCCGGCGTGCGCTCAGGCGATAGAGCGGAATGGCTCCTAGCCCCAGGATCACCGATTGCATGATCAGCAGCGTGTCCGCGCGCGGCCTGAGCGCGTAGAAGGGCAGCAACGCGAACACCGAGAGTTCGGCATGGTTGCGCAACTCGCTCCAGTTCGCCGTCAGGTTCAGCGGCGCGCACCGCAGGGGGCGCCCGTGCAGCGTGCTCCAGAAGATGTTGTCGTATTGCCCTAGATCGTATCCGTAGGTCTGGAACCGCCCGTGCATCCGCAGCGTGAAGACGGACATATAGATCCCGTAGCCGATGGCGGCGGCCACCACGATCATCGCCGGGCCGTACGTTCGTAACGTCGTCCGTACTCGCGGGGGGATCCGCGCCAGCAGCCCCGGGCCCTGTACCCGCGTGCGGTCGCGCAACTGCGCGGGCCAGACCGGCGGTGTCGCAGGCGCATCTGCGGTCAACGCCACGCGCACCAGGCGCTCGAGCAGCAGCACGAACAGGGTGATCGCCACGGCGGCGTTCAGGGGATCCCACGCGCCGCGATGCAGCAGCGGTGGCACCAGTCCGACGAGCACCGCCGGTGCCGTCACCTGCGAAACCCGCCGCAGTGCCAGCAGGCCGCGACGCCAGGCCAGCGCCAGTGAGCCCGTGACAGCCAGCGCCGCGCCCGTCGCCATGGTCAGCAGCAGGCGCCGCCGGTTCGGCAGCGACAGTGCGTTGGCCCGCACGAAGTCCCCAACCCAGTCGCCTTGCAACTCCTGGACGAGCAAGCCTAAAGACGCCCCGCAGGCGCCCAATAGCGCCAAGGCCCTTAGGACTGCCGCGGGCGACACCGGCGACAACATACCAAAGACACGGATTTACATCGCGCCGCGGCCCACACCCCAAGACCCGCCGCGTACCGGGTACGAACCCCGCCCGGTCGCCCACACCCTGTTTCGAGGAGGGTTGATCCCGCCCCCCCACGTAGGGCATTGTGCGACACCATGCGACACCTGTCGTTCCTGACCCCCCTGTTCCTGGCTCTGGCCGCCTGTGAAGGCCCGCCCCCAGAGGAACTCAGCGAGCTTGCCCCGAACTCTCTCGTCATCGACACCTACGACAGCGGCGGCACCCTCGTGCGTGACAAGTTCCCCGAGAGCAAGCAGCGCAACATCACCTGGTGCCTCTCGCCTGCCTTCAACAACTTTGGCGGCTCCGCCACCTTCAACAAGATCAAGAACGCCTTGTCGGCTGCCATGGCCGACTGGCAGAAGTCGGCGGACATCAAGTTCGTGTACAAGACGGCCAGCGGGAGCCCCGCCACCTGCTCCACCCTGGTGAACGTGGTGCCCGACAGCATGGTGGGCGACGGGGGCGCCTTCGCGCCCTTTCCCAGCCACACCTATCGCGGCCTGCACGTGGGGTGCAAGACAGACAGCGGCTGCGTCTTCGGGAAGACGCAGACGTACTACACGCAGCTGTTCAAGCACGAGGTCGGTCATGTGCTCGGCTACCGACACGAGTTCCTCAACAAGAGCCCCGCCTGCGCCGCCACGGAGGGCGACGATCCCACATGGGAGGCGCTGACCTCGTACGATCCCGAGTCGGCCGTGAACTACATCGCCTCCAACGGAGGCTCGTGCGTGGGCACAGCCACCACGACGTACCTGACCAACAAGGACCGCCAGGGTACCGCAATCGTGTACGGGATCCCCTGGGAAAGCCTGGGCGCGTCGATCAAAGGGACGCCCGCCGCCACCAGCTGGGGTCCGAACCGCCTGGACGTCTTTGCCCGCGGGATGAACGACGGCCTCTACCACACCTGGTACGACGGACAGTGGCACCCCTGGGAGGCGATCGGCGGCCTCATCACCTCGTCGCCGGCAGCGGTCAGCTGGGGCGAGGGGCGGATCGACGTCGTGGCCCGCGGCGCCGACAACGGCCTGTGGCACGTCTGGTTCGACGGGGGGCAATGGCACGAGTTCGAGCCCCTCGGCGGTGTCATCCCCGCCAGCACTCCCGCCATCACCAGTTGGGGCCCCGAGCGACTGGACGTGTTCGTGCGCGGGAACGACAACCAGCTCTTTCACAAGTGGTACGAGAACGGCACCTGGTTCGACTTCGAACCTCTCGGCGGCAACCTTGCGTCGGGCGTGGCCGCCGCCTCGTGGGGCGTCAACCGCATCGACGTCTTTGCCCGCGGCGCCGACGGCAATTTGAAGCAACGCTGGTTCAACGGCTCATGGCAGCCGTGGGCTTCCTTCTCGGCGCCGCCGGGTGGTTTCGCGATGATGGACCCGGCCGTCTCGGCGCCCGCGGCGAACAAGCTGGATGTGTACGTGGTCGGCGCGTCGATCGGGAAGCTGTACCGCATGCAGTTCAAGAGCGGCTGGCTGCCGCAAGGTTGGGTCGAGCTCGGCACACGGATGGCCACCCCACCCGCTGTCGCCCACTGGAACGCCACGCGGATCGATCTGTTCGGCCGCCGCTTCGACAGCAGCGTGCAGCACGCCTGGTTCGATGGCACCATCTGGCGCTGAGGCAACGCACGAACGAGCCGGCCGATGCGAAGACGTAGACGGGCTCGACCAACAGGAGCAGGGCGATCAGAAGCACTTACTGACGGCCGGTACGCTCGACATGGGTGTTGTCCGCGGCTTCGCACACGGCCCGCGATGTTAGAGCCATCTCGTCGTGTAAGCTACGGGTCGTGAATCCTCAGGTCTCGGTCGTCATCCCCTGCTTCGAGGAGGAGGAAACGATCCCCCGTCTCGCGGCGGCGCTGGACCAGGTGGTGGCGAAGCTGGGCGCCGCCGGGCGCTCCGTGGAGGTGATCATCATCGACGACGGCTCGCGCGACGACAGTTTCGCGCGTCTGAAGGAAGCGGCGCAGACCCGTCCCTGGATGCGGCTGGTGCGCTTCCGCCGCAACTTCGGTCAGACCGCGGCGATGGCCGCCGGTTTCGAGCGCGCACGCGGCGCCTACATCGTGCCGATGGACGCCGATCTCCAGAACGACCCCGACGACATCCCGCTCTTGCTCGCGCGGCTGGAAGAGGGCTACGACGTGGTGTCCGGGTGGCGCAAGGACCGCAAGGACAAGGCGCTGTCGCGGAGGTTACCGTCGCGCATCGCCAACTGGATCATCGGCCGTGTGGGCGGCGTGCCCCTGCACGACTACGGCTGCACGCTGAAGGCCTACCGACGCGAGGTCCTGGAGCCGGTGCGCCTGTACGGCGAGATGCACCGGTTCATCCCCATCTATGCCAGTTGGTCCGGCGCGCGCGTCACCGAGCAGGTGGTGCGCCACCACGCGCGCACCGAAGGGAAGTCGAAGTACGGTATCGGCCGCACGTTGAAGGTGGTGCTGGACCTCATCACCGTGAAGTTCCTGGGCGACTACTCGACGAAGCCCCTCTATCTGTTCGGCGGCTGGGGAATCCTGCTGTCATTCTTGGGCGGAGTCTGCGGCGTCATCGTGCTGGTCCAGAAGGTCACCGGCGCCTCCTACGCGCACCGCAATCCGCTCCTGCTGCTCGCGGTGATGCTGTTCATGGTGGGCATGCAGCTCGTCGGCATGGGCCTCCTGGCTGAGCTGCAAGTGCGCACCTACCACGAGTCGCAGCGCAAGACCGTGTACCTGGTGTCCGAAGAGGTCAACGGCGCGGCGGCGACGGCTCCTCCTCGCCCCCTTTCTTCCGGCGCGGGGGTGGCGTAAGAACGGGCAGCGCCCGTGGAACACGCCACCTACGAAGTCGAGGCCCAGGTCCATCGACGGCACTGGTGGTTCCAGGGCCGGCGCAAGATCTTACGCCGGCTGCTGGCCAAGCTCGATCCGCCACTGCCACCGCACGCGCGCGTGCTCGACGTCGGCTGCGGCACCGGCGCCAACGGCGTGGTGCTGGGCGAGGGTGGCCGCTTCGCCGTCGGCCTGGATGCCTCTACGGTGCCGCTCGGTCTCGAGGGGACCTCCGACGGTTACGCCCACCGGTTGCGCGGCGACGCCGGTCGCCTCCCCGTGGCAGACGCGTCGTTCGACATGGTGGTGGCGCTGGACATCCTCGAACATCTGGACGACGACCAGGGAGCGGCGCGCGAGCTGCACCGGGTGTGCAAGCCGGGCGGCGTGCTGGTGGTGTTCGTGCCGGCACTTGCCCTCTTGTTTGGATTCCAGGACGAGGTGGCGCTGCACCGCCGTCGCTACGGCCGGGAGCAACTGCGGGCGCTGATCGCCGGGGCCGGATTCGGCATCGAACGGCTGACCTTCTTCAACACCTTCTTGTTCCCGCCGATTCTGGCGGCGCGGCTATTGATGAATGTTCGGCGCCCGAAGGAACTGAAGAGTGAGAACGAGGTGGGCGGGCCGATCACCAACCGCATCCTCGAGACGATCTTCTCGGCGGAGGCGCCGCTCGTATCCCGGTTCAATCTGCCGGTGGGCGTCTCGCTAGCCTGCCTGGCCAGGCGGTAGAAGGAATCACGTGCGCACCGCAGCCCTCGAGTACCTGGCCTGCCCGCAATGCCGCGGCAGCCTCGATCTGACGGATGCAGGCCCGGCGGGCCCCGACGGTCACGTCATGGACGGTGCCCTGGTCTGCCGCATCCGGGGCTGCCGCTACGAGATCCGTCGCGGTGTGCCCGTGCTGGTACACGCCGCTGTCGAGACGCTGTCGGCCGAGACGGCCGCGCGGTTCGACGTGCAGTGGAATCACTGGCGCGGGCTCGACGACCGCTACGAAGCGCAGTTCCTCGAGTGGATCGCGCCGGTCGGTCCTGGCGATTTTTCGGGGCGGGTGGTGCTGGAGGGTGGTTGCGGCAAGGGGCGGCACAGCGCCGTCGTGTCGGGGTTCGGGCCCAAGGCGCTGGTGGCGCTGGACCTTGGAGCCAGCGCGTTCGTCGCCTTCGAGAACACCCGCCAGCTGCCAAACGTGCACGTGGTGATGGGAGACCTGCTGCGGCCGCCGGTCGGGCCGGTGTTCGATCTGGCCTTCTCCGTGGGAGTCCTGCACCACCTGCCGGATCCGGCAGCCGGGTTTGCCAGCCTGGCGTCCCGCGTGCGGCAAGGCGGTCGCATCGTGTTCTGGGTGTACGGCCAGGAGAACAACGAGTGGATCATCCGGCTCGTCGATCCACTGAGGACGGCACTCACCTCCCGGCTCCCGGGCCCGGCGTTGCGGGCGCTGTCGTCGGTCCCGGCGATGGCGCTGTGGGCGGCGATCAACTTCGTCTATCGCGGCCAGGCGGGGGGCATCCGCGGCAAGCTGCCGTACGCCCAGTACTTCGCGTCGCTGCGCGGCTTCCCGTGGGGCGAGATCCACAACATCGTCTTCGACCAGCTGGTCACACCCGTGGCCTATTACCTGCCCGAGGCCGAGGTGAGGCGCTGGTTCGAAAAGGGCTTCAAGGATGTCGAGGTCAGGTGGAAGGGGCAGTACAGCTGGACCGGTACCGGAACCCGTGATATCGATGGCAAGCCCTGATGGCGAAACGCATCCTCGTCGCTGACGACAGCGCCACCATCCAGAAGGCGTTCGCCATGGTTTTTGCAGGGCAGGACGTCAGTCTCATGGCCGCTCGCTCGCTCGACGAGGCCGTGGCCGCGGCGAAGCAGGGCAAGCCCGATCTGGTGATCGCCGACGCCGCCCTCGGCAGCAGCACCGGCTATGACCTGTGCGCCATCCTCAAGGCAGACGGGGCCACGCGCAATGTGCCGGTCCTGATCCTTTCCTCGATGCACGTGCCGTACGACGAGGGGCGCGGACACAAGGTCGGCGCGTCAGGCAACATCGTCAAGCCGTTCGAGAGCACCTCCCTCATCGAGCAGGTGACCAATGCCTTCTCGGCGCGCGCCGCGGTGCCGGTGCCCACGCCGGTGATGCCGCAGGCGGCGCTCCCGACGCGCCAGCCGCTGGTCCCCGCCGGCGACGATGAAGAATACGGCGAGTTCACCATCGAGCGCTCGTCGGGCAGCCGCCAGGCCCCGACGGGATTCCACCGTTCACCGCCATCGTCCTCGTCCTCGCGTCCACCAGCCGTCAACACGGGCGGCTCGTCGCCGAACCTGCGTCCATCGCTGATTCCGGGCGTGCGCCCCGGCGTGCCCTCCCGTCCGGGAGCGCCACCCGCGGCCCCGGCCAGTACGATGCCCACGCGCACCATCATGGGCATGCCCACGCCAAACGTGCAGGCACGCCAGGCGCCGTCGGCTCCGCCAGCGCGCCCTCAGGCGCCTGCGCCGAAGCCCCGCACGCCCGCCCCGATCCCGTCGGCGCCACGGTCCGCGCCCTATCCCGCCGTCCCGGCCGCGATCTCCGACGCCGTCGCCCAGAAGGTGGCCTCGATGGCCAGCCGCGGCCCCGAGTACGAGGCGCTCGCCAAGCTTTCCCGCGAGGTCATCGAGCAGGTGGTCTGGGAGATCGTCCCCGAGCTCGCCGAGGTGATCATCCGCCAGGAAATCGACCGGCTGGCGAACGCCAAGCGGTAGGCAGCAAGGGCCACGAAGCCGCGTTCATGTCCGAGCTCGCGAAGACCTACGATCCATCCACCCTCGAGAAAAAGTGGTACGAGGAGTGGCTGCAGCGGCGCTATTTCCACGGTGAGGCCGCCGCCCCCAAGGCCCCGTTCTCGATCGTCATCCCACCGCCGAACGTCACCGGCTCCTTGCACATGGGGCACGCGCTCGGCCGCACCATCGAGGACATCTTCACCCGCTGGAAGCGGATGGCGGCCTTCAACGCCATGTGGCTGCCCGGTACGGACCACGCGGGCATCGCCACCCAGCTGGTGGTCGAGCGCGACCTGAAGGCGACCGACAAGAAGAGCCGCCACGACCTCGGCCGCGAGAAGTTCATCGAGCGCATCTGGACCTGGCGCGAGAAGTACGGGGGCCGGATCCTCGAACAGCTGAAGCTACTCGGCTGCTCCGTCGACTGGGATCGCACCCGGTTCACGATGGAGCCGGCCTATTCCAAAGCGGTGGTCGAATGCTTCGTGCGCCTCTTCGAGGAAGGCCTCATCTACCGGGACACGCGCCTCATCAACTGGTGCGTCTCCTGCCGGACCGCGCTGTCGGATCTCGAGGTGGACCACGACGAGGGAGCTCAGGGCGAGCTCTACGAGTTCGCCTACCAGATGACGGACGGTTCGGGCGAGGTGGTGGTGGCGACGACGCGGCCCGAGACGATGCTGGGCGACACCGCCGTGGCTGTCCATCCGGACGACCCGCGGCACCAGGCAAAAATCGGCAAGCTGCTCGTGCACCCGTTCACCGCCCGCACGTTCCCGGTGATCGCGGATGCCATCCTCGTCGACCCGAAGTTCGGCACGGGCGCCGTCAAGGTGACCCCGTCCCATGACCCGAACGACTTCGACACCGGCAAGCGGCACAAGCTCGAGTTCATCTCCATCCTCGATCAGACCGGCGTGGTGAACGAGGCGGGTGGCCCTTTCGCCGGCATGGACCGCTTCGCTGCGCGCAAGGCGGTCAAGGCGAAGCTGAAGGAACTGGGCTTCGAGCGCGGCAGCAAGCCGCACGTCCATGCGGTCGGCCACTGCCAGCGCTGCGCGGCCGTCGTCGAGCCGCTGATCTCCACGCAGTGGTTCGTGAAGATGGAGCCGCTGGCGAAGCCGGCCATCGAGGCCGTGGAACAGGGCAAGACCAAGTTCGTCCCCGAGACATGGTCGAAGACGTACATGCACTGGATGACGAACATCCGCGACTGGTGCATCTCGCGTCAGCTGTGGTGGGGGCATCGCATCCCGGCCTGGTACTGCGGCAACTGCCAGGCGGTGACCGTCGCGCGCACGACGCCCGGCGCCTGTAGCAAGTGCGCCAGCGCCGACCTCCGGCAGGACGAGGACGTTCTCGACACCTGGTTCTCGTCCTGGCTCTGGCCGTTCGCCACGCTTGGCTGGCCCGAGCCGGCTCGCGAGCTGAAGACTTTCTACCCGACGACGTTGCTGGTCACCGGCTACGACATCCTCTTCTTCTGGGTCGCCCGCATGATGATGGCGGGGCTGCACTTCATGAAGAAGGTCCCCTTCCGGACGGTGTACCTGCACACCATCGTGACGGACGACAAGGGCGAGAAGATGTCGAAGGTGAAGGGGAACACCATCGATCCCGTCGACGTCATCGAGAAGCACGGCGCCGATTCGCTGCGCTTCGCGCTCGCGTGGCTGACGACGATGGCGTCGCAGGGCAAGAACATCAAATTTTCATTGTCCAACGTGGAGGACGCGCGCCGCTTCTGCAACAAGATCTGGAACGCTGCCCGCTTCGTGCTGATGAACCTGGACGGCTACGACCCGAACCGGTTCGCCGACCGCACCGCCGAGGGGCCCGACAGCGCCAGCTTCGATCTGCCCGAGCGGTGGATCCTGTCTCGCGTGCAGCGTGCGACGGAGACGGTGAACAACGCGCTGGACGAGTACCGGGTCTCGGACGCGGCGCAGGCGGTCTACCACTTCATCTGGGACGAGGTGTGCGATTGGTACATCGAGCTGGCCAAGGGACGGCTCGCGGACAAGGAGAGCCCCGACCGCTGGAAGGTCCAGGGGGCGCTGGTGACGGCGCTGGAAACGGCGATGCGGCTTCTACACCCGTTCATGCCGTTCATCACCGAGGAGCTATGGCAGCAGCTGCCCAAGACGGCCAGCGCCTCCCAGAGCATCATGATCACCCTCTACCCGATCCCCGACCTGCGTTTCATCGACGACGCCTCCGAGTCGTCGATGGCCCTGGTCCAGAAGGTCATCACCACCATCCGGACGTTGAGGACCGAGCGCAAGGTGCCGTCTTCGGTGCGGTCGCGCGTGATCCTGAACGTCAGCGACGACTACAAGAAGACGATCCTCGCGGGGTACCAGGCGCTGGTGGCCGAGCAGGGGCGTTGCCGCGAGGTGCTGGTCCGCCGCGGTGGTGAGGCGCCCCCGGATCCGGCGGTCATCGGCATGGCCGGTGACATCGAGGTGGTGCTGCTGCTCGAGGAGGTCGCCGACACGGCCGACGAGAATGCGAAGCTCGAGAAGGAGCGGAGCAAGGTGCTTTCGGACCGCGATCACCTGAAGAAGAAGCTCGACAACCCGCAGTTCGCCGAGCGCGCGCCCGCCGCGGTGCTCGAGAAGGACCGCGCGCGGCTCGGCGAGCTGGAGGCGGCGCTCGGGCGCCTCGATGCCGCACTGAAGCGGTTGAAGTGATATCGTCCGGGACGTGCGCGCCTGGTGGCTCCCGCTCGCGCTGATTCCCCGGCTGCTTCTGGCGGCCACTGCCCAGATGCCCGAAGGCGGGCGTCCGGTGGCGCCCCTCAAGGGCCGCGTGCTCTGCGGTCCGCTACCCGATGGCTGGCGTCTGGAGGCGGATGAGCATTTCGTGCGCCCGCCGCCCCTGGGTTCGAAAGCCGAGCGCGCCATCGACGTCGCGGTCGCCTCCGATCTCGAAGCCTGCGCGCACGCGACCGAGAAATTGACCCTGGTGGCGATGGGGCCATGGCCCGAACTGGATCCCGCGGGAGTCTTCTTCTTCCCGGATGAGGCGCGGATGGAGCTTCGTGGGCGCCATCTGGCCGGCGTGCAGATCATCTGGGAGGCCAACGGGAAGACGTCGCAGGAACAATGTCTCGATCCGGCCGCCGTCGGCGACATCGAGCACTGTGTGGTGCCCCTGGAACGCAACCTGGTCGCGGAGACGGGGTTCCGCTGGCTGCCCGCGGGGGCGCGCCAGGGGCCCGATGTCACCACGTACGGGGGCAACGGGCAGCCGGTGGACCCCAGCGGGTTCGTGCTGAAGCCATCCCGGATCGTCATCTCGCAACTGCTCGCCCCGGCGGCAGCGGTCGACATGTCGCAGGGGTCGGGGAAGATCCCGCTGCTCCACCCACGGGCGGTGGCCGGCGCCGACTGCGGGCTGGCCCGCTGCGAGATCGCTGACGGCGCCGTCCTGGTGCGGGGCGTGCCGGCACCGGCAACCAATCTGAGCGTCCAGCTGCGCCTCGCTCCGCGCGTCTACATCCAGCGTGGGGACAAGCAGGAGACGACGGTCACCGCCACGCTGCCGCTCGTACACTGCCCGTTGACCCTGGTGACCGGCGCTCCTCTGCGGAACGCGGACGATGCGAAGGTCGGGTTGCGCATCGATCAGCGGTGCTTGGGTGGCGCCCAGGTGCGCTGGACGGTCGGCGCCGAGCCGGCTGAGGTGGTGAAGGCGGTGCGCGTGGGCGACGCCGATCTGGTGCTGCTGCGGGTCGGCCGCCTGGTCGGCGACAAGGTGACCATCACGGCCGCCCGTGACGACACCGTGGGCGGCATCATCGGGTCGATCACGAGCAAGACCGAGCCCGCGCCGCGGCCTCACGCCACCGTCGAGTTGCCGGGGCGCGGGCGCATCGACTTCATCCCGACCAACCGCGACGCTGTCCTGACCGTGACCGGCGCTGCCGAGCGTAGCAAGCTGGTGCCCCTGTCCGTCGAGGGTGTCTACGGCGTCCGCGCCGAGCAGGGTAAATACCTCGTGCGCGGCACGCAGAACCTCGGCGGCCTGGTCTCGCTGCGCTTCGGCTACCGCGTCGAGGGGATCCCGGCCGAACTCGCCGGGACGAACCTGGCCGTGCTGACCGAGACGATCCAGCGTCCCGTGCGCGAGGCGAGCGTGCCGGCATCGCTCACCAAGGGCGCCGAGCCGATCGCGGAGTTCATCTGCGCTGACAAGAAAGGCGAACCGCAGTCGCTTCCTCCGGGCAAGCCGACGCGTATCTCCTTCGACTCGCGTGACACCTGCCGCGTGGTGATCCACCAGGAGCGTCTCAAGCCCGAGGACGGCATGCAGGAGGTCGTCCTGGACGTGGACGTCACCCGCGCCGAGGGTGGCAAGCGTCCCGAGGCGAGTTTGAGCGAACGCATGGTGCTGCGCCCCGGTGGCGAAACGCGCCTGTTCTTCCTCAAGGGGGCGGCGGAGCAGTTCGACCGGATCGTGGTCAGGCTGTCGCACGTGGTGGACGAGACCCGGTATGTGCTGTCACCGGTGGCCAGGCAAGCGCCGCCCTCGGCGCAGTGGTCGGTGACCGTCGAAGGTGGCTGGGCGCGCCTCTACGTCACCGTGGCGGTTCCGGCGGGCCTGTACCGCATGAACGAGCCGGCCGGGCAGCTGACGCTGAACTTCGGGGTGCTCGGGCGGCTGACCTCCCTCGACAAGAACGGCAAGGAGGGGCTGCTAGGTCTCGAGACCGGGCTCATGGGCGTGGGCCTCATCCCGCAGCGGGCGGCGGCCGGCACCGATCCCTTCCCGCGTACGCTGGCAGCCGTGATGGGTGTGGGCGTGCGGGTCAACCTGGGCGGTGGAGCTGCTGTCGGCGTTCACCTGTGGGGCGCTTACGAGTTCCGCGACAGCTACGAGTACGCGCCGGATCCCAAGGTGAAGGACGTCACGAAGTTTGCGACGCGTTGGTCCCTCATCTTCGGCCCCAGCATCTCCATCGGAAACGTCGGGACGAATTTATAAGGGAACCCTGGGAGGGTTCCCTTGCCCTCCCGCGATGGGCTCCGGCGAGCGAAGCTCGCCTGTGCCCTACGCGAATCTATATGAGCCAGGGCGAGAGATGAGCCGGGCCGAGGGTCAGCTCTCGGAGTAGAGGCGGAGCTGCTCGCGCATCGTGTCTTCGGTGAGGCCGGTGCGCAAGTACTCCTGGAGGCAGTCGGCCAGCGTCACCACCATCTCCTCGGCGCTGCCCTCTTTGGTCAGCTTCGCCAGCAGCGCCCGCGACTCCCGGCTGTCGTCGTCGCGCAGGAAGTCCTTGACCATCTCGATCGTGAGGTCACCAGAGAAGTCGAGCATCGCGTGGTCGAGGAGAAAGGCGATGAGCTGTTTCACGGCAGCTAATATCTCGCAATCGCGACGGGAATCAAGGATCAAGTTCGGTCCGTTGCTTGACTCCGGGGGCGGATTTGTTACGGTCGCCAGGGTGCGGCGCACCCTCGCGCTAGCCACCGTTCTCCTCGGTGGCTGCGGCCCGGTCGAGTACCTGAATCAGGTCAGCGGGCGAGCGGCGACCGCGCTCCGGCAAGCGCGGCACCAGGGCGCCGAGCGGCACGCGCCATTCGAGTACACCGCCGCGTCCGAGTACCTGCACAAGGCGCGCGAGGAGGCTGGTCACTCGTCGTACCAGATCGCGATCGAGTACGGCCGCAGAGCCGAGGAACTCGCGGGCAAGGCCGAGGCGATTGCCCGCGAGAAGGCGGGCAAGGCGGCGGCGGTCAAGCCATGATGCGCGTCAGCGTCGTGCTCGCCGCCTGGCTCGTCGCCGGTTGCGCGGGCAACGAGCTGGCGGGGCGGGCGCAAGAGGTGCGCGGCATCCTCAAGACGGCGCGCGACAACGGCGCCTACCAGTGTGCGCCGCGTGAGCTGGCGATCGCCGAGACCAATGTCGAGTTCGCCGAGCGGGAGCTGGACGAGGGCGACTACTTTCGCGCCAAGGATCACCTGCACGTGGCCGAAGCCCATGCCAGCCAGGCAGTTCGCCTGACGGTGCCCGACAAGTGCGAAAAGCAGGCGCCGCCGCCGAAGCTGGCGCGCCGAGGCCGCGATTCGGACGGCGACGGGATCCCGGACGCGGACGACAAGTGCCCCGCCGAGGCCGAGGATCTCGACGACTTCGAGGACGCCGACGGCTGCCCCGAGCCCGACAACGACCACGACGGCCTGGTGGACGTCCGCGACAAGTGCCCCAAGGACGCCGAGGACGTCGACGGCTTCGAGGACGCCGACGGCTGCCCGGATCCCGACAACGATGGCGATGGCGTGCTGGACCCGCAGGACAAATGCCCGCGCGAGATGGAAGACCGCGACAACTTCCAGGACAACGACGGCTGCCCGGAACCGGACAACGACAAGGACGGATACGTCGACGCCCAGGACAAGTGTCCGAACGAGGCCGGGCCGTCTGGCGGCGACGGCTGCCCGACGCGCTACACGTACATCGCGGTGACCGCCGACAAGATCGAGCTCAAGCAGACGATCTTCTACCAGAGCAACAAGGCGGTCATCATGAGCAAGAGCTACCCGCTTCTGGACGAGGTGGCCCAGGTGATGAAGGCGCGACCGACGATGCAGATCCGGATCGAGGGTCACACCGACAGCCGCGGGAATCGGGTGACCAACACCAGGCTGTCGCAGGCGCGCGCCGATTCGGTGAAGGCCTATCTGGCCGGCCACGGCATCGCCAGCGACCGGCTGGAGGCGAAGGGCTTCGGGCCCGACCAGCCGATCGAGACCAACAAGACGGCGGCGGGACGCGAGAAGAACCGGCGGGTCGAGTTCGTGATCACGCAACAATAGTCCGAGGAGATCAGATGCGTTGTTTCCAAGCGTTCGTCGCTACCGTGGTGATCACCGTCGCCGCCGGAACCGCGCGCGCGCAGGCGCCAGCGGCGGTGCAGAAAATGACGGACTTGAACAAGCGGGCGCTTGGGGAGTACGACGCGCGCATCTTCGAGGCGGCACGCGACACACTGCTCGAGGCGGTGGTGATCGGCAAGGAGGCGGGTCTTGCCACCCACAAGCTGATGGCCCGCACCTACCTTCACCTGGGCGCCGTCTATGTCGATGGCCTCAAGGAGCGCGCGAAGGGTGTTCGCTATCTGTGGCTCGCCTTGAAGGTCCGCTCGGACATCGAGCTGACCCCATCTCTGGTGACGCCGACCCTCACGGCGGCGTTCGAGGAAGCGCGCAGCCAGAAGGCCGAACCAACCGTCGCCGCTCCGCCCCCGCCACGGCCGCCGCCGCCGCCGCCGCCCGTGCCGGTCGCTGTCCCCGTCCCTCTCCCGGCTCCTGCTCCGGCGCCGGTGCCGGTTTTCAGGAAGCCCTCCGGGCCCGACGAGCCGGACCTTCCCGCGTCGATCCCCGATCCGCTGTATTGCCCCAACCCCGACGAGGCGCCTCCCCGGCAGGCGATCGCGCTCCGCTGCGTGGTGCAGCCAGGCATCGCAGCCAGCCGCGTCCTTCTGTTCTACCGGATCCCGGGCGGCGAGAAGTTCTCGATTTCCCCCACGGCGCGATCGCCGAAGGGCTGGTACAACGGGCTCATCCCTGCGGCCGCCGTCGTCGGCAAGTCGATCCAGTACTACTTCGAGGCCCGCGACTCGGCTGACAAGCCGGTGGCCAACAGGGGGCGGAGCGACAGCCCCGAGCAGCTCTTCATCCGCGAGGGGGCTCCACCCGTAGGGAAGGGCGCGATCGCCGGGCTGCGCTTCCAGAAGGAAGGCGAAGCTGCCGTCAACGAGAACGAGAACCCGCTGGATGCCATCGAGCGCGAGAAGCAGATGGCCGAGCTCGAGGCGACGATTCACCGCCGGGCGCCGGGCTCGGTCTGGATCGGATTCGGCATCGGCACGGGCGCGGGCTGGCACGGCCGCGAGAAGCTGGAGTACTTGCAGAACCTCCAGATCGATTCGGGGTTCGCCTTCAGCGGGCTGTTCCACCTGGCGCCCGAGATCGGGTATCAGGTGAACGAACACCTCGGCGTGTCCATCCAGGGGCGCCATCAGTTCATCCCCGCCGAGGGCACCGGCGATCTGATGATGGGGTCCCCGGCGACGGGCGCCAACGGCGTCCTCCTGAAAGTCAGCTACTTCTTCGGCTCGGGCAACCTGCAAGGCTTTGCCTCCGGCGTCCTCGGCGTCGGGGACGTGTTCCGCCTGGTCATTCCCCCTCACCCGACGGCCGATGCCAAGACGACGCAGCCGCGGAACGACAGCTTGCGCGGCGGTCCGGTCGCCATCGGTCCCGGTCTCGGATTCCTGTATCACTTCACGAAGCGCTTCGCCTACCTGCTCGAGCTCAAGGCGATGGTGGGTGCGCCCAAGATCGCCGCCGTCCTCGACGCAACGACCGGCTTACAGTTTTCGTTCTGAGGGCTCGAGCGCGGTCAATCTGGCGATCAGCGTCGCCAGACTTCGATCGACATCGGGCAACGGCGGACATTCGAGACGGCCGCTGATCAACGCCGCGTGATCACGCGCGGGGCGTCCGGCCAGTAGCTCCCACAGAATGGCACCGACGGCGAACCGGTCGGTGGCCGGCGAAGGGGGCGCGCCGCGCAGCTGCTCGGGAGCCAGGTAAGCCGGAGTGCCGGCCGGAGTGTCCGTCGCAGCGCCTTCGAGCAAGCGCGCGTTCCCGAAGTCGGCCAGAACCGGGACGCCCGCTTCCCGCAGAAGCACGTTGCGAGGGGTGATGTCGCCGTGCAGGACACCGCGCGTGTGCACGAACGCCAGCGTTTCCAGTAGCCGATCGGCGATGGCGCGGACCTCGGGCGCCTCGATCGGCGTTCCCGCGCGCAGCCGGTCGCGCAGGCTGCCGCCCCGCACGTACTCCATCACCAGCGTACGCGCGGCCTCGTCGAGATCGTAGATCGCGACCACTCCGGGATGGCGCAAGCCGGCGGCCATCCTCGCCTCCTGAAAGAACCGGCGGCACACCTCGGAGCGCAACGATCCGGCGAGTTGCGGGTGCAGGACCTTCAATGCCAGGTCCAGGCCCAGCGCCTCGTCGTGGGCCAGGTAAACCGTGGCGGTGGCGCCGCGGCCGATCTCGCGCACCAGCTGGTAACGGGGCAGGTGGACGCCCTCGGGGGAGACCAGCGTCGGCGTGGCGGGGAGGGTGGAGGGGTGGGGCGCATACCTGCGCAGCTTCGTCACCTGCGCCTGGGCCTCGGGATGATCGATGTCGTCCGCCAGCAGCCGTTCCCAGCGGGCGATGGCCGCTCCGGTCAAACCTTCCGCCTCGTCCAGCGCGGCCAACTCGGCCGTGGCCTCGGCCTCCGGCTCGAGCGTCTGCAACAGCGCACGGGCCGCTGCGCGCTCGCCGTGGGTGACCAGCAGGCCCGCCAGGCGCAGCCGGGCCTGGCGATCATCCGGGTTGCGGTCGAGGTGATCGCGCAGAGACGCGAGCGTTTCGCCCGGAGCGGGCACTCAGAGGATCTCCAGGCGGGCGCCGGCCACCTCGATCACGTCGCCATGCAAGAGATCGCAGCCGCGGCCGATCAGGCGGTCCTCGAGGTGGACCGACACCGAGGGATCCCACTCCAGCCGGCAAGCCGCGTCTGACAGGCGCAGGGACAGGCCCCTGGGCAGCACCCCGTCCTCCGCGATCGGGATCGTCTCGGTGCCGACCACCGCCCGCAGTCCGCGGTCCAGCCCCTCCGTACCGACGAGCTCGATCCGCGGACCCTCAATGGTGCGAAAGCGCAGCGGCCCATGATCGCCCAGGGTCAGCTCGCCGAGTTCCGGCAGCGTCACCGGCGTCCGCACTGCCGCGCCGGCGAGCGAGGTCCCCGCGCGCGAGCCGAGATCCTCGACAGTGAACGAGGCGCCGGCCAGCGCAAGCCGCGCGTGCCGCCGCGACACCGCGGGGTCGCGCAGGGGGATCTCGCATGCCGGATCGCGGCCCAGGACCGCTGGGGCGCGGGCGAACCGCACCACGTTTCCGTCGGGTAGCCGCAAGGAGACGCCGCGCCCCCGGCAGAGCCGTCGCTCGATCTCCGCGGCCTGCGCGCGCACACCTGCCCCCTCGAAGTCGTCCTCGGGCACGGTCGCCGCGACGGCCATCGCCGCGCGGCGGTCGCCGCCCGCCAGCAAGGTCTCGAACGTACGCAACCCGGCGCTGATGCTCTGCCGTCGGGTCCGCCGGCCCTCGTCACGCGCGAGGCACGCCTCCATGCGCTCGAGATCGCCAAGCGCTCCGTAGGCGTCGGCGGCGCGCAGGTCGTCGCCGGCCCGTTCGAAGGTTTGGGCCGCGGGTTCGGCCTCGCCCAGCTCGAACAGGATCGTGCCGGCCAGGACCAGCGCATTCCGCTCGGCGGCGGTGAGCGGGTCGCGCTCCAGCCGGCCCAGGATGACGGCCGCGGCCTGGCGCTGAAGCGCCTTGCACTCGTCGGCCGCGGCCTGGCGCCGCCCCGGAGGCAGCGCCGCCACTGCCTCGGTGATGGCGCGCACCGTCGACGCCATCTCGGCCAGCGGCAATCTGGTGCCGCGCGTGTAGGTCAACGCCACGTCCAGTGAAGCCCAGCTTCCGTCGAGGACGAGTTGCCGCGCCAGCGCCGGGAGCCGGCCGACGCTGGCCGCAGCCTCCACGTCGTCCGCCGTGAGCGGCAGTCCGTCGTCGGGCATGTGATCAAAGGGTACACTGTTGTGCGTGCTGGTTCCCGTCGGGTCTGGACACGCGCGATTCACCATTCCGGGACTGGTGGCCGACGGGCGCGGGATCGCCGGCGGGCGCGAGCTGGTGGCCCGCTTCGGATCGCTGGACCGGCTGGTCTGGTTCCTGCGGCTGCTCAGCGCCGAGGCGGTCCCCGACGAGATCTGGCTGGGCCTACGTGTTCGCCATGTCCGCTCGCAGGTCGGCGCCCGCGAGTTGACCGCCGTGATGCCCCAGCCTTCGACCCACGCCGCCGATCTGGTGGCGCGGGCGGCGCGCACCGCGGGCGGGCAGTGTTTCACCGGCGTCGGCCGCCACTTCGTCCAGTACCGCGATCCCCGCGCTCCCTTCGGGTACGACGCGACTTTCCTGCTGCAGGTCGAGCCTGCCGATCTCGTCCTTTATGCACACGACGGCGACCTGACGTACCGGGCCGAGGGCGAGCTGTCGGTCGAACGGCTGGTCCTGGGGCTGGAACTACTGCGGCGACCCGGGATGGCGGCCATCGGCGGCACCCAGGTCTACGTGACGGCTCGACGCGGAGTGGCCCCGACGCTCATCGAGCACCTGCACGCTGCGGGCGTTGGCGCCGGGGCGGCGCTCTGCGAACCGGAGCGCGGCGGCTTCGGGGACGTCGCGGCCTTCTGGCTGCTCCGGATCGATGATCCGCCACGGCGCCTCGTGCCGCTGCTGGCGAGGACGCCCGGGCTCGCGCTGTACACCCCGGTCTTCGACCGCGCGCTGGTGGCCGCCGGGTACCGGCACCCGCTGCACCTCGAGGGCTGCCGGGCGCTGTTCCCGCCCGACCGCCTGGTGCTGTTCGGCCCCGCCGGGCCGCTGGTTGTCGCCGCGTCCCCATCCTTCGTGGCGCTGGACGATCTGGTGCAGTTGCGCGTGCCATCGGCGACCGACGCCAATCCCCGCACGGCGACCACCGCGTCGCCTCCCGTGATGCCGATGGAGCTGCGGCTCGAGCGTGCGAGCCATCGTCCCTTGCGGGCGAGGGCAGCCTGGATCCCCTGGTCGCAGGCGGGCTGGTTCCAGCGGCTCTGCTACGCGCTGCCTGCGTCGGCGCTCCGTGGTCACGAGGTGGCTTTTCTCGAGCCGGGGATCCTCGTGCGCGCGCCCGATGATCTGGTGGGGCTGCCCTTCGGTCAGGCGCTGGACGAGGCCGCGCCGGGTGTTTTCGTGCCGGTGGGCATGCGTCTGGTCCCGGCGCTCGATGGCGTGCGGCTGATGGAGCGCCTCGGGCTTCCGCTCGGGGGCCTGCTCCTGTTCGTCGATGAACACGAGCCGCCGTTCCGGATCGCGCCAGGCCAGCTGGAGTCTCTGGATCGTCAGATCCTCTCGCAGCTCCGCATCGAGCCAGGGCGGACGCCGCCGGCTCCGCGCGAGGCGCGGCCACCGGTCGACGCGCCGCCACCCGAGGTGGTGCATGCGGCCTGGCCGATTCTCCTCGGCCCACGTTGAACCATGTCCCTGCTCGACGACTTTCTGCTGCCGCTGGTCTCCGGAGGCCCGATGCGCGTGGGACGACCGATCGGCCCTCGCCGGCTGGAGACGCTGCTGCGTGCGAGCGCAGGCGAGCCCGCGGAGCGCGTGGCCGAGTTGGCGCGGGTTCGACACCAGCGCGCACGGGTCCTGATCGCCGACCTGTCTCCACCGCCCCTGGACGAGGCGACGATCCGGCTCGGCGCGGCCATGCACAACTTGCTGGCGCTGGGGCGCATCCTCGATCGCGCGCCCCTGGCCGAACGCGTGGCCGCGGTGACCGAGACCTTCGCCGATCTGGGGCCGCCGGCGACGGTCGAGGAGGCCGTCCAGCGCCACTCGTTGCTGGCCCGCGTCCCGGAGATCGTCCGTACCGAGCACACCGTCGAGACCTGGGTCGGGCGCCGCCAGTTCGTGGGACGTCCGCCGCCCGCGCGGATCTTGGCCCTGGCGCGCCTGCGCCGTGTGTCCACCTCGTCGCAGCGGCGGTCGTGGCTGAAGGAGATCGGCGTGCCGGCCACGGGCCGCGGCGTCTGGATGGCGGTCGCGCGCGCCAGCCCACTCGGCGAAGCCCTCGATCCGCTCCGCCTCGATCCACCGCCCGCGTGGACCCGGATCCTGCCGGTGCTGCGCTTTCCCGTTCTGGCGCGCGTGATCGTCAATCGTCTCCTCGAGCTCGGCGCCGAGCCCGCCGGGGGGGCGATGGTCGACGCGCTCGTGCGCTTCGCCTCGGTCCGCGAGGCGGGCGAGAGGCCGGCGGCGCTGGCCTTCGCGGTGCAGTTCCTGGCCCACCTCGCCTGGCTGGATCTCCTGTTCGGCGGCACCATCGGCCCCGGATCCAGTCTGGCCACGCTGCTCGCCGAGGCCAGCCGGCACGACCCGCGGCTGGTCTGGCCGCCCGACGTGATCCGACAGGACCCGCTTGGCCAGCGCTTCGCCGAGCGCCTCGCCAGGTTTCACGAGGCGCCCCCGTTGCGGCCACTTTGCGCCCTGGCCGCCAGCGGTTTACCGTGAACCGATGAGGTGGCAGCCTTTCTTCCTTGTTCTCCTCGTCTCCTGTTCCTCGGGTGGCCATCACCCCGATGCCGCCTCCACGGACGCGGCGAACGATCGCGCGCACTGCGGCCAGCAGACGATCCGCCTCGAACGACTCCCGCCCGAGCTGCTGCTGGTCCTCGATCGTTCGGGTTCCATGACCACCAAGGTGCCGGGCACGGACAGCACCCGCTGGGTGGAGGTCACCGCCGCGCTCGAGGAGGTGCTGGCCAGGACCGCGGGCTCGCTCTCCTGGGGACTCCAGCTGTTTCCGTCGGCAGGCGCCTGCGGGGTCGCGAACATGCCCGAGGTCCCGATCACCGTCAGCCCCGGACCTGTTGCCGACGCGATCCGGCGGACCATGCCGAACTCGGACCAGAGCGGGACCCCGACGGCCATCGCAATCGAGAACGCCACCTCGTACCTGCAAGCCGTGCCGACGCGGAATCTCAAGTACATCGTACTGGCGACCGACGGCGCTCCGACGTGCGGCGGCAACGTGCTGGACGTGCTGGCTGCTGCAAAGGATCTGGGGTTCCGCACCTTCGTCATCGGCATCGCCATCGCCGGCACGGCCGGCGAGCGGACGCTGAACAGCATGGCGGTGGCCGGCGGTGAGCCTCGCGACGGAGAGACGAGGTACTATCCGGTGTCGGTGAAGGAGGATCTGGTCGCAGCGCTGGGTCAGATCGCCTCGCGCCTCAGCAACTGCACCTTTCCTCTGGCTCGCACGCCTCCGTCACCCGACGAGGTGGCCGTCTTCGTCCAGGGCAACCGGTTGCAACGGGACGCCACGCAGATGGACGGCTGGAACTACGGCGGCGCGTACAAGTCGGTGCAGATCTTCGGGCCGGCCTGCGACGAGCTGAAGGCGGGCAGCGCCACCAGCGTCGAGATCGTCTTCGGCTGCGCCGGCGGCGTCATCCCCTGACCCCGGCTGCTATAGTCGCCGCGGTCATGTCCGTCGACGCCAAGCTCCGGGAGGTCGCGCGCGCTCTCGAAGCACGCTTCCTGGGAAAGGACGAGATCGGCCGCCTCATGCTCGTCACCTTGCTGGCTGGCGAACACATGCTTCTCGTCGGTCCGCCGGGCACCGCCAAGAGCGCTCTGGTGCGGCACCTCTGCCGGCTCATCGACGCGCGATTCTTCGACTACCTGCTCACGCGGTTCTCCGAGCCGAGCGAGCTTTTCGGGCCGGTGGACATCAAAGCCTTCCGCGAGGGTACCTACGTCCGGCGCACCGAGGCCATGCTGCCCGAGGCGGAGGTGGTGTTCCTCGACGAGATCTTCAAGGCGAACTCCGCCATCCTCAACTCGCTGCTGACGATCCTGAACGAGCGCCGCTTCTTCACGGGCGCGAGGTCGGTGAAGGTGCCGCTGTGCTCGCTGTTCGGCGCCACCAACGAGGTGCCGAACGACGAAGCGCTGTCCGCCGTGTTCGACAGGTTCCTGGTGCGCACCCGCTCGGAGAACCTGGACAGCTATCACTTCCACGGCCTCGTCGATCGCGGCCTGCGCGCGGAGGCGGCTCAGGCGACCGGGGCCGACGAGGCCCTGCAGCCGCTGGTCACCTTGGCGGAGATCCGCTCCGAGCAGCAGCGCCTCCACGCCCATCTCGTATTTGGCGAGGAGTTCCTGACACGCTACAAGGGGCTGGTGTTCCAGATCCGGTCCGAGGGGGTGACGCTGAGCGATCGGCGCGTCGTGAAGCTCCTGAAGCTGTGCGCCGCCAGTGCGCGCCTCGACGGACGGCCCGAGGTTTCAGAGGCCGATCTGTTCGTGCTCAAGCACGTCTGGAACAGCGTCGACCAGGCTGCCCTGCTGGCGGACATCGTCAATCCGGTGCTGGAGCGTCACCAGCGCGAGCACCCGGAGCAGCGCCACCTGCGTGCCACGCCGGTCGATCTCGATACGGTGTTGGTCGAGCTCGGCACCATCCGCAAGATCCTCCTGGGGGGCGAGGCCCTCTCCGACGTGCAACTCTTCTCGCAGCTCCGGAACCTGCAGGACATCAAGGTCGCGCTGTCGGCCATCGGCACCGATACCGCTCGCCAGATGCTTGCGGAGGTGGACAAACTCCTAGAGGGCATCTTCGAGGCATCTCGATGGAACGGGTGAGGGTTCCGCGGCAGCGCCGCGCATTCTCCGTCCAGGGCGGCTCGATCGAGCAAGGCGGCGACCCCGAGGCCTCGCGCCTCCTGGCCGCGGGCTTCGAGGCGGATCCCGCGCTGGACCGGGCGCTGACCCACGGCTTTCACAGCTACGCTGGCCGGATGCACCCGGGGATGGCGCGTGGGGTGCTGAGGGCGTTCTCGCCGGCAGCCGGCCGGGTGCTGGATCCCTTCTGCGGCAGCGGCACGGTGCTGGTCGAGGCCCTGACGCAGGGGAGGGCGGCGGTCGGTCTCGACGCCAGCCCGCTGGCGGTCGCGATCGCGACGGTGCGCAGCGCGCCGCTCGGCCCCGAGAGCCGCGAACGCCTGGTCGCGCGCGCCGCCGAGATCGCCGAGGGGGCCGAGGATCGCGCCCGCAAGCGCCAGCGTCCGCAGATCCCGATCTGGGCGCGGGACGAGCACAAGCGCTTCTCGCCTCACGTGGCCCTCGAGCTGCTCGGCCTGCGCGAACTGGTGATGGCGACGCCCGACGATGCGATTGGCCGCGCGTTGCGCATGTGTTTCTCGTCGATCCTGGTGAAGTTCATGCGCTCGGGCCCCGAGGCGCCGCGCGACGCCGCCACCAAGAGGATCGGCCGCGGCATCCCCTCGCGCTTCTTCGCCGCCCGGGCCAACGAGCTGGCCGCTGGCCTGGCCACGCTCGAGCGGCAGATCCCCGCCGGCACGCCTCCCGTCGAGGTGCGGCTGGGAGACGCACGAGCGTATCCGGAGCTGCCTGCCGCCTCATTCGACCTGGTGCTGTCGTCGCCACCGTATGCGGGCACCTACGACTACGCCGAGCACCACGTGGCTCGGTTCACGTGGCTCGGCCTCAAGCAGGCCGCGTTCGAGAAGCGCCAGCTCGGCTCACGCGACCGCGGTCTCGGGACGTCGCCGCGCGAATGGAACGACGGCCGCCGACGCTGGCTCGCCGAGATCGGCCGTGTGCTCAAGCCCGGGGGTGCCGCCGTGCTGGCTGTCGGCGACGGGGTGGTGGGCGACAGGCCCGAGGACGCCGGCCGCGCCGTGGCGGACGCGGCTGCCGGCGCCGGCCTCGGCTACCAGGCCCGTGCCTCGCAGTTGCGCCCGATCCACGATCGGCGCCTGCGCGAGATCTTCGACCGGGCCGACCGATACGAGCACCTGGTGCTGCTGCGCAAGACGTGAAGTTCTAGTCGAGGATCTTCGTCAGGATTCCGTCCAGCTCGTCAAGCGAGTGGTAGTAAATCTCCAGGCGACCCTTGCCGCCTTTGTCGACCACCTTCACCCGGGCGGCCAGGGCATGCTGCAGGCGCGACGTCAGGTCGCGCACGGCGGGGGAGGGGCGGGTTTCGGCCT
>JANPFD010000135.1:0-2099 GCA_031423255.1 Myxococcales bacterium | reverse complement strand
TCTCGCCACCATTGCAAAAAACCGCATCCATCCCAAGGCGACCGACGCACCAATCTTCGAGATCATCACCAAGCCAACTTCGTTCCAGCAGCGCGCACTCGACTTGCTCGGCGTGCAACTGTTGCCATAACTCAGCCTGGGGAATTCCTCGTCCGCGAGGAATTTCCCAGGCTTACGTCTCCCGACGCGGGGAACTTCGGCCTAGCGGGCCAACAAGCGCTGTGCGATGTCCGAGTACTTCGGCCGCGAGGCAAGTGCGCGCATGGTGCGCGCGAATTCCGACGGGTCGCCGAAGAGTTGCCAGGCCTGCCTGACCGTTGCCCAGATTTCCCTTGCGGTCGGCTCGTCGCCGAGCAGTTCGGCCAGGGCGCTCGCGGCGTCGGCTTGCTGGCCCCGGTTCAGCAGCACCAGCGCCTGCGCATATCGCGCCAGGCCCTGATCGGCATCGAGGCGCAACGCTGCAGCCGCCGACTGAGACGCCTCGTCTTGTCGCCCCAGCGCTACCAGAAACACGGCCCGGCGCGCCAGGAATGTCGGGATGTTTGGGGCAATCGCCAGTGCTCGATCGATGAGGTCGAGGGCACGGGCAGGTCGGCCGGCCTCGTACTCCCAATAGGCCAAGAAACCGTAGCCGGCGGAGCTGCCGGGATCTGAAGCGATCTGCGCCCGGCCAAAATGAAACCCGTCCTTCCAGGAAGTGGCAGCCGCGAACGTCCGACCCCCGCATACGATCAGCACGACGCCGGCCGTGACGACGAGCGCGTGACGCGACCACCCTCTCGCTCGCGGGAGTAGCTGGTCGGCGAAGGCGGCGCCGGCCAGCAAGCACAGCAACGGCGCCGTTGGGTAGATGTACCGGCCCCAGCCGCTCCATCCCTCGGCGTGGGTCAACAGGGCCACGGGCGCCAGCACAAGGAAGAAGGTGGCGAACGCCCACGCGCAAAGGCGCTCGCCGCGCTGCCAGGATTGAGTCGCCAGGGCGATCGCCATGAACAAGAGCGCGACGCCGATCACGAGTCGCATCACATCCAAGTGCTGGTAGTGCTCGAACAGACTGGGCCGCAACTGGACTTCGGGCAGCGCAAGTGACGCAAACGCATCGACCCACAGGATCGGCACGCGCGGTAGCGCGTGGGCGAGAGTGCCGGGATCGCCCGACGCAAGGCCGCGCAGCGCGGCCACTCGCAGGACAAAACCTACGGCCAGCCCCGACGCCCACGGCGCGAGCGCAAGCACAGCACGCCGCAAACCAAGACCGCGACCCAAGAGCCCAACCGGCAAGGCGAGTAGAAAAACGGTTTCTTTGCACAGCGTGGCCGACAGGACCAGCACCGCAACAGCAATGGGCCGCGCAATCCGGAGGGGATGTTTTTCGGAGGGCGTGATGGATTGCAACCATGGCAGCCACACCAGCAGCGCTCCGAGCAAGAACGCGATGCTCAGCGGATCCGAGCGGCCGTTGACCCAGTGAACGGCTTCTGCGATCGCGGGATGAACCGCGAACAGCAGCGCCCCCAACATCGATCCTGCCGGTGAGACGCCGATCCGGCGCCCGAGCGCGAACAACAACAGGACGTTCAATGCGTGAATCAGCACGTTGGTCACGTGGTAGGGCGCGGGATCGACGCCGAACAGTGCGCGCTCGATGAAGAATGTGGTCATCGTCAGGGGCCGATAGGTATCGATGGTCGCCTTCCTAGCGAACCTTTCGCCGTAGGAATTCCACATCGAGTCATGCAGGAATAGCTGCGGGATATTGGCCAGTGACCCGATCAAGCGGCCACGCTCGATGACATGATGATCGTCGCCGATGAACCCGTTCCCTGGCGCCGCGGCGTAGGCGGCAAACGTCGCCGCCGTCAGGCCGACGACCATGGCCACCCGGGTTCGGTTCACGCCGGTATTCTATCCCGTGATGGCGACCGGGCCGTCGATCTGCCGCGGGGTCGAGCCTGTACGTGCCTGTGCGCCGAATGCTTTCATTGAGATCCCAGCTTTTTCGGACGAAGATGAGACTCGTGGGTCGCAACCAGTCCAGATATCGGGTGCCGCGCCAGCTTGGCTTCACCCTGGTCGAACTGATGATCGTCGTGGTCATC
>JANPFD010000134.1:0-58893 GCA_031423255.1 Myxococcales bacterium | reverse complement strand
GACGAAGAAGGAAGACATCGAGCGCGGGCAGGTGCTGGCGAAGCCGGGGTCGATCACGCCGCACAAGAAGTTCAATGGCGAGATCTACATTCTGAAGAAAGAGGAGGGTGGGCGCCACACTCCGTTCTTCAAGGGGTACCGCCCGCAGTTCTACTTCCGGACTACTGACGTGACGGGGAACGTGACGTTGCCGGAGGGTGTGGAGATGGTGATGCCTGGTGACAACGTGAACCTGGACATCGAGTTGATCGCGCCGATCGCCTGTGAAGAAGGTCTGCGCTTCGCGATCCGCGAGGGTGGCAAGACCGTCGGCGCCGGCGTCGTGACCAAGATCCTGGAGTAAGGAGCGCAAGTGACACCGAAGATCAGAATCCGCCTCAAGGCGTACGATCACCGGCTGCTGGACCAGTCAGCGAACGAGATCGTCGACACGGCGAAGCGCACGGGCGCGAAGGTGGCGGGCCCGATCCCGCTGCCCACGAAGATCAACAAGTACTGCGTGTTGCGTTCGCCGCACGTGGACAAGAAGTCGCGAGAGCAGTTCGAGATCCGGACGCACAAGCGGCTCCTGGACATCCTCGATCCGACGCAGCAGACACTGGACGCGCTGATGAAGCTGGACCTGTCGGCGGGCGTGGACGTCGAGATCAAGACCTAGGGAACACGACCATGCAGATCGACATCGTCAACATGGAAGGCAAGAAGGTGGGCCAGATGGAGCTCGCCGACGCGGTGTTCGGCACGCGCGTCAAGGAGCACCTCCTGTGGGAGGTGGTCAAGATGCAGCGCGCGGGCCGGCGCGCGGGGACCCACTCCACCAAGACGCGGGCGAACGTCCGCGGCGGCGGCAAGAAGCCGTTCAAGCAGAAGGGCACGGGCAATGCGCGCCAGGGGTCCAACCGATCGCCGCAGTTCGTGGGCGGCGGCAAGGTGTTCACTCCGCACCCGCGCGACTATTCGTACACGGTGCCCAAGAAGGTGAAGAAGGCGGCGCTGGCGACGGCGCTGTCGCTGCGCGCCTCCGAGAAGAAGCTGGTGATCATCGACCAGCTGTCGCTCGACGGGCCGAAGACCAAGAAGATGGCGAGTGTGCTCAAGGCGCTGGGGCTGCCCTCGGCTCTGGTGGTGGACGGCAAGGAGAACGTGAACCTCGTCAAGTCGGTACGCAACCTCGCCGAGGCCAAGCACCTGCCGCCCGAGGGGCTGAACGTCTACGACATTCTCAATCACCCGGGACTCATCATCTCGAAGAGCGCCGTGAAGGCGGTCGAGGCACGCGTCGTCAAGGTGGAGGCTTAAGCCATGCGCATGCCGGAGAAGATCATCAAGCGCCCGCTCCTCACGGAGAAGGGCACCACGCTCAAGGAGACGGGCGGCGTGCCGGAGGATGAGCTCGGCGATCCCGAGCAGATCTCGCCGCAGCTGTTGTTCGAGGTGGCGAAGGACGCCAACAAGGTGGAGATCCGGCGCGCGGTGGAGAAGCTCTGGAACGTCAACGTCGTCAAGGTGCGGACGGTGGTGGTGCGCGGCAAGGAAAAGCGGGTAGGGCGCTTCATCGGGATGCGCTCGACCTGGAAGAAGGCGCTGGTGACCCTGGCGCCGGGTCAAAAGATCGAATTCTTCGAGGGAGTCTAGAAACATGGGCGTTCGCCAGATGAATCCGACCAGCGCCGGCCTCCGTGGCCGTGTGGCGCCGGACTTCTCGGATCTGACCAAAGGTAACCAGCCTCTCAAGAAGCTCCTCGAGCCGCAGTCGTCGAGCGGGGGCCGTAACACCACCGGCCGCATCACCTCGCGCTTCCGGGGCGGCGGCCACAAGCAGCGCTACCGGAAGATCGACTTCAAGCGCAACAAGATCGGCGTGCCGGCCCAGGTGGCCAGCATCGAATACGATCCCAACCGCAGCGCGCGCATCGCGCTCCTGTATTACGCCGACGGCGACAAGCGCTACATCCTGTCTCCGGTCGGCCTGGTTGTCGGCGCCACGGTGATCTCGTCGCGCAACGCCGATATCAAGCCGGGCAACAGCCTGCCGCTGCGGTTCATCCCGCTCGGCACGGTGATCCACGCCATCGAGCTGAAGATCAGCGCCGGCGCGCAGATGGTCCGGTCGGCCGGCTCGGGTGCCCAGTTGATGGCCAAGGAGGGCGACTGGGGCCAGGTGCGGCTGCCGTCGGGCGAGGTTCGCCTCGTGCACCTCGACTGCCGCGCCACCGTGGGCCAGGTTGGCAACGTCGAGCACTCGAGCGTGCAGGTCGGCAAGGCCGGCCGTACCCGCTGGTTCGGGTTCCGCCCGCACAACCGTGGCGTCACCATGAACCCCGTCGATCACCCGATGGGCGGCGGCGAGGGTCGTTCCTCCGGTGGCCGCCACCCCTGCTCGCCCTGGGGCCAGCTATCCAAGGGCCTCAAGACCCGAGAGAACAAGCGGACCGACCGCATGATCATCAAGCGTCGCGGAAAGAAGAACTGACCATGGCTCGTTCAGTCAAGAAGGGCGCGTTCGTGGATGGTCACCTCACGTCGAAGGTGGCGGAGATGCAGCGGCTGAAGTCGAAGAAGGTGATCAAGACCTGGTCTCGGCGCTCGACGATCATCCCGGATTTCGTCGGCATGACGTTCGCGGTGCACAACGGCCGCAAGTTTCTCCCGGTGTTCGTCACCGAGAACATGGTCGGTCACAAGCTGGGTGAGTTCTCGCCCACGCGCACCTTCCACGGTCACTCCGGTGACCGCAAGGCGGCCTCAGGCGGTGCGGCAGCCCCGGCGGCGGCTCCGGCAGCGGCAGCGGCGGGGAAGTAAGTCATGGCCAAGGCAATTCTCAGGAAGTTCCGTCAGTCGCCCCGCAAGGTGCGCATGGTTGCGGACATGATCCGGGGACGCGGCGTCGACGAGGCGCTGTCCATCCTGAAGTTCCAGCCGCGCAAGGCGGCCAAGATGCTGAGCAAGGTGCTCACTTCGGCCATCGCCAACGCGACCGAGAACGAGAAGGCGGACGCCGACAATCTGGTGGTGGCCGAGGTGGCCATCGATCCCGGTCCCGTGGAGAAACGCTGGCTGTCGCGTTCGATGGGTCGGGCCAACCGTATCAACCGCCGCACGTCGCACGTGACGGTCGTCGTGGACATCCAGGAGTAGCGAAATGGGACAGAAGACACATCCGATTGGTTTTCGCCTCGGCGTGATTCGCGGCTGGTCGTCGAAGTGGTACTCCGAGAAGAACTACGCGAAGTGGCTGCACGAGGATCTGCAGCTCAAGAAGTTCGTGAAGGAGAAGCTGGGGCACGCGGGCGTGTCGGCCGTCGAGGTCGAGCGAGCGGCCAACAAGGTGAAGATCAACATCTTCACGGCGCGGCCCGGGATCGTCATCGGCAAGCGCGGCGCGGGCGTCGAGACGCTGAAGAAGGACGTGCAGAGCCTGACTTCGAACGAGGTGTTCCTGAACATCCAGGAGGTCCGCAAGGCTGAGACCAACGCGCAACTGGTGGCCGAGAACGTCGCCACGCAGCTCGAGCGCCGGGTCGCTTTCCGTCGCGCCATGAAGAAGGCGCTGCAGACGGCAATGAAGTTCGGAGCCAAGGGAATCCGCCTGGCCTGCGCAGGGCGGCTCGGTGGCGCCGAGATGGCCCGCTACGAGTGGTACCACGAGGGGCGGGTGCCTCTGCACACGCTCCGCGCGGATATCGAGTACGGCACGACCGAGGCCCACACCACCTACGGCGCGATCGGCGTGAAGTGCTGGATCTTCAAGGGCGAGGTCCTGCCGACGCGGGCCGATCGTCTGGCCTGAGAGGAAATCATGCTCGCACCGAAGAAGGTCAAATTCCGAAAGCAGATGAAGGGCCGCATGCGCGGCATCTCGAAGGGCGGCACCACCGTCGACTTCGGGGAATACGGTCTGCAGGCGATGTCGCCCGGCTGGATCACGTCGCGGCAGATCGAGGCGGCGCGTATCGCCATCTCCCGCCACGTCAAGCGCGGCGGGAAGCTGTACATCCGGGTCTTCCCCGACAAGCCCATCTCGAAGAAGCCGGCCGAGACCCGCATGGGTAAGGGCAAGGGCAACCCGGAAGAATGGGTCGCCGTGGTGCGCCCTGGCCGGGTGATGTACGAACTGGAGGGTGTGACCGAGCAACTGGCCAAGGAGGCATTCCACCTGGCCGAGCACAAGCTGTCCGTGAAGACCCGCATGGTCAGCCGGGAGACGCTGATATGAAAGGCCTGCAGGCGAAGGACCTCCGCGGCAACGATCCGGAGGAGCTGAAGCGCACGCTGCTCAAGCTGCAGCAGGATCTTTTCCAGCACCGGCTGAAGAAGACCACCAATCAGTTAGAAAATGTGTCGCTGATCCGCAACACCCGACGCGACATCGCCAAGGTGCAGACCGTGCTCACCGAGCGGGGCAAGGTCGAGACGACCAAGGCGATTACCAAGGCGACGATCAAGGAGAAGAAGTAGTGGCTGCCGAGACCGAGACCAAGACCGAGGACACGCGGGACAAGTCGCGCAAGCGCACGCTCGTCGGCGTCGTCACCAGCGACAAGATGAACAAGACGCGCGTGGTGATCGTCGAGCGGCGCGTCTCGCACGGCAAGTACGGCAAGTTCATGACCAAGCGGTCCAAGTACAAAGCTCACGACGAGAAGAACCAGTACAAGACGGGCGACCGCGTGGAGATCGTCGAGTGCCGGCCGCTCTCGCGCGACAAGCGCTGGACGGTCGAGCGGCTGATCGACCGGCCGCAGGAAGCGTGAGGAGCGAGTCATGGTCCAGTCAACGAGTACGCTCGACGTGGCCGATAACTCGGGCGCCAAGAAGATCATGTGCATCCGGGTGCTCGGCGGCACCAGGCGCAAGTACGCCTCGCTGGGGGACGTGATCGTGGTGTCCATCAAGGAAGCCATCCCCAACGCCAAGGTGAAGAAGGGCGACGTCGCCCGTGCGGTCATCGTGCGCACCAAGAAAGAGGTGTCGCGCCAGGACGGCTCCTACATCCGCTTCGATGCGAACTCTGCGGTGCTCGTGGACAAAGACAACGAGCCGATCGGGACGCGCATCTTCGGTCCGGTGGCGCGCGAGCTGCGGGCCAAGCGCTTCATGAAGATCATCTCCCTCGCGCCGGAGGTGCTGTGATGCACGTGCGCAAGGGAGATACGGTCGTCGTGATCGCCGGCAAGGAGAAGGGCAAGCGCGGTCGCGTGCTGCGGCTCCTGACCGACAAGGAGAGGTTGGTGGTCGAGCGGGTGAACATGGTCAAGCGCCACACCAAGCCGACCCAGCGCAATCCGCGCGGCGGCATCCTCGAGAAAGAGGGCTCGCTGGAGATGTCCAACGTGGCGCTCTGGTGCGGCAAATGCGCCAGCGGACGGCGGCACAAGGTGACCATCAAGGGTGACAAGAAGACGCGCCACTGCGTGAAATGCGGCGTTCTGTTCGAGGCGGCATAAACATGGCTGACGAAAAAGAGAAGGACGACAAGAAGGCCGGCAAGGCCGACAAGCCGGAAATGTCGGCCGAGCAACAGGCCGCTGCCGACGCCAAGAAGGCAGCCCGTGCCGAGAAGGCCAAGGGTGGCGGGAAGGGCAAGGGCAGGGGTCAGGCCGCAGCGGCGATGGAGGTGGCCAAGGAGAAGCTGAAGCGCCCCGGACCGTCGCGGCTGCGCACACTCTACAACGGTGAGCTGAAGCAGAAGCTCATGGCCGAGCTCGGGCTGAAGAACCCGATGGAAGCGCCCAAGATGGTGAAGATCACCATCAACATGGGCCTCGGTGAGGCTGTCACCAACCCGAAGATCATCGACACCTCGGTCGAGGAGCTCGCGCTCATGACCGGGCAGAGGCCGGTGGTCACCAAGTCGAAGAAGGCGATTGCGGCCTTCAAGCTGCGCGGCGGGCAGAAGATCGGCGCCATGGTCACCCTTCGCCGGGACACCATGTACGAGTTCTTCGATCGCCTCGTCGGCTTTGCGCTGCCACGCGTCCGCGACTTCAAGGGCGTCTCGCCCAAGGGGTTCGACGGCCGCGGCAACTACACCTTGGGCGTGCGCGAGGGGATCATCTTCCCCGAGGCGAGCATGGAGAAGCTCGAGAAGCCCAAGGGGATGAACATCACCATCACCACCACAGCACGTACCGACGAGCAGGGCCGCGCGCTCCTGCGCACCCTCGGCATGCCGTTCAGGAGCTAAGTCATGTCCAAGACCGTCGACCATCCCCTCAATCGCAAGCCACCGAAGTTCAAGGTTCGCCATCGCAACCGCTGCAAGCGGTGCGGCCGGGCCCGCGCGTTCCTGCGCAAGTTCGAGCTGTGCCGTCTCTGTTTCCGTAACCTTTCGCTGCGCGGGGATGTTCCCGGCGTGATCAAGTCGAGCTGGTAGGTGTACGCATGACCGATCCCATCGCAGATTTCCTCACGCGCATCCGCAACGGCATCCTGGCCCGTCAGGGCGAGGTCGTCGCCCCGTCGTCGAAGGTGAAGCATGCCCTCGCCGACGTCCTCAAGTCCGAGGGTTACATCGCCGCGTACGACGTGCGCCCCGGGTTCGCCGGGCAAGAAGAGATCGTCGTCCGTCTGCGGTGGTCCGATCCCAGGACCAACGCCATCACCGGCATTCGCCGTCGTTCCCGACCGGGCCAGCGTCTTTACGTGAAGACCGATTCGATCCCCAAGATCCGGTCGGGCCTGGGTATCTGCATCCTCTCCACCTCATCCGGTCTCATGACGGACCGGGCGGCCCGCAAGGCCGGTGTCGGTGGCGAGCTTCTTTGCGAGGTCTGGTAGCCATGTCGCGCATCGGTCGCAAGCCGGTCCCGCTCCCCAAGGGCGTGACCTTGAATCAGAAGGACGGCACCTTCTCGGTCAAGGGCCCCAAGGGCGAGCTCGTGAAGAAGCTCCCCGAAGGGATCTCCATCAAGGCCGAGGGAGACACGCTCAACGTATCACGCGCCGACGACCTGCCTCCCACCCGCGCCAAGCACGGCCTGGTCCGGGCGCACCTGGCCAACATGGTCAAGGGCGTCACCGAGGGCTGGGTGCGCGAGCTGGAGATCAACGGCGTCGGTTACCGCGCCGAGGTGACTGGCGACAAGCTGACCATGGCGCTCGGCTATTCCCACCCGGTGGTGTTCATGCTGCCGAAGGTGGTCTCGGCCAAGGTGGACAAGAACCGCGTGACGCTGAGCTCGCCGGATCGGGACATCCTGGGCCAGACCGCGGCCAAGGTGCGCGAGTTGCGCCCGCCCGAGCCGTACAAGGGCAAGGGCGTCAAGTACGTGGAAGAAGTGATCAAGCGGAAGGCCGGCAAGGCGGCAGCGACGGGAGGCGGCGGCTAAACGCCCCGGGAGCACGAACATGGCACGCAAGAGCAAGCTCGAGAATCGCAAGAAGCGGCACCGTTCGCTTCGCAAGCGCATGGCCGGCACGACCGAGCGCCCGCGGCTGGTGGTGTTTCGCAGCGCCAAGCACATCTATGCCCAGGTGATCGACGATCTGACCCGCAAGACGGTGGCCGCTGCGTCGGACCTCGTGCCCAAGAAGAACCCGGCCGGGGCGAAGTTCGAGGGAAAGAAGTCGGATCGGGCCAAGCAGGTCGGGGTGCTGGTCGCGAAGAAGTGCATCGAGAAGGGCATCACCAAGGTGGTGTTCGACCGCGCCGGGTACAGGTACCACGGACGGATCTCCGCGATCGCGGCGGGTGCTCGCGAAGCTGGCCTGCAGTTCTAGGGAAACAAAGGAATACGAATGGCGATCAATTACGAGGAAGTGGGCGAGCTGGTCGACAGCGTCGTCTTCATCAACCGCGTGGCCAAGGTGGTCAAGGGGGGGCGCCGGTTCTCCTTTTCGGCGCTCGTCGTCGTGGGCGACCAGCGCGGCTACGTGGGCGCCGGCCTGGGCAAGGCCAACGAGGTGCCCGAAGCGATCCGCAAGGGGACCGAGCAGGCCAAGAAGAACCTGTTCAAGATTCCGCTCATCAACGGCACCGTGCCCCACGAGGTGGTCGGCGTCTTCGGAGCCGGCCGCGTGGTGCTGCGTCCGGCCAGCCCCGGAACCGGGGTCATTGCCGGCGGCGCGGTTCGCCCGGTGCTCGAGGTCGCGGGTGTCCAGGACATCCTCACCAAGTGCATCGGCACCTCGAACCCTCACAACGTCATTCACGCCACCGTGGATGCGCTCAAGCAGCTGCGCGCCGCCGAAGAGGTGGCAGCACTTCGCGGCAAGACCTTTGCGGAGATCTCTCAGTAGCCATGGCCAAGAAACTGAAAGTCACCCTGGTCCGTAGCGGCATCAACCGGCCCGAGACGCAGAAGCGCACGATCTTGGCGCTGGGCCTGCGCAAGATGTGGCGGAGCCGGGTCGTCCCCGACAACCTGGCAGTGCGCGGGATGATCAAGAGCGTCTGCCACCTGGTTACCGTCGAAGCGGTGGAGTAAGAAAGGATTTCCGATGGGTACCACGCTACACACGCTCAAGGGGCCGCGCGGCGCGACCAAGAACCGCAAGCGCATCGGCCGCGGTCCGGGGTCCGGCACCGGCGAGCAGTCCGGCAAGGGCGTCAAGGGCCAGAAGGCGCGCACCGGTCATCACGGCGCCCGCTTCGGGTTCGAGGGCGGTCAGATGCCGATGCAGCGCCGGCTGCCGAAGAAGGGGTTCAAGAACCCGTTCCGCACCAAGATCTTCGCCGTCAACCTGTCCGACATCGAGGAGCGCTTCGAGCCCGGCACGGTCACCCTCGCCGAGCTCCAGGGCGCCGGCCTCGTGCCGCGCAAGTACGAGAAAGTGAAAATCCTGGGCGAGGGCGACGTGAAGAAGAAGTTCGTCATCAAGGCGGACGCCTTCTCGGCCTCGGCCAAGGAGAAGATCGAGAAGACCGGCGGCCGTGCCGAGCTGATCGCCGCCCGGGTCGAGTAAAGGAGATCCACTAGATGTCGTCGACACTCGGCAACATGGGAAAGATACCGGAGCTGCGCAAGCGGCTCCTGTACACCCTGTTCATGCTGGCCGTGTACCGCATCGGCGTTGTGGTCACGGTCCCCGGCGTCAACGCCGGCGTGATGAAGAAGATCGTGAGTCAGGCCTCGGGTTCCTTCCTGGGAATGTTCAACATGTTCTCGGGCGGCGCGCTCGAGCAGATGTCGATCTTTGCGCTCGGCATCATGCCGTACATCAGCGCCTCGATCATCTTGCAGCTCTTGACCGTGGTCATCCCCAAGCTGGAGCAGATCCAGAAGGAAGGGGAGGTCGGTCGACGGAGGCTGAACCAGTACACGCGCTACGGCTGCGTCTTCCTGGCGGTGATCCAGTCGTATTTCATCGGCCGCTGGCTGGTGTCGAACAACATCGCTTACGGCCATCTGGGCGCGGTGGTGCCGGATCCAGGTTGGAGCTTCTACCTGGTCACCATGATTTCGCTGACCACCGGGACGGCGTTCATCATGTGGCTCGGCGAGCAGATCACCGAGCGGGGCATCGGCAACGGCATCTCGCTGATCATTTTCGCGGGGATCGTGTGCGACATGCCGGATGCCATCGTCCAGCTGATCCAAAAGGCGCAGGACGGCAGCATCACCATGTTTGCGCTGGCGCTGGTCACCCTCATCGTGGTGGCTGTCATCGCAGGCATCATCTTCTTCGAACGCGGCCAGCGTCGGATTCCGGTGCAATACGCCAAACGGGTTGTCGGTCGCAAGCAGTTCGGCGGCCAGTCGACACACCTGCCGCTCAAGGTGAACACGGCCGGCGTCATCCCCCCGATTTTTGCGTCGTCGATCCTGATGTTCCCGCAGCAGATCGCTTCGTTCGTGCAGACCGAGTGGATGAACCGGATCTCCCAGGCGCTGCACCCCGGCGACTGGCGCTACAACGTGCTGTACGTCGGGCTCATCGTCTTTTTCTGCTACTTCTACACGGCGGTCACTTTCAATCCCGTGGACGTGGCCGACAACCTGCGCAAGTACGGTGGCTTCATTCCGGGCATCCGGCCGGGCAAGGCGACGGCTTCGTACATCGATCGGGTGCTGACGCGGATCACCTTCGGGGGCGCGGTCTACATCTCGGCCATCTGCGTCCTGCCGACCATCCTCAGCTCTCACCTGGGCGTGCCTTTTTCGTTCGGGGGCACCGGCCTCATGATCGTCGTCGGCGTGGCGCTGGATACCGTCCAGCAGATCGAGTCGCACCTCATCACCCGAAACTACGAAGGATTCACCGGACCGAAGGGTCCGCGGATCCGGGGCCGCGGCGGATCCTCCGGTTCCGCCATGGCACGCGCCTAGTGGGATGGTCAGGCGACTCCTCATCTTCGGGCCCCCGGGAGCGGGGAAGGGGACGCACGCCAAGCGCCTCGCCCATGACCTGGGCGTACCGCACATAGCGACGGGCGAGATGTTGCGCGGGGCGATTGCCAGCAAGACGCCACTCGGCGCCAAGGCCGAGGCGTACATCCGCCGCGGCGAACTGGTGCCCGACGAACTCGTGGTGTCGCTGCTCCGGGCACGGATCGCCGACGAGTCTGGTTGGTTGCTCGACGGGTTTCCACGCACCGTGCCGCAGGCGAAGGCGCTGGCGACGATGCTGGACGAATCCGACGTGAAGCTCGACGGGATGTTGAGCATGGACGCTCCCGAGGAGTTGCTGCTCAATCGGATCGCTGGACGCAGGACCTGCGATGGCTGCCAGGCGGTCTGGAACGAGTTCTACCGGCCGCCGGCGAAGACCGGCGTCTGCGACGATTGCGGCGGCAATCTCAGTCACCGCCCCGACGACGAGGAGCACGCCGTCCGCCGCCGCCTCGCGGAGTACCGGACGAAGACCAGCCCCGTGCTGGCCTTCTTCGCCGAGAAGCGTGTCCCGATCTGGACGGTGATCTCGACGAACGACGTCGACGACGTCTACGACCACATCAAGAAATCGGTGGGGATCTCATAGTGGCCGGCGGCATCCAGCTGAAGAACGCCACCCAGATCGCCAAGCTGCGGGAGGCGAACCTCATCGTCGAGGATGTGCTCGACACACTGGAGGAGGCCGCGGCTGCGGGCATGAGCACCTGGGACCTGGACCAGATCGCCGCCAAGCGGCTCAAGCAATTGAAGGGTGAGTCGGCGTTCCTGGGCTACCGCGGCTATCCGGCGGTCCTGTGCGCGTCGGTCAACCAGGTCGTCGTACACGGCATCCCGCGCAAGGACGTGGTGTTGAAGGAGGGGGACATCCTCTCCATCGACTTCGGGGCCTTCAAGGACGGCTGGTGCGGCGACTCGGCACGGACCCTCCCCATAGGCAAGATCAGCCCCGAGGCCAAGGCCCTGCTGGACGCGACGCGCGAGTCGCTGGACGCTGCCATTGCGCAGTGCGTTCCGGGAAAGCGGCTGGGCGACATCGGGCATGCGGTGCAGTCGTTGGTCGAAGCGCGCGGCTATTCCGTCGTACGCCAGTTCGTGGGCCATGGTATAGGGCGTCAAATGCATGAGTCGCCCCATGTGCCGAACTATGGCGAAGCCGGCAAGGGCACCCGGCTCTCCCCCGGTCTGGTGGTGGCCATCGAGCCCATGGTCAACATGGGGGCCGACGAGGTCGTCATCGAAGACGATGGTTGGACGGCTGTAACCAAAGATGGTAGTCTCTCCGCCCATTTTGAGCATTCGGTGGCGATCACCGATCAAGGGCCTTTCGTCCTCTCGCGGTCCTGAGCTCACTGAGATATAGGTGTCTTCCCCATGAAGGTCAGAGCGTCCGTCAAAAAGATTTGCGTCAAGTGCAAGGTGATCCGCCGCCGCGGGATCGTGCGGGTCATCTGTGAGAACTCCCGTCACAAGCAGCGGCAAGGTTAGAAAAGGACCAACCAAGCATGGCTCGAGTTGCAGGCGTCGATCTTCCCAAGAACAAGCGCATGGAAATTGCGCTCACCTATCTGTACGGCGTGGGCCGCACCAAGTCGCGCGAGATTCTTGCCGCTGCCGGCGTGTCTCTCGACAAGCGCAGCGACGATGTCGACGACAACGAGAGCCGTCGCATTCGCGAGGTGATCGAGAAGATGGGGTTGAAGGTCGAGGGCGACCTGCGGCGCGAGGTGACCATGAACATCAAGCGCCTGATGGATCTGGGCTGCTACCGCGGGCTGCGGCACCGCAAGGGGCTCCCGGTGCGCGGTCAGCGCACGCACACCAACAGCCGCACACGCAAGGGCCCACGCAAGGGCACACAGATCAAGCGCAAGACGGAAACGGGAGCTTAAGAGATGGCTGACGAAGAACAGGGCGGCGGCGCAGCAGCAGCAGCAGCAGCAGCAGCTGAGGCGCCCAAGGAAAAAAAGGCCACCAAGGCCAAGAAGGCGCGCAAGAGTGTGCAGAGCGGGCTCGCTCACATCACGGCGTCCTTCAACAACACGCTGGTGACGATCACCGATGTGTCGGGCAACGTGATCGCCTGGTCGTCTTCGGGCGTGAAGGGCTTCAAGGGCTCGCGCAAGTCGACGCCGTTCGCGGCGCAGCTCGCGGCCGAGGACGCGGCTCACAAGGCGATGGAGCACGGGATGAAGTCGATCAACGTCTTCATCAAGGGTCCGGGGTCGGGGCGGGAGTCGGCGCTGCGCGCGCTGGCGGCCACCGGGCTCAAGATCAATCTCATCCGGGACCTCACCCCGATCCCGCACAACGGCTGCCGGCCCCCGAAGCGACGGAGGGTCTGACACATGGCCAAGTATTCAGGTCCGGTCTGTCGTCTCTGTCGTCGCGAGGACATGAAGCTCTTCCTCAAGGGCGATCGCTGCTACACCGACAAGTGCGGGTACGAGCGGCGCGCGTACGCCCCCGGCCAGCACGGGCAAGCGCGGCGTCGCAAGCAGTCGAACTACGGTTCGCAGCTGCGCGAGAAGCAGAAGGTCAAGCGCATGTACGGCCTCGCCGAGCGGCAGTTCCGCGGCTACTACTACAAGGCCGTGCGCATGAAAGGCGTCACGGGTGAGAACCTCTTGCAACTCCTCGAGCGGCGCCTGGACAACGTCATCTACCGGCTGGGCTTCGCCTCGGATCACGCCGAGGCACGGCAGCTGGTGCGGCACGGCCACTTCCAGGTCAACGGCAAGAAGGTGAACATTCCTTCTTTCCTGTGCCGCGCCAACGACGCGGTCACCGTGAAGGAGAAGTCGCGCCAGGTGACGCGCGTGCTCGAGAGCCTGGGCTCCGTGGATCGCCGCGGGGTGCCCAAGTGGCTGCAACTCGACAAGGATAATTTCGTGGGTAAGCTCGTCGCGCTTCCGGCCCGGGAAGACCTGACGATGCCCATCCGGGAACAGCTCATCGTCGAGCTGTACTCGAAGTAAGCGTTTCGTCTAACAGGAGACCATTCGAATATGTCGACCGCTATGCAGAGCAATTCTTCGCCTCAGACGGCGTTCATGGCCAAGAACTGGCGCGACCTCATCCGGCCGCGCAAGTTGGAGGTGGACACCGAGTCGCTGACCCCGACGTACGGGAAATTCACTTGCGAGCCGCTGGAGCGTGGCTTCGGCACGACACTGGGCAACGGCGTTCGCCGGATCCTGCTGTCGTCGCTGCAGGGCGCTGCCATCACCTCGGTGAAGATCGACGGGGCCGTGCACGAGTTCACGTCGTTGCCGAATGTGGCCGAGGACGTCACCGACATCATCCTCAACCTCAAAGAGGTGATCGTGAAGTCGCTCGACGGCAAGTCGCGCACCGTGCGGCTCGACAAGGACGGCGAGGGCAAGGTGACCGCGGGGGACATCCAGTGCCCGGACGGCGTCGAGATCCTCAACCCCGACAGAGTGGTGATGAACTGCTCGAAGGGGGCGAAGGTCCGCATGGAGCTGGAGATCGGCACCGGCCGTGGTTACGTGCCGGCCGACCGCAACAAGACGCCGAACATGGCCGTGGGCGTGGTGCCCATCGATGCGCTGTTCTCACCGTGCAAGAAGGTGAACTTCCAGATCACCAACGCGCGCGTCGGTCAGCAGACCGACTACGATCGACTGACGCTGGAGGTCTGGACCAACGGCACCGTCCGTCCCGAGGACGCGGTTGCCTACGCTGCCAAGATCTTCAAGGACCAGCTGTCGATCTTCATCAACTTCCAGGAGACGGCGGAGCCGATCTCGGCGGAGACCGTCTCGGAGGAGCAGCAGAAGCTCAACGAGAACCTGTGGAAGTCGGTCGACGATCTCGAGCTGTCGGTGCGGTCGGCGAACTGTCTGCAGAACGCCAACATCCGCTACATCGGCGAGCTGGTGCAGAAGACCGAGTCCGAGATGCTGAAGACCAAGAACTTCGGCCGCAAGTCGCTCAAGGAGATCAAGGAGATCCTGTCGAGCATGGGGCTGTCGCTCGGCATGAAGCTGGACAACTGGCCTGGCGACGGGCCGCCCAAGAAAGCGGCGTAAGTCGTGCGGCACCAGCGAGCAGGCGTTCACCTTTCGCGGACGTCGTCGCACCGGAAGGCGTTGTTCGCCAACCTGGTGGCGGCGCTGTTCACCTACGAGCGGATCAAGACCACCGACGCCAAGGCCAAGGCCACGCGGCGGATCGCCGAGCGGACCATCACCTGGGCCCGGCGGTTGGGGGACATCCTCACCAAGAAGCCGGACAAGAGGTCGGCAGAGGAGCGGGCGCGCGTCGTCCACGCCGTGCGCCTGGCGCGCAAGGTGGTGCGGAATCGCGACGCGGTGCTGAAGCTGTTCGACGAGATCGGGCCACGGTATCTGGGGCGAGCCGGGGGCTATACGCGCATCGTGAAGATCGGGCAGCGCGTCGGCGACGCGGCGCCCATGTCCATCCTCGAGCTACTCCCGGCGGACGGCGCTCCAGCGAAGGCCGAGGCCAAAGGCGACAAGAAATCCGCCGCCCCGAAGAAAGACCCGGGCGAGAAGAAGCCCGCCGCCGCCAAGAAGCCCAAGGCCGACAAGGCGGAGAAGACCGCCAAGAAGAAGTCAGACGAGTAGTCGTTGACACTTCTCTTGCCCATGGACGATAAGTTCCGTCCATGGGCGGGCAGGAGTTGCCGAGTCTCTCGGGCTCGATAGCGCTTTCGTTCATCTCCCTGGGGTTGATCTGCCTGGCGGCCTATGTGCTGCTGAGGTGGCTCTCGCGCCGGGGCATCGGCAGGGGCACGGGGGGGCCGTTGCGGGTCGTCGCGCGTTGCACGCTGGAGCCGCGGCGATCCGTGTACCTGGTCGAGGCGGCGGGACGCTGCTTCCTGGTCGGCGTCGGCGACGGGCCGATGGCGCTGCTGGCCGAGGTGGATGCAGCGGCTGTTGCGCGCACGACGGAGGCGCCGCAGGCCGGGTTCGCCGAGGTGCTGGCGCGGGTGATGGGACGGACGAGGTGAACACGCTCGCCTCCCGCCCGCTGGTCATGTTGTTCGCGATGGCGGCGCTATCGATCTTGCCGTTCGTCCTGTTGCTGATGACCAGCTTCGTGCGGATCTCGGTCGTGCTCTCCATCCTCAAGGGGGCGATCGGCACGCCGCAGATCCCGCCCAACCAGGTGGTCACCGGGCTGGCGTTGATCCTCACGCTCTACGTGATGGCGCCGACGGGCGAGCGGATGTACCGGGCCGTCGAACCGGTGCTGGGGAAGGGCGCGGGGGCCGAAATGATGAGTGGCCAGACCGTCGAGGCGCTGGCGGCGGCAAGTGATCGGGCCAAGGAGCCGCTGCGTGATTTCTTGCTGAAGCACGCCGCGCCCAGGGACCGGGCGTTGTTCCATGGCCTGTCGCTCCGGATGCGTACGCCGCTGGAGCGCCAGGGGATCACCGATCGCGATTTTTTGGTGGTGGTGCCGGCGTTCCTCACATCCGAGCTCAGGCGCGCGTTCGAGATCGGCTTCTTGCTGTTCATTCCGTTCCTGGTCGTCGACATGGTGATCGCCAACCTGCTGCTGGCGCTGGGGATGCACATGCTGTCGCCCACGACGGTGTCGCTGCCGTTCAAGCTGCTGCTGTTCGTGGTGGCCGACGGGTGGCAGTTGCTGCTGCGCGGCCTGGTGGAGAGCTATGTCTAGCGGCGATCTCGTGCTGCGAGCCGTGCGGGAGGGGCTGCTGCTGGTGCTGCTGCTGTCGGCGCCGCCGCTGCTGGCCAGCCTGGCCGTCGGGCTGGTGGTCGGGGTGCTCCAGGCGGCGACCCAGCTTCAGGACCAGACGCTGACGTTCGTGCCCAAGGTGGTGGCCGTGGTGGTGGTGTTGATCGTGCTCGGGCCTCTTCTGGGCGCGCAGGTCGTCCGGTTCATGCAGACATTGCTGCTGGCCATCCCGTCTATCAGATGAGTCGATGAACTTTTTCGGCGGCGACATCGAGCGGCAGATCGTGGCCGTGGGGCTGGGGGCCGCGCGCACGATGCCGGTCGTCTGGATGATGCCCGTGTTCGGAGGGCCAAACGTCCCGGCGCAGGTGCGGGTGGGACTGGGGTTGTCGTTGGCCGTGCTGTGCCTGCCGGTGCTGGACGGCCAGGTGCCGCAGGCCGGGCCGGCGCTGTGGCTGCTGCTGCTCGCGCGCGAGGTGGCGGTCGGTCTCACGCTGGGGTTCGTGGCCGGAACCATCTTCCGCGCTGCCGAGATGGGCGGGCGCCTGGTGGACATCCTGCGCGGCGCGAACATGGCCGAAGTGCTCTCGCCCGTTTCGGAGGAGCGGACGAGTCCCCTCGGCAACGTGATGGTGTTCCTGGCCGTGGTCATCTTCCTGGAGATCGGGGGCCTCGGTCACGTGGCCTCGGCTCTGGCGCGCAGCTACGAGGCGGTGCCGGTCGCGGCATCCGCCAGCCCCGCGCAACTCGGCCGGGTGGCGCACCTGGTGCTCTTCTCCTCGGTGCAGCTGTTCGAGGCTGCCCTGGGGCTGGCAGCGCCGGCGCTGGTGGCCCTGCTGATAGCCGATCTCGCGCTGGGGGCGATCGGACGGGTCGCGCCGCAGATCCCGCTCTATTTCGTGGGGATGCCGCTCAAGGCGCTTGCCGGCGTGGGGGTTGTCCTGGTGTCGCTGGGCGCGATCGACGGCACGTTGACCGCGGGCTTTCGCGGCTGGGCACAGCTCTTCGAGAGCGGCATCCAGGCCTGGCGCTGAACATGGGTGACGCGCCCGAAGGCGACAAGACCGAGGAGCCGACTCCACGCCGGCTGGCCGAATCTCGCCGGCGCGGCGAGGTGGCCCAGAGCCGCGATCTCTCGGGTGCGTTCGCGATGGCGGCCGTTTTCACGGTCTGCGTGCTGGGCGCAGGGGGAGCCATCGCGGGTTTCGTGGCCTATCTCCGCTCTGTGAGCATGTCGGCCGCGGCCGGTGGCTCGGCCCAGGGCGCGCTGGCGCTGGGCCTCGGTCAGGCGGGGCGACTGCTGGCGATGCCGCTGGGACTGGCGGCGGTGGCCGTTGTGGGCGCCGGCCTGATGCAGACGGGGGGCCTCATCAGCATGGCGGCGTTTCGCCTGGACTTCGCCCGCGTGCAGCCGAGCCTCAAGCGTGTCCTCAGCGTCTCGGCCCTGGCGGCGGTGGCGAAGGGGACGCTGAAAGTCGGCCTCGTGGCGGCCCTCACCTGGGTCACCCTGGCGCCCCTCGTGCATTCGCTGGCATCGCTGACTGGAGCGGGCCCGCGTGCGGTCCTGGCGGCGATCGGGACGGTGGCGGGTAGCCTGGGACTGCGCCTGGTTCTGGCGGCGGTGGCGCTGGGGGCGGCGGACTACCTGTGGCAGCGGCGCGAGCACCTGCGCAGCCTGCGCATGACCCGCGAAGAAGTGAAGCGGGAGCACAAGGAGAGCGAGGGAGACCCCCACCACAAGGCCGAGCGCCAGCGACTGCATCGTGAACTCGGCGAGCAACGGATGCTGAACGATGTCCGAAAAGCGGACTTCGTGGTGGTCAATCCGGATCACATCGCGGTGGCGCTCCGGTACGACCGGAACGGGCAGGCCGCGCCGATGGTGCTGGCCAAGGGCGAACGGCTTCTGGCGGAGAAGATCAAGGAGGTCGCCCGCGAGGCGGGGGTGCCGATCTTCCGTGACGTAGGCCTGGCTCGATCACTGCACGCGCTCGAGGAGGGTGACGAGATCCCGGAGGCGCTCTACGAGGCGGTCGCCGAGATCCTGCGCGTGGTGTACGGGTGACACTGCTGGAAGTGGCCGTGGCACTGCCGCTGCACGAGACCTTCACCTACCGCGACCCTCGCGACGTGCGCGTGCCGATTGGCACGCAGGTGGTGGTCCCGTTCGGCGCGCGCACGGTGACGGGCTTCGTCGTCGGCTATCCCGAGAGCGCACCGGGCACCGTTCGCGACATCGAAGAGGCGGTCGGCGAGGGGCCCGCGATCGATGAGGAGGTGCTCGAGCTATGCCGCTGGGCCGCGGGGTACTACCTGGCGCCGTTCGGGGAGATGCTACGCGCGGCCGTGCCGCAGGGTGAACGCGCCGAGGCCGCGCGGCGGGTACGACTGACCGAGGCGGGGCGGCAACTGGTCCGTCTCGAGAAGGGTGGTGGCTACGACTTCAAGAGCCTGGCGCTGGACGATGTCGATCGCGCGTTCCTGACCAGGCTGTCCAAGGCAAGGTCACTCGGCATGCGTGCCCTCGGAGACGAGGCTTCGCGCGTCGCCCGGCTGACCGAGCAGGAGCTGGTGGAGGTGGGTGATGAGGTGCGTGGCCAACGGGGCCTGCGCAAGAGGAGCGTCGAGGGACAGACTGTTGCTGCCTCGGAGCCGCCGCTGCTGAACGCGCATCAGGCCGAGGCGCTGGCGGCGCTGACGGGGTCGCTTGGCGCCGGGTACGCCACCTTCGTGCTGCAGGGGATCACCGGCTCGGGGAAGACCGAGGTGTACTTGCACCTGATCGCGAAGGCCCGCGCGGCTGGCAAGGGCGCGCTGGTGCTGGTGCCCGAGATTGCGCTGACGCCGCAGCTCGCGGCTCGGTTCAGGGCGCGGTTTGGCGACGACGTCGCGGTCCTGCACAGCGGGCTGCCACCGGCCGAGCGGCGCGCGGCCTGGCGGCGGCTGCGCGCGGGCGAGGTGGGCATCGCCGTGGGCGCGCGCTCGGCGGTGTTCGCTCCGGTGCGCGATCTGGCGGTGGTGGTCGTCGACGAGGAGCACGACGGCTCGTTCAAGCAGGAGGAGGGGGTCCGCTATCACGGACGTGATCTGGCGGTGGTGCGCGCGCAGCGGGCCGGTGCGGTGGCAGTGCTGGGTTCCGCGACGCCCTCGCTCGAGAGTCAGCGCAACGTCCAGCTCGGGCGGTTCAGGCGCCTGCTCCTCCCGCTACGAGCGAATCCAGCGGCGGCCGCGCGGCCCTTGCCACCGGTGGAGATCATCGATCTGCGACGCCATCCACCCGGGGCGGACGGTCTTCTCTCCGCCCCGCTGGCCGAGGCCATCGCCGCCAATCTGGCTGCGGGCGAGCAGTCGATCCTGTTCCTGAACCGGCGGGGGTTCGCCACCTTCGTGCTGTGCCGGAACTGCGGGCACGTGATGCGCTGTCCGGACTGCGACGTGTCGCTGACCTACCACCGAGGGCGGGGCAAGCTGGTCTGCCATTACTGCGCTCGCCGCGAGGTGATGCCCCCGATCTGCCCCTCCTGTGCGCGCCCCGCGCTGGAGGCCCTGGGCATCGGCACCGAGCGTGTCGAGACCGTCGTGCGCGAGCGGTTTCCGGAGGCGCGCGTCGCCCGCCTGGACCGCGACACCGCAGATAGGACCGGAGGCGAGCGCATCCTCGCCAAGGTGCACGCCGGAGAGATAGACGTCCTGGTGGGCACGCAGATGGTCACCAAGGGCCACGACTTCGAGGGAGTCACGCTGGTGGGCGTTCTTTTGCCGGATCAGGGCATGCATCTGCCGGACTTCCGTGCCGCCGAGCGCACCTTTCAGCTGCTCGAGCAGGTGGCGGGGCGGGCGGGGCGGGGCCGTCGTCCGGGACGGGTGATCGTCCAGACGTACAGCATGGATCACCCCGCCATCCAGTGCCTCCGGACGCACGACTACGAGGGGTTCGTGCGCGGCGAGCTGGCGCGGCGGCAAGAGGCGCAGTACCCACCTTTTTCTCGTATGATCGCCGTTCGCGTGGACGGTCCGGATGAAACCAGCGTGAGGCAGGCTGCAGGAGACGCAGCGGCCCGGGCGCGCGCCGTGGGCGGCGACGTCCGCGTGCTGGGGCCGGCGGAAGCGCCGATTCCCCGGTTGCGGGGCCGGACACGCTGGCAGGTCTGGCTAGCCAGCGGTGATCGCGCGCTGCTCTCCCGCGCTGCCAGGGCAGCCGGCGAGACCCCCTTGCCGCGCAACGTCCGCCTCGCCATCGACGTCGATCCGCAGAGCGTGCTCTGATGGCTGCCGTCAAGCTGCTGGTGATCGCGGGCCGCGCCGACGGCGAGTTGCTGTCTCGCGCGGCCGCGGCGCTGGGCGGAACGGTCGTGCGCCTGGAGGCTGACCGGCGCCTCATCGGCAGGGTGGCGGCTGCGAATGCCGAGGCGGTGATCGTCGCCAGCGGCCCCGGTGTGCGGGATGCCTCCGCGATCGTCCGGCGGCTGCGGGCGGGACCCGGGCGTGACTTGCCGATGGTGTTCCTGGGCGGCGCCGACGAGGTGGAGGTCGTCGAACCCATCGTGCAGGCGGTGTTCGTCCGGCCAGCGGCGCTGGAGGCGGTGGCGGCCCGCGCGATCGCGCTCGCTCTGGGCGGTTCGTCGGCGGCGCCGGCCTCCGAGGGCGTTCCGGCGCCCGATGGCCCCGCCCTGACGCAGCTTGGCGCCAGCGTCGACGGCGCTCTGGAGAGCGAGATGTTGAAGGCAGTGCGGACGGTGACCAAGGTGGGCGCCGAGCAACCACCGGACATGATGCAGCCCAGGGCCGAGACTCCTGAACAGGCCCTCGACGAGATCTGGGTCGACCTGCTCGAGACCGAAGAGGCTCCCAGGCCGTTGCAGACCGGCAGTTTCACGGATGTGGACGCGCCGTTGCTGTTCGGCCGCGCCTTCGCCGAAGGCCTGACCGCGAAGCTGGTGGTAACTTCGGACGGTGTGGAGAAGACGATCCACTTCGAGGCGGGCCGGCCCGTGCATGCCGCCTCCAACCGCGCGGAGGACAGACTCATCGAGATGCTGCTGCGTGCCGGTCGCCTCTCATCTGCCCAGCATCAGGCGGCGATGAATGCGCGTGCCGATGGTGGCCGCAAGATGGGCGCGGTCCTTCTGGATCTCGGGTTCGTCAAGACCACAGAGCTCTTGCCGCTGGTGCGCTGGCACTACGAGGAGATCGTGCTGTCCGTCTTCTCGTGGACGACCGGGCAGTGGCGCCTGGAAGCCGGCACCCTGGTCCCGCCCGAGCGGCTCCGGTTGCTGCGTCATCCGGCGGTCCTCGTGCGCGAAGGGCTGCGGCGCGGGTATCCCGCCGAGCGGGTCTGGACCCGCCTCGGTTCGCAGCGCAATGTCTTCCGGTTCACGCCTGGCGCCGACGATCCGATCGAGGCGGCGGCCGATCGTCAGGTCCTGTCGCTGTTCGACGGGGTGCGGCCCTTCGCTGAAGTGGTTCGCGAGAGCGAGCTTGGCGAGCAGGTGCTAGCGGAGGTGGCCTTCACCGCCTGGGTTCTCGGCCAGTTGCGGCCGGCGCAAACCGAGGGTGACGTCGACGATACCAACGCCGAGGTGGACGTCGCGCGCGTTCGCGCACGTTACGCGCTGGCCCTGGACGGTGACTACTTCCGATTCCTGGGTGTGGGGCGCGACGCCTCCGGCCAGGAGATCCACCGGGCGTACGAGCGCCTGGTGGCAGAGGTGGCCCCTGACCGGGTCAGCCTGGGGGTGGCGCGGAGCGCCAGCAAGGAGCTGGAGACGGTCCGTGAGGTGCTCGCGGAGGCCTTGCGCGTGATCGGCTCGGAATCTCTGCGCGAGCGATACCTGTCGGGGCTGCGGTGACGCTCCGGGTGGTCTTCTTCGGATCCCCTGGGTTCGCGGTCCCTTCACTCGAGGCCGTGGCTGCTCGGCACGAGGTGCTCGCCGTGGTGACCCAGCCCGATCGGCCCGCGGGGCGGGGCAAGAAGATGGCCCCGCCGCCGGTGAAGGAGCTGGCGCTTCGCCTCGGATTGCCCGTGCGACAGCCGGACACGCTGAAGGCGCCCGAGCTGGCCGGCGAGCTGGCGGCGTTACGGGCCGACCTGTTCATCGTCGTGGCGTACGGGCGCATCCTGCCAATCGCCCTGTTGAACATCCCGCGCCTCGGTCCCTGGAACGTGCACGCGTCGTTGCTGCCGAAGTACCGCGGAGCCGGGCCCATCCAGTGGGCGATCATCCGCGGCGAGATGGTCACCGGTGTCTGTGTGATGCGCATGGAGGCGGGCATGGACACCGGTCCCGTCGCCGCCTGCCGTGAGAGCCCGATCGGCCCGACCGACACGGCAGGCGTCCTCGGGGAACGGCTCGCCCGCCTCGGCGCCGATCTCCTCGTCGAGACCATCCCCCGCATCGCGGACGGGAGTGTGGCGCCTGCGGCCCAGGAGCACGGCCGCGCCACCATGGCCCCAATGCTGAAGAAGGAGGATGGCACCCTGGATTTCCGGGCCACCTCCGCGGAGGTCTCGGCTCGCGCGCGGGGTGTCGACCCCTGGCCGGGCCCCTCGGCGATTCTCGGTGGCGAGTTCGTGAAGCTGTTCTCGCCGCGTCTGGTGGAAGGCAGCGGCGCGCCGGGGCAGGTGCTCGGCGAGCGCGCCGAGGGGCTGGTGGTGGCGTGCGGGCAGGGGGCCGTGGCTTTCGGCGAACTCCAGCTTCCAGGCCGCAAGCGCCTACCGGCGTCGGCGGTCCTTGCTGGGCGGCCGATCCCTGCTGGTACTATGATGAACCGATGAGCATCCGCGTGGCTCCGTCGCTGCTGTCGGCCGACTTCGGGCGGCTGGCCGACGAGGTGCGCGCAGTCGAGGCGGCGGGCGGCGATCAGGTCCACGTCGACGTGATGGACGGGCGTTTCGTTCCGAACATCACCATCGGCCCGGTGGTGGTCAAGGCGATCCGGGCGGCGGCCAGGAAGCCGCTGGACGTCCATCTGATGATCATCGAGCCCGAGAAGTACGTCGAGGAGTTCGCCCGCGCGGGCGCCGACACGCTCACCGTGCACGCCGAGGCTTGCGTCCACCTGCACCGGACGGTGCAGCAGATACGATCTCTCGGCAAGCGCGTGGGGGTTTCGTTGAACCCGCACACGCCGATCGACGTGCTACGGGTCGTCCTGCCCGATCTGGATGTCGTTCTCCTGATGACCGTGAACCCCGGTTTCGGCGGGCAGGCCTTCATTCCCGCCGTGGTTCCGAAGATTCGCGAGTTGCGCGACGAGATCGATCGCAGAGGCCTGAAGGTCGAGATCGCCGTCGACGGCGGCATCGCCCCGGACACGGCGCGGACGGTGGGCGAAGCTGGCGCCACGGTGCTGATCGCCGGCGCTGCCATCTTCGGCAAGCCGGACTACGCCAAGGCAATCACCGAGATTCGCACTGAAGCCGAGCGGGGACTCGCGGCTCGTCGCTGAGTGACACGGCATGCACCATTCACTGGCGCTCGCTCTGATCATGGCTGTGGTCCCCGTCAAGAAGGAGAAGGTCCTCGACGAGGGCACCCTGTCGATCACCGTCGCGGGCCGGCGCGCGGGGCACGAATCCTTCTCGATCGTCGAGGTGTCCGGGGGCTACGAGATCCGGACGACCACGCAGCTCATCGCCTCGGGTCCGGCCAGCACGGTCAAGGGGACACTGCGGACCGATTCACGCTGGCGGCCGATCGAGGGACAGTTCGATTGGCGCGCGGGCGGCGTGCAGAAGCGGCTGACACTGGCGCGCAAGGGCGACCTTCCCGAGCTGGCGATCCAGGGGCCCGGGCGCATGGTGATGGTCACGCGACCTGGTCGGGGATCGGACCTTTTTGTGTCGACGTCCCCGACGGTGCTGGCGCACCTGATTCCACTCTGCCGGCTGGCCGGCCCCAAGGAGCAGACGCTGACGGTGTTCCCAGCGGCGCCGCTGCGGGTGTCACCGGTCACCACGCAGCCTTTTCCGCAGACCAACGTCGGCGCGCCAGCCGTGCCGCTGCAGACCATGGTGGTCGACCTGGCGCAGTCGGCGCGTTTCGAGCTGGTATGCGACGGGCCGAAGCTGGTGGCCCTCCGACAGAATGGCCGAGGGCTGACGGCGGTGCGCGCGTCGTACGAGGCGGTGGCCGCAGCATTGGAGGCGCGCGTGCGCTCGAAGCCGCCGCTGCCCGAGACGCTGGTCGACCTGCCGCGCCGGATCGGGGGGCTCGCCTGCGCGCTGCTGGTGCCGAAGACTCACGCTGCAAAGACGCCCGCATCGGTCACCGTCGGGGGCATGCGCTACACACCGGAGACGAAACCGCTTGCCGCGGTGCTGCTGCTGAGCGACTCCGAGATCCAGGATCGCGACGGAGATCCGGCCGGCCACGGCGACCCGGAGCTGTCGATCCTGAAGGTGGCGGCGATCCGCCTCGGCGAGGCGGGCATCGCTTCCTTGCGCTGCGATGACCGGGGCCTGGGGCGCGTCACTGCCGCTCCTCCCGCCATGGAGACGCTGGCCGCTGATGCCCGCGCTCTCCTTGCAGCTCTGCGGCGCGAGCCGGCGATTGATCCCGCGCGTGTCGGCCTCGTGGGTCACGGCGAGGGTGGCCTGATAGCGGCGCTCGCGGCCGCGAAGGACCCCAAGGTGGGCGCGCTGGCGCTGCTGGGGACGCAGGGCCGGCCGCTGGATGTCCTGGTGCTCGATCAGTCGGAGCAGAGCATGCGGCGCTTCGGCTACCCGGAAGACGAGATCCGGGCGGTGCTCGACCAGCAGCGCGCGGTTTACGAAGCGGTGCGCGCGCGGAAGGCGCTGCCCGCCTCGCTGTCGCGCACCGAACGTCAAGCGGTCTCCCGTGCGCTGCCGTGGATCCGCAGCCACGTCAGCCACGATCCCGCGGCCGACATCGCCCGCGCCTCAGGCATCCCCGTGCTGGTCGCGCAAGGAGGCCGCGACGTGCAGGTCACGATGAAGGACGCCGAACTGCTGCGCGACGCCCTGACCAGGGCGGGGAATGCCCGACTGACCGTGAAGATCTACCCCGAGCTGAACCACCCGTTCGCGACGTCGCCCAGCGGCAGCCTCGCGGACTACATGGATCCGCGCGCGGAGATCTCGGAAGTGTTCCTGCAGGATCTGGTGCGGTTCGCCAAGGGGGCGCTGGTGGGGGCGCGCTGACTCGAGCGAACGTCAGCGCGCGGTGGCGCTCGCCGGCGCGCCCTTGTTGCCCACCATGACGTCGTCGGCGAGCAGGATGCCGCGGGTCTTGCCCGTGCGCAACCGCGAGATGTACCCGTCGCCCGATCTTTCGGCAACGGCTAATGGGACGAATGGGCGCAATCCGTCGCATGGTAGCATTCGTGACGAGCAAGAATGTCGGTCCCGCCGTGAGCGTCTCGGACACCGGCATCGTCGGGGGCAAGCAGTTCCCCGAGACGTCGTGGTCGGCCCTGCTGGCCGCACGCGACCCTCGATCGCCAGACTACGCGCGGCGCTTGCAAGGTCTGGTCGAGCTGTACTGGAAGCCGGTCTACACGGTCATTCGCTACAAGTGGGCGAAGAGCGCGGACGACGCGAAGGATCTCACCCAGGAGTTCTTCGTCAACGCCGTCCTCGAAGGCAACCTGCTTCATACCTTCGAGCCGGAGCGGGGAAGTTTTCGTGCGTTCCTGCGGCGGGCCGTCAACTACTTCATGTGCGAGACGACCCGCGACGGGAGTCGAATCAAGCGTGGAGGCGACCTGAAATTCGTGAGCCTCGATGGAATGGAGGACCTGGTCGCGCCGCACGGCGAGCAGCTCTCCAATCCCGAGCAGCTGTTCGACGCCACATGGAACCAGGTGGTGCTGTCTCGCGCCGTGGCGCTCCTGAAGGCCCGCTTGAAGGGTGAGGGGCGTGAAGTCTCCTTCGAGCTCTTCGAACGGTACGACCTGGACGCCGAACGCAAGGCGGTGTCGTACGCGGATCTCGGACAGGGCTTCGGCCTTTCGTCCAGCCAGGTCAAGCACGCTCTCGGTCATGCGCGGGCCGCCTTCCGGGAGACGGTGATCGAGGTCGTCAGAGACTACGTGGACGGTCCCGAGAACCTGACCCGCGAGCTCGAGCTCCTCTTCGGACGCTGAGTGCACGTGTTACCGTCATGAGGCAAGGGGATGACCGAGTCTCATCGGACCGTCAAGGCTACCCTTCGGCTCAAGGAGGTCTTGCGGGAGCAGCAGGGGCTGAAGGTCGCCGAGGCGGCGGTTCGCCAGGGTGCCTTCACACGAGAACAGCTCGATGCCGTCCTGGAGGAGGATCCTGACGGCATCGAGCCACTCGAAGTCCGACTCGTGTCGCGCGGGCTCATCGATGTCGAGACGCTGAACGCCGTCCGCAGATCCGTGGGCGAGGAAGATTTTCTTCGTCCCTCCAACGCGCGGGCGCCTTCGGTGCCTCCGGAGGTCAGCGAGGCGGCCCTCGATCCCGTGCGCATCCTTGGGGAGTTCGTCCTGGTCGCGGTGCTCGGACAGGGCGGGGCGGGTCAAGTCTGGAAGGCGTGGGATCGGCGTCTCGGCCGCTGGGTCGCCGTGAAGATCCCGACTATCCCCCTGGCGTCACGTGAGGTGCGCGAGAGGTTCGAGCGTGAAGCCCTCGCCAGCGGCAGGCTGGCCCACCCCAACATCGTCCCCGTCTATCAGACGGGCGAGATCGGCGGCAGGCCCTACCTGGTGATGCCCTACATCGAAGGGCGCACGCTGGACGTCGCGCAGTTGCCACTGCGGCAAGCGCTCGAGACCATGCGGACGGCGGCGCTCGCGGTGCACCACGCTCACGAGAAGGGACTGATTCACCGGGACATCAAGCCGCAGAACATCCTTCTCGACTCGGACGGCAGGGTGCTCGTCCTGGACTTCGGGCTGGTGTACCTGCTCGCCGATTCGAGCCACAGCTTGACGGCGCCCGGCGATGCGTTCGGGACGGCCGCGTACATGTCGCCGGAACAGGCGCAGGGGAACGCCCGCGGTCGCGAGCGAGGCACCGACGTGTACGGCCTCGGGGCCACGCTCTACCACCTGGTCACCGGTCGTCCCCCCTTCACTGGCGACTCCTTCGCCGCGATTGTCGCCCATGTCCTGACCCGCGAGCCCGAGCCGCCCGATCGCATCGACCATCGCGTTCCTCACGAGGTGGCGACCGTGGTTCTCAAGGCGATGGACAAGGATCCCGCGCGTCGCTATTCGACGGCCGCGGAGCTCGCCGAGGATCTTCGCCGGCTGCTCGAGGCCGAGCCGATTGCCGCTCGTTCGATGGCGGCGTGGCGCCGTGTCCTGCGAAGGAACCGCCATCTTCGGCTTGCCTTGGCCGTGGCGGCAGCAGCGCTGTTGCTGGCCGCGGTGGCGGTCGTCGCTCGCCTCCAGTTGCACAAGGAGAGGGCCGCGGCGGTGGACGTGATGAGAACGCTCGGGCGGCAATCGCTGGAGTCAGCCCTGCGTTTTCGGCGGGGAGGCGACATCGCCGGGATGAGACAGATGCTTCCACCGCTGAGAACGGCCTACGAGGGGGCGCAGAAGCGGGCACCGGAGATGGCCGAGCTCGACTATCTGATGGGGAGGATGCACCGGGCTCTCATGATGGAGGATGAAGCTCTGGCTTTTCAGCAGCGCGCCCTGTCCAAGGAGCCCGGTTATGCACCGGCCCGTTACGAGCGTGCGCTCGCCTTTTGCCGCCAGTACGGACGGCGCCTCAATCGGATCCTCGGCTGGACCAGTCCGGTGGGGGGGCGTGAGTACGTCGGGAATCGCGATTCGAGTTCGCGGCTTGGCGCTGCAGCCGGTGATGAGGAACTGGGCCGTTTGCGTCAGACCATCCTGGGGGATCTGAAGGGGATAGAGGAGGCGCGGCTCGAAACGACGGCAGCGCAGACGGCGCGGGGGATCTGGAGTCATCACGCCGGACGCCATGAGGAAGCGATTGTCATCCTCGGCAAGGTGGTGAAGGAGAGCCCGGAGGTGGAGGAGGCATGGGAAACCCTGGCGGCTGCCACGTCTGCGCTGGGGCGCTGGGGCGAGGCGGACTCCCTCTATGGCAAGGCGATGGCCATCGATCGCGGGTATGTGCCGTTCCTGGTCGGACGGTGTCAGGTCAGGATCCGCCGCGGCTACGGGTTTGCGGCGGCGGAACAGGACGGAACGGACGCGCTCGCAAGGATTCCGGGTTACGTCGACGCGCATCTGTGCCGTGGCGCGGCCCGCATGTATGCGGCCCATGAGCTCACTCTCGAGGGAAAGGACTCGCTTGGGCGACTCGATCAAGCGCAGGCCGACTTCGATGCGGCACTGGCGGCCGATCCGACACTCTGGATGGCCTTGCGAGGAAGGGCGGCCACCCATCGCTATAGGGCGATCGCTTTGGCGCGCGCGGGCGCTGATCCGATGTCCGAGCTGGCGGCTGCGGAGGCGGCCGCTACGCGGGGTCTCTCGACGGTTCCTGATGACAGCGAACTGACCACCTTGAGAGGCCGCGTTCGAGCGCTGCGAGGTGTGCTTCGTGGCCGGGGCGGTGCGGATCCCGAGCCCGATTTCAGCGCGGCGTCAGCCGATCTCGAGGCAGCCATCACTGCAGGAACGGCACCCAGCGCCGCCCGCGAATGGAGAGGGGAGCTTCACCTCGGGCGCGCGCTCTGGCAGATGGATCACGGCAAAGACCCGTCGCCCGAGTTCGCGAAAGCGGCTCCTGATCTGGAGCCAGCGTCCGCCAGCAGGAGCTGGTCGGCACGCCTTGCCCACGCCCGCCTCCTGGCTGCCCGCGCTCGTTGGCGCAAGCGTCAGGGCGAGGACCCCCTGACCGACTGGCGCGTCGCCGAGGAACTCGTGACGTCGGCGCTGGAGAGGAAACCGAGCTACGTCGACGCCTGGGTGCTGCGGGGAGAAATTCGAGCTGCGAGAGCGGCGCACCTACGTGTGACACGGCGTTCTGCCACGCGCGATAGCCTCGGCGCCGTGGACGACTTTCGGCACGCCTTGACGCTGACGGCGGATGCCCTTCGGGACGCCTCCCCCGATCCGGATGTCCGAGCTTCGATCGCTCGTGCGCGCGCAACTTTCCACCCCTAGTTGAAGATTGCCCCGGCGTTGATCCACGCCTTGAACGTCCGTAACTCCGTGTCCGTGAGGCAACTGGCCGCTGTGCAGGTCCGAGGCATCCGGGCCCCGCAGGGTGGCTTGTCGTCCTGCAGCTTCCGGATGACCAGACTCGCTTCGGCATCACCGGGCACCATGCGCCTGGTGCCAGTGCAGGGGCCGTCATCGGCAACTCCCTTGAGCTTGTCGTAAGCCCACTTGGGGCTGGAGGTCCACTCACCGTGGTGGCAGTTCGCGCAGCCGACGGCCAGGATCGGGAACACGTCGCGGGTGAACGTCACCGCCCCCGGCTGCGGCGGCGCGACCGCTGTCATGTCGTTTGTCCTGTCGGGCGCCCTGTCGGCGGGGCGATCCGCAGGCGCGGGGCTCGCGGCATCTTCGCTGATCGGCCGCCGCGAATCCGGCAGAGCGGCGTCGTTCATCTCACCAGCGACATCGCCCGCGTCGGGCGCGCGACATCCTGACAGCAGCAAGCAGCCAAGAAGAAGTTTGCGCATCAGACCACCCCCGGAAGTGGCCCCTGGCAGTGCTGCGGATCCCCGAAGGTCTTGATGTCGACCCCCATGAGATTGGCGAGCGACACGAAGAAGTCGCTGATGCAGTGGGCGCGGTACGGGTAACTCAGGTATCGGTTTGTTCGCAGCGCGCCGCCCGCTTTGCCGAACAAGATCGCCGAATAGGTCTCTGACCCGCGGTGGTGGGCCCCGCCGCAGGTGTTGAAATACATGACCAGGCTGTTGTCCAGCATGGTCCCGTTCCCTTCCCGCACCGACGAGAGCAGGTCCAGCATCTGGGCGACCTTCGAGAAGCAATAGGCATCGATCCGCTCGATGCTGTCCCAGAAGTAGTCGTGGTGGGATCCGTGATGGCTGTGGGCTCCGGTGAACCCGTAGGAATTGAAGGGCGCTTCCTTCCCCAGGATGGAGATGTGACTGACGCGGGTGAGGCCGCACAGCTGAGCCGCGAAGGTGATGGCAACGTGAGCGCTGTAGGTCTGGGCGCTGTGCGACGGCCGCGTCAGCGTGGAGCCTGGCTTGTAGGCGGCGGGATCACAGGTGCCGCGGACGCCGACCAACTCGGTGAGCTGCTGTTCGAGGCCGCGCAGCCCTTCGAGGTACTGATCCAGCTTGGCCTTCTCCGGTCCGGCCAGCCGGGCGTTCATCCGGGCGATGTCGCCGCGGATGCCATCGAGAAGGCTCTTCTGTTCGACGAGGGCGCGTTCGGCAGCGCCTGGTGTGGCTGCTTCCTGCGCTCCGCCGAAGTAGGTGGCATAGGCCTGCACGGGACTGCCGATGGCCGGGAACGGTTGCCCCTTGCCGTCGGCGCTGCTGCACAGGATGCGGCCGGGCACCTCCTCGGCGCCGAGAGCCGTCGAGGGGAAGGGATCCTTGGCGCCGATGTTCTTGGCAATCAGCCGGTCGATGGAGATCCCTCCCGGAGGCCACAGGTAGCTCCGGCGGATGCCGGCGGTCGGTGGCGCTGGCATCACGCACAGGCTGGCGTAGCTGTTGCCGTGCAACTGGACGTCGATCGGGTTGTAGAACTTCTGGAGAACGACCATGTCCTTCTTGTAGGCGGCGACGGGCGCATAGGCCGGCGAGCTGAGATCCCAGTCCGTCTCGCTGCGCGCCACGCAGGAGTAGTACTTCACCAGGAAGCCGTTACCGTTGGTGAACATGATGAGCCGCTTGCGGCCTGGCGACGTCGCGCCCAGGGCCTCGGGCAGCATGGTGTTGAAGATGCTGCCGAGAAGGTGCGCTCCCGCGCCCAGGCCCATCGCCTCGAGAAAATTTCGGCGTCCTAACAGCTTCATGGGGTCCCCCTGACGACAAAGGCCTGATCGGTCACCATGGCAACCACCAGATCGAGAATGTCTCCGCCTGACTCCGCGAAGCGCCGGTCCAGTCGATCGATGGCGCATCTGTCGTCGGCGCCGTCGTTTCGACCGGTGGCATAGGTGAAGGCGCTGCGGACGAAGCAACGGTTGACGTCGGGCGATCGAGCCAGCAACGCCGAAAGCTCGACGGCGTTCTTGAACGACGTTCCCTCGGGCGCAGCCCCGGTGAGCGTCCCCGAAGTGTCGATCACCTTGCCGGCCTCGCTGGTTCGGTAGTGGCCGATGCCGTCGAAGTTCTCGAACGCGAGGCCGAGAGGGTCCATCAGGCGGTGACAACTTGCGCAGCCCGGGTCCATCGAATGCCTGCCGAGGCGATCGCGTTGGGTGCGTTTGCCGTCCGGCGGAGGTGCGACGACGTTCAGGTCCGCCGGCGGTTCCGGCAGGTCCTGGCAGAGCAACACCTCACGGACGAACCGGCCGCGGGCGACGGGCGCCGTATCGTCGTCCTGCGCCAGATCCGCCATCAAGACCGGCTTGACCAACAGGCCGCCGGCAAGCGTCGGCGGGAGGGCGACCTTTTGAAACCCGGCCGTGCCAGGTGCGGGCAAGTCATAGAGGGGCGCAAGACGGGCGTTGACGAATCCGGTGCTCGACGTGAAGAGAGTGGACAGCTTGGGGCTGCCGCCCCACAGCACGTCACGCAGCAGCAGATCGGCCTCGCTGGCCATGTCCGCCGCCAGTTCCTGGCTCCAGTTCTTGAAGATCTTCACTTCCTTGGTCTTCCCCAGCACCTCACGTGTGTTGAAGTGTTCGGCCAGGAACCTGCCTATGCCCGGTGCGGAGTCCGCGCTTGCCAGGAGACGCCGCGCTTGGACCGCGACATCCAGGTTCCCTTCCTTTGCTGCCTGAAAGAGCGGCGGGTCCGGCGGTCCATCGGTGAGGAAGTAGGAGAGGGCGGAAGCCTTCTCGAACGCCGTCAGGGTCGTCGCGTTCGCGCCCCTGTCCGGCGCCCCCAGCTCGGTCCGGAACAAGAAGTGGGGGGACAGAAGGAAAGTGGCCAGCAGGGTGCGGCGAGCCGCCGCGACGCCGAGAGCCGAGACGTTCTTCTGGAAAGCGGCGAGGTACACGTCGGTTTCCGCCGCCAGCAGGGGGCGTCGGAACGCGCGGGCGCCGAAACCATCGATGAAGAGACGCATGCAACTGGCGTCCGGCGCCGCAAGACAGGGCGAGATCTTCGCCGGGTCGGTCAGGGCCTTGTCGACGATCCGTCCCGTCGTGGTGACGAGCTGGCTGACGTGCGGTACGGACATGACCAGATCCGCGGCGCTGTTGGTGAACCGACCCTGGCTCGGAGGGAGCGTTCCGGCGACCTCGCCGCCAGGGTCTCCGGAGAGGCCCGGAAGCAGACTGCGCAGGGTTTTCCCATACTGCTCGGGCGTCAGCCGCCATATTCGGGCCGTGGTGGGCGCACAACCGGCGGGCGAGCCCGGTGGAACGCCTGCCGGCTGCGTCGCCTCCGGTGGCGTCTCGTCTGACGGCTGCTCAGTCCCTCCGGGGATCGAACCGACGCAGCCGGCCAGCAGCAAGGCCAGGGACGGAAGGGACGGAGACAGGGTGTTTCGGGGCATCTCCCTGTCATTGGCCGAAGTCCTGAAATCGGCCGGCCGCCCGATTCTCGTGAATCAGCCAATGGGGATGGGAGGCGCATGCTCATGATGAAGAAGTCCCCTCCGCCTGCGATTCTTGTCGTGCTGGGCCTGACGGCTGCCATCTGCGCTTGCGTGGGCGAGATCGGCGAGACCGCTGGGATTCCGGCCGGCTCCGCCGGCTCCGCCGGCTCCGATGGTGAGAAGGTGCAAGGCGCGACCCCGCCGATCACCTGCGATGGTCCGGACCTGGGAGCGACCCCACGGCGGATCTGGCGGCTCTCCGAGACTCAGTATCTGAACACCGTGGCGGCCGCGTTCCTGGGCCGTGATGCCATCGGCAAGCCCGGCACGACGCGGATAGCTGGCCTCGAATCGCCCTTCGACTCCATCGTCGAGCAAGACCGGTTCAGCACGTACGCCGACTCCTACAGCATGACCGATCTCGAGTTCCAGCGCGCTATGGGAGCTGCGCACGACATCGCGGGCGCGCTGGTCGCACGCCTGCGCAAGGATCCCACATCCTGCCTTGGCGGCGCGGCCGCAAGCACGCCCTTTGCCACGTGCCTGAAGAACATCGTCGCCCAGCGCGGAGAGCTCTTGCTTCGCCGCCCTCTCACAACGGACGAGGCGAACACCTACAACGGAATCGCGAGCAAGCACCTGGCGACGTTCGGCGAGGACGAGACGGCGATCCTGACATTTCAGACCATCCTGCTGTCGCCTCACTTCCTCTTCAGGGTCGAGCTCGGATCTTCCTCCTCGAAGCTCGATGCCTACGAGCTGGCCGCTGCGCTGGCCTATGGCCTCACCGACTGGCCTGCCGACGCCAGCCTGTGGAGCGCCGCCGCCAAGGGCGAACTGGCCACGACGGAGCAGATCCGCGCCCAGGTGATGCGGCTGATCGGAGATGGAAGTCAAACCGCCTCTCCGACCAGGAGATTTCTGGGCGAGTTCTTTCGCTATCCCGACACCGTGAAGGTGGCCAAGGATTTGTCGTTTCATGACCCGGACGGGCTGATCCGGGACACCGATCGCCTGATCGTCGATCTGCTGAAGGCGAACGGACGCCAGGGCTTGTTGAAGGCGCTTCTGACCACACCGTCGGGGTACGCCAGTCCGAAGACGATGCCCAGCTACGGGATGAAGGCCACCGCAAAGGGGACCGATCCCCAGAAGGTGATGTTCCCCGCGGCGGAGAGAGCCGGCATCCTCACCCAGCCCAGCTTCCTCACCGCGTTCTCCGACACCGATCACAACCTGCCGGTGCAGCGCGGGAAGTTCATCAGCGAGACCTTGTTGTGCCGTCCGATCCCACCTCTACCGATCGGCCTCGTGCCCAAGCTGCCCGACCTCGGGCCGGATGCAACCATGAGGGCGAAGCTCGCAGTCCACTCCAAGGACGCCTGCTGGGCCTGCCATCAGATGATGGATCCGGTCGGCCTGGGGCTCGAGGGTTTCGACCACGCCGGACGTTTCCGCACCATGGAGGGGACCCGGCCGGCAGACGCCTCTGGCGAGCTGATCGGCGCGGGACCCGTCGATGGTAAGTTCACGGGTGCCGTCGACTTGGCGGGCAGGCTGGCCGCCTCGCCGGTCGTCGAGCAGTGCTTCGTCACCCACTCGTTCCGCTTCTGGCTCGGCCGTCCCGAAGGAGTCCAGGACCGTTGCGCCCTCGCTGATGCCGTCGCCGCTCATGCCCGAACCGGCGGGGACTATCTCGACCTGGTCGCGACGTTGTTCACCTCGAAGTCATTCCTCTACCGGAAGTAGGAGCCCCCATGAGCCGCATCAGCCGTCGTTCATTCATCGAGAAGCTGGGGCTCGGCGCCGGAGCCGTCATCCTGTCGCCCATCGCCAACACGCTGGTGTCGGAGGCTCGCGGAGCCGTGGCGGCAAGGAAGATCGCGATCTTCTTCGTGCACGGCAACGGCCTGTTGCCCGATCACAACCTGGTCCCCAAGGAAGTGAAGGCGATGGATCCCACGTGCAAGAAGACTCTCTTGCCGGGAGTGAAGGACTTCACCTTGCCCGACATGATGAAGAACCTGGAGCCGTTCAAAGATCGGATGCTCCTCATCGACTCGCTCCCGAATGCAGCCACCGGGAGCTCGCACAGCGGCGGCTACACCGCGCTGTCCTGCTGCAAGCCAGGGGATGGCGGGGGCGCCGAGAGCGCCGTCCCCGGGGGACCGACCATCGATCAGTTCATAGCCGATCGCTCGCCCGTCAAGACCCGTATGAAGGCGGCGTTGTTCGGAATCAGCAAGTACTCCAAGCAGGCGCAGCTCGCCCGGACCTTCGCGGGGGCGGCCGGCAAGCCCGTGCCCCACGTGCTCAATCCGCAGCTCCTCTTCGATCAGTTCTTCGAGGGTCTGGGCGACGGCAGTGGCGCCAACCGCGACAAGATCGCGCTCAAGAACCGGGTCATCCTCGACACCATCAGTGGCGACATCAAGAAGCTGCAGATGGCGCTGGCGGGGCCTGAACGCGTCAAGCTGGACAACTACCTGGCGGCGATCGATGCCTTCGACAACCAGCAAAGGCAACTGGCTACCATCACCTGTGGCGCTCCCGCGCGTCCAACCACGGCGGACAGTTCGTTGAGGAGCACCCAGCCCGAGGATCGCCTCTCCCTGATGACCGACCTTTCCATACTGGCCGTGATCTGCGGGATGACCAACGTCATCGGCGTGGGCGCCGGATCGGGCTCCTCCCACGAGCATTTTCCCGACTACTTCAGGAAGCTCAACGCCAACGCCCACTACCACGAGCAACCGAACGTCCAGGCGCCATCCATGGACATCATTCACAACTTTCACGCCGGACTGCTCGCCCGGATGCTCAACGCATTCAAGAAGATCACCGAAGGTGGCAGCACCCTTTATGACAACACGGCAGCCGTCTACATGCCCGACAACGGCGAGTCCCACCATTCACCCAAACGGCGCTATTCCCTGTACGTCGTTGGCAACGCCGGCAAGAAGCTGAAGGCCGACGGTCGGTTCCTGCGGTATCCGCTGTACGGCGCGCCAGGTGGGCGGTCGCTGGCCGACTTCTTCTGCAGCATCGCGACCGCGTGTGACGTCCCCACCGACACCTTCGGCAAGGACAATGGAATCGAACCCGTGAAGGGTCCACTCGAGGAGATCATGGCTTAGACGCCCATGGTGGCGGACTCTGCGACCGCGGCGAGCTACCGCACGTCCGTATCGTCAACTGCATCCGTATCCGCCCATCCGATCTGGCCGCGTTCCTGGCCGCGAGGGGCGCCTGATCTGTGCCGTCAGGCCCGCCGTGGGGCATCGGGCTCTCACGCGACTCGGCGGCGGGTCACCTGTGGGCGTGTTCGTCCTCCCTCTGCCCCCCCCCCAAAGATCGCATTCGACGCGATGTAGATTCTCCAGGTACTTCGGGAGCACGGCCGCGCGAGAGTCCATCTGCGAAAGGGCAGGACACCGCGCACCGCCCCTCGGCCGCTTACGAGAGCGACAACGGGCCGGTGCAGTACGCCGGGTCGCCGAACGTTGTGGTCGGGACGCTCATCAGGTTGCAGATCGTGGCGAGCAGGTTGCTGGTGGGTGCTCCGCTGAACGAGAGATAGCGACCGCCGGTGAGCTGACCGCCAGCTCCCCCCGCCAGCATGAACATCATCTGCGAGTGCGCGTGGCCGTGCGACATGCTCTTCACCCACAGGACCAGCGAGTGGTCGAGGAGCGTGCCGATCCCTTCGCGGACGCTGTCCATTTTCTGCAGGAGGTACGCGAACTGCGCGTAGTGGTAGCGCTCCAGCGCCTCTCGATTGGCGATCGCGGTGGTGCTCCGCAACGAGCTGTACTCGTGCGCGATGTCGTGATCTGTCTTGGCGATGTTGATCCCCTCGTCGGGCCACTGGGGAGTGCCGAACCCGCCGCTGCCGCCCACCTGCACCGTCACCACCCGGGTGATGTCGCAGGCCAGGGTTTGCACTGCGAGATCGACCTGGGCGCGCGTGACCTTGGGGATGTTGGCGTTGGCGTACGGCTCCATCACGGGCGGCGCTGTGCCGCTGCAGGTCGCACCTCCACCACCTGCGCCGTTGAGCCTGACCTCGAGCGCGCGGATCTCCTCCAGGTGCCGCTGCAGCTTGTCACGGTCCTGCGCCGGCAGCCGCGGGCTCAGCGTGCGCAGGTGTCCGGCCACGACATCCAGGACGCTCTTCTGTTTCGCGCGCATCTCGGCGAGCTTGTCAGCGGGAACCAGCGCGCGTCCCAGGAGCGCGTCGAACGCTTTGCGCGGATCGCTGCGCGGGTGCACCGGCTGGTTCGCGGCCGTGTAGGAAAGCCGGTTGGCTCCGTAGCTGGCGCCCTGGCCGACCCCCAGCACCACCCCCGTCATCCCGAGGGCGCGCGCGACATGCTGATCGACCGAGATGCCGCCTGCGTAAAACTGGGATTTGTGGGTGCCGTAGTAATTGTTGAGCCGACCGGTGAGCACGTGTCCGATGACGTAGTGGCCGGCGTAGGGATCGGCGTCCGCGCTGGTGACCCGGAGGTCGCCGAGGATGAGCAGCTTGTTCCGGTACGGGTCGAGCGGCCTCATCACCGGCTGCAGGGTGAATCCCGGGCCCGGCAGCCAGTGCGCCTTGTCGATCGGCTCCTGCGGGGTGAACCAGACCACGAGGCGGGTCGGGAACCCGGCTGCGCCCGCGCGGCCTCCCGCCAGCGACGACACGAGCGCGGACGCCCCCGCGCCCGCGAGAAAGTGACGACGGCTGAGCTCTCTCACTGTGCTCCTCCCTGGCGGTGACGAAACCCATCGGAAAGGGCGATGGCCACGATCAGCTCGCGGATGTTCTGTCCGGTGTCGACGAAGCGTCGCATGGCGCCGTCGATCGAACAGCGGTCGTCCGCGGTCTCGTCGCGGCGCACGGCATAGCGGTACCAGTGGGTGGCGACGCAGGCGCGCGCCTGGTAGCTGCTGGCCAGCCGGGTGGAGAGCTCGCGCGCGCCGCGGAACTTGCCGGCGAGCTCTCCCGTGCCGGTTATCTCACCTTCGCCCGTGATCGGGCGGCTGGCGCTGTCGCGATCGCGCCACCGGCCGAGAGCGTCGTAGTTATCGAACCCGACGCCAATGGGATCCATCAGCTGATGACAGCCCATGCACTTGGCGTTGGTGAGGCGGTTGGGGTCGTTGGGCTGGTTGCCGTCCACGTCGGGAGGGGGTGGGGGCAGGAGCTCGCACAGGAGGTGCTCGCGCACGAACTGTCCGCGTAGCACCCACGAGGTCTCCGCGGCGTGCGCGTGACTGGCGAGGAAGCTCGGCTGCGACAGCAGGCCGGCCCTGCGCGCCGGATCCAGCTCCACCCGGACCGTCTTGCCCGGCGGCGGGGCGGGCAGGCCGTAGACCCGCGCGACCAAGGGGTCCACGAAGGTGAAGGCACCGCCGAGCAGCGTCTCCAGGCGCCCGTCGCCCTCGCGGATGACGTGGCTGACGAACGTGCTGGTCTCCCGGCGCATCGCCGTCGCCAGCGCGGGACTCCAGTCCTTGCTGTCCTTGTGCTGCGCCTCGAGCGTCTCGGCGCCGTCGAGGCCGAGCCACTGACCGTGGAAGCTCGCCAGGGCGTCGCGCGCCCGCTCGTGCGCCAGCATGCGGATCACCTGCGCGGCGAGCACCGCGGGATCGGCGAGCGCGCCACTATCCGCCGCCGCGAAGAGCGCATCGTCGGGCATGGACTGCCACACGAAGTACGACAGCCGAGACGCCAGCTCGTAGGGGCTCAGATTCGTCGCCGCCACCCCGGACACGGGCGCCGACGTCTCCAGGTGATACAGAAAGTGCGGCGACAGCAGGACCGCGTGCAGTACCAGCTCGATTGCCGCGGCTCCACCGAGCATCGGTGCCGATGTGTCGTACAGGTCGAGCAGCGTCTTCTTCACCTCGGGCTCGACGACACGACGGAAGGCGCGCTTGCCAAACCGATCCACGAAGGCCTCCACACAGGCGCGGGAGCTGGCGCTGCACCCGAGCAAGGCGTCCGCGCCTCGAGCGAGGGCCGCCTGCACCACCGTCTCCGTGGCCGCCAGGTAGTCTTCGGTCTGCTGTTTGTCGACTGGCGCGACCGAGTTCGCGTCGAACCCGCCCGTGACCTCGTCCCGTGGGAACTGCTGCGCCGGACGGGTGGTGATCCCGAGCAGGTCGCGGACGGTGTTGTCGTACTCCGCACGGGTCAGCCGTCGGAGCGGCGAGGGGCCTGCCGACGGTCGAGAGTTGGCGCAGACCGAGGCGCCCGGCTCCGTCGGGGCTGCGGACGCACCGTTCGGTCCCGCGCCGGGATCTTCGATGCTGCCCACGCAGCCGATGGCTGTCAGGAACAGGGCCGTCGCGAAGGGGGTGCCATGACGCGCGAGATGAATGCGTGACATCTGTGGAGTAGTTCGCCCGCAGGTTGACGTTCGTGTAGCGACGTCGGGCGTTTTCCGGAAAACGATGTTCCCGCGGGCAGATGCGACCGCTGGCGCGTCGGGTCAAGGCGGCCCCGGACTGTCAGCGGAGCGAGTCCGCCAGGTCGCCCGCTTTCCGCAGCGCCTCGATCATCTCTCGCCGTGCGCGCGTCTCGTACCGCGGGTTGAGCCCTGCGGCCCGCACGAAGGCGGCGGCCGCAGCGGCGTAGGCCTGCCGGGCTTCGCGCTGTCGTCGACGACTCTCGAGGTAAGACGCCCGCTCGAACAGGATCAAGGCACGCTGGCTCCACGCCTCCGCGAACCCGTCGTTCGCGCTCGTCGCCCGGGCGACGAGCTGCTCGGCCTCGCCCAACGCCGGCAGCGGATCCGCGCCCTGCGCGCGAAGGTGTCGCGCCCGCACCAGCGGGATCAGGCTCGACCAGGTCCACAGGAACAGGTGGCCGGGCGCTCCATCGAGACGAGGCCCGTCGAGAACGGCGGCGTATCGCGCGAAGTCCTGCTCGGCCTCCACGAGCGAACGCGTGGGATCCAATCCGCGGCGCGTTGCCGCTGCGGCCTGGTACGTTCGCGCACGCCCTCGCCAGATGAGCGCGGGCGGGAACGTGGCGCTCGGCCGCAGCGCCTCGTCCAGGGCGGCCACGGCCGAAGCAAGCTCCTCCGACGCGTCGGCGCCCTGATCGTGCAGGTACATGCCCCGGAACAGCCGGGCGTTGCCCCGCCACATCCACGCGGAGGCGTGACGCGGGTCGAGCGCCAGCGCCCGCGCCAGCGCCACTTCCGCCGCGGCGGTCGCCGTCGTGGGATCCCGGCGCTCTTCGATGGAGTAAAGCGCCAGGTACGCCTGGATCCGACCCTGCCCGGCCCAGCCGACGACGGACCGCGGATCGAGCTGGCTCGCCGTGACGTAGTCGTCGAACGCGCCCTGATACGCAAGGGTGGCGTCGCGTCCGCTCTGCCGGAGGAGAGCGCCCCGTTGCCAGCGGATCTCCGCGCGGCCGACGAGGTGGGGCAGATACCCGCGGTCCTCGCTGATGCGCTGGGTGAGCAGCGCTTCGGCCGCGGCGAGCCGGCTTTCGTGCCCTTCGCGTCCCCCGCTCTCTCTCGCCCACACGACGTGAGCCAGCAGCTCCCAACCCTCCTCGCGCGCCGGATCTGCCTTCACTGCGGCTTCGAGATGCGAGAGCGCCTGCTGCGCTTCATTGCGGTGGTAGCTCAGGAAACCCTGGGCGAGGAGCAATGTGGCCCCGGCGGCTCCCGACGACAGCACCTCCTGCCACGCTGCGGCTGCGGCCTCCCGTTTCGCCGCGATGTCCTCGCGCGCGGGATCAGGACGGGGCTCCGGAGCAACGTACGGCAAGCGTGCCGCCTCCGAGGCGGCCTTGAGCGCGCGTGCGTATTTCAATGACCGCAGCACCGCGCGCTCGTAGCGCGCAGGCGCGTACGCCGGGTCCTTGGCCAGGGCACGGTCCTGGTACGCCAGAGCACGCTCGTCCTCCATGAGACCGCGGTGCATCCGCCCCAACAGGTAGTCGACCTCTGCGAGTTCGGGAGCACGCACGGAGACCAGCCGGTACGCCGCTTCGAGTGGCGGCAGGAACTGGCGCATCCGGTCGACGGCGCCCGCTCGCCGCAGGGCCAGCGCCGCGTCCAGCGAGACCCGTGCCTGCGTGCGCATGGTGGCGATCGCCTCGTCGCGGGCGTGTCGACGCTGTACCACCAGGGCGAGAATGACGATCGCGGCGACCATCATTGCCGTCAGCGCCGCGAACAGCCCCGGCGAGCGGCGCACCCGGCGCCAGACTCCCCCGATCGGTCCCTCGGTGGGCGCGGCCACCGATTCACCAGCCAGGTAGCGGCGCAGCTCGTCGGCGAAGGCGGTGCCGTCGCGGTAGCGGCGGAGTGGCTCTTTCTCCAGCGCCTTGCGTGCGATGGCCCCCAACGGTCCGGCGAGCGTTGCCGGCTCCTGGCGCACGATGCCGTCGTACATCGCCGGGATCGTCGACCCGTCGAAGGGCTTGTGCCCGGTCACGAACTCGTAGAGCAGCACGCCGAGCGCCCAGACATCCGTCGCGGGCGCGATCGTCTGCTTCTCCCCCCGCACCTGCTCGGGTGCCATGTAGTGCGGGGTCCCCATGACGGAGCCGGTCTTCGTCATGTCCCGGTCATCGTCGATCCGCGCCAGGCCGAAGTCGGTGAGCACCACCCGCCCATCCGGATCGACAAGCACGTTCTCCGGCTTCACGTCGCGGTGGACCACTCCGTGCTCGTGGGCGTAGCCCGCCGCGCGCGCTACCGTCTCCAGCACCGCCACCCGCTCACGTATGGCCATGTTCGGCCAGAGCTCGGCGAGGGTCCGCCCCGTCACGAGCTCCATCGCGATGAAGTCCTCGCCGACCTCGTAGATCGTGACGATGTTCGGGTGCTGGAGGCGCGCTGCCGCGGTCGCCTCGCGACGGAGGCGTTCGAGATCGCCCTCTCTCAGCACCTTGAGCGCCACGGTACGCCCCAGCTTCGTGTCCAGCGCTTCGTAGACCGACGCCATGCCGCCGCGTCCGATCTCCCGAACGATCTCGTAGTGCTCTCGTCGGTCGCCTACGAGCCGGTCGGCTTCCCCACCGAAGAACTCCTTCAGCCGACCGAGCGAGTCGGAGCTGGGCTCGCCGCTCATCGCGTGAACATGAAGCGAAGCTCGTCGTCGATGTCCTCGCCCCGGAACACGTAGTCCTGCAGCAGTTGCTTCACGATCTCACGCCCCCGGATGCGCACCACGCGCAGGTAGTTGCGGACGTCGTCCGCCTTCACCCCGTGCTGCTTCGCCAGGCTGTCATACGACACATCGGGCGTCGGTTCGACGCAGTACTGCCGGAAGATCTCGAAGTAATGACGACGTCCAATCGCCGTCAGCTCCTGCTCGAGCCTCGCCAGCATCTCATTGTAGATCCCCTGAGCCCAGACGCGATCGAACTCCTCCTCCGGCGAGGCCGCCCGGTGAGAGCCGCTCAGGGCCTCGACCTCGTCGAAGGGAAACAGCGGCGCCTGCTCCCGGCGAGAACGGGCGTCTCGCGTCCTTTCGGCGCTGGCGATGAACCGCCGCAAGGCCGTCTTCAGGAAGCCGCGGAAGCTGCCTCGATCAGGGGAGAGCTCGGCGAAGTCCACCCGCGACAGCAGCATCAAGAAGAACCCCTGCGTCAGGTCCTCGGCGTCCTGACGGTTCGAAGGGTGCACGTAGCGGACGTACGAGTAGATGGGCTTCCAGTAGCGACGCAGCAGGGCATCCAGGTGCTCCGCATGGCGCGGATCGGAGCGATCGCCAAGTACGATCAGCACCGACCAGTGCGTCTCGGGGAACCTTCTTCCCCCGCCGATTCGGGTCGGTGTATCGCTCACGATAACGATCGTACAAGATCGTCTTCCGTCTGGCGATCGGCGGCGCCTGCTGGTGGCAAGCCGTTTTCCGCTGACGTTGTCAGCGCACGCTGCGCCAGAGGTGGCGATCTGGCCGCCGAAGGCGACTCGGTTGCCCGCACTACCTCAAGAAGGAGATCGACCGTCTCACCTTCGGGGCACCTGCTGCGGAGCCGGGCGCCGTCGGACCCGGGGACCGGGACGTCGACTTACTGGCCGATGAGCTCGTCCATCAGACTCTTGAAGTCGGCGAGAGGTGGCGGACGACGACGAACACCAGACCCCTTGTCGGCCGCCCTTGCGAGACCTCTCTCGTTCGATCTAGATGGCCGAATGCCATGGTGCGACCCGGCCGCGCTACCGGCCGGTCCGCTGGGCCAGTTCGATCGCCTCGGGATCGAAGCGGTTCCCGTGCATCAGCAGCTGCCGTCGCGGTGCCAGGTACTCGCAGGCGTCAGGCCCGGTCTTGTCGGGCAGGCCGGTGGAGCCCGGCTGCATGAAGCGCATCAGCCATTTCCCCGCGACACGCACCGCCCGCTCGATGTCTTCGTCGGGCTGGTAGGCCAGCATCGCGTGCGCCAGGACGACGTGCGCCGCGTGAAGGTGGGCTTCGCACGAGGAGCGCTCGTCCATCCGGCCATCCGGGCGCTGATTGTGCAACGCACGTTGCAGTTCGGCAGTGCCCTTGTTCGTCAGTTCTTCGTCCTTCGTGTGTCTGCCAAGCGCGATGAAGGCCAGCGCTGATTCGAGCGGTCGGACCCGGCTGCCGCGACCGACCTGAGGCCGCACCTGTCCCACGGTCCGGGCCGATCGCCTGCCTGACCTTCTCGAGGCGAGCATCGAACTGCGCGGCGAAAGGGCTGCTCGCCGCTGCATCCAGTGCCACGGCGGCCCAGGCCAGCCAGCGCGCGCTGCAGGCGGCGTTGCCGACCGTCCACTGCCCATTGCCGCCAGGCATGGTGGACTCGAGGATCCGCAACCCCTCGTCCATGCGTTCGCGGTCGCCCAGCGCGCTCCCAGTGAACAGATTCATCAAGCCGCCCGGTTGCTCGGCAGCGCAGGTGCCTGTGGCAAGCCGCTGCTCGGGATGGGCCACTCGCAACGATTCGACCAGTGCGCGCGGCGCTCGTCTCAGGATCGCCACGATGTCGTCGGTGCGTGGTATCGGGGACGGAAAGAATTCGCCACCCGCCGTCGGTGATGAGGGGGAGGGCACGGGCCCCTTCGCCGTCCTCGGCCCCTCGTCCGACGTTGCGCCAGGCGTGTCGGCGCGCCGCGGCAGCCGCGAGAAGAAGATGAAGGCGAAGATCTGCTGCCGGTGCTGTTGCAACTCGGCCACGAACTTCTCGCTGGGGTCGCCGGTCTGACCGTCCATGGCCATCGATTGATGTACGGGTCGAGCCCGACCTACCGGACATCGGTGGGCCGCGTCGAGACTCGAGCCAGTTTTTTTTCGGTAGGTCGCAACAGGCCGGGACATCAACTGGCGATGGATCGGGGAAGAGGTTCTGGGTCCACGTTCATGACGCAACGCTTCTTTCAGGCCCTTGCCTGCCTGCTGTGTGTCGCCTGCGTCGGCAGCGTCCAGGACGGCGGGATGACGCCACCGGTCGACGACAGTCTGCGGCCGGACGACCACGGCCCGGTCTCCACGCCCAAGCCCGGGGCCCCCTTCACCTGTGGCACTGGCGCGATCGATCCCGGAGCGAGTCCGCTACTGCTGCTGCCGCAAGCGCAGTACCTGGCCACGGTCCGCGATCTGGTGGGAGTCGTGCCGAACCTGAACACCGTGTTCGGAACGCAGACGGGACCGGAGCAGGGGGCGGTGTCGCAGGTCGCGCTCGAGAACTACCAGCGGGCCGCGGATCTGATCGCGGCGTACGTGGCCGGGAACGCGACCGTGCTGGCCACCCTGGCTCCGTGCAACGGCGGCGACGTGCGCGCGTGCGCGCAAGCCTTCGTGCAGAGCTTCGGCGCGCGAGCGTACCGCGGCCCTCTGGCGGCCGAGGACGTCGTCCCCCACCTGCGTCTGTACGACGCGGGGGCGGCCAGCGGCGGGTACGCCCACGGGATCGAGCTGCTCCTGCGCGGCATGCTGCAGGCGTCCCGGTTCCTCTACCGCGTCGAGCTGGGGACGGGGGAGAGGGTGAGCGCGAGCGCCGTGAAGCTGTCGGGGTACGAGATCGCGGCGCGACTCTCGTATTCGGTGTGGGGCACGGCCCCTGACGCCGCGCTGACGGCGGCCGCGGCCCGGGGCGAGCTCGCCACGCGCGCCGGCGTGGCCGCGCAGCTCGGCCGGATGCTGCAGGACGCGCGCGGCAAGAACATGGTGCGATCGTTCCTGGAGACCTGGATCAGCCTGCCGGACCTGGGCGACCTCATCAAGGACCCGAAGCTGTATCCGGAGTGGCAGAGGAGTAGCTTCGTGGCGTCGGTGCGGACGCAGGCGCAGACCTTCTTCGACGGCATCCTGCGCAGCCAGGGCGGCCGGCTCGAGGCGCTCCTGACGTCGCCGACGGTGTGGACGAACAAGGAGATCGGTCCGCTGTACGGGACGACGGGCGGGACCACCTTCCAGCCGGTCGACCGCCCGGACGGCACGGTGTCGGGCATGCTGACCTTGCCCGCGCTGATGGCGTCGCTGGCCAAGCCCGACGTGGGCTGGCCGATCTATCGGGGGCAGTTCGTGCGGGAGCAGCTCCTGTGCCAGCAACTGCCGCCGCCACCCGACAACGTGGGCAAGCCGCCGGAGCCGAAGCCGGGCGTGACAACTCGACAGCGGCTGGCGATGCACAGGACCGACCCGGCCTGCGGCGGCTGCCACGCATTGATGGACCCGATCGGGTTCGGGTTCGAGAAGTACGACGGCATCGGCCGCTACCGCGTCAACGACGGCGTGGGCCCGATCGACGCGCGCGGCGAGATCGCGGGAACCGACGACGTCAACGGGACCTTCGACGGGGTGGCGGAGCTGGGACGGAAGCTGTCGGGGAGCGTGCAGGTGCAGGCCTGCGTGGTGCGGCAGTGGTTCCGTCAGGCGCTGCACAGATTCGAGCAGGCCGGCGACGCCTGTTCGCTCAAGACGATTTTCGATGGTCTGCGCGTCGCCAACGGCGACATCGGAAGCCTGCCCGCGGCGTTCGTCCAGACCGACGCATTCATGTACCGCCGTCCCCTCGTCTCGGAGGTGTCGCCATGAACCGCAGCGGGAAGAACGACCACCGTCAAACTGTCACGCGACGCCGGCTGCTGCGCAACGTGGGCGGGCTGGCCGCCGCGCTCGCCAGCCCGGTGTGGCGGCCGGCGACGACGTTCGCCAGCGGCCCCGCGGCCAAGCGCTTCATCGGCGTGTTTTCGGCCAATGGCACCATCCCGTCGGCGTTCTTCCCCCCGGGCTCTGCGCCCTCGGCGCCCTTGACGCTGGGGCCGATCCTGACGCCGCTGCAGAAGCACCTGTCGAAGCTGATGGTGCTGCGTGGGGTGCACATGACGTCGACCATCGGCGCCAACAAGCCGGGCGGGCCGCACATGAAGGGCCCGGGTGCGATGCTGACCGGAGGCTCCCTGCTGCCCGGAAGCTTCGGCGGCGCGGGCGGTCCCGCGGGATACGCGGATCGCATCTCGGTCGACCAGGCGATCGCCAACCGGATCGGCGGGACGACCAGGTTCGCCTCGCTGGAGTTCGGGGTGCGCGTCATCGGGCAACCGCCGCTTAAGGTGATCTCGTATCGCGGCGCCAACCAGCCCAACGCGCCCGTGGGCGATCCGTGGGCGGTGTACGCGCGGCTGTTCGCGGCCAGCGGGCTGTCGACGTCGGACCTGCAGCGGATGGTGACGGAGCGCAAGAGCGTGCTGGACTTCCTCAAGGACGACGTCGGGCGGCTGCGCGCGCGCTTCACGGCTGACGACCGCACCCGGCTGGACGCCCACCTTGGGGGCCTTGCGCGCATCGAGCAGCAGCTCAGCCTGACGTCGACGTCGTGCAAGGCCCTGGCGATGCCAGCCAAGATGGACCCGGGTGACATGGCCAACTTCCCCACGGTGACCAAACTGCAGATGGACCTGATGCTGCTGGCGCTGACCTGCGGGATGACGCGCGTGGCGACGTTCATGTTCGCCAATGCCGATAGCTGGCAATACTACCCGTGGATCGGCGTCAACGAGGAGCATCACCATCTATCGCACGCGGGCGACAGCGACACCGTGTCGAGAGACAAACTGGTGAAGATCAACACCTGGCACGCCGCGCAGGTGGCCTATATGCTCGACGGCTTGGCCGCGGTGCCCGAGGTGGGCGGCACCATGCTGGACAACACGGTCCTCCTGTGGGGCAACGAACTGGGCGTGGGCAACAACCACAGCTACAAGAACATCCCGTGGCTGCTGGCCGGCGGCGGTGGCTACTTCAAGATGGGCCGCTACCTGAACTTCGCCGACCAGCCGCACAACAACCTGCTGCTGTCGATCTGCCACGCCATGGGTCTGGACGACGTCACCACCTTCGGTGTGCCGGAGCTGTGCACGGGACCGCTGGCCGGATTGACCGGGTGAGGTGGCTCGGTCTGCTACTGGCCGTCGCGTGCAGCGCCACCACGAACTCCGCAAGCACGAACGACCAGGAGCCCGTCGACGAGGCGGGTGTCTTGGGGACGAACCTCGACCGGGACGCGGCTACGGGAACCGGCAGCCGTGACGCCCCCCCGGCGCCGGCCGGTGCGGACGGCCCGGTGAGACCGGGTGGAATGGACGGTGCGCGCGATCTGGCCGCAGCGGAGTTGCCGCTGCCATCGGGGCCGTGCACCACCCAGGGCACCGAGCTGTGCGACGACTTCGAGACCGGTCAGATCGACACCAGGCTCTGGACCATCCAGAAGAACGGTGCCGCCAAGATGTCGGTCGACGCAGAGCGCGTGCACGGAGGCAAGTTCGCGCTGCACGTGAAAGCGATTCCGGGCATGCACAACATCGGGGGCCTGATGGAGACGAGGACGTTCCCCGCGCGGAACAACGTGTTCTATACGCGCCTCTTCGCGTATTTCAGTCCCGACCTCGCGTCGGGGCCCTCGCCCGCGTACCACCAGGGATTCATCGTCGCGCGGGGGAAGAACACGCTGGGCGACGCGCACGTGGGCCTCGGTTCTCACGGGGAGAAGAAGTTCCTCGGCTACAACTTCTACTCCGTGCCGAGGACGGAGTTCGGAAAGACGACCACGGCGCCGATTCCGCCCAACCAGTGGCTCTGCCTCGAGTTGATGCTCGACACCACCGGGCCGTTGGTGAGGCGGGCCTGGATCGACGGTGCAGAGCAGAAGGAGCTGTTCAACAGCACGGCCGATCCCCCCGCGCCGAAGTTCGAATCGGTCTTCGTCGGCCTGATGCAGTACCACGACACGCCCGTCCTCACGGATATGTGGGTCGACGACGTTCGCGTCAGCAGCCAGCGGATCGGATGTGCCGTCCCCTGAGTCGACTTTTTAGGGAGCCCGGCGGCGCGTGGCGAGCTGGCGCCTCAGGTCGGCGAGCGCGGAGGCGTGGGCGGGGGCGCCGGCCAGGTTGTGCCACTCCTCCGGGTCGCGGGCGTGGTCGTAGAGCTCCACGCCGCCGTCGCTCCATTCGATGTAGCGCCAGCGATCGGTGCGCAGGCCGAAGCCGTGCACGCCGGGGCCCCGGACGACGTGCGTGAGCGCCGAGTCGTGGACGGTCTTCGACGGATTGGCGAGGAGGGACCGCAGGCTCTTGCCCTTCACGGTGTCGGGTACGGGCAGGCCGGCGAGATCGGCGACGGTCGGATAGATGTCGAGGAACTCCACGAGGCTGCGGGAGACGGCGGGCTTCACGCCGGGCGCGACGAGCAGGAACGGCGCGCGACACGAGCGATCGAAGAGCGTGTTCTTGTTCCACCAGCCGCGCTCGCCGAGGTGGTAGCCGTGGTCGCCGACGAAGATGACGATCGTCCTGTCCCACAGCGCGAGGCGATCCAGCGCGGCCATCAGGCGGCCGACCTGCGCGTCGGTCTGGGTCGCGCCGGCGTAGTAGTGCGTGAGGAAGTCCATCCGGTCGCGATCGTCGAACTTCGCGAACGCCTCCTGGAACCCTCCGCCCCCGAGTGAATTCTTCAGCAACGCAGTGGCGTCGGCGGGATCGCGATGGAGGTCGAGCGAGCCCGCCGGGAACTGCGCCACGTACTTCTTGTTCACCACGAATGGATCGTGCGGGCGGTGAAAGCCGGCGCCGATGAACCACGGTTTGCCCGCGAGTCGCTCCATCGCGGCGATGGCCTGCCTGGCCGTCTGACCGTCGGACTGGTCGTCGTCGCCGCCCTCGAGGTCGGCGACCTCGCACCACCTGAGCGTGCCACCAGTGAGGTTCCGCCGCGGACCGGTGTCGCCGAGCTTCGTTGCGCGACTCATCTTCGCTTCGTCCCAGGAATTGCCCGCGTCCAGGAAGCGGTTCTCCGCCTGACCCTCGGTGTGGCCGGCGTGGAAGATCTTTCCGTAGGAGACCGCGGTCGCGCCATGTTGCCGGAACAGCTGGGGCAGGGTGACGATGTCCGGGAGTTCGTCGCGGAAGAACGTGCCGTTGCTGGTGACACCGTTGCGCTCAGGGCGTGTGCCGGTGAGCATCGAGGTCCGGCTGGGGTTGCAGACCGGATACTGCACGTAGGCGCGATCGAAGCGGATGCCACGCGCGGCGAGGTGGTCGAGGTGGGGCGTTTTCGCCTGGCGGTCGCCGTAGCACCCCATCGCCGGGCGCAGATCGTCGGCCATGATGAGGAGGACGTTGTACCGAGGAGCGGGGGAGAGGGCCCCTGCGAGGGCGAAAAGGAAGAGGGTGGTCATGGGGGCAATCAAGGGGCCCGCGGGCGAACGACCATAGAGAAGGCCAGATCGTTGTTGCCACCCGAAACGACGTTGTCGTTGAAGGCCTTGATCGCTCCCGTCGGTCCGTCGCTCGTCAGTTCCTTCACCAGGACGTTGATGGCGTCGCCGTGGCCTGCCCGATAGCCGACCAGGGTCATGCCGGCAGGCGCTCTGAGCTGCTGGGGATCATCGTGGGTCATGGCGCATACAAGGACGCCGCCTCGGGTCCCGTCGGTCGACGGAAAAATCGTCGCATTGCCGTCGCCGTCGGAGCTCTGCCGCGCGTAAGAGAAGATCGGATTGCTGGGGTCGGCATTGCGCACAGCCACGATGATCGCCTCGGCGTGGTTCGATCGGGCATTGAACAGGGTGTAGCCGTCCGGCTCGTTCCTGGAGACGACCCTGTAGAACGCTTGGCCGTTGAGATCGCCGCCCGCGTCCAGACACTGGAGGACCTGGTTTCCCGTCTCGAAGCACCAGGCGAACCGGGTCCATCCGGTCTGGTTCCTGTCCGGCTCTCCTCCTCCTCCCCCCAGGTAGAGGATCAGCACGTCGTCCGGAAGGACACCCGCCGGTCTGGCGATATCGAATTGCCCCGCGACCACCGTGCCGGCCGACGAGAACGAGACGTACTCGACGATGCCGGGGCCCTCGACGATGCGGACGTCGGCAGGTGGGCGGAGGTCGGTCCCAGGACGACTGTCGGCCGTGGCCGCATCCCGGAAAAAGGCGCGCGAGTCGCTGGAGACGGCCGAGTCGCTGCTGAAGACGGCAGCGAAATCAGTGGGCGTCAGTCGGGTGTCGGCGCGGACGTCTGTCTGACTCCCAGGTCTCGCCTGTTCGGTCGAGCCTCCGTCGTCGGACTGGAGCGAAGCATCGACTTGACTGGTCCGAATCACAGGATTACAGCCCGAGACGAGGCCGGCCACGGTTGCGACGAGACCTGCGCGCTGCAACCCTCTCATGGAACCTTCTGACGCCCGAGACCTTCACTCACCGCGTCTCGATATTGTTGAGGCGGGCACAAAGGCATCTAGCGACGTACCTGCAGCGCGAGGTCGAGTGCAACGGGATCGAAGCGGACCCCGTGCATCGCGAGCGCCCATTGAAGCTGCTGGCGCCGCGGCGCCTCGAACTCGCATGCATCGGGTCCCGTCGCGTCGGGGAGGCCCGTGCCGCCCTTCTGCATGAAGCGGATCAACCAGTCGCCGGCCGTGCGCGCCGCCTGCTCGACGTCGTCGTCGGGCTGGAGAGACAGCAGGGCGTGCGCCAGGACGACGTCACTGGCGTGCAGGTGCGCGTCGCAGGCGGGACGCGCCGCCAACGTGCCGTCCGCCTGCTGCAGTCGCAGCGCGCGCGTCAGCTCCACCGTGCCCGCCTTCGTCAGCTTATCGTCGCCGGAGCGCCGGCCCAGCGCGATGAACGCGACCGACGACTCGAACGGACGGACTGCGGTGCCGGACCCACTGCGAGACCTGACGAGCGACAGGATCGGACCGAACGCCTGCCGTATCCTCTGGATGCGCTGGTCGAACGAGGAGGCGGCGGGAGTGCCCTCCAGAGCGTCCAGTCCCAAGGCCGCCCAGGCCAGCCAGCGCGCCGTGCAGCCTTCGTTCCCGACCATCCACTGCGTCTTCGCGCTGGGCGTGGTGGCCTCGACGATCCGCAGGCCCTCGTCCATCCGCTTGGCGTCGCCCAGCGCGGCGCCGCTGAACAGGTTCATCAATCCGCTCGGCTGCTCGGCCGCGCAGGCAGCGCCCCGCAGGCGATCCTCGGCATTGCCGATCCGCAGCGACGTGAGCAGTGGGCGGGGCACGCGCCGCAGGATGGCCACGACATCTTCATGCCGGGGGACCGGGGCGGAACCGCGTGCAACCGCCTGCTCGCCGGAAGCCACTGACGGGCCCCGCACGTGTGCCGCTGATCCCGGCGACGGCGGCACGCTCGGTTCCGGCTGCGTCGTCAACGCGGGGGGCGTGGTCTCGGGGGAGCGGAACGTCGGCGGGGCGGTGACCTGCCTGGGGCGCCGCTCGTCCGTCAACTCTGCGACGGGCCGCCGCTCGGTACCCGATCGCGCGAGCAACAGCACCGTCGCGGCGACCGCCACGCACGCCGAGGCGATGGCCAGTGGCACCAGACGCGGGCGCGTCCGGCGACGAAGGTGCGCGGGCAGCGGGGAGGCGGATCGGGCGGCGACGATCTCGGCACAGCCCAAATGAAGGTCGACGTATTCGAAGTACAGCCGTCGCACGTCGGGATCGGCGGTGACCATCTCCCGCAGCTGTTCACGTTGCGCGCGCGTCGCCGTCTCGTTGCACACGGCCTCCAGCAGGATCCAGACCTCCAGCGAGACCTTCTGGCTCACGCGAGTCCTCCGCTCGTCCCCGTACGCAATCGGACACACTGATGGAGCTTGCGACGGATCAGGTTCAGCTGGTTGTACAGCGTCTGGACCGCCCGTCCCATCTGCTGCGCGACGTCCTTCAGCGGCTTCTTGTCGCGATAGGCGACGTCGAGAAGGCCCCGCTCGTCTCCCGTCAAGGAGTTCATGCAGGCGGTGAGGGCCGCCAACCGATCGTCGTGGCCCTCGAGATCCGCGGCGCGCTCCTCGGCCATCTTCGCGATCGCGTCGTCGTCCAACCAGTGCCTCTCGCGGCCGGCGAACCGACCGAAGTTCGCGACCTGGCGCCAGGCATACCCGCAGGCCCAGGTCCGGAACGACGAGCGGCGGTCCCAGGTGTCGAACTTGCGCCACAACGCCTCGCAGGTCTTCTGGAAGACGTCCTCGGCGTCGGCGCGGCGTGGCAGCAGCGAGAAGACGTAGGCAAAGATGGCCTGCCGGTGTCTTTGCAGCTCGGCGACGAAGAGATCGGCCGCCTCGCCATCCGGTCCACCTATATCGTCGACCATGTTCCTGGTGCCTGGCGCCATTGCCCTTCGTTTAATGTGCGCGGCTGGTCCGACTTACCGGTCATCAGGTTCGATTTCAGTGTCTGCATGCGTCAAGGCACGGAATGCTCCCTGCAACTGCGCCATGATGACACCATGAAGAGCCGAATTCCGCGTAGCCGGGAAGAGCCCCGCCCGGGGGCGCCAGGCGCCGAGCCAAAGGCAAGCCGAACGCGCGAGCCGTGGCGCATCCACTTCTTCGCGCGACACCGCTCCGATGATCCCTTCCGGGCTGTCCCCGGCCGTGTCTTCCTGGAGGGATGTCCTGTGAAGGTGAGGGCCATGTTCTTGGCTGTCGTGAAGGCAGTGGCGGACGCACCGCCCCCGGCATTCTCGGGCGGGGGAAAATGGGAAGCCATGCACGGGAACATGGGCGGCTACTACGAGGTTCGGGTAGACGGCCCGAGCCGGCACCACTACCGGCTTTTCTGCGTTCTGGAGCGGGACGGGGCTGCGCTCGGGATCGGTGGTCCGAGCCTCGTCATCCTCACCGGCATGGATAAGGGATTTCGGACGACTTTCTCCGAAGCCGACTACGCCAAGGTCAGAGTGGTCGGTGACGAGTACCGGCGGCGCGCGCCTCGGAGTGTGGACGCAGTTTGACGCCGCTCAGGAAGCGCGGCGCAGGCGACTCGGGCTCGCACTGCGTGCCTTGCTGGCCGGGACTATCTGCAGCGCAAAGCCCATTGGCCGTAGCAGACCGATGACGGTAGAGATGGTCGGATTCGCTTGCTTCGCGCTCAGGAGGCGACGCACGGTTTCGGGTGGGAGAGCGCTACGGCGCGCCAGACCCGCCTTACTGAGGCGCCGGGAAGTGCGGGCGGCGTCCAGTGCACGCATGAATCCGTCCACGGAGTCGATCTCGGCACGCGCTTCCTTGTACGCCGACGCGAACTCTGGGTCGCGCATCTCCTTCTCGAAGAAGGACTCAAATGCTGTCCGAGACCGCCTCGCCATAATTCAAATCGTAGCATAAAAGTTACGATAAGACAGCGGCGGTAGCCACAACGAAGTACCTGCCCAAGGGGCAGCTCGCCACTACGGGATGCTACTCGCCATCCACGGGGCCCAGCAGCCCATGCACCATCCGGCGCGTTCACATACACTTTGCTTGGGACCAACAGCAGCCGATACGGCACGCGCGGCGAGGGAGGTCCGAGATACGCGTCGACCAAGCGTGGTGCAACGAGATCTGCGTGCTTTCTGGCGGACAGGCACGGGTTCGTAACAAGACTGGGCCCCGGCCCGGCCACGCCCTTAACGTCGGTCGCAGCGCCGACCCACCTGGCCGTCCACGTTCTTGAAGCATCCGTGCGCGCGCCGCGGCTGTCCAACAACGACCTGGTCATCTCGGTGGTCGTCGCCCGGAAGGGCGCTGACGGCGTCGGCCGGCCGCCGTCGGTGGCGGGGCGGCGACCGCTCAGCGGCAGGCGGGGTACGCGTCGGATCCGAAACGCACCTCGCGGCACAGCTCGTGGTGCATCTGGGGCATGGGCGGACCCTTGAACGTGAAGCCGGGCACGCTCATCCGGCTGCCGAAGTGGGCGTTGGTGCAACGGGACGCCCGGCAGCAGAGCTGCGCCGGGGCCAGCTTCTTCGCGCGGCAGTCCTGGATGCACAGCTCGCGCGTCGCGAAGGCCGCGTGGCAGTTCCCGTCGTCGACCATGTTCATGCAGACGCACAGGGTCTCGCAGGTGACAGGGATCCCCCCCGCGGCGACCACCTGTCCGTCCTGCGTGCACAGGGCCGACGGTCCGGAGGCCGGCGGGCGCTGGTCCGCGAGGGCATCCGGACGGGCATCGCCGCGCCCGTCCCCGGCGAGCGCGTCGCGCGACGTCGCGTCTCGCGGTCCCAGGTCCAGGCTCTCCCGCGCCGAGTCGCCTCCGCCCGAGTCGGCAGCCGACCACTCTCGGCCGCCCTGGACATCGGTTCGGCCGGAGTCCGGCGGGATCGTTGTGGACCTGTCGACCACGTTGGCCTCGTGGCTACAACCCGTCCACAGGGCCAGCAGCCAGAGGGCGAGGGTCGCGTGGACTAAATCTGTGTTTCTCATGCTTTTCGTGCGGCCATGATGCGAGAGCCCGGCATCACTGCCACTCAATTGATGTGCGGTCCTGGCCCGACTTACCGAACATCGGCGGTCGGCGACGAGACTCGAACCGCGCTCGGCCGGGTCAGGGCGTGACCACACGGCTGCTTCGGTAAGTCGTCCAAGGCGCCGACATTAACCTTGGAAGCCCAGGAGGCAACCCGAATGCTGCGACGCTTCGTTGATTCGGTCGGAAGTCTGATGTCGGTAGCCATCGTGTCGGCCGGCTGCGTTGGCGATATCGTCGGCAGCGGCGGTGACCGGCCCGAGGACGAGTTCGGGGACATGACACCTGGGCCGGGTGGGATGTCGCCGGGGGGCACCTCCGCGCCGGGATTGCCCACCGGGCCGCTGCGCGCGGCCGATCTGGCGCCGGCTCGTGCGCGGCGTCTGACCGCCACCGAGATCCGCAACAGCGTCGCCGATATCTTCTTCGCGGGGGCGGTCGATCGCGTTCCGCCGTTCGAGGGTCCGATCCTCGAAGGCTTCTCGAACGACATCGAGGCGGCCAATGTTGGCATCGCGTTCATGGAGTCGCTCGAGACATTCGCGACCGCGACGTCGGCCAAGGTCGTCGCGGACCTGGCGCGACTGACCTCGTGCAACGTGGCGGCGATGGGAGCGCCGGCCTGTGCGGCGGCGTTCGTCGTCAGCTACGGACCGCTGATCTACCGCCGGCCGCTCGACGTGATGGAGTCCGCGCGCCTGCGCGACACGTTCGTCGCCGCGTCGCGTTCCGGCACTTACGAGCAGGGCCTCGAGGCGGTGACGCAGATGATGCTGATGGCGCCGCACTTCGTCTTCCGGACAGAGCTGGGCGCGGGCAAGGACGCGTCCGGGATCGTCACTCTCCTCGCACACGAGCGCGCCGCGGCCCTGTCGTACGGGTTCTGGCAGACCACGCCGGACGCGCAGCTCACGGCGGCTGCCGCCAGCGGCGCCCTCATGACCGCGCCGGGCCTGCGCGCCGAGGTCAAGCGCCTCGCCTCGTCCGCGCGCACGCGGCCGACCCTGCGCTCGTTCGTGCGCGAGTGGCTGGGCATCCACCCGACCACGGTGGCCAAGGCCGACAGGACCTACACCGCGGCGGTCGCGCGCGCCGCCGAGGACGAGACCGGGCGCTTCGTGGACGACGTTCTCGGTCGCTCGGAGGGTGCCCTCGGTGCTCTGTGGACCTCCACGCGCTCCTACGTCAACGCGACGCTGGCCAAGGTGTACGGCGTCGACGTCACTTCGCCCACGCCGGTCGCGGTCGAGCTGCCGGCCGACCAGCAGCGCGGCGGCATCCTGTCGCTGGCCGGCTTCGTCGCCTCGCACACGCCGTCCGAGACCTTCTCGCCCATTCACATCGCGCTGGCGCTGCGCGATCGCGTGCTGTGCTTCGCGTTCCCGCCGGCGCCCGCGGGCGTGCCCGATCCGCCCGTGAACCCGAACTGGTCGGTGCGCGAGAAGGCGGCCCGGCATCGCTCGGATCCGGCCTGCGGCTCGTGCCACTCGCTGATGGATCCGCTGGGCTTCGGCTTCGAGCGGCTGGGCGTCACCGGTCAGTACCGCACCGTCGAGCAGCCGACGAAGGCGCTGCTGTCGGGTGAGGGGGAGCTGACCGGCACCGACGTGGACGGACGCTTCGTGGGGCCCGCGGAGCTGGGCCGCAAGCTCGCGCAGAGCGCCGAAGTGCGGACGTGCGCGGCCGCGCAGGCCCTGAGCTACCTGCTCGGCCGACCCACGGGACATTCGTCCGAGCGCACGCCGGCGGACCAGCTGGCCCTGCGCGACGTCCTCGCGCCCGGGACCGGCGGCGCCACGGGCGACGTGCGCGCGCTGCTGGCCGACCTCGCGGCCTCCGAGACGTTCGTGCGCCGCGACGGCTCACGTTTGCCCTGACGGTGACGATTCGAAAGGAGTCCCATGAACACGCCCATTCGCTCTCGCCGCCAGCTGCTGCAGACCCTGTCGATCGGCACCGGCGTCGCCGCGTTCGCCCCCGTACTGCAGGCCTGGCGCGTGCGTGACGCCTACGCCCAGGCGCCCAAGACGCCGCCGCGCCGGATCGTCTTCTTTTTCTACCCGCACGGCTGGTCTGGAGACCCACCCGACCTGATGGCCGCGCCACTCGAACGGCACAAGAGCGACGTGGTCGTGCTCGAGAACATGGAGATGAAGCGCCCCAAGAACGAGGGATTCCAGCACGCGATGGGCCGCGCGCAGATATGGACGGGGCGGTACACGTACGAGCCCGGCGGCGGTGTCACGCACCCGCCGAGCGGCATGTCGCTGGATCAACACCTCGCGAAGACTATCGGCACGAAGCTGACGCCGGGGCTGCCGCTTTTGAGCCAGCGGATGTTCGACCTCAAGGGGCAGCCCAACCAGGTGACCTTCGACGCCAATGGCAACAGCGCGTCGGGCAACCCCAACCCCTACGACGTGTACAATCGCGTGTTCCGCAACCTGACCATCGGCGATGCGACGCCCGCGGATCCGGCTCTAACTGCGGCCCTGGCGCGCAAGAAGAGCGTCCTTTCGGGCGTGTCCGCCGAGCTGTCGGCCTTTCGCAAACGCCTCGGGCCCGAGGACCGGTTGCGCGCGGACGCTCAGCTCGAGGCCATCTCTTCGATGGAAGCTCGACTCGGGGGCCTGAAGGCCGGGGGGCCGTCCTGCACGCGGCCCACGGTGCCCGAGGGGATTCCGGTGCCCGATCCGTCGTGCAAGAGCATCCATTTACGTGCCGCGGCACAGATGGATCTACTGGTAGCGGCCTTCGCTTGCGATCTGACGCGGGTGCACAGCTACCAGTGCAACGGCGGGACGAGCCTGGTCCTCAGCTTCCCGCCGGTCAACGCCAGCACGGACTGGCACTCGGCCTCGCACGGGGGAGGGGGATTCCAGGCGGCGCAGCGCTGGGTGTTCGAGCTGGCGGCCGGTCTCGCTGATCGCCTGAAGGCCATCCCGGAGGGAGGGGGCACCATGCTGGACAACACGCTCATCGTGATGGCCAGCGAGATCGGCCGCGGTCACGATATGCACAACCTGACCATGTGGAGCATCGGCGGCAAGAACATGGGCATCAAGGTGGGCCAGCGTCTCAAGCTGGGGCAGCATACGAAGTTCGGCGGCGGTCAGTCGCACAACGCCTGGCTGGTCTCGATGATGAACGCCATGGGCGTGCCCGGCGACACTTTCGGCGACACCACCGAGCTCGCCGGCAAGGGCCCGCTGCCGGGCTACCAGGTGTGAGGCGCGCAGACCCGGTGAGCCGCCGTGAGATCAGCGCTGTTCGTGGGATCAACCGCATGAAAACACGCTCGACGACCGTCACCCGTAACGTCACTCCGCTGCTGGCGCGGTTCGCGCTTGGTACTAATGACTAATGTTTGGAGCAGGACAGAGGCGGCGACGCGCGGATGTTGGTACCATTCGAAGCCGACCATGACGTCATTCTCGCGTCGTGAATTCACCGCCCTCGCTCTCGGCAGCCTGCCGCTCTTCGGCCGTGCAGCGGCGGCGGCGAGACCGGATTTGAAGGTCGCCGGGGTGCAGATCGGACTCAACGTGCCGTACAGCTTCGGGAACGTCGGCATGACCGGCGATGAGACCCTGAAGGCGTGCGTTCAACTGGGGCTGAGCGGCGTGGAGTTGCGCACACAGCCGGTCGAGGCGTTTCTCGGCGCGCCCTCGCCGGGCGGGAAAGGCAAGGCGCCGGTGGACGAAGGCACGGCTAAGAAGATTCGCCAATGGCGCGAGGGCTTCGATGCAGCGAAGGCATCCGTCTTTCGCAAGAAGTGGAACGACGCGGGCGTGCTCATCGAGATCGTGAAGGTGGACGGGCTCTTCAAGATGAGCGACGGCGAGCTGGACTACGCGTTCACGCTGGCGAAAACGCTCGGTGGGCGGGCGATCTCGACGGAGATCTCGAAGAGCGACGATGAGCTCAAGCGCGTGGGACAGTTCGCCGACAAGCACGAGCTGATGGTGGGCTACCACGGCCACGCGACGACGGGGCCGGAACACTGGGAGAGGGCGTTCGCTCTCGCCGAGCACAACGGGGCGAACGTGGACATCGGGCATTTCATTGCGGGCGATCACGGCTCGCCGGTTCCGTTCATCACGAAGCATCACGCGCGCGTCACGCATGTTCACATCAAGGACCGGAAGCTTCACAACGGCCCGAACACGCCGTTCGGGGAAGGCGACACACCAATCAAGGACGTGCTGCGGCTGATCCGGGACAACAAGTGGCCCATCCAGGCGACGATTGAGTTCGAGTACAAGCCCCCGACGGGTTCTGACCGGATGAGGGAGATAGCCCGTGCCGTGAAATACTGCCGGGACGCTCTGGCGTGACCTAGCACCAATGCTGATCGGGTAGCGCGTAACTGATCGAGATCGATCCGGATTTCCTGTGGAGAAAAATGCATTCGCCACGGGACCGAGGAGCGACGAGGATTTGGTGAACTTCCGAGGGTGGAGGGTCCCATGGATCTCGATAAGTCGCTCAAGGCGGTTGGCCTGTTCACGGAGGCCGAGAAGTTCGA
>JANPFD010000133.1:0-25778 GCA_031423255.1 Myxococcales bacterium | reverse complement strand
GGCATTGGTGTCCCTGTCGTGCTCAAACACCTCGGTCGCGGGGACACCAATGCCCCCTGCCGCCACTGGGCGCCGGCGCTTGCTCCCAGCCCGTCGCGAACGCATTCGGGACCGGCGAGGTTGTCGGGACCGGCGAGATTGTCGGGACCGGCGAGATTGTTCATCGCGTGGGGACCGACGGGCTCAGCCCGGCGGGTCCCGTCGCGGGAGGGTATGGGAACCCTCCCAGGGTTCCCATGTTCATAGACGAAGCGCGGATAAAGGTCCGGGCTGGCGACGGGGGCAACGGCGCGGTTGCCTTCCGGCGGGAGAAGTTCGTCCCCAAGGGTGGACCCTCCGGCGGTGACGGCGGCGTCGGCGCCAGCGTGATCCTCGTCGTCGACGAGGGCCTGAGCACGCTCCTCGACTTTCGTTACCGGACCGAGTATCGCGCCCCCTCGGGGGAAAATGGCGCCAACAAGGACATGTACGGCCGCGGTGGCCAGGACCTGCGTCTGCGGGTTCCCCCCGGCACGCAGGTGTTCGACGACGTCAGCGGACGGTTGCTCGGCGATCTGAAGACCCATGGCCAGGAGTTCGTCGCCGCCCGTGGCGGGCGCGGCGGCCGCGGCAACATCCACTTCGCGAGCTCGACCGACCGCGCGCCCCGCAAGTCCGAGCCCGGCCGCCCCGGTCAGGAGCGCATCATCCGCCTCGAGCTGAAGCTGCTCGCCGATGTCGGCCTGCTCGGCTTCCCGAACGTTGGCAAGTCGTCGCTCATCGCCCGCATCTCCGCTGCCCGCCCCAAGGTCGCCGACTACCCCTTCACCACCTTGGTCCCGAATCTGGGGGTGGTGCGCCTGTCGGGCGAACGCACCTTCGTCGTCGCGGACATCCCGGGCCTCATCGAGGGGGCACACAGGGGCGCGGGCCTCGGCCATCGATTTTTGCGCCACCTCGAGCGAACCCGGGTGCTGGTCCACCTGCTCGAGGTGAGCGCCATCCCCGGGCGAACGCCCCTCAAGGACTACCTCGCTTTGCGCAAGGAGCTCGCCGCCTTCGACCCCGATCTGGCCGCCCGCCCCGAGCTGGTGGCTCTCAACAAGGTGGATCTCCCCGACACCCGCAAGAAGCTGAAAACACTGCGCGGCACCTTCGCCAGGCGGGGTCTCGAGGTCCACGGGATCAGCGCCGTCACCGGTGAAGGGATGCCCGAGCTCCTCGAAGCCGTGTGGAAGCTGCTATCCACATCCACCCTGATGGTGGAAGCGCCGATGGCGACTTAGGAAAGCACCATCCGTCCTGCAGGCCCCGCCTCTTTGACTATGGGCGAGCCTCGCTGATATACAGATGGGCCTTCGAAGCACCTTCCTTAGGGAGCTTTCCATGAATCTGTCTCGAACCTCGGGTGTGTTGGTTTTGTCGCTCGTGTTGGCGGCGGGTGTCGCGCGCGCTCAGGCGCCGGCTCCCACCGCTGCTCCTCCCACCGCTGCCCCGGCCCCCGCCGAGGCCGCACCTGCGCCTGCGCCTGCCGGCTCGGCCGAATCGGGCGCGTACACCATCCGCCTCCGCTCGCTGGAGCGGAACGTCAACGACCTCAAGGAACAGGTGTTCCGGGTCAAGGCGCGGCTCAACCTCCTCAAGGAGACTGTGCTCGGCGGCGTCATCGGCGCCTCCCGCTGCGTGATCCGCCACAAGAACGAGATGGGCAGCTCGTTCCGCCTCATCAAGGCCACGTACGCCCTCGACGGCGTCCAGATCTTCGCCAAGGCCGACGACACCGGCCGCCTGGCGGAGATGGGCGAGTTCGACATCTACAACGGCGCGATCCAGCCCGGCTCGCACACCATCAGCGTCCAGCTCATCTACCAGGGCTACGGCTATGGCGTGTTCAGCTACCTCAAGAACTACAAGTTCAACGTCAAATCCAGCCACAGCTTCGTCGCCGGCGACGGCAAGGCCACCATCGTCACCGTGGTCGGCTTCGAGAAGGGCAGCATCGCCACCAACATGGAGGAGAAGCCCGCCGTCGAGTTCAGGGTGAACGTCATGGCGCCGGAAGGGGCGTCGCCCTCGGCCAAGAAGTAGCCATGCAGCTTCTCCGCTGCACCGTCGGTGTGTTGCTGGTCGTGCACATGGGCGTGGCCCACGTGGCTCAAGCAGACCAGATCGACGACGCCAACCGGAAGCTGATCAACCTCGAGGAGAACGCGCGCCAGCTGGGCGCCGAGTTCCGCGACAGTCCTGCGCCGCTGCCGAACGCCGCCGAGCGCCGTTACATCGACGCCGAGCTGCTGTTCACCCTGAAGAACTACGAGGAGGCGGCGACCATCCTCCTCGACGTCATCGAGACCTATCCGAACTCGCGCGCCTACGATGACGCGCTGGTGCTGCTGGGCGAGTCGCTGTATCTGGCGCGCGACCTGTCGGCGTCGCGCCACTACTTCGAGATGGCGATCCAGAAGAACACCGGGTCGCGCAAGGAGCAGACGGCGCTCCAGCGGCTGGTGGAGATTGCCCTCAAGACCAACGACTTCGACCACGTCGACGAGTACCTCAAGCGCCTGGAGAGCATCCCGGCCGACCGCCTCGAGCCGTCGGTGCCGTACACCCGCGGCAAGTACCTCTTCTTCCGCGACAAGCTCGACGAAGCGCTGTCGAACTTCCAGTCGCTGCCGGCGTCGAACCCCTACTACCTGCAGGCGCTGTACCTCATCGGCACCGTGCAGGTGAAGAAGGGCGACCTGGCCGCGGCGACGACCGCCTTCGACGCCGTCCTGCGTGTCCAGCCGAAGAGCGAGGACGACAAAGAGATCCAGCAGCTGGCGAAGATGGCGCTCGGCCGCCTGTATTACGAGCGCGGCCAGTTCGACAAGGCCAAGGAGGCCTACGGGTCGATCGATCGCAACTCGAAGTACTTCTCCGACGCGCTCTACGAGCAGACCTGGACGCTGATCAAGGCCAAGGACTTCGTCAACGCCTACCGGTCGCTGGACCTGATGCTGCTGCAGGACCCGGATTCGCCGCGCAGCCCGGAATTGCGCATCCTGCGCGGCAACCTGCACCTGCGCCTGGCCAACTTCTACCTGGCCAGCGAGAACTTCACCCAGACCCGCGACGAGTTCGAGCCGATCTACGGGCAGCTCAAGACCAACCTCGACAAGTCGAAGACCGATCCGAAGTACTTCGATCAGCTCCTGTCCAAGGGCATGGCGAAGTTCGACATCACGGCGTTCGTGCCGGTGCCGGCGGTCAAGTGGGTCAAGGGCGAGCCGGATGTGGCGCGCATGCTGACACTGGCGGATGACGTCGGGACGCTGCAGAAGGACCTGAAGGATTCCGAGCAGACGCTGGCGCGCCTGGAGAAGGCGGTCACCGGCGCGGGCAAGGTCGGCATCTTCCCGGATCTCGCCTCCGTCCGCGCCAAGTCGACCGAGATCCAGAACCAGACGATGGACGTCCGCCGGAAGTACAACGGCAAGATCCGCGACATCCTCGGCACGAATCTCGACGCTGGCGACAAGAGCGCGCTGGATCGCATCGAGGGGGAGCGGGCGTCTCTGGATCAGCAGGTCTCGGCGATGCCGCTCACCACCGACGCCATGCAGAAGCGTGAGCGCAGCGCCAAGGATTCGCTGAGGGAAATCGACCAGCGCGCATCCGAGCTGAACGTGCAGATCCACGCCATGGAGGCGGAGTTGGTGGCGATCGAGCAGTACTACATGCGCTCGCGCGCCGAGCAGAAGATCCAGCCCGCGGACCTCGAGCAGCCAGTGAAGGACCTGCACTTCGTGATCGACGAGGCGCGTACGGCGCTGGACAAGAGCCGCAACGACATCGAGGAGGCGCGGCGCGAGTTCGGCGCCGGCGGCGCGGTGGCCTCCACCGAGCGCGATGCCAGCGCCCGCCTGGGCGATCTGATGAAGCGCGAGATGGAGGTCTTCCAGCGCGCCCGCAGCCGCCTCGCCTCCGGTGACCAGCGCGACTTCGATCGCATCTCCGAGTTGCTCCAGCGTGCCGACGGCGTACACGCCCGGGTCAAGGAGGTGGACGGCCGCCTCGACGCCGCCGCCGAGCAGCGGCTGGGCAAGATCCGGGAGCGCATCAGCACCGAGAAGACAGAACTGCTCTCGGCCAACCAGAAGCTGACCGGCGTCATGTCCGAGTCGCAGAACGTGGGCGGCGGCCTGGCGCAGGTGATGATCGCCAAGGTGACTGACCGCTTCTACGACCTGGTGGTGCAGTCCGACGTCGGCCTGGTCGACGTCTCCTGGGGTCTCAAGGATCAGAAGACCACCACGCTGTCTAAACTGATCAACCAGCAGAAGCTGGAACTGAAATCCGTCGAGGATGACTTCCGCTCGCTCCTCGAGGAGGAAAAGTGATGTTCGGCGTCGTTCTCGCCACGCTCCTCGTCGCCGCGCCGCCGCCGGCGATGATGGATCCAAAGATGCTCGACGAGCTGGCGGTGGACCTGGTCCGCTTCACCGAGGCGGTGCAGGGCTACCGCAGCGGGGCCAACTCGGTCATCAAGCGCGCCTACGTCGAGAAGATGCGCTCGATCCGCGCCAAGTACGAGCCGCTCATCGTCATGAACGAGAAGGAGGAGCGCGAGAAGCGCATGGACGCCATCGCCATGCTCGAGGCCTTCCTGCGCAAGTACCCGACCGATAGGCGCTGGACCCCCGACGCCATGTTCCGGCTGGCCGAGCTCTACTACGAGAAGGCCTCCGACGAGTTCCTGACGCTGCAGGAGACCTACCAGAAGGCGCTCGACTCGCCGACGCCGCCGACCGGACAGCCGCCCAAGCCCGACTACACGAACACCGTCAGCCTGTACAAGCGCCTGCTGACCGAGTTCCCGAACTATCGATTGCTCGATGCGGCCGTCTACCTGCTGGGCTTCTGCCTGGGCGAGATGGGCAACGACGCCGAGGCGAAGCAGGCGCTGCTGGCGCTGACCTGCGGCAACCGCTTCAAGCCCCTGGACCCGCCGCCGCCCACGAATCCGAACGCGGCCTCGGCCTCGACGCGCGGCCCGCTGACCGACACCTACAACGGCTGCGAGCCGATCAAGAAGGACTCGAAGTTCGTGCCCGAGGCCTGGACCCGCATCGGCGAGATGCACTTCGACAACGGCGAGTTGCCGCTGGCGATCTCGGCCTACCAGCGCGTCCTCGACTACAAGGAGTCGTCGTACTACGACAAGGCCCTCTACAAGCTGGCCTGGTCGTACTACCGCGACAACCGTTTCCCCGAGGCGATCAAGGGCTTCGACGATCTGGTCAAGTACGCCGACGACAAGAAGGCAGCTGGCGACAAGTTCGGCTCCGACCTGCGGCCCGAGGCTGTGCAGTACCTGGGCATCAGCTTCTCCGAGCCGGACTGGGACGGCGACAGCATCAACGATCCCGAGACGGGCCTGGCGCGGCTGCAGAAGTTCTACTCGGGGCGCGCTGCCGAGGAGCACGTCAAAGAGGTGTACATGCGCCTCGGCGACATCTACTTCGACCAGACCAAGTACAACGAGGCGATCGCGGTCTACAAGGCGTTGCTGGCGCAGTGGCCGTACTTCGCCGACGCCCCGAAGATCCAGGACAAGGTCGTGCGCGCCTACGAGCGCGACCGGAACATGATCATGGCGGCCAAGGAGCGCGAGGCGCTGGGCCGCAACTACAGCAAGGGCGGCGAGTGGGCCAACGCCAACAAGGACAACCCCGAAGCCCTGGCCGTCGCCCAGTCGCTGGCCGAGGACGCCTTGCTGACGGCGGCGACCAGCGTCCACGCTGCCGCGCAGGCGTGCCGCAACCAGGCGCTGCAGACCAAGGACGCGCGCAAGAACGAGGAGTGCGCGGGGCTCTACCGCGTCGCCGGCGAGCTGTACGAGAAGTACCTGGCCGCCTACCCGAACTCGAAGCGCTCGTACGAGTTCAGCCTGTATTACGCGGACGCCCTGTACTACGGCGGCAAGCTACCGGAGGCGATCGTCGCCTACACGGTGCTGCGCGACTCGAACCTGGACAACAAGCACCAGCAGGAAGCCGCGTACCAGATCGTCAAGGTGTACGAGGAAATGATTGAAAAGCTCAAATCCACCCGTCAGCTGGACGAGCCCCCCATTCCCGATGAAAAGAACACCAAGCCGCCGGTGCAGCCGATCGCGATCCCCGAGGTCTACAAGAAGTACGTCGATGCGCTGGACTGGTACGTCAACAACATCAAGGACGACAAGACCGCGGACCTGCGCTACGCCGCCGCCGTCGTGCTGTTGAAGTACCACGACTGGGCCCAGGCCCGCGGGCGTCTGTCGGAGCTGACGGTCGCCTATTGCGCCACCAAACCGGAGATCGGCTTCAAGTCCTACGACGCCCTGATGCAGACCTATTTCATCGACTACTCCATCATCGATGAGGAGCAGAAGGACTGCGCGCTGGGGCGCCTGCTGACCGTGGTGGAGCAGTTCGGCGAGTCCGCCTGCGCCAAGTCGCCGAAGGCGACGGAGTACGTCGCGCGCATCAACACCATCAAGGCATCGGTGAAGGCCAACGTCATCACCAAGCGCCTGAAGATCGCGGAGGAGAACGAGGAGAAGGGGACCAGCAAGGAGCTGGTGCAGTGCAAGGAGGCGGCGGGCGGCATCGCCATCGCCATCGGCGGCGTCAAGGCATCGGCCACGCCGGGCGGCAAGCCGTCGGGACCCCAGAAGTCGCTGTCCACCGAGATGGACGTCGGCCTGGCGCTGGACCTCATCGACCTCGTCAACCAGAACCCGAAAGATCCGGACGCGCCCACGAACCTGAACAACGCCTGCGTTGTCTACGAGAAGGTGTATCAGTTCGGCGAGGCCACGAAGTGCTACGAGCGCCTCGCCCGTGACTTCCCGGACTCGAACCTGTCCAAGGACGCGGTCTGGAACGCCGCCCGCAACCACCGGAAGTTCTTCAACTTCGACCGAGCGGTCACGCTTTACCAGCAGATTGCCACCGAGCCGAAGTACGCCGGCTACGAGCATCGCAAGGAGGCGTTGGGCCTGGCCGCGATGCTCCTCGACAACGACCAGCAATACGCGCGCGCGGCGGATTTCTACAAGCGCTACTCGGCCGACATCGCGGACAAACCGTCCGACGCCGGTCAGGCTTACTGGTACGCATGCAACGACTACGACAAGTTGAAGGACTCGGCGAAGACCAAGCAGTGTCTGGCCGACCTCATCAAGCGGTTCGGCAGCCAGCCCGCCGCCGGTGACTTCGTGGTGCAGGCGTACTTGAAGCAGGCGCAGCTGGCCGAGGCGAGCGGGAACCAGAAGGCGACGCTGGACGCCTACAAGCGCGTCCGCGACGAGTTCATGATCCGCAGGCTGCCGCCGGCGACGCCGGCCGCCGCCGCCGCCGCCAAGGCCGAGTTCCTGCTGGTCGAGGGGAAGTTCAACACCTTCAAGGCCAAGACGCTCACCTTCACCAGCGATCAGAAGCAGGTGAAGCGCGCCTTCGAGTCCTTCACCGCCGAGTCGGCGTCCCTCGTCGAGGAGTACAAGAAGGTCTGGGACTACAAGGACGCGACCTGGACCCTGGCCGCCTTCCTGCGCATGGGCGACATCTACTACGAGTTCGCCCAGAAGCTGGTGAAGGTCGCCGACAACGCGCCCGCGGACGTCAAGGCGCTGGCGAAGAAGGCGGATCGCCTGAACCCGGGCGACGGCGATGCGATCTTGACCCAGTACAAGGACGCCATCTTCGGCTACGTGACGCCGATCGAGGACAAGGCCAAGGCGCAGTGGAAGGCGACCCTGGATCGTGCCGCGCAGCTCGGCGTCACCAACGAGTACGTGAAGAAGGCGCGCGAGAACCTGTCCAAGTACCTGCCGGACGAGTTCCCGTTCATCAAGGACGAGCGGATCTCGGTGGAGGCGCCATGAGTCGCTTTCCCTTTGTCGCGCCCTTTGTCGCCCGCCGGCTACCTGTGCTTGTCGCGCGGTTCCGCGGTTGGCTTCCGGCCGAGCGCTTCTCGCGCGCCATGCTTCACACGGCGGACCGTGTGAAGCTCTTGGGGGAGCGCACGGAGGCGCCGACGGAGGCGCGCACGGAAGCGCGGACGGAAGCGCCCTCGGAATCGGAATGGGCTCGTCACACGTCTTCGTGTGACGAGCATCGCGCGCGCCCGGACCGCCGCGCCGGAGAAGCGTGCGATCGCGCGCGAAACGCAGACGACCGTGGCCGGGCGCCAAGGGCGCCGCGTGCGCCAAGGGCGCCGCGTGCGGCGGTGGCGATCGTGATGGCGGTGCTGGCGGCAGGGGCGATGGTGACAGGCGCAGGAGGGAAGCCCGCCGAGGCGGCCAAGCGCCAGCCGCCGCCGCCGGTCATCCCCATGGAGGAGACCGGCGCCGCGCAGAAATCCTACACCGCGGGCCGTTACGACGCCGCGGTGGCGCAGGCCAAGGCGGCGCTGACGAAGAACGAAAAGTTCACGCCGGCGATGCTGGTGATGGCCAAGTCGTACTACAAGCTGCGCAAGTACGAATGGGTGCGGACGCTGTGGGAGATGATGCAGGCCACGGGCGCCGCCGACGCCGAGAAGGCCGAGATGCTCCAGTTGCTCGCTTTCATGGAGCGCGAGAAGGGCAATGGCCCGCAGGCGATCACCCTCTTGAAGCAGGCGACGGACGCGCGGCCCGAGAACGCCATCATGTGGAACAACCTCGGGGCGCAGTACCTCGAGGCGAAGAACTACCGCGAGGCGGTGCCGGTGCTGGAAAAGGCGGTGTCGCTGCAGCCGGCGTTCTCCAAGGCGCACCTGAACCTGGGCAGCGCCTACCGCGGCGCCAAGGATTACGAGCGCGCGCTGGCCGAGTACCAGAAGGCTTTGCAGCTTTTTCCGAACTACGCCGACGCCGTCTTCAACATGGGGATCTTGTATCTGGACGCCGACAAGATGGCGAACCAGGATCTGATCGCCAAGTTGAACACCTCGATCGGCTACCTGAACCGCTACAAGGCGATGATGCAGTCGGCGGGCATGCAGCTGGGGAAGGACCCGGCCGACACGTACATCGCCGAGGCCCAGGAAAAGATCGTCAAGGAACAGAAGCGGATCGAGCGTCAGAAGAAACAAGAGGAGCGCGACAAGGCGCGGGCCGCCCCGAAGCCGGCCGCGGTACCGGACAAGAAGCCATGATGCCAACCATGATGATGCAGATCGTCCTCACCCTGTTCCTGGCGCAAGCCAAGCCTACCCCGGCCGACGATCCCGGCGTCAAGGTCGAGCGTGGCGCGGGCGGCAAGAAGATCTACAAGATCACCACCGAGATCAAGATCGAGGGGAAGATCCAGAAGCCGGAGGCGTTCTACGTGCTCCAGAAGTCCAGCATCAACTACGAGTGGACCGAGCTGAAGCAGGAGTTCTTGCCGAAGATCCTGGACAGCGTATCCAAGGCTCCTTTCTAATCGAGGGTCCAGCACGATGGCGCAAGCACCGGCACGAGCGGCACAGGCCCACGGGGGACAGAAGGGCAGGGTGGCACCCCCGCGCGTCCGTGTCCTGCGCATCGGCATCGTGCAGGGCGGGAAGATCGTCGAGGAGCGCCTGGTCCGCAAGCGCGAGAACGTCTCGATCGGGCAGTCGGCGAAGAACAGCTTCGTGGTGTTCTCCGAGACCCTGCCGCGTTCGTGGCTGCTGTTCGAGATCACCCCCAAGGGCTACGTCGTGCACTTTGCCGACGCCATGGACGCGCGCATCGCCATCGGCAACGAGGTGATCGCTCTCGCCCAGCTGAAGCAGACCGGCCGTATCCGCAAGCACGGCAGCGGCTGGATCATGCTGCTGGACGAGCGGTCGCGCGGGAAGATCACCATCGGTGACATGACGATCCTGTTCCAGTTCGTCATGCCGCCGCCTCCGTCGCCGCGGCCTCAGTTGCCGGCGTCGGTGCGCGGATCATTCACCTCGAACCTGGACTGGACGTTCACGGCGATCGCGTCGGCGTCGTTCCTCTCGCACCTGATCTTCGTCATCTACCTGCGCAGCGTGGACTGGCCGCGCAAGCCGGAGATCGACGAGATCCCCGATCGCTTCGTGCAGATGGTGGTGCGCAAGCCCGAGAAGCCGCCCGAGGTCCAGAAGATCGAGACCAAGGAAGAAAGTCCCGAGAAGAAGGCGCCCAAGTCGGCCGCCAAGGCGCAGCCCAAGAAAGAGCTGACGCCCGAAGAAAAGGCCAAGATCGAGGCCGAGCGCCGCGCGCGCCTGGCCGAACAGGTGAAGAACACCGGCATCCTCAAGCTGCTCGGCGCCAAGGCCGACGGCGAGGGTTCGATCGCCGACGTGCTGGGCAAGGGCGACGTCGATCGCGATCAGGAAAAAGCGTTCCAGGGCGTCGGTGGCCTGAGTGTCGCCACCAGCGACGGCCTGCGCGGCGTGAAGACCGGCACCGGCGGCTCGGGCAAGGTGGCGAACATCGCCGGCCTGCGCGGCGGCGGCGCCATCGCGGGCGCCAGCACCGGAGATGTGGGCGCCGAGCGCCGCGTCACGGCCGTGGTCAAGAGCGAGGCCCCCTCGGTCGACGGCGAGCTGGACCCGAACATCGTCACCAAGGAAGTCCGGGCCCGCATGGGCGCCATCAAGGCCTGCTACGAGCGCGCCCTGAAGCGGAACCCGAACATAAGCGGCAAGGTGGTCGTCCGCTGGACCATCACCGCCGCCGGCACCGTCTCCGGCGTGGACATGGACCAGGACACCCTGGGCGATTCCGAGGTGACGAGCTGCATCAAAGGCCTCGTGGCCCGCTGGCGCTTCCCGGCGCCGTCGGGAGGCTCGGTCGAGGTATCCTTTCCGTTCGTGTTCCAGGCCACGCAGTGACTTGCCGAACCAGGGCGAATCATTGACACTATGCCCCGTAACAACCTATATTCCGCCGAGGTTTGGACATGACCAGGGCACTGAAATTCGTCCTCGCTGCAACCCTCGTTGGCCAGGCCGTGCATGCGCAGCCACCACCGGCGGCGCCTCCCGGTGAGCCGGCAGCACCCGTTCCTGCTCCCGCCGCGGACACCGATGCTTCGGTCCGTCAGCGCGCGACCCTGAGCTCGCAGGAGATGATCACGCAGGCGACCGACTACCGCGGTCGCATGGTGGTCATCATCGACGACATGGGCAAGCAGGTCGATCAGGCTCGCAAGGCGAAGGACGTGATTCGTCTGAACTGCCTGCTCGACAAGGTGACCCAGGTGAAGGCGAATCTGAACATCGCCGACAGCGCCATCCAGGGTCTGCAGGAAGCGGCCGCTCGTCGTGACGAGGGTGGCGGCGTCCACGAGTACACCCGCGTGACCATCGTCCATCAGAAGGCCCAGGTCCTCGCCCAAGAGGCCCAGGCCTGCATCGGCGAAGACATCACGTACGTGGGAGCGACGAAGGTGGACGTGTCCACCGAGGGCATCCCCGACGACGATTTCACCTTGCTCAAGCCAGAACGGCCCATGTTCGACCGGCCCCCGGCCGCGAGTCCAACCGAGTAGGTCACCCAGCTCTCGCGGACGACATGGGATCCAGAGCCGACAGCGGCACATAGCCGGTATTCGGACCGAATGACTAACCGCCTAACCATAACTACCTTTGCGTACCTCGCGGTCGCTGCGCTCGCGCGCGTGGCGTTTGCGCAGGCCGACGGGATCTCGGCAACAGGAGGCCTGAAGCAGCCGCAGGGCGACATCGGGATCCGGGTGGGGGACAACGCCGTCCTGCACGCCGGCGTCACCACCGAGGTCGGTTACGACACGAACGTCTTCTACGACAACAGCTCGCGGATCGAGTCGGCGGTGTTGCGGGTGACGTCGACGCTCGAGCTGACGAACGCCTCGCGCGATCCCTCGATTCGCAGCACAGCGCTGACTTACTCACTCGCCGGAGCGCTCGCTTACCGCGAGTATCTCACCGACAACCAGGACGTGAAGGCTCAGCGAGCCGTCAATCCCAGTGTCTCGGCGGCGCTCGCCTACACCCCGGGCCAGAGCCTCAGCTTCTCGGTGTCAGATAGCTTCTCGCGCACGGAGGAGGCGCCGTATGGCCCTTCCACCGGCGCCATCATCCGCGACTACAACACCGCGAATGCGCAGGTTCGTGTGGCTCCCGGTGGCGGGCGGATTGCCGCGGCCCTTCGGTACACCAACAACTACGACTTCTACGAGAACCAGTCGCTGAAGTACGCGTCCAACATGACCCACGATCTTCTGTTGGACCTGAGCTGGAAGTGGCTCCCGAAGACGGCGCTGTACCTGCAGGGTGGCATCGCCTGGACCGGCTACCTCGAGCCGATGAACGCCACCTCGGCCCGCTTCGACTCCTATTCGTACCGGGTGATCGGTGGCATCCGGGGTCTCATCACCCCGAAGCTTTCGATGGGCATCGGGGCCGGCTACGCAGATGCCGTGTATGACGGCAAGGCGGCCAGCCCCAGCGGCTCCGGCAGTGTCAGCGTCGGTGTCGACGTGTCGTACCGGCCGGCCCCCTTCACGGCGCTCGGCGTCTCCTACGCGCATGGGTTCAGGAACTCGCCCATCGTCGGGACGTTCTACGAGGTCGACACGGTCGGAGTCAGCATCAGCCAGATGGTGGCCTCACGTCTGGCGCTGGGACTCGGGGGCCGCTACGAGTATCGGCGCTATGCCGGGCTCAGCGTGGCCGGTGCCGTCGTCAGTCGCAAGGACAGCATCCTCATCGGCGGCGCCCAGGCAGACTATTTCATCAAGCGCTGGCTCTATGCCGGCATCGTCTACGCGATCACGTTCAACGACAGCACCGAGGAACCCGACACGTCCACCGTCGTCGGGGTCGATTATACGAAGCATCAGGTGCTGGGCCGCGTGGGCGTCATATACTAGGCGGTCGTGGGTAGGCAGTTCTCCGGTCTGTTGGGGCTCGGATTGGCCGCGGCGCTCTTTGCCGCGTGCGCGCATCGTTCCTCGGAGGCGATGCCGCCGCCGCGTGACCCGGAGATCATGCCGGACGAGCGCGTCGGCTCGGACGACGTGTTCGAGGTGCGCGTCCTCGGGGAGGCGGATCTCTCCGGCTCGTACCGCGTGGCCGAGGACGGGACCATCTTTTTTCCCTACGCGGGGCGAATCCAGGTGGTCGGATTGCGGCCCGGCGAGATCCAGCAGCTCTTGACCCAGAAGCTGAAGGACGGCTACATCCGCGATCCACAGATCACGCTGGCCATGAGCCAGTGGAACAGCCGCAAGGTCTCGGTCCTGGGGCAGGTCAACAAGCCAGGTCCCGTCTCGTATTTCCCACGTATGACGATCGTCGACGCCATCGCGGCGGCGGGCGGTTTCACCCCCGTCGCTGCCACGAACCAGGTCAGGCTCCGGCGCGAGGCCAACGGGCGGGTAGAGACGAAGCTTTATCGGGTCTCGGACATCAGCCAGGGCCAGTCGCCGAACGTGACTGTGGTGCCGGGGGACATGCTGTACGTCGAGGAGCGCTTCTTCTGAGCTTCTGGGCCCACCCGACTGCGGTGGTCGATCAACCTGTCCAGATCGGGAGCGGAACCAAGATCTGGCACTTCTGTCACGTGATGGCCGGCGCCCGCATCGGCGAGTCCTGCTCGCTGGGGCAGAACGTGTTCGTCGGCGCGCAGGCCACCATCGGCGATCGCTGCAAGGTCCAGAACAACGTGTCGCTGTACGACGAGGTCCACATCGAGGACGACGTCTTCGTGGGGCCATCGGCGGTGTTCACCAACGTCGTGAATCCGCGCGCCCACGTGGTGCGGAAGAGCGAGTACCGACCCACCATCGTCCGGCAGGGGGCGACCATCGGCGCGAACGCCACCATCGTCTGTGGCGCCGAGGTAGGCGCCTATTCGTTCGTCGCGGCGGGGGCGGTGGTCACGAAGCCGGTGCCGCCCTACACCCTCGTCCAGGGCGTTCCCGCGCGACCCGTCGGGTGGGTCTGCCGGTGTGGCGTGCGTCTCCCCAGCTTGCAGACCACGCGGCTGACCTGCGGCGCATGTGCTCGAAACTACGTCGTCGACAACGCGACCGGGCAAGAGCGACTGCTCCCCGAGCCTTGACGCCCCGGTCACGCCGACGGTAGCCTGCCGTGTTTCGAGATGGCTGATCCCCTCGACAGGCTTGGTGGTGAGTCCGGCGGCGGCTTCCGGACGCCCGCGATCCTGAACGCCCTTCGCAAGCGGAAGTGGCACATTCTGGGGGTCACGATTCTCGTGGCCGGTCTGGTCGGTTTCGTGGTCTCGAAGCAGCCGAAGATCTACCGCGCCAGCACCAGCATGGTGTTCGACACCTCGGTCCCGCAGTACATGGGATCCAACTTCAAGGAAGTCGTCGAGGTCGATCCGAGCTGGTGGAGCTCTCGCGAAACCATGGAGACCGAGTTCCGGATCTTGCGGAGCCACTCCCAGGGGGTCGCCGTCGCCAAGGCGCTATGTGCGCGCAAGTTCGGCCCGGACGGTGGACCGGCACTCCGGTTCCTCCTGCCGAACGCAACCTGCGCGGACCCCGCCGAGCACGAGAAGGCATCGCCCCTGGTGCAGGGCATGCTCAGCGTGGAGCCGATCGCCAATACACGGCTCGTCAACCTCACAGTCACTTCACACAGCCCCGAATTCGCCGTGCTGCTGGCCAACACCGCGGCCCAGGTGTACGTCGATCGCAACCTCGAGAAGCGCCTGTCGCATTCGGCCGGCGCGGCGACCTGGCTGGAAGGGGAGTACGGCGACCTCGTGGGGCAACTCCGGAAGGCGGAGCAGGAACTGGTCGAGTTCAAGAAGCGAAACAACATCGTTGCTGTATCGCTCGAGGACGACCAGAACGAGCTGTCCAGCAAGCGCCAGAAGCTGGCCGAGGAGTTGACCACGCTCGAGGTCAAGCTCATCGGCTTGCGGTCGCAGCGGGAGCAGCTCCAGGCGGCCAAGCGCGCCGATCCGATCACCGAGCTCGAGCCGGTGCTGGCGCAGAGCCCCGTCGCGCAGAAACTGAAGGAGCTGTACACGGACCAGTACGGCAAGCTGATCGAGCTCAAGGGCAAGTACCTGGAGCGGCACCCGGCGCTGGTGGCCCAGGAGTCGCGCCTGGCGGTGTTGCGGCAGGATCTCACGCGCGAGATCGAGCTGGCGCACAAGGGCGTCGAGTTCGAGTTCCAGCGCCTCAACCGGCAGGCCGGAGACCTTCGCGTGGGCCTGGACGTGGCCACCAAGGCTGCGCTGGCGCTGGAAACGCGGGCCTCGGAATACAACCGCCTGCGTCGCGAGATGGACCGCCTGCTGCGGCTCACGGATCAGGTCGGCGGCCGTGAACAGGAGACGGCGCTGGTCTCGCATCTCAAGACCAACAACGTGCGGATCCTGGATCTCGCGATCGTGCCGACGGTGCCGATCGCCCCGGACGTGCCCCGCGCAGTCGGAATGGCCGCGGCCATCGCCCTCTTGCTGGCTCTGGGCCTGGCGGTGCTGATCGAGGTGCTGGACAACACCCTCAAGAGCCAGGAGGACGTGGAAGGGGCAATCGGCGTCACTTTCCTGGGCCTCATCCCCCGCATCTCCGAGAAGGACAAGGGCCCGAAGCCGGCCAATGGCCATCCGCAGCCACCCTCGCCCGACGGCGCTCCGCGCGAACTGTACGTGCTGAACAATCCGCACTCCACCGTTGCCGAGTGTTGCCGCTCGATCCGCACCAACCTGCTGTTCATGTCGCCGGACAAGCCAGCCCGGAAGCTCCTGGTCACCTCGGCGGGCCCCCAGGAGGGCAAGACGACGGTGGCCGTCAACCTGGCCATCACCCTGGCGCAGTCGGGTCTGCGGGTGCTGCTGGTGGACACCGACATGCGGCGGCCGCGGCTGCACAAGGTGCTGGGCGTTCCCAGCAACACCGACGGGATCTCGAAGGCGATCGTCGGGGGTTGCGACGTCATGGACGTGACACGGCAGACCGAGATCGAGAACCTCTGGCTGCTGCCGTGCGGCGCCTGTCCGCCCAACCCCGCCGAGCTGCTCCATGCGGAACGGTTCCTCGGGATCGTGGAGAAGCTCGCCGCGAACTTCGATCGCGTGATCTTCGATTCACCCCCGATCGGCGTGGTGACCGACGCGGCCATCTTGGCGCGCATCACCGACGGAACCGTGTTGATCGCGAAGTCGGGTCGGACCACGCGCGAGGCGCTCGTCCGTGCCCGGCGTGCGCTGGACTCGGACGGATCGGTGAACATCCTGGGCTGCATCCTGAACGACATCGATCTGTCGAAGCGCGGCCGGTACGGCTACTACTACTACTACTACGCGCGCTACGGTCAGGGGTACTACGCCGCGCGCGACACCGCGACGCCGGGGTCGACACCCGCGTCGTCCTGAACACCGAGGTCAGGCGACCTTCACGCAACGGCCGCGCTTGCTCAGCGAGGCGTCAAGCGCTTCGAGCGTCCGCACCACGTCGGTCCCGCCCGCCACGTCGCACAGAGGCACCGTGCGTTCGCGGACGCACTGGACGAAATGCTCCGCCTCCTGCCGCAGAGGCTCCTTGAGCTGCACCCTCGGGATCGAGATGTCACCGTCGCGCACGAGGAGCTGGAATTCGCCGAAGGTGTCGTAGTAGGGCTCCTGGATGACGCCCTTGTCGTAGATGCGGATGGGACCCTCGGGGTCCATGTCGCTCCAGACCACCATCGTCTTGTCGCCGACGACCGTGATCTCGCGGACCTTCTTCGGGTCCATCCACGACACATGGATGTTGGCCAAGATCCCCTTCGGATAAAAGAGGGTCAGGAAGGCCACGTCCTCGATGTTCCGCTGCAAGAAACGGCCCCCGGTGGCCGAGACTTCGATCGGCGGTCCTCCGAACATGTAGTTGAAGATGGAGATGTCGTGGCTGGCCAGATCCCAGGACGCATTGACGTCCTCGCGGATCGGGCCAAGGTTGGTGCGTGTTGCGTGCGCGTAGTAGATGCGCCCGGCGCGGCCTTCCTTGAGCACGTCGTGCAGCTTGCGGATGCCGGAATTGAACAGGAAGACGTGCCCCACCATCAGGATGCGATTCTTGGCGGCGGCGATCTCGCCGAGTTCGCGGCACTCCGCTGATGTCGCGGCGAGGGGCTTTTCGCACAGGACGTCCTTGCCCGCGAGCATGGCCTCCTTGGCGATCTCGTAGTGGGTGCGTGTTGGAGTGGAGATCACGACCGCATCGACCTGATCGTCCCTGAGAAGCTCGCGGTAGTCGCGCGTCGTACGCATGGACGGATACGACCGAGCGACGGCAGCCAGGCGCTTCTCATCCAGATCGGCCAGCCCCACCACCTGGACATTCGGCAGTGCGGCGAAATTCCGGATGTGATTGGGTCCCCAGTGACCGGTACCGATGACGGCGACACGCATCAAGTCACCTTCGCACGTTCAGAAAGGAACGGCCGTTCGAGAAAGTGGAAGTAGATCCGGGCGAACACGACGGCAGCAGGGGCCAGGAGCGCCATGGTGAAGAGGCCATAGCGGTCGCTGCTCCAGCCGAGTTGCGGCCGTAGCCAGGTCGCCAGGCGGTACAGGATCAGATCGTGGGTGAGATAGAGGGAGTAGGAGAAGAAGCCCAGCCCGGCGAGCATCGGCACGAGGCCCCGCCTTCGCATCCGGAGCCACGGTTCGATGGCGGCGACGCGGTTGACGATACAGAAGAACCCCAGCGCGAGAATCGGCTGGACGACGAGGGGAATGGCTTTTCCCACGAGGCTGACCGGACCGACCACCTTGATCATCTGGTGGAGCGCAGCGCCTGCAGCCAGGACGCCGGCGCCGACCCAGGGGTTCGAGGCGGCGGCGGGCAGACGGACCAGCCCCAGCGAGGTCTCGACGGCGAGAGCGCCGAGCAGCCAGCAGAACCACAGCGCGATCGCAGCCTCGTCCACCACGAACTGCTTGCCGGTCAGCCGATGGACGGCGACGCCGAGCGCGTACCAGGCCACGCGTCCGGCCAGGGCGAGACCGAGTATGCGTCCCCACCCGAAGCGTCGGCGCAGGAACAGGAACAGGAAATAGAGGAGGTACAGCTGCTCCTCGACGGCGAGTGTCCAGAGGACCACGTCGATGCTGTACACCGTCGACGGGAACAGGTTGTGCAGCATCAGCACATGCACGCCCGAATCGAACAGCAGATGCTGTCCTGCCTGCAACTGGCCGAAGGCGAGCCCAAGCAACACGTAGATGGCGAAGGCGACGATGTACGCGGGGTACAGGCGGCGGATCCGGCGGCGCCAGAACCCGACGAAATCGATCTGCGGATTCTCCACGCCCTCGGCGCGCTGCCTGGCCCACCGGAGGTGGATGCAGAAGCCCGAAATGACGAAGAACAGGTAGACCCCGACGAACCCCCATCCGAACGCCAGACCCAGCCAGCGCAGCGGACCCTGGTAGTGGTCGAGTTCGAGGCGCAGCGTGTGGCAGAGCATCACCGCGAAGGCGGCGACGCCGCGGAGCGCGTCGATGCCGACGAGGCGGGAAGGAGCCGTCGCTACCACGGCAGCCGCAGCCGCAACAGGGTGAGGAGGGCGATGACCCCGTCCTTGTAACGGATCTTCTTTCCCTCCTCGAACGAGCGCGGGTAGTAGCGGATCGGGACCTCGACGATGGTGTACCCGAGGCGGATCAGCTTGGCGGTGATCTCCGGGCAGAACTCGAAGCCGCGGCTGGTCAGGTTCAGCTCGGGCAACAGCGAACGGCGAAACGATTTGTAGCAGGTCGGCTCGTCGGTGATGCTGGTCCGGTAGACCAGATTCGTGAACCAGGTGATCGCCTTGCCGCCCCAGTAGTAGCGCTCGTAGGAGTGGCGGTCGTTCCCGAACTGGCGTTCTCCCAGGATGCGCGAGCCGAACACGGCCTTGACCTGGGGGCCGTCGTACGCGGCGAGAATTTGCCGGTAGTCCTCGGGGTCGTACTCCAGATCGGCGTCCTGGATGATCACGATCTCCCCGGTGGCCGCGGCCAGTCCCGCCCTGACAGCGCTGCCCTTGCCCTGGTTCTGGGGCAGGGAGATCACCTGCAGCTCACCGGGGTGCTTGCCGGCGCATCCAGTGGCCACTGCCAGCGAACCGTCGGTGGAGCCGTCGTCGACCGCGATGATCTCCTTGGTGACGCCCGGTAGATCGACGGCCACCACCTTGTCGATGATCTCGGCCAGAGTCCGTTCCTCGTTGAAGAATGGGATCACGATCGAAAGCTTCATACGGTGGCGCTTTTGCGACGAAGGTGCATGACGGCGTGGCAGGCCAGCAGAACGGCCGTGGATTCGGCGGGGAGACGGTACCGCGGCGAGCCGAAGAAGAACACTGCCTGTATGAGGACGCAGACCGGGAGGAAAGCCAGGAGCCACGCATCGGCGGGTGGATTGCGGTACACGAGGTAGGCCCCGAAAAGCCCGAAAGCCACGACGATCACGTAGCCGAAGTTGATGCTGCGGGTCTGCCCGGCCGCGCGCGGAAGGAAATCCCAGTCGAGCGGCGCCGCCAGAGACAGAAGCTTCGCGGGAATCAGCGCGAAGAAGACGCGCGGTTGGCGCCGCAGCTTCTCCTTGGTGAGGCGGCTGAACGCAGCCGAGCTCTCGGCTTCGTTCAGGTTCTGGCGGTGAACGGCGGCGACGTCCGGATCCTCGTCGCCGGGGAGGTTCCAGTTCGGCCGGCTGCCGGTGTAAGGCGGCCAGTAGGCCCCGTACAGCGAGATGCCGTTCTGGGTGGTGAACACAGCCTGCCCGAAAGCACCCTGGTTCCGTAGCATCCAGGGGACCAGCGAAATCGCCATCAGGCCGCCAGCGACGATCGGCACGAGCAGGCTGTCCCGCCGTCGACCGCGCCGCCACATCACCACCGCCATGCAGCCGAGCAGCAGGGCCGCGATCGGCAGGTTGATGGTGCGGACGTACACGCCCAGGGCGCAGACCACGCCGAGCGCGACGGCGAGCGCCGGGATATGCCGCTGCCGGCGGAGGATGAGGATGGCCAGGCAGAGGGTGCCGAGGACGAACGGCATCGCCAGATTCTCGGAGAGCAGCAGGCGCGGCATCCAGAAGAAGACCGGGTAAATGGCCGCGATCAGCCCGGACAGAAGCGCCTCGCCGGGGCCGAGGAGCATACGGGCGAGCAGCATCATCAGGACGACCGTGACCACGCCCACCATCGCCTGGACATATCCCGCGGCCACATGGTCCTTGCCCACGACCCAGTAGGTGACGGCGAGGAAGGCGGCGTAACCCGGGGCCCGGAAGGCGGTGGGCCCGCCCTGGGGATTGATGTAGCCACGACCGTCGACCAGCGCCTCGGCGAGCCGGCTGTAGTCTGCGGCGTCGGCGGAGGGTTCGACCGAGGCGGCTCGGACGGCATAGAGGCGAAGCCCAAGCGCCAGCAGAAGAATGCCGGCAACGCGGGCGCTGACGGGAACGGGGCGCACGGAAGTGCGCGGATGCTACGACGCCGCTTCTCGGGGCGTCAACGACGGTAGATTTCGAAGTTCATCCCCCGCGCGCCCTCGCGCCACAGCTGCGCAAGGGACGTGTGCCGCAACTCGTCGTAGTCGCGGGTCGTGTAGTAGTTCAGAAATGCCGAGTGAGTCTCGGGCAGGCCACGGAACTGGGCCACCTGCTTGAAGCCGGGCGGGACCTCCAGTTTCTCGACAGGTGCTGTCTCCACGCTGGTCGGCTCGCCAAATCGTCGCACCACCAGCCATTCGCAACCCTCCGTCAACGCGGGTGTGAACCGATAGATGGTTGCGAGGCGCACGTCGTACTTCGGCCCCGGGGCTCGCTCGGCCTGCGCGCGGGCCGCGGTAGCGAAGACTCCGGAGCCCGGCGGCCGCGTCATCGGCGTCAGCGGGGGCCCATACACATTCTCGCCCGAGAGCGCCCCCGTGATGGCGACGCATCCCCCCTGCGGCACATGGGCGTGAAGGTAGTCTCGGGCCAGCAGCCGCGTGTCTGCGGCGAACATCAGCACCGCGTGCTTGACGGTGCCCGGGACAAACGCGGGATCGAGGAGCATCACGGCCACTGCCGTCACCACGACCGCGAGTCGGAGCCGCGGGGGCCGGACGTGGCGCCACAGACGGACGACGAAGGCGGCCGCGAGGGCGCAGAACGCCGCCGCCACCGGCAAGATGTAGTACGGCATCGAGTGCCCGCGCCGGCTGGCCAGAAACGCGAGCTGGGTCAGCGGTGCCAGCAGCAGGATGACGGGGTCACGGCGCATGTCGCGCGCGCGCAGGCCGACCTCGCAGGTGGCGAACGCAAGCGCGCCCCAGCCGAGCACGTTCGGCAGGTGGTGCCCGAGGTAGGCGGTGATGCCCGACTGTGTGGAGTTCACGAACCCGGCGCCCACGGTGCGAATGGTGCCGAAGAAAATCGTCGTGTCGGTCAGCATGAAGGGGCAAAACAGGAACGCACTCGCCACGCTGGAGGCGGCCATCGCCAGGCCGATGCGGATCGCGGGGCGTCTCCCCCCAGGCGGCGCGCGCACGAGCGGCACCACGGCGAGAATGCCGCCCAGGGCCCCGAAGTACTTGGTTGCGAAGGCGGCGCCCACGCAAGCGCCTGCGAGACAGGCGGGCAGCAGACGCTGCTGCTCGGAGGCGCGCCAGATCTCCAGCATCGCCGTCACCAGGAGGAACGTGTAGATGACGTCCTCCTTGCACATCGAGCCGAAGGCAAAGATGGTCAGGTTCAACGCGCACAGCACCGCGGCCAGCGCGCCTGCGGCCGTTCCTGCCAGGAGCCGCCCGTATCGATATATCTGCAGCACGAGTCCGAGAGTGAACAGCGCCGTCACCGCTCGGCCGAGCGCCAAATGGGCGCCGAGGTTGTCCAGGAAGTGAACCAGAAACTCGGCGGGAGAGCCCACGCGGCCCAGGACCCGTAGCACGGCGTAGACGCCGAGCTCTGCCACGGCCAGGAGTTCGTACAAGAACGGACCATGGACGTAGCCGCCGAGGCGACCCTGCGCCGGGAGCCGCAGCGCCTCGGTCAGATAATTCAGCTCGTCGTGGTTGAGCACCAGCGATGGTCCGCCGATCAGGAACAGGGCGTACCAGAGGCCAAGAGCGACGAGGGTGGCGCAAAGAGTGACCCGGGCCATTCAGCGCGAGGCTCGGCTGTCCGCGGTCCGATCGAGCGAGGCCAACGAGACGCCCTGCGACTGCGAGAAGATGGTGAAGATGATGACGAAATTTCCCAGGGCCAGGAACGAGATCGTCAGCACGACCAGCAGACCGTAGGTGGCCCAGGCCGGGATGGCGATCCCCCCGAACACGCGCGCACCGAGAACCACGGCGGCCAGCGCCATGCCGAGGCAGAACATGCAGGAGAACCCGACCAGCGAGCGGACGGCGATCCGGTCCAGGAACGGCATCAGCATGCGGATGCCGTGCATCAGCAGACGCAGGTAGCTCATATGAGAGTGGCCTGCGTAGCGAGGACCGCGCTCGCAGGGAACGAACTCGACGGGCAGGTCCAGACTGAGGAGGCTCGACGAGTAGCAGACGTCGAAGTGCGGGTGGAAAAGAATGTTGCGTGCCACCCAGCCGCGGTAGGCCGCGAAGTTCCCGGTCCGGATGATGAGACCGGTGAAGGCACGGAACAGGATCTTGAAGAAGAAGTACATCACCTTGAACGCGAGCGACTCGCGGCGCCGGGTGCGGCGGGCAAGCACGATGGTGTGCTTCAGCTCGGCCTTGGCCAGCAGGGGAGCGAGCAGCATGGGGATGTCCTCGGGCTTGTCCTCACCGTCGGAGTCCAGGGTCACCACCAGGTCGTCGTCGGCGATCTGGTCCGCCAGCGTGCGCAGTCCGAAGACGAGCGCTCGCTGGTGCCCGAGGTTGAACGGTGGCGTGATCACCTGGACGTCCTCGAGCGCGGTCAGCTGGGGGCTGTCCCTGTCCAGGCCGGCCGAGTCATCGACCACCACCAGCTGTGTTCGCGCCACGGGCAGCCGTCCAGCCACGTGTTGCTTCACCACCTCGCGTAGCTTGAGGAACGCCTGCACGTCGCGATAGACGGGCATGACGAGCCACAAGACCGGCGGCACAGCCGTACTCATTCGCCGGCATTCTTACCGTGCTTGCTCGCCGGCGCAATCGTCCCCTAGATTCAGCGCTTCCGCCGTGCAGAAGCGACACTGGACCGACCTCATTCTCGCCGTCGAGTCGTTTCTCGCGTTCGCCTACGGCTGGGTCTATTTCCCGATCGCGCAGGGTCACAAGGGCGATTTCGTCGCCATCCTCTCGCACCGTGATCAGCCCTCGCCCTACTGGGACGGTGAAGGGTTGGGTTACGGGCCCGTCTTCGCGCTCTACGATCTGGCGCTGCGACCTTTCCACGATCTGCCGGCGATGCGGCTGATGTACCTGTTCAACATGGTGCTGCTGGCGGTGATGGCGGTGGCGCTGGTGAAGACGTTCTTGCCCGCGCCGCGCGAGCGACGGGAGACGCTGGTGGCCATCTTCCTGATCGTCAACTTCTACCCACTCATCCACCTGCTTCGGCAGAACAACGTCGAGATCACCGAGGTGGTGCTGCTGGCGCTGGCCTACTGGTGCCTGGCGCGAGGCCGCGAGGCAGGCGCGGGCGTCTGCTACGGCCTGGCGGTGGCGACCAAGATCGTCCCCATCGTGCTGCTGCCGCATCTGATCTGGCGCCGGCGCTGGCGCGCCGCGATCGTCATGGTCGCGACGATCGTGGTGGCGTACCTGTCGGTGGCGGCCATCAAGGGATCGAGCCCGTTCGCTCTTTACATCACCGAGCGGGACTGGCCCGCCGCCTACAACAACAACCAGGCCTTGAGCGGTTACATCTGGCGGTTTTTCTCGCAGAAGGATTTCGCCACCGCCGACAGCCTGTCCTATCCCCGCTTGCTGTTTCCGGTGCTGGCGCGACAGACCACGAACGTCGCGGTGTTGATCCTCGTCGGCGCGGTGGCATTGATGATGCTGCGGCGTTGTGGCTGGTGGCCGAGGCCCGCCTCGGACGTCACCGTCGAGCTGATCGAGCAGCAGCTCGTGTTGCTGGTGACGCTGCTGGCGCTGCCTCACAGTCACGTTCACTACTTCGCCCTGGCGCTGCCGCTCTATCTGGTGGGGTTGCGGGTGCTGCGCGATGGGCAGTTGCCGGCGTCGGCAATCACGCTTCTGGCGGTCAGCTACGTGCTGCTCGGCCTGCTGTTGTTTCTCCGCCTGCTGGATCCCGTGGTCCTGCGGCGCTTTCCCGTCTCTGCGCTGGAGATCGCCAAGCTGTACAGCGTGCCCTTCGCCGGTGCGCTTCTGGCGGTGTTCGCCCTGGCGCAGGCGCACCGGGCGCGCCTCGCGGCGGCACGATGATCAAGGTGATGCGCATCATCGACCGCCTGAACGTCGGCGGACCGGCGATCCACGCGGTCATCACCACCAAGGGGCTCGACCCGACGCGCTTTCGCACGGTGCTCGTCGTGGGCTCCGTCGAGGGGGGCGAAGCGGACATGTCCTATCTCCTCGAGCAGCACGGGATCACCGGCGTCGAGGTGGTGCCGTCGCTGGGACGCGAACTGCGCCCGGCGCGCGATCTGGTGACCGCGTGGCGGCTGTTCACCTTGATGCGCAGGGAACGCCCCGATGTGGTCCACACCCACAAGGCGAAGGCCGGCGCCGTCGGCCGCCTGGTGGCCCGCCTGTGTGGAGTTCCTGTCCTCATCCACACGTTCCACGGCCATGTGCTCGACGGTTACTTCGGCGTGGTGAAGACAGCCGTGTTCCGGGGGATCGAACGCGGGCTGGCCCGGATCACCAGCCGTCTGGTGACCCCGTCGCGCGCGTTGGCGGACGAGCTGGCGGGCCGTCACGGGATCGGTTCCGTCGAGAGTTACGAGGTGGTACCGCTGGGGTTCGATCTGGCGCCGTTCGCCGCGTGCGACCAGCATCGCGGCCTGCTGCGGGCCGAGCTGGGGATCGGGCCGGAGGTGCCGCTGGTCGGCATCGTGGGGCGCATGGTCCCGATCAAGGATCACGCGACCTTCATCGACGCCGCCGCCGACCTGGCGCAGCGGCGGCCCGAGGTGCGGTTCGTCTTTGTCGGCGGCGGCGAGCTGGAGCAGGCCGTCCGGGCCCGCATCGCGGAGAAGGGAATCGGCGGCTGCTGCCACCTGCTGGGGTGGCGTCGCGATCTGCCGCGCCTCTACGCGGATCTGGACGTGGTCGCGCTGTCCTCGCGCAACGAGGGGACGCCGGTGTCGCTCATCGAGGCGATGGCCTGCGGTGTTCCCGTCGCGGCGACGGCGGTCGGTGGCGTGCCGGACGTCCTTCAGGGTGGCGCTCGCGGCGAGCTGGTGCCGGTGGGGGATCCGCGCGCCCTGTCCGCCTCTATCGAACGGCTGCTCACGCCCGAGGCGCGCGCCCGCGCGGCGCAGGTACGGCCGCAGGTGATGGTCGAATACGGCGCGCAGCGGCTGTGCCACGATCTGGAGCAGCTCTACGAACGGCTGCTGGCGGCGGCGGGAAGGCCCGGAGGCGCGGGCAACCGCCCCGCCTGATACAGCGAGAGCTGATGGCGGAAGACCAGGTTCACCCCTTCGAGTAGCTCCGTGGCCTGAGGCGGCGCCTCGTCGGTCCAGACCACCGATCGGAACTGCAGACGGACGGGCTGCTGCGCCCCTGCGGCGTGAAGGCCAAGCACCACCCGCAACTGCCGCTTCGCGACCTGGCGGAAGACCCCGATGACCCCGGCCACCGAGATCTCGCGCTCCGAGCCATAAATCTTGATCACGTGCCGCCCACCTCCGGGCGCCTCCCGCGCGATGCGGCCGAGACCGGC
>JANPFD010000132.1:0-1095 GCA_031423255.1 Myxococcales bacterium | reverse complement strand
GGCTGCCACATCCCCGTATCTGCCATCCCTATCCGAGCCAGCGGTTTGCCGTCACCACCCAAGGCAAGAGCCGGATGCGGTAATGCCGCCTGTCCGGATCCGTGGAGGGGGTTATGGGTGACCATCATCTCTACTCCGACTGAATGCTTCGTATAGCGCGTTGAAAAGCTGGCCGCAGCTGACGGCACGCTAGCAATGACTAGCCTGCTGTTGCATCATCGCGGCATGCGAACGGCTTTTCTGTCCTTGGCACTGACCGTGATGTTCAGCCCCGCCGCGAGCGCGCAGGCGGTCCTGCGGGAGGTGCAGAGGATCCCCCTTCCGGGCGTTGTGAAGCGCATCGATCACCTGGCGGTCGACATAGCGGGGCAGCGCCTGTTCGTGGCGGCCCTTGGCAATGGCAGCTTGGAAGTGCTTGATCTGAAGGCTGGCAAGCGCATCCGCAGCGTCCCCGGACTGCAGGAGCCCCAGGGTGTTGCCTACTTGCCGGAACTGAAACGGGTGGTGGTCGCGAACGCAGGCGGGACCGTGGTGGCGTTCGATGCCGGTTCATTCGAGCGGGTTGCTGTCCTCGACAATCTGGCCGATGCCGACAACCTGCGAATCGATGGGGCGACGAACCAGCTCTACGTGGGCTACGGCGATGGCGCCCTGGGAATGATCGACCCGAAGACGATGAAGCGCACGGGGGACATCAAGCTTCCCGGGCATCCGGAATCGTTTCGACTGGAGACCGCGCGGCCGCGCATCTACGTCAACGTTCCCGATGCGAAGGCGATCATCGTCGTCGATCGAAAGCAGCGAGAGATCGTCTCCACGGTGCCGCTCCCGGCATTTCTGGCGAACTTTCCCATGTGGCTGGACGAGGCACACCACCGACTGTTTGTGGGGGCGCGCAAGCCGGCGCGGCTGGTCATCCTGGACACCGAGTCGGGACATCCGGTGGCAGACGTGGCCTGCGTGGGCGATACCGACGATCTTTTCTACGACTCCGAGCGCGGCCGCGTTTACGTCATCGGCGGTGAGGGCTTCGTGGATGTGTTCGACGCAAAGAACGGCGGGCGGTACGAACGCCAGGCTCGGATCCCGGTCGCC
>JANPFD010000131.1:0-3603 GCA_031423255.1 Myxococcales bacterium | reverse complement strand
AGAGGTGTTTTCCGCGAGTGGACCAGGAGCACGACGGGCCGCGGTCCGCGTCGCGTTGTTCGTCGTCGGCGTGACCGGCGCACTGGCTACGCGTCCGGCCCGCGCCCTCGATCCCGAAAAGCCGCTCGGGGCGTACACCGTCCGCGTCTGGCGGGCCGCCGACGGCCTGGCCGGCGACAACGTCCAGGCGATCGCCCAGACCACCGACGGGTATCTCTGGATCGCCGGGAGCACCGGCCTTGCGCGCTATGACGGTGGCGGTTTCGAGCTCGTCTATCCGCGCAAGGACACTGTCCTCCGGAGTCTCCTGGATCAGGATGTTCGCAAGATCCTGGCCCGGCGAACCGGACCGCTGTGGATGGCGACCGCCGGCGGGTCGGGCGGCCTCGTCCTTTACGGGGGGCGGATGCAGCCGATCGAGGCTGGGGTTGCCGTGGGTCCGAAAGCAGTGATCCGGGCAATGCACGAGGACCGACAAGGCGTTGTCTGGCTGGTCACCCACCGGGGGGACCTCATCCGCTTGGACGGGACGACTGCGACGACGACTCGACTGCCCCGGGGCACTGCCGCCAGGCCGGTCGTGCTGAACGACGCGCGCGGGCGGGTGTGGGTGGGCGGGTTGGGCGGGCTCTTCGTGCGCCAGGCCCCGGGCGAATCCTTCGCCCTCGGGTTGGGGCCGGGCGGTCCGGTCCAGGCCGGCGTGGGCGTGAGGGCGATTCACGAGGATCGCTCGGGTGGGATCTGGGTGGGCGCCGACAGGGCGCTCTGGCGGTTCGACGGCGAGCGCTTCGCGGAGGCTGGGCCCGGGGGCGGGGACGTCGGAGTGGGTCGGATCGAGGACATTCTCGACGACCGCGACGGCTCGGTGTGGATTGCTGGCGCGACCGGCCTCGCGCGCTATCGCCAGGGGCGCATCGAGACGTTCCGCGAGTCCGACGGGCTCCCCGACCCCAGCATCACGGCACTCTTCGAGGATCACGAGGGCAGCCTATGGGTGGGCACATACGCAGGAGGGATCGCCCAGTTCACCGATCGGACGCTGCCGACGGCCTCGCAGCCCGATTTGCGCGAGGCCTGGATCGACGCCGTCTGCGAGGACGCGCAGGGGCGGCTCTGGCTCGGTGTGCGCGGCAGGCAGGGCCCCGCGCTTGTGGAGGACGGCCGCGTCACCTGGGTGGCCAAGGAGCTGCAGAGTTCGATGCGCGCGTGCCTACCGCGCCCCGACGGGAGCATCTGGCTCGGTACGACGGATGGTGGCCTCGCCCTCTGGCGGGCTGGCGAGATCGAGCGTCGCCTCGCCACTTCAGGCATGGTTACCGCCCTCGCTGGGGACGGGGACGAGCGGCTCTGGGTCGGTACCGCGAAGGGCCTCGAGCGGGTCGAGGGACGGGACGTCCACTCTGTCGGGATGGAGCAGGGGCTGCCGCGCCAGCGGATCTCAACGCTCAGCCCGGATCGCGCCGGCAACCTGTGGGTTGGCGTCCAGGGGCGTCTGTGGCGCCAATCCGCGGGCAGGTTCGAGCTCGTGCCCGATCTGCCCAACGTCCGCTCCGTCTACCACGACGACGACGACGCGACGTGGCTGGCCACCGTGCAGGGCCTCTACCGCGTGGATGCCAGACGGCGGCAGCGGTTCGAGATTCGCGCGACCTTCGATCTGACGCTGCCACCCGACCCGCTGCACCAGATCCTGTCCGACCGCGCCGGCCACCTGTGGTTGATGGGCAGCCATCACATCTTGCGGGTGGCGCGCCGAGCGCTCGACGAGTACGCCCGCGGGCTCCGGCGCGAGCTGGAGGTGGTCGCGTTCGACACCTCCGATCGGCGCCGGGGCATCGTCGTGAGCAGAGATGAGCCGGCGGCCGTGGAGGGCGCCGACGGGCGTCTGCACTTCGCGACCCGGCAGGGGCTGGTAAGCTTCGATCCAGCGGGCGTGACGACGAACGCGCTGCCACCGCCGATCGTGGTGCAGAAGGTGGTGGTCGACGGTCTGGTCGCGCCGCCCGGGGCGTCCTTCTCGTCGCCGCCCGGCAGCGGAACGGTCGAGATCCACTACGCGGCGCTGTCGTTCCAGGAGCCCCAGAAGAACCGGTTTCGCTACCGCCTCGACGGGTTCGACGACCGCTGGAACGAGGCCGGGGTGCGAAGGGCGGCGTTCTACACGAACGTCCCGCCCGGCCGGTACCGGTTCCAGGTGCAGGGCAGCAACAACGACGGCGTCTGGAACACCGAGGGCGCCTCATTCGCGCTGACGCTGGCACCCCGGTTCCACCAGACGGGTCTGTTCCTCGCTCTGTGTGTGGCTGCCGGACTGGCCTTGGTCTGGTTCGCGTACCACCTGCGGCTGCGCGCCCTGAGGACCAGGTATACTGCGGTGCTCGCCGAACGGACGCGCGTGGCTCGCGACCTGCACGACACGCTCCTGCAGAGCATGACCGCAGTGTGGGCTGAGCTCGGTGCGGTGACAAGCCGGCTGCCCGACGCGGCCTCGGCAGAACGCGGTCGATTGCGCGCGGTCGCGGACGTGGTGGCCAAGAGCCTCGAGGACACCCGCCACTTCGTGGCGGACCTGCGCGACCGGGCTGGCGGCAAGGGCGACCTGGCGCGCGCACTCACGCTGCTGGCGCGAAGGCTGTCGAGGCAAGGGGCCGTCCCTTGCACGGTCGAGGCGATAGGAGTGGCCTGGACGCTTCCGCAACAGGTGGCGAGCGAGCTTTACCGGATCGCTCAGGAGGCATTGAGGAACGCCCTCAAACACGCCGGTGCCGGCCGGGTCACCACCCGCCTAGAATACGGGAACCGGACGATAACCATGGTGATCAAAGACGACGGTCGGGGGTTCGACCCGACCCTGGCTCACGCCCCGGCGCACGAACACTTCGGACTCCTTGGTCTGCGCGAGCGCGCCGAGCGGATCGGCGCGACGCTATCGATCGAGAGCGCCCTGGGTGCGGGGACGACGGTCACGGTGACCTGGAGGGCCGCGGGGAGGGGCCTGAGCGATGGCTGACAAGCCCGACGGGTGTATCTCGGTGGTCGTGGTCGACGACCATCCCGTGGTCCGCCGTGGTCTCGTGTCCATGATCGACGACGAGCCCGATTTGCACGTCGTGGGCCAGGCCGGCAGCGGTGGCGAGGCCGTCCGGCTTTGCACCGATCTCCGTCCGAACGTCACTCTGATGGACCTGAGGATGCCCGACATGAGCGGGTCCGACGCGATCGTCGCCATTCGCAAGCAGGTCGCGGACGCGCGGGTCATCGTGCTGACGACATTTGACGGCGACGAGGACGTCTTTCGCGCGGTGCAGGCGGGGGCGCGCGGGTATCTCGTCAAGGGCACGTTGCCCGAGGCGATCATGGAGGCGATCCGAAGCGTGCATGCCGGCGACACCCTCTTCGATCCGGAGATCGCGACGCGCCTGATCGACCGCATGCAGAGTGCCTCGTTGAGCGAGCGCGAGGTCGAGGTTCTGCAGCTTGTGGCCAAAGGCCTGGGTAACAAGGAGATCGGCGCCGGGCTGTTTATTGCGGAACACACGGTCAAGAACCACCTCCAGCGCATCTACGGCAAGCTGGGCGTCGCCGATCGGACCGAGGCCGTCA
>JANPFD010000130.1:0-3366 GCA_031423255.1 Myxococcales bacterium | reverse complement strand
TGTTGTAGGCAGAATTGACATCGTAGAGCGTGGCGGAATTGAGGTCGTAGGAAATCCGGGCGGTGGTCGAGCTGACGTCGCAAAAGTTGCTCGGCGTGGTCGTATGGGCGGCCGTTGGAGTCCACGAGGGACCAGCCGGCGGCGCGACCGAATTGAGGTCGTAAAACTGGGGTGCGCGCAGTGCCGCGAAATCCCGGGGAATTTTGCGACCGCACTGACGTCGCAAAACGAGGGCGAAACGGAGCACGCAGCGATAGCGTGGGATCGCTCGGGCTGACGTCGTAGGTGACGGGTCAGAAGAGGTCGTCGTCGGTCGGCCGGTCGTGGATCTGGTCGTTGGGCGGCGCGCGCCGGATGCTGGTGCGAAGTTCGAGCAGGTCGGCCATGCGGTCGCCGTGGGCGCGCCAGATGGCGACGATGGCGCGCTCGAAGATATCGACGAGTGCGAGGGCGAAGCCGGCGTCGAGCGGCGGCAGGTGGATCTGGGGATGGCGGTGGCCCTGGCGGGGTGGCTTGATTTTCATGGCGCGGCCTCGCGCTCGCGCCAATGGGGTTGCAGGAGGACGCGGTTGGCCTGCTTGAGGTCGACGGTGCGGGTGCGGTCGCGGACGGCTTCGAGCAGGGAGCCGACGCACAGGTTGCGGGCGCGGCGCAGGTAGCCCTCGGAGGAGCGGACGATGAGGCCGAGGGCCTCTGGGGTGAACGTGGCGTGCGGAAGCGCGACGTCGTCGAGTTCGCGGCGGATGAAGTGCTCCATGTCGTCGGAGGCGAGCCTCGGCAGGAGGACGGAGTAGGTCACGCGGGACTGGATGTCGTGGTTGGGGCTGAGGGTCAGGGAGGAGAGCAGGCCGGGCTGGGCGACCAGTATGAGGTTGTGGTTTTTGGGGAAGTCCTCGAAGAGCAGGCGCAGGCGCCGCAGGTCCTGGACATCGATGAGGTGGGCGTCGTCGATGATCGGGGCGAGCATCTTGCCGGCGTGGTTGATGCGCTGGGCCTCCTCGATGAGGCGCTTCTCGCAGCGGACGGCGCGGCCGTCGTCGTCTATCTGAAACGAGTCGCACAGGATGCGCAGGACGCTGTGATAGGTGTGCAGGGTCCGGTTGACGACGGGGGTGATGAGGCGCTTGGGGTCGTGATTCACGAGGGCCCGCTTGATGACGCTCTTGCCGGTCCCCGGATCGCCGACGACGACGCAGAGGCCGCCCTGCTGGCAATGGACGCGCAGGGTGTCGAAGACCTCCTGCTGGTGGGGCAGGAGCGCGGGGTTGTCGGCGGATAACGGGTTGCGGTCGATGCCGAAATGGGCGCGGATCATGGCGTCGGCCTCCTGTCGTTGGCGACGAAGTCGACGGGCCGGGCGTCGCCCTGACGGTCGCCCTTGAAGTAGACGACGACGCGGCCCGTGCGCTTGCGGTCGAAGCGGACCTGGACCTTGCGCGAGCGCAGATCGCGAGGCGCCTCGAAGCGTGCGCCCTTGAGCGAGAAGGTGTTGTCGGCCATGACGGTGCGGTCCTGCTCGACGAAGAACAGTTCGTCGTTGGCCTCGGAGGGGGGTAGGAAGCGGATGCGGCGCAGGTCGAGGCCGAAGCGGTCGATGGGCTTCATGCCGAGCGAGCCGTGGTCGCGGGCGTTGTACTCGTCCTCGACCCAGCGGGTGAAGTCGCGGTTGAGCACGTCGACGTTGGTGAGGTCGAGGGCGCGCGTGAGGAAGGACTCGCGAACGGTGCGGAAGAACCGCTCGACCTTGCCCTTGGCGGCGCCGTCGCGCACGGGGGCGTGGCAGAGCAAGCACCCGATGCGGGCGCAGATCTGGGTGATCTCCTTGGAGGCGTAGATGGAGCCGTTGTCGACGTAGAGGGACTGGGGGACGCCGCGCTTGTAGAGGGCGGCGCGCAGGGCAGCAATGAGGGTGTCTGTGTTTTCTGCGACGAAGAACTGGCCGTGGCAGCAGACACGGCTGGCGTCGTCGATGAAGGCGATGAGCTTGGACTGAGCCTTGCCGGAGCCTGCGCCGACGTACGGTCCGAACATGGTGTCGGCCTGCCACATCTCGTTGGCGTGGGCCTTGGCGAAGGCCAAGCGGCGCTTGTCCGTGGTCTCGGCGTCGGGCTTGAGCAGCTCGTGCTGCCTGACGAGCCGGTAAAAGGTGGTGCGCGCCACGCGCTCGGGCTGGAGCAGGCCGCGCTCGATGCAGGCTCGGTAGACGGCGGTGACGTTCCTGGGCGTACCGTGGAACTGCGCGCGGACCTGATCGATCGCCTCGGCAAGTTGCTCCGGCTGGACCTTGCGGGGCAGGCCCTTGTCGGAGCGGGTCCTCGGGTGCATCGAAGTGATGCCGTCCTTCTTGTAGCGGGAGTACCAGGTCTGGATGGTGCTCCAGGTGAACTGGTGCCGTCGATCGTCGTCGTCGGTGAACACGATTCCGGAAACGTGCCTGATGCGCTCGATGACCGAGTTGCCGGGCGCGAACTCGATCGCGCCGAGCACGCGCATCTTGAGGTAGGGGGTCACACGTTTCATGAGGTCCTCCTTGGTGGATGGGTGTGCCAGCCCAGATATCCTTGACCGCCATGGCGCGGATATTGACGTCTGCCGTGGGCGGCCACGTCGGAGGCACAGGCACCTCCATCCCTACGACCTCAACTCGGCCCGGCCGGACGCGATACTCGTCGGACATGCTCTCGGCGTTGGCTCCCAGATTCGTCCGCGATCGAGACGCGCTCGACGGTCTGTTCGCCGGTGCGAAGCAGTGGGCATGCCCGCGCTGTCGCCGCGCCGGCATGCTCGTCGGTCACGGGTTCCTGACCGGCTATGGGGAGTGCGGCAACCAGCGCGAAGTTCGAGGCCGGCGGTTCCTGTGCTCCGCGCGGTTCCGCCGCTCGGGGTGTGGGCAGACGTTCTCGGTCCTGATCGCGACCGTCGTCGCTCGCTTCACGGTCCGCACGCCGACGATCTCCGCGCTGCTGGCGGCGGTGGTCGGCGGGCACAGCCGCAAGGCCGCCTGGGAGCGCCTCCAGGATTCTGCCGGCGGCGCGACGGGGCTCACGCTGCGCTCGGGGTACAGGCTCTGGGACCGCCTGGTCGTGGCGCAGTCCCGGATCCGCACGGCGCTCTCGGGGCTGCTGTCCCCGCCCGTGACGATCGACGCGCGCCCGATCGCCCAGATGCTCGCGCACCTCCGGCACGCCCTCGCAGGAGCGCAGTGCGTTCTTGCCGGCTTCCAGTTCACGCTTCAGCGGGGCGTGTTCGGCTGACGGAACCGCGGTGCCACTCGACCGAATTCACGCTGTCCTCCGCGAGTCCGGCCTCGACGTCAGTTCCGTCCAAAATGTTCTTCTCTTATGACCAGAGCGCGGGCTTCAACAG
>JANPFD010000129.1:0-1480 GCA_031423255.1 Myxococcales bacterium | reverse complement strand
TGGTGAAGTACCAGCTCCGGTAGTAGGCGTCGGTGTTGTTGGTGAGGTCCTGGATGAGGAAGTAGTCGATCCAGCTCGGGGCGTCGGCCACTTTCTTGAGATCGTTCCACCTGGGATTGCCCGACAGAGTCCGGAGCAGCTTGCCGACCGAGCCCTGGATGTACGTCTTCTGCTCGGCAGTGATCGTCTGGTAGCTGGGCGATCGGTAGTTCCATTTGCGCGTGCCGGTCAACGGATCGAGCCAGTACTGCTCGGGCTGCCGCTTCACGTCGCCTTCATAGGACACGATGTATCCACCGGTGATGTCGCCCATCGCGGTGCCGGCAGCAGGCTCGGGGATCGCCACCCTGGCCTTGTCCCTCTTGATCTTCTCCACCAGGACGTAGAGGCCCTGGTACTGACCGTCGATGAAGAGCTCGACGTACCGGGTCCGCGGCTCCCACAGCCCTCGGGTCTGCGCCACCTCGCGCGAGACGGCGTAGATGAGGGCGTTCCGCATGCACGTCTTGTCCGCGTAGCAGGAGTGGAGGACGAAGTCCGATTCCTTGGGAAGCCCGAGGAGCGGCACTGCCAGGTCCTGGCCCGTGCCGTCCCGTATCTCGATGCCGTAGGGTTTCTGCGGCATCGATGCGGAGCTGTTGCCGCGTATCTCGATGCCCAATCTCGTTTCCAGCGCGGCCGGCCGAGCTTCGATCCCCTTCAATGTGCCGTCGTGGTCCTCGATGACCTTGAGCTTGCCGTCGAGCTTCGACGGCGTCTGGTAGGGGATCGTCTTGCCTCCGATGTCGATGAGGAAAACCGGGATGACCTTCTTCAGGTACTCCATTTCGTTGATGGACGGTGAAGCGTCCGCGCGCGGGCCGACGACGGGCGCTGAAGCGTCCGGCAGCGGCGCCTTCGAGCCGCCCGCCTCTTCCGGGCCGTCCGATGGGACGTGATTGGCAGGCTCAAGGCCTCCCGCACACCCCACAGCAACGGCCGCCAGCAGGGTCGCCGCCGAACGCACCGTCATCGTGGACCCAGGGTCATCACGAGGTCGGCAATCAGCAAGGGTTGGGCCAGCTCTGGCCATCGGCGAAGCCCAGATCACGTTCGCGGCGCGCGAACCGGCTGTTCATTCGCGGAACAGCCAGTCGGCGCGGGATCGAGCCATGTATCGCCCGACGCGGCGGCTGCGTCGCTCGGGACCGCGCGCCGGCCTCGGCGAAACGAGCGGAACCGGATGCATCACCACGAAGCCGGCGTCAGACGAACGACTCGTTCCGATCCGGCTCAACAGGCGGCGCCACGGCGGCCATCCTCCCGTGGCATGCAGATTGCTTCAGCAGCGCCGCCGGGACCCCTTGAAACACCTATCTGCAAGGAGCCGGGCCCGGGCGCTGGTGGCCGTACTCGCCGCCGGGTGTGTCGGCAGGATCGATGACGGCGCCAGGGATCCGACCGGGCCGACCCCGTCCGACGAGTCGATCGCGTTGCCTGT
>JANPFD010000128.1:0-5497 GCA_031423255.1 Myxococcales bacterium | reverse complement strand
GCGAGGATGGCGGAATTGGTAGACGCACTAGCTTGAGGTGCTAGCGGTTAACAGCCATGGGGGTTCGATTCCCCCTCCTCGCACAACTGGAAACCCCGAATCGTCACGCTTGCTTGCAGTGTTATTGGTTCGAACGTCGCGTTTCGAGTTGGGGGTGTCGCGCGTGTCCGTGTGGCCGGAATGTGACCGGAATTCCGGTTTCCCGGCGGCCGCGACGGCTCGAAGGACATCTTCGGCTGCGTCCTTCAGCGGGCGCATGTAGCGCGCAGTGGTCGCGGGCTGCGTGTGGCCGGCAAGGCGGTGCTGCGCGCGCCAAGTCTCCGCGGCTTTCGCCTGGCGTGCTAGCCTGCCCCTTGGCCGATGGGGGCGTACCAAGGCCGCGAAAGACCACATGATTACCCGACTGGAAGCATTCAACTTCCGCTGCCTTCGCCGCGTCGCTCAGCCACTGGGGCCGCTCCAGGTGCTCATCGGGCCCAACGCAAGCGGCAAGTCCAGCTTCGTCGATGTCCTCTCGTTCCTGGGCAGGTTCGCCGCCGATGGCCTTGAAACCGCGATCGTCGAGCGAGCGGGGAGCTTCGAGGATCTCACCTGGGCCCGAACAGGTCAGCCCATCGAGATCGCCGTGGAAGCGCGCGTGCCGGACGGCTGTGGCGTGTGGACGGGCGAGCCGCCTTCGCGCTGGATGCGCTACGAGGTGCGCCTTGGGTTTGACCCCAAGACGAACAAGCTGGGCGTCATGCGCGAGCGCTTGCTCCATCGATCCGAAGCGTTCGAGCCCGAGCCAGTTAGCGAACAGTCACTTTTTCTTTCCGAGACGGACTATTCGGAGCGGATTTTCGATCGCCAGCATTCCGACGGGGTCTCATTCCGTCCAGAAGTCGAGGAGGAAGATAGGGGTGACGCCGCCTATTATCGCGATGTGAGTTTTCGCGCCAACGTAGAGCGCTCGGCGCTGGACAACCTGCCCGACGACGAAGGCTCATTCAGCATGAGCATGTGGCTCCGCGAACTCCTGACCAAAAGGATCTTCGGTGTGTCCCTCGACAGTCGCGCGCTTCACTTGGCCAGCGCGCCGCTCACCAAGATCCGGCATCAGCCAGATGGGGCCGACCTGCCGTGGCGCGTCCAGGAACTGATGCGCAACCCAGAAAGTTTCGCGCGCTGGATCGAACATCTGCGCACCGCCCTGAACGATCTAGACGGCGTTCGTGTCGTGGAACGGCTCGAGGATCGTTTTGCTTACCTCATGACCAAGAGCCGGGACGGGCTGGAGATTCCCTCCTGGGCGCTTTCCGACGGAACGCTCAGACTCATGGCGCTGACCTTGATCGCGTATCTACCAGCACCGGGGGATATCTATTTCATCAAGGAGCCCGAGAACGGCGTACATCCAGGCAACCTGGAAACGATCTTCCAGTCGCTGTCATCCGTCTACGAGGGCCAGGTGCTGCTGGAAACCCATTCGCCCGTCCTGCTGGGCCTGGCGCAACCTGAACAAATTCTCTGCTTCAGCCGAAGTTCTGCGGGCACCACGATCGTCAGGGGCGACGCTCATCCTGCGCTCAAGGAGTGGAGGCGAGACATTTCAATCGGGACACTTTTCGCTTCCGGAATCCTGGGATGACAGCGTCAAGAGATCTGGTTGTGTCCGTTGCCGACAAGGACATGAAGGCCACGGTGCTCGGCATTCTCGGCCAGCCAAAGCGGCTCGGGATTCGGCCGGTCTCTATCGATGTCGTCGTCAACACTGAAAGGGATCCCGGCAGCCGGGTGCGCAGCCATCTACTCCTGCGTTCCTACGCCACAACGCACGCGTACGCGCTGGTCGTGTTCGATCATCAGGGTTGCGGTCGAGAGCAAGCATCGCCCGAGGATCTGGAGGTTGAGGTCGAGAGATTGATGGCGTCGACTGGGTGGGCCGAGCGTTCAGCCACCGTGGTGATCGCTCCCGAGCTGGAGAACTGGGTTTGGAGTCAGTCGCCCCACGTCGCCAGCGTCCTCGGATGGTCGGGACGCCAACCAACGATTGACGAATGGCTTCGCTCCGAGGGCCGTCTGGGCTCAAACGGCACGAAGCCCGTGGATCCCAAGGCCGCTGTCGATGACGCTCTCCGGATCGCCGGAGTCCGCAAAAGCTCCGCGCTCTACGGCAGGCTTGCCGACCAGGTTGGCTTTGAACGATGCACCGACCGAGCCTTCGGCCGGCTACGGGATATCCTGCGAGGCTGGTTTCCCGCATAGGACGGGACATGACCTGATGCGGCCGAGCGTCGCGTCCGCGGCGTGGTGGGGTGGGCGGCCTCTCGGGGCATGATTCACGGCATGAAACCCCGCGAACGGGCCATCAAGGACGAACACGTGGTCGCAGCGGCGACGGGCGGAGGACCATGATCAACCCTGCCGAAAACCCGGTCGTCGTGGCAATCTCACCGCTCATGCTCGCCGATCGCCTCAGACACGCGCGTGAATCGTGCGGCCTATCGCAGGATGCGGCGGCCCATGCCATCGGTGTGTCTCAGTCCGCTCTCGTCGAAATCGAGCAGGGCAGTCGCAGCGTCTCCAGCCTCGAACTCGCCAAGCTCGCGTTCCTCTTCGGCCGCGACATGCGCGACTTCTTCCGGGAGGAGTTCCCCGCCCAGGACGCCACCGTGTCTGTCCCCGGGGCCGAGACCGACGCCGCCGAACACGGCACCGCTCAGCAGCGGCGGCGCGAGCGCATCGCGTTCGGCCGCGAACTGACCAATCTCGAGCAGCTCCTTGAGATCGCCGAGAGCCACGGCGCCCGCGACGAGTCCCGCCGCCGGTTCATCGGCCTCGCACTCGAGGCATACCGCCGGGGTCTGGTCACGGGCGGAAAACTCCGCCAGCTCGGCTCGATGGCGGGACTGGACCGGGACGCCATCGACCAACTCGTCGCCAGCGTGGGGCTGTACCACCACGCCAACGACGATGCGCCACCGGCCCTCCTGCCGCGCCGGTAAGGTGGGCTCGATGAAGGCCCTCCTGACTACCCGCCCTCCGGTCCAATGATGTCCCCCAGCGTGCATCCGAGGGCCGCGGCGAGTCGAAGGAGTGTCGTCGTCGACGGCGCGTGGCGCCCTTTTTCGACCCGGGCGTAGTTGGGGGCCGCCATACCGGCCCGGCGCGCGACGTCTCTCTGGGATAGCGCGCGTTTCCGACGGAGGGTCACCAACCTCGTCGCGATCCGTTGAGCAATCGCTGGCTCCGGCGTGGCGGCGGCCTGAGCCGCGCGATAGGCGCCGTCCACGACGTAGAGCACATGATCGGCTCCGCAGTCGGTGTGGCTTCCGTCTTCACGGAGGAAATCGACACCGCCACGAAACTCGTCCATCGACGCGTAGACGATCGGCGGGCCAGGTGGCAGCCCGAGCCGAGCGAGGCGACACTCAACCACCCGGGCATCGGCAAATCCACAGGTGAGGTAGCCCGTCTCAGGATCGAGGTACGCCGCCACCAATTCGGGTGGCGAGGAGTATCGCGCCGAATGGGCGGTCGTCGGCCCTCGCAGCTTCGCCCTAGGGCCGGGTGCCACGCTGCCCCTTCGCATCCGTTCGCGCTTCGAGGTCTGCCACGCGCGCGCGAAGGCGGGCGCATTCGGAGGCTACAAGTTCGTAGTCCTGCCTGTTCTTCTCTGATGTCCGTCGCAGCTCGTCCGCCTTCGCTTGCAAGATTCTGGTGTGTCCCTGGTGGTGCGTGCTTTCGCGGTGGGCGGCCTCCAGCGCCGCCTGGGCCTCGATGAGCTTCATTTGCTGTGCGTCGTACACCTTCTTCATCCGCCGCAGGATAACGAGAAGGGTCTTCCTGTCCCGCCGAAGGCCTTCGGAGACGCCCGCGTTCCGGTTCTGCTCGATCGCCTGGGCGACGTTGAGCAGGATGCTGCCGATCGCTGCGGTCGACGCGACGACGAGGCCCGTGTCATCGGTACTTCTTCTGGGCATCGGGATATCTCCTCTCAGCGAATGAGACCAGCTTGGCGAAGCGCCGCCCGGATGCGGACGAAGTGCTTGGGATCGCCGTCCATGAACCTGCCATTCTCAAGGTCGTACCTCGCCACCTGCTTGCCGTCCCGGTACACGTGGACATGTCGCGGGGGATGATCCGTCTCGTACAGACGGATCACGTATCCCAGCGCCTTCCAGGTAGGCACGACAGAGCACTATCACGATTGATAGCATGGTCAAGGCGGGCACCAGAGGCAAGCGGTCTTCACCGACCCCGGCGCGCCACAGCCACCGACCTGGCGCTGATTGCGGGCGGTGGGGGGTGAAGTGGCCTCGATGCCATCGCCCGGCCCCGACCTGCGTGAGCACCTGGTTTGGCTTTTCACCCTAAACGCCGAGCCGCCCCCAAGGGCGCGCATCCGGCGCAGCGCCTTCACCGACCCCAGCCTTGCGGTATTCGCGAATCCCGAATATCGTACGTCCTAACCCATTGATTCTACTGCGCCCTCAGGACGTTCTGATCTTAGCGCGCCTAGCCACACAGCCAGACGCCGCGTGGACCTACGCATCCCTCGCCGCCGCGGTCCGCATGAGCGCCTCCGAGGTTCACGCGGCCGTCCGCCGCGCGACCGCCGCCGCCCTGATGGACGCCCAGACCAGGCGCCCGATCGCGCGCAACCTGATCGAGTTTCTGGTGCACGGGATCCGCTACGTCTTCGTCGCCGAACGAAGCGCGCTCACACGGGGAGTGCCCACGGCGCACTCGGCGCCACCGCTGAGCGCGCAGATCGGAGCTGGCAGTGAACCGCCCCTGGTCTGGCCGCACCCTTCCGGTTCTGTGCGCGGCGAAAGCCTGGAGCCGCTGTGCCGGGGTGCCGTGGAGGCCGCGCTCGCCGATCGCGACCTGTACGAGATCTTGGCGCTGATCGATGCTGTGCGCGTGGGGACCGCCCGGGAACGGACCCTGGCTGCCGACCATCTGCGAAAGCGGCTGTCGTGACGCCAGGTCCTGACCACCTCGCTGACGTGCACGCGGTCTTGGGGCTGGTCGCCGAGCGGCTGGGTGATCTGCGCGACGAAGTTGTCTTCCTGGGCGGTGCGACCACCGGTCTCCTGGTCACCGAGCCCGGAGCCGCGGAACCACGGCCAACGAAAGACGTCGATGTGATCGTGGAAATTGGCAGCTACGCCGAATACGCTCGGCTCGGCCAACGGCTGCGCGATCTTGGATTCCACGAGGACGTGTCGGAAGGCGCACCACAGTGCCGCTACGTCATTGACGGCATCAAGGTTGACGTGATGCCGACGACGGAAGGGCCGTGGGGGCCGTCGAATCGCTGGTACCCCAGCGCCATCCGTTCGGCGACCGAGTATGCGCTGCCTGATGGCAAGCGGATCAGGCTCGTGCGTGCGCCCCTGTTCATGGCGACGAAGCTGGAGGCGTTCAGGGATCGTGGCAAGGATGATTTCACCGCCAGCCACGACATGGAGGACATTCTGGCCGTCGTCGACGGTCGTCCCACCTTGCCCGG
>JANPFD010000127.1:0-3990 GCA_031423255.1 Myxococcales bacterium | reverse complement strand
GACGCGAAGCTCTACTCGTGGCCCCACTACGCGACCAGCCTGCGCTTGCGGCTGTCCTGCCCGACCTGCGTGCTGGTCTACACGCTCGACGAAAAGGTGGCGCGCTGGGCAGCGACGCCGGTGTCGTGCGGTCCGGGGTGGACGTTCGCGCCTGTGGTGATCGGACCTGCGCTTGTGCCGGTGGTCGAGGACATTGTGCCGGCGAAGGCGCGCCCCGAGCTGGCGCTGCTGTCGGTGCTGGCGCATGCGGGCCGGCTGGCGCCCAAGCGCGAGGCGCAGATGGCCAGGACGGCGTTCAACGCGACAGAAAAGCTGAGTGACGATCTGCGGATGCTGTACTACGATCTAATCCTCAACGCGCTGTCCAAAGCGGCGCGAAAGGTATTCGAAGCCATGGACCTGAAGAACTACGAGTGGAAGAGCGACTTCGCCCGCAAGTACGTGGCCGAGGGGGAGGCCAAGGGGCGTCTCGAGGGTGAGGCCATCTCCATCCTGCGATTCCTGGAAGCGCGAGGGATCGCCGTGGACGAGGCGTCACGCCAGCGCATTCTGGCGTGCACCGATCAAGCGACACTCGACCAGTGGCTCAAGCGCGCCGTGGTGGCCGCGACGGCAGCCGAGGTCGTGGGCAGCGACTCGTAGGAAGCCGGCGAGACCAAGCCGCTGGTGACGGCGTGAGCACGGCCCTGGCGTACGAGCGGCGTTTCGGCGCCGAGCGGGTGCAGGACATCTACGTGCCGGGCCTACTCACCGGCCACCCGAACCAGGAACGTCTGAAACCCCACGGCGAGCGGCGATCCCGCCTGAATACGGAGGTCGCCACGTATCCCCGGACCGGCGGAGAACGTCGCAACCGCCAGGCCTGCCCCGTCCGCCTGAACCGTCACGCTGCCGAGCTTGCTCTCCTTGAAGTTGCCGCCGTTGAAGGAGGTGAACGTCACCGGCGCGTTGGCAGCGCCCTTCACACTCAGCGAAACCTCCCCGCCCGGCGGGAGCTTCGTCAACGGACTGCTGGCCATCGTGAGTCGCACATCATCCGGACCCGTGGGCTGCGCGGTCTGAAAGCACCGCCCCGGCTCGACCGTCTTCAGATAGGTTGCCGGATCGGCCTCGAACTCCTTGCGGTCAAATGACCCGGGCGGGGCGAGTGCGAATTGCCGCGCGAGCACCGCCGACTTCCGCTTCGCGCCCTCGGAATCAGCGGGACCGCCGCGTCCTTTGTCGGACAGGAAGAACGCCGCCACGCCGGCGAGGCTGAGACACGCAAGTCCGAATGCTACCCATCGCAGCCTTCGGGCCTTCGACCTGTTCTCCATGCGCACCATCGTATCGTATCCGGCCCGCCGGCGTCGTCGGCTGCCTCACGTTCCGGCCGTTGCCCACGCCTCGCACGCCCCCTACCTGCTGGCCGGCGCCAACAATCAGTTCATTTTCGGTGTGGCCACCAGGTATCGATGGCTCAGCCGGCGTCCCGTGAAAGGGCGAGCGAGCCGAAGCAAGTCTCCCAGGGTCGATGCCCCGGGCGGCCCTGCAATCAGCCAGCGGCGGGCCGTGGGCGGGCGCGGTCTACGACGTTGACCGGGTGATAAGGATGCTCGACGCCGGCCGCCGCGCGCTAGGCGAGTTGCCGTAGCTGAGTCTCTTGCGACCGAGGGCGACGCTCTGATCGTGAAGAATATCGCTGGCACAACGGCATCGCGCTGCTAGTGTCCCCGCAAATGACCAAGAAAATCATCGCAGTCGTTGGATCAACAGGGGCGCAAGGCGGCGGATTGGCGCGGGCCATTCTGGCGGACAAGAGCGGCGAGTACGCGCTGCGTGCCATCACGCGAAAGGTCGCGTCGGACAACGCCCAGGCCCTGGCGAAGCAGGGCGCCGAGGTTGTGGCCGCGGATCTCGATGATGTGGCGAGCCTGACGAAGGCGTTCGCCGGCGCCCATGGAGCGTTTTGCGTGACTAACTTCTGGGAGCATTTCTCTCCAGAAAAGGAAATCGATCAGGCACGGAACCTGGCCCAGGCGGCCAAGGACGCGGGCGTCAAGCACGCGATCTGGTCAACGTTCGAGGACACCCGGGACAAGGTGCCGCTGAGCGACAACCGGATGCCCACGTTGAAAGACAAGTACAAGGTTCCGCACTTCGACGCCAAGGCCGAGGCGAACAAGTTTTTTACCGAGCGCGGCGTTCCGACGACGTTCCTTCTGACGTCGTTCTACTGGGACAACATGATCAATTTCGGCTCGGGTCCGAAAAAGCAGGCCGACGGTTCTTTGTCGTTCGTTCTACCCATGGCCGACAAGAAATTGCCGGGCATAGCCGCCGAGGACATTGGCCGCTGCGCGTTCGGCATTTTCAAGCGCGGAGCCGAGTTCATCGGCAAGACCGTGGGTGTGTCCGGCGAACAGCTGACCGGCGAAGAAATGGCGGCGGCCTTGAGCCGCGCGCTTGAGCAGAAGGTTGCATATCAGTACGTGCCGCCCGAGGTGTACCGGACCTTCGGCTTCCCAGGCGCGGATGAGATGGCCAACATGATGCAGTACAAGCGCGACTTCGAGTCGACCTACTGTGGCGCGCGCAGCGTCGACTTCTCGCGGTCGCTGAACCCGGAACTTCAGTCTCTGGCCAAGTGGCTTTCGGCCAACAAGTCGCGCATTCCGCTGACCTGACCCTCTGCGGGCCAGGCCCCTTGGGGCGGGCACGGGTTCGTGTGCTCCCGACAGCGAAGCTCTGATTGGCCTAGCGAAGCCCCGTGCATGGTACTCTCGCCGCAACGATGCCCCACAAGGTTGTCGCGCTCGCGGGATCTTTGCTCGTCCTGGCGTCTCTTGCGGGGGCGTCCTCAGGTTGCGGCGGCGACGAGGGCGGCAGCCCGGGCACCGAGACCAACCAATTGGTTTGCGGCAAGGTGTGCGACAAGGTCGCGATGTGCGGCGCGACCAACAGCGCGGCCCAGTGCAAGTCGGCATGCGTAGCGACCGCTGGCAGCGGACTGTGCAAGAACCACGCGGAGATCGCGAGCGCGCTCGACGGGTGCCTGGCCAAGGACTGTGACGGCTACGCCAGCTGCGTGAAGACTCTGCCAGCGTGTGGAGGCACCCCACCCAGCGCTGGATCTGCTGGCGCTGGCGGTGGCGGTGTGGGCGGCGGCGGCGGCGCTAGCGGCGCTAGCGGCGGCGCGGGTGGCGCAGGCGGCAGCGGCGGGCAGGGCGACGTCGGTTGCGGGGCCTGCGTGAAGCTGGATGCCTGCTGCGCGGCCTCGCTCGGTCCGGCCGTGGCCCCCGCGGTGTGCATGATGGCGAAGGCCTGCGCGAGCGTCGACGCCGCCGAGCGGGATCAGTTCGCACAGATCTGCCGCATGCAGATGGCGGCCTTCGCCAGCCAGCCGAACGTCCCGGCGGTGTGCAAGTAACACCGGAAACCCAGTTGGGAGGTGCGTGGCGCGCTCGTGACTCGCTCGTACTGGGGTTACGTCTGTATCGACCGAAGCACCGTGGCGCGAACCCCGCGGTACCGCCACCCGCAGCAAGCACACGGCCGGGATCACGGCGACGTGGCACGGCCGGCAGGTTCAGTTGTAGGCCGCGCTGAACATCAGGGCGACCGCGGTCACGCGATCGTCCTCCGCGCCGGTGATGCCAAGGACCGTGTCCTCGCCGTGGAGTTGCGCCGCGGTCAACCGCATCAACACGCCCAGCGACCAGTCGGCGCTGGCCCACCACGAGTAGCCGGCGTCGAGCGCGATGGCGCCGCCCGCGCCACCGAGATACTCGGTGAACGAAGGCGACGGCGCTTTGACCCACGCCCATGCCACTCCCACCGTCCCGCCGACATGGAAGCCACTGCGCGGATCGGGAAAGAACGTCAGCGACACCCCGAGCAGCGAGAAATGCAACGAGCCCGCCAGCTTCACGTCGGCTGCGCCGCTGCGCTCGAGAACCGGTGTGCTCAGGTTCTGGCCAGTCGCGGTGCCCGCCAACAGCAGACGCTGCG
>JANPFD010000126.1:0-6700 GCA_031423255.1 Myxococcales bacterium | reverse complement strand
CTGATTTCGGCTAGTTGCCGGTCAGAGCCGCAGTCGCGGTGTTACCAGCGACGCTACCCGATACGGTCAGCGTGGCGGTCCGCGCTGCAGCCGTCGGGCCGAGGTACTTCACCCGGACGGTGCAGGTGGCCAGGTTGGGCGCAAGGGTCAAGACATCGTTGTCCAGCGAGGTGTCCTTGCAGTTCAGCGTGCTCACGAAGGGGAACGACGCGGCGTCCGTACCGGTGATGGTGATCTGGAGGGGACCGGTGGGAGCCGTCGCTCCGGCGGCGATGGTGACCGTGAAGTCAAATTCCTGGTTGTTGGTGAACGCCTGGGTCGCGGGTCCCACGAGGACGCTCGGCGTCGAGCCGCCCTGAATGATCAGGGTCTCGCTGCCGCCAGGAGTCGATTGCACGGTCAGCACGGCTGAATGGGAGCCAATGGTCCGGGGCGTGTACTTCAGGGTCAGGTTGCAGGTCTGGGTCCCGCCCGTGCCGGTCAGGCCATCGACTGTGGCATTGCCACAGCCGGTGAACGTGAACTCGGTCGGGTTAGCACCGGTAAGGGTGATCGAGAGCGGACCGGTTCGCAGGCCGTTGGTGGCATTGAGCACCCGCACAAGGCGCGACGACTCGACGCTGAGGGCCTGAGTGGTGATTGCAGTGCCACCGGCGCTGAAGAAGTAGCTTCCCGACACGAACGCCGCAGCACCGTCGTCCAAAGACAGGTCCGAAGCGTTGACCGGGACCGTCCGGAGGTTGCTGACGAGTACTGGCGAGCCCACCACCTGGGTCCCAGAAGCGGTCAGAGTGGCCAGGGCCACGCCGCCGATGAGACCTGCGTTGGTCGGGGTTGCCTGAACCACGATGTTGCAGGTACCAGCCACCGTCAGGATCTTACCGATGCAATCGCTGCTTGCGTTGACGACGGTGAACTCGTTGGGGTTCGCCCCAGCCTTGAGGATGGCTAGCGCACCCGAGGAGCGCTCGCCAACGTTGGTCAGGGTCCAGGTCTGAGTCGCAAGGCTTCCGGTGTTTAGCTGAACCTCGCTAAAGTCGCCGTTGGCGCCTGGCCGAGTGATCTGGAGGATGGCGTCGTTCATGATCCGGCCGAAGAGACCGCCCGTGACGTTGCCCCCCGTCGTGCCGAGGACCACCGTCCCACCCACCAAACCGGGAGTGCCGGCGGTCGGGAAGAGCGACATAGTGAACGTACACGACCCGCCGGCAGGAGCGATCGGGGTGCCACCGATGAACACGCAGGGAGATGTCCCGCCGGGGACCGGGGCCGAGTAGGTATTGGCGGGAAGAACCACCGGCGTGGCGTTGAGCGTGACTGCAGCAAGGCTGTTGTTCACCACACGAAGGGTGACAGTCGGACCGGCCACGCCTACGAAGGTCTCGCCCATGTTCGCGGGCTGCGGCGTGCTGGGAGTTGCGGCCACCTCGATGTAGACCCCCTGCTGGACGATAACTCCGGCGGACAGTGTCACAGCGAACGTGGTGGTGGTGCCCAAAACCTTCTTGGGCGCACTGACCGAGAAGGTAGCGGTATTCACCGCTGCCACTGCACAAGGTGTGACCGGGTTGAAGCGAACCACGATGTCACACGTGCCGGCCGGGGCGAGAGGCGAGCCCCCGTTGGCGCAAGTCGTACCAGCTGGGACCACCTCGAACGCGTCGCAACCCGCGGTGGAAGGAAACTTGCTGGTGATGGCGCTGAGGAAGGTCATGACGCCGCTCGCGGCGCCGCCCTGGTTCTTCACGCGGAAGGTCTGGCTGGCGCTACCGCCAACGTCGAGGCGGACATCGCCGAAGTTCCTCGTCATCGGGGCCGGGACGTTCTGGATGATGAGGTCGGCATCCGCGACACCGGTGCCTGAGAGCGTCGCCTGCGCCACGGCGTTCGTGGTCGAGTCGACTACCTTGAGGAGCGCCGTGGTCGGGCCAATCGCGTCGGGCACGAAATTAATCGAAATCGTGCACGGAATGCCCGGAGCCAGAGGGCTGGCACATGGCATGATGACCTTGTAGTCGCAGCCGCCGCCAGGGCAGGCGTCCGCGTTAGGTGCAAGGCCGGCAGTCACTGACGTGGTGACGTTGATGTTCGCGGCGCCGCGATTGGTCACCGTGAACGTTCTGTTCGGAGCGGTGGTCGTGTCGTTAAGGACGCTGCTGCCGAAGTCGCTGGTGAGCGGCGCGATAACCAGCGGCTGGACACCATTGCCCGTCAGCGGCACGGTCAGAAGCCCGTTGCCCGTTGGGACGTTCAGGGTGTCGGTGCGTGCGCCGAGGCCGTTGAGCAGAGTGGGCGTCAGGTTCACCTGAAGGGTGCACGATTGGCCGGCCGGGAGAGGATTCAAACCACCAACACAGCCGTTGGTCCCAACCGTGAACTCACCCGCGCTCGTCGTGGGTGTCATGATGGCCAGGTTGGCGGTGGCGGCCGCGGGGTTCGTGATGGTGAAGGTGACCGTCCCGATCGCAGTGAGCGGAACGTCGCCGAAGGCACCGGGGCTCGGAGAGATCGTCGGAGCCGCGCCTACGCCAGCGTTGGCGAGCAGGTTGGCAACCACCGATTCCGGCGACGTGCCAGCCAGGCCGCTCGCCGTGAGAGTCGCCATCTTGGCGCCGACCGAGGTGGCCCTAGCGTTCACGGTGACGGTGCAGCTAGAGAGGGGATTGTTACCAGCAGGGTTGTTCGGCTGCAGCGTCCCGACGCTCAGGCAGTTGTTGGCCACAATTTCAAACTCGGCGGCGTTCGCGCCCCCAAGAGCGGCGGCTAGGGCAGTGATCGTAGCCGTCGAGCTATTGTTCTTGACGGTCAAGAGCTTGGCAGTCGGGGTACCAACGGCCACGTTCAGGTAGTCGGCGGGGCTGGGCGTGATCTCAAGAGCACCAACCGCCGTACCGGTCAGAGGCGCGTCGGCCTTCGTGCCACCGGTCGCCAGCGCTGTCAGGGTTCCGGTCCTGGCGCCAGTCGGCGCCTGGGGAGCGAAGGTGACGGTCGCGGTACAGGCGTTAGCATTAGCCACAGAGAGCCAGGTGGCCGGCGTGGCGGCGACGACGGCTGCGGAGCCGCCACAGCCGGCGAGGGCGCTTACCGTGAAATCGGCGAAGCCGACGGGGATCGAGGCCGCCAGGTTGGAGAGCGGGGCGCGAACCGTGAGAGTGAAGGCCTGGGTCTTTTGTGATGCCGCGACACCGCCGACCGAGGCCATGCCGAGGTCTGCCATGAGCGGGGTCCACTCGAGAGGCGCCAGGCCGGTCCCGGAGAGAGTGGACGAGCCCGTCCCACCAACTGCCATTGCGAGCAGCGAAGCGTTGCGAACAAGCAGAGCGGTGGGCTTGAAGCGCACAACGACACCGCAGGAAACGCCTGGGGCGAGAGTGGTGCAGCCATTGCTGCCAATCTCGTAGTCGCCAGCGTTGACACCGGCCAAGGTGATCGCGACCATCCCGGTGTCGACCATGCCGCCGTTGGTTAGGATGAACGTGGCATCGGTACTGGCCTGCCCGACAACCACGCCGCCGAAATTATTCGCCGTCGGAGCCCACGTTAGGAGCGGATTCAGCAGCGCGGCGCCCTGAAGGTCGGCGGTGACCGAACCACCGGGGGTCGCGGAGACCGTGAGCGTGGCGGCCTTGTCAGCCGGCATGTTCGTGGTCGGGGCAAAGCGCACCGTCACGATGCAGGTCGCGGCCGCTGCGAGAGACGCGTTGCAGTTGTTGCCTGCGATCTCGAACTGGCTCGCAGCGCTTCCGCCGAGGGCCGTAGTTAGCGCTCCGGTTGCCGCCCCGCCGGTGTTGGTCACCGTGAAGTCGACCGAAGTGCTCTTCTGGTTCAGTGCGACCGAACCGAAGCCATTGCTCTTCGGGGTGATGCTAAGGCCCGCGCCAGAGACGCCAGTGCCCATGAGGGCCGCGACTGCGCTACCTGCTCCGGAGGCAGTGAGCGAACCGGTCGCAGCGCCTGCAGTCGTCGGCGCGAAGACGACGCTAACCGCGCAGGTACCCATCGGGGCCAGAGCGGCGCCGCAGGTATTCGAGACGATAGCAAAGTCGCCGCTGCTGGAGGTGACGGTGACCGCACCAGCCGTTGCAGTGCCGCCAGTGTTGGTCACAGTGAACGCCTGCGCTGCGCTGCGCGCGCCGACCGTGACGCTCATGAAGTTTCCGGTCGCCGGCGTGAGAGTGAGCGCGCCACCGGTGACCGCTGTCCCAGCGATCATCACAGTCGCCATGCCACCCGGCATGCCGGACACGGTCAAAGTCGCAGCGCGGGCGCCAGCAGCGGCGGCTCGCATCGTCACCCCGATGGCGCAGTTCCCGAGACCGGCCAGGGGTACAACACAGGTGTTCGATGCGATCATGAAGTCAGCCGCGTTGGCTCCGCCGAGCGTCGCCGAGATAGTGCCCGTGCGCTCGTCGCCGGTATTGGCGATACCAATGGTGACGGGGGCGCTCACGACACCGACAGTGCCAGCGATCGCTGCCATCGCGGGGTTGGCCACGAGCCTGGCAGCTGCAAGGCCGTTCCCTGCGAGTGCCGCCTGACCAACGCCACCGGACGACGTGGCGATCAGGGTGCCCGCCTTAGCGCCGCCTGAAGCTGGTCGGAAGGTCACGGTCGCCGTGCAGCTTCCACCGCCGGGGACCGCCATCCCGCAGGCGCCCGCTGTGAGCATGAAGTCCGCGCCGTTAATGCTCAGGGTGATCGTGGCGGGAGCAGTGCCTGGGTTGGTGACGGTAAACATCCGGACTGTCCCCGTCATCGAGCCCACGGCGACGTCGCCGAAGTTGGCGTTGTCAGGGAGGATGCGGGGTGCAGACTCGGACTGGCCGGTTCCCGAGAGGCTGGCGCTCACCGCGCCTCCTGGGGTAGCGCTGACCGCGACGGTGGCGGTGCGAAGACCCGCCGCACTCGGAGTAAACGACACCGAGATCTTACAGCTGGCCCCTCCTGCGAGGGTGGTGGCGCTGCAGCCAGTGGCGGCGAACTCACCCGCGGGAGAGACCTCAACTTTGATAGGCCCGGAGGTCGCGTTCCCGGCCGCGTTCGACACGGTGAGCTCGACGGCCGTCATGCTGGCCTTGCCCACAACCACGGAACCGAAGGTTCCGCTGGTGGGGTCGATCTTCAGCGCAGCCGGCTTTTGCACCAGCTGTCCAGCGTCGGTGCCGGAGTCACTCTTCCCGGAGCCGTCGCTACTCCCGCCGCACCCGGGGGCGAGGGCGATAGCTATTAGGCCGAACGAGACGGCCCGAAGCGAACGAAGATCAAAACTCCCAGAGCAGGTCATGTATTTAGCCTCCAAAAGAACCCGTGGTGGACGCACATGCGAATGCATTGCAGCAGCGGGCAGCATTTTCAGGAATCTGGAGCCGGGCGCAAGAAAATAATTAAAAAATCTTTTGGGTTTCAGCGACGAGGCCCAATTTTGGACGGAAGTGTAGGTGTGTTGGTTAACGGAATGCCCTCGAACGGCGACCTCGGTGGCGCGGGTGCAAGCTAGCGCACGAAATCGCGGCGACGTGGTCGAGAGCGACGAGGCTCAGTCGGCTAGGCAGTAGATGCGGAGGTACTCGGAGCACTTGCTGTTGTAGCCAGACACGGCCCAAAAGGTGGTTGCCAGGCTAGTGAACCCGGACGTGACGGATAGGGTGACGTCGGTGGTCCAGTCTAGGCAGTTGGCATCCACGGGCGGGTACACGTTTGGCTTCCTACCGGTAAAAGCAAAGCCGGACACGTAGGTTGAACCGTCAGCCATCAGTGTTAGCGGCGCAAGAAGGGGACTGGGCCCCATCGTCGCCATCGTGAGATCTCGATCCCTGCTAGCCACCACAACGCCATCGGGCCTCGCGACCGGCGCATCGGTCAGGGTGACCCGCGATCCAAAGGGGTTGTCCGACGGGGTCAGCAACGCCTTGAAAGGTCTGCCGAATCGCGCCTGGCCGTCAGTGTTGCAGAGGGCGTCGGCCGCCGCCATGCCGGTGGACGGGTTGAAAGGGACGGACGATAGGAAGACGACCTTGGTACCGGCTGGCGGCGCCGGCACCGTGACCCGGACTCGTTGGTCGATCGCTAAACAGTACAACGGCCAGGCGAAGTTGCCGCAGCCGGTGGTGTTGAAGGGGTAGGTCATCCAGGTTTGCGTGCCGCCCCGCCGATGGCCTACAACGACCTTGAGCCCCGTTTTTTGCGTCCAGTTACTACAGTTCTCCGCCATCGCCGGTCCGCCCGTTGCGTTCGCACCCGTGAGGACGAGTTCTTGGGTATTCACACTCATGGGGCTCGCCTGCTTGTTCTCGTCGATCTCGGGTGGGTAGAAGATCTGGTCTGGGCTGGGCTGTCCCAGCACGTCCGCGAAGGGCTTGCCGTCGGTGCGAAGCCATCCGCGTGCTGTCCCGACGCGTGAGTAGGCGGGGATACCGTTGGCGGCGAGCCACGCCACGTAGGTCCCCGGAAGGCCGGCCTTCAGCGCGGCCATGTTGCAGATCACGTCCGCTCCCGCCAGCATCCCGGTCGCGTTCGGTGTCGACGGATTTGGCCCGTACCCCTGGATCTGATCGAACATGTAGGCCTGGCTGGTCACGAACATCAGGTTCGCGGGCGCGAACTTCGCCGTCACCGTCCGGTCGGCGGTGACCGTCACCACGCAGGTGTCGAAGCCGGTGCAATCGCCTCCCCAGCCGCCGAAGTAGTGCATGGTGGGGTT
>JANPFD010000125.1:0-2487 GCA_031423255.1 Myxococcales bacterium | reverse complement strand
ATCGGCACCCACGCGGACCATGATCTGGTTCTCGTCGGGCAGGCCGGGCGGAATGGCCTCGCACGCGTTGCTCAGGAGGTTGAGCAGGATCTGCGACAGGGCCACGCTGTCGGCGGCGACCATTGAATCGTTCTCCAGGTCCATGACCAGTTGTGCGCGCGGGCGCAGAGCGCTGCGGATCACGGCGGCGTTGACCCGGGCGGACTGTGCCAGGCTGCTGGCTTCGCCGCTGGGCCCCTCACTTACCGCGCCCTGGCGAAACCGGTTGATGCGGGCGACCAGCTGATCGACCGAGGCCACGGCGTCGTCGGTGGCCAGGCGCAGATCGTGGACCTGCTTGCCTACCGGATCGGCCGCCTGGACCAGGTTCGGCTCAAGCGCGCCCAGGGTGCTCTCTATCGCGTGGGCGTTCATGTGCACGGCCGTGGCCGGGCTGCTGATCTCGTGCAGCACGCGTCCCAACAGGTACGTCGTGGTGGACTGTTGATGGGCCTGCATCATCTTGCCCTGCACTTCGCGGGTCATGGCGCCGAGGTGATACGCCTCGATGCCGCCGCGCAGGGCATCGGCCATGGCCTCCTCGCGCCACGGTTTGATTATGTAGCGGAACACGTGGCCGGTGTTGATGGCGGCGGCGGCCGCGGTGATATCGGCGTACGCGGTGACGATCATCCGCATGGTTTCAGGGAAGCGCGACCTCGCCTCGCCGCACAGCTGGGCCCCGGTCATGCCGGGCATGCGCTGATCGGCCACCAGGACGGCGATCTCCTGCGACGCCAGCACGTCCAGCGCTTCCGCTGCGCTGGACGCGATCTCGATCTGGAACTGGCTATCGAGCGCGTAGCGGAACGCCATCAGGTTGGCCATCTCGTCATCGACGTAGAGGACCGTGAACTGCCGGTAGTCGATCTTGATCACGCGACTGGCTCCGGGGCCGGCGCGGGCGTCGCCAGCGGCAGCTCGACGACGAAGCGGGTGCCGTGGCCGTGGGCCCTCGCGCTTGCGGTGATGGTGCCGCCCAGGCTGCGCACGATGTCGTGCACGATGCCCAGGCCCATGCCGTGGCCGACGCCCTGGTCGGTGATGCGGGGGTGGAAGATCCTGGCCAGGTCTTCGGGCGCGATGCCGGGACCGGTGTCCTCGATCTCGATAGAGCCGCGCCGTTGGTCGCAGCCCAGTCGGATCGCGATCTGGTTGTCCTCGGGTAGTCCCGGCAGGATCGAGTCGCAAGCGTGGGTCAACAAGTTCACTAGTATCTGCGACAGTGCCACGGCATCGGCGGCCACCATTGAATCACCTTCCAGATCCAGGACCAGACGGGCGCGCCGGGTGATCTCGCCGCGGACCAGGCTGCAGGCGGCCTGCACGGCCTGGCCAATACTGCTGGGCTCGTCGCTGGGGCCGCTGTCGGTTGCGCGCTGGCGAAACGTGTTGATGCGCGTGACGAGATGGTCGACCGACAGCACGGCATCGTCGGTCGCCATACGCAGCTCATTCACTTGCTCGACCATCGCCTTGGGCGTCGTGGGCAGATGGGGCGCGAGCTCGCCCAGGGTGTCCTGGGCAGCGTGGACGTTCATGTGCGCCGCGGTGGCCGGGCTGCTGATATCGTGCAGCACGCGCCCGACCACGTACGTGGTGGTGGTCGGCTGATCGGCCCGCACCAGCCGCCCCTGCAGGTCACGTGTGAGTGCGGCCAGCCGGTGGTCCTCGATACCACCGCGCAGGGCCGCGGCCATGGCGTCCTCGCGCCAGGGTTTCAGGATGTAGCTGGCCACATGGCCGGTGTTGATGGCGGCCACGGCACCGCTGACGTCGTCATACGCCGTCACGATCATCCGCACCGTGTCGGGGAAGCGGCGCCTCGCCTCTGCGCACAGCTCGGCTCCGGTCATGCCTGGCAGCCGCTGGTCAGCCAGCAGCACGGCGATCTGCTGCGACGCCAGCTTGACCAGCGCCTCGGCGCCGCTCGACGCGATCTCGATCTGGAACTGACCGTCGAGGGCGTAGCGGAACGCCGTCAGGTTGGCCATCTCGTCGTCGACGTAGAGAACCGTGAACAGCCGGTAGTCCGTCTTCGTCACCCCTGCCTCCTACTCACGCCACCAGGCACCGCATTAGCTTGCGCCAGGCCAGCCTTCGTTCAGCCTTCGTTCAGCCTTCATTGCGGGCATCGTACCACCCCCCAGGCTGGGCCGACGTGGTAGGTCGCGACGCGCAGGCTCATGACGGACTTCGTCTTGAGAACGGCCGCGCCAGGGCGTATTCCCGCGGTGGCCATCAGAAGAACCGCAGCAGCGGCAGCCCGGCGGTCAGGCCGACGCTGCGGGCGCGCAGCTGAAGGTCTGCGTTCACGCTCTCGGTGAAGTCGATGTAGTTGAGTTCGACGAACCAGCGTGCCGGGCCCCACCGTAGCCAGATGTTGTAGTACGAGCGTCCCGCGACGTTCGGGTACACGAACGCGCCGGCAGTCAGGTTGTAGCCGGT
>JANPFD010000124.1:0-54727 GCA_031423255.1 Myxococcales bacterium | reverse complement strand
CCCGGCTTCACGTCCGCGTCGCCCTCGCCGATGTACCGCGGCTTCATCGTCTTCCCGGTGCGCGGCTGGTTCAACTCGAAGCGCCTCGCACCCCCTGTCGGGAGCACGTAACGGACGCGCAGCTCGACGGAAAGGCCGGCGGTGCGCGTGGGCGGCACGCCGACGCGGGTGACGAACCCCTCCTTGGCGCGCACCTCGACCGTGGCGCCGCCTGGTAATTCTTGCGCGCCCACGAAGCCCTCGGGCAAAGGGATGACGAGGCCGCCCGGACCCGGATCGAACGTCTGGTCCGAGGTGTTCTTCACCACGAGCTGTTGCATCACCTCGAGGGAGTCCTCGCCGACGAGCAGGATCACCCGCGACTGCTGATCGAGGCGCAGCACCGAGAGGTCGGTGGTGCGCACGGGAGGCCGCAGCTCGCCGCGCATGCCGCGGTCGGTGGGCAGGCGGAAGGGCGGCGTCGCCAGGCGCAGTCCCTCGTGATCGATCATCGCCATGTAGCCGGCCTGTTCGCCGGTGGCCAGCTTCTCGAAGCGCGCCCGGCCCTCGGTGTCGGTGGTGGCGCGCATGACCTGGAGTCCCTTGTCGCGGCCGACCTCGGCGAGCTGCATCTCGCGCCCGGTCACCGGCTTGCCGTCCGATCCGTGCACCACGACGTGCAGCGTGCCGGCCGGCAGCGTGTCGTCGGGCGCCACCTGCCCGGCGACCGTGGGAGCGGGGCCCGTTTCCTTACCCTGGGGCGCCGTCTCTTCGACCGCGGCGACGAGCATCACGCGCACGCCTCCCTGCGACGGCATCGGGAAGCGGGTGGTCTGCAGCTTCTCGCCGTCGACGGTCACCTCGGCCTGGAACTCGGCGCCGGCCGGGATCGAGTCGAATGTGGCTCGTCCGTCACTGCCGGTCTTCGCCGTTCGCTTGCGCGACTCGCCGTCGGTCTTGGTGAAGATCGCCGTCACCTCGGCGTCGGTGACGGCATTCGCTGGCAGCTTGCGGGCGACACGCACCGAGACGGTTCCCCCTGGCAACTCGGGGCTGGGCAGAGGCTTGCCCATCATCTGGCGCAGATCGGGCATCTGCGCCAGCAAGAGGGCTGTCATCACCACCGTCGTCATTTTTTCTCGGCCGGCACGGACATGCGCGCTTTCAGTTCCTGCTCGATCAGCGTCCGGTAGTCATCGCCCGCTTCCAGTTCCCGCATGAGGCGCATCGCCCGGGCCCGGTAGCGCTGCGACAGCTCGCGGTAATCGGGCTCGGCGATCTTGCGCATCTGGTAGTCGAACTCGATCTCGCGGATCGCCTTCAACACCGCCTGCTTCTCGTGCTCGAGCTCGCGTATGCGCACCGGACCGCGGGGCGTCTCGGGATCCACGGCCTCGGGCCGCAGCAACGGTTCGAGGATCCGGTAGAGCAGCACCGAGGTCACGCCCAGCACCACGCCGCCCAACCCCAGCACCACCAGCGGCGGGCCGAACAACAGCTGGGCCGGTCCAAGTCCGTACCCGACCGCGGCCGCGCCGCCGATCGCTGGAATGATCTTGGGAAGGATCTTACCGGGGCTCATCTACTCGACGCGTGACAGCTCGTCCTCGAGCTTGTCCTCGAGATCGGGGTCGGACACCACAGGCTCCGGCGGTGGCGCCGAGGGCGGGCGCTTCGAGAAGCGCCAGGCGCCGAAGGCCAGCGCGCCCGCGCCCACGACGCCGATGCCGTAGGGCAGCGCCCAGGCCAAGCGGTTGAAGCCCTTGTCGAGCGGCGCGGCCAGCGCCGCCTGGCCGCCGTACTTTTCCATGAAGAACTTCAGCACTTCGTCGCGGTTCTTCCCCTGGGCGAGCAGGTCCTTGATCTTGTCCTTCTCGCCAGGCGCGTAGCTGCAGTCGCAATCGCCGATCAGCTTGCGGCAGCTCATGCCGCACATGCAAAACAGGTTCTTCTCCAGGAACTTCTGATCCCCGACCTCCGCCGCCCGTGCCGGAGCAGGAGCGGTGACGAGAAGGCCGAGCACCAGCATGAGCATCGTCGCCGTGGAGGCCCCCGCAGGCACGCGTGCGGCCAGCGGCGCCAGAACGGTTTCCGGCATCAGCGCGATCCCGGTGCCGATGGCCAGGAACACGAACCCGAACCAGATCCAGTCGACCAGCGGATTGATCACCAGCTTCATCGAGACCGTCCCCTTCGCCAGGTCGTAGTTCCCCAGCGTCAGGTACAGGTCCTCGGCGGGCGAGCGCCGGATGGCGACCTCGGTGGTCGGCTCGTTCTTGCGCTTGTTGTAGTACCACTTCGCCGGGCGCATCCGGTCGATCACCTTGCCCTCCTTGAGCACGGTGAACTCGGCGGTGATCATCTCCTTCTGGCGATCTTCCTCGTGCGCGATCTTGTCCAGCTTCAAGGTGTACGACCCGAAGGCGCGGGTGTCGCCGGCTTTCATGTCGGCGTCCTCTTCCTTCTGATAGGCCTGGCCCGCGAAGCCCAGGAACATCAGCACGATCGCCATGTGCACGATGTAGCCGCCGTAGCGCCGCCGCCCGCGCAGGATCATGCCCAGCATCGAAGTCATCATGTCGCTGCCGGTGTTCTTCCGGCGGATGGAGGCGCCGCGCACGAACTCCTGCGAGATCGTGGTGGTGACGAAGGCACAGAAGCCGAAGCAGATGACTGCCGCCCAGGAAGACCCCAGGCCCGCCACGAGGCACGCGCCCACCGTCACGGCTGCCGCCAGCCCCGGCCAGGTGAACTGGTACTTGAGATGCGACTTGGTCGCCTTGCGCCATGCGATCAGAGGCCCGACGCCGGTCAGGAACAGCAGGATCAATCCGATCGGCACCATCCACTTGTTGAAGAAGGGGATGGACACGTTGATCCGCTCGCCGGTGAACTTCTCGGAGATGCTCGGGAACATCGTGGCGAACAGGATGAAGAAGGCCGAGAACAGCAGGATCCAGTTGTTCACCAGGAAGGCTGCCTCGCGCGACAGCCACGAATCGAGCTTGCCACGCGAACGCAACTCGGGAAGGCGCGCGATCATGAACCCGAAGCTGACGATGATGGTCAGCACCATGAACGAGGTGAAGATCACCAGCAGCACGTTGTCCTGACCGAAGGCGTGCACCGATTGCACGATCCCGGTGCGGGTCATCGTCGTGCCCATGATCGTCAGCAGGAACGTCACGATCACCAGCGTGAAGTTCCAGATCTTCATCATCCCGCGGCGTTCCTGGATCATCGCCGAGTGCAGGAACGCGGTGCCAGTGAGCCAGGGTAAAAAGCCTGCGTTCTCGACCGGGTCCCAGCCCCAGAAGCCGCCCCAGCCCAGTTCCTCGTAGGCCCAGAGCATGCCCAGCGTCAGGCCCATCGACAGGAAGAACCAGGAGATCAGCGTCCAGCGCCGCACGGCGGAAAGCCAGGCGTCGTCGAGGTGACCGGAGATGAGCGCCCCCATGGCGAAGGCGAACGGGATCGTCATGCCGACGAAGCCGGTGTACAGCGACGGCGGGTGCGTCGCCATGTACGGGTTCTGAAGGAGCGGGTTGAGCCCCTCGCCGGTGACCGGCACCTGGGTCAAGAAGGTGTCGAACGGGTTCTTGTGGAAGATGATGATGTAGAGGAAGAAGTCGCAGATCACCATCAGCACGGCGACGGTGTACGGCAAGATCTCGCGGTGGCGGTGGCGGTTGACGTAGATGGCGATGGCGGAGAACACCGACAGCAGGAACACCCACCAGAGGATCGAGCCCTCGAGGCTGCCCCAGTAGCTGGTGAACTTGTAGAAGAGCGGCGTGGCGACGTCCGAGGTGTGCTGGACGTATCGGATGGAGAAGTCGTTGGTGACGAAGGCGTAAATCAACGCCACGGACGACAGTCCAAGCACCGCCGCCACCCCGTAGGCCGCCGTGCGCCCCGACTGCACCAGTTTGGGCATGCCACGCCGGACGCCGACGACGGAGGCGACCCCCGCATAGGTGGCCGTCACCAGCGCGATGAGCAACGTGAGAGTGCCGAATGACGACATGACGCACTTGACGGAAACCCCAGGAAGGGCGGTTTCTTCCGTCAGCCGGTCACGTTAGCATGGAAACTTCAAAAACAACTCAGGGCAGGGTAGGGGCGGCACAGGTGGTCGCCGCAGGTGACGGGGTAGAGGCACCCACGGTTGGCGGTGACTGCGGTCTGGCACTCCTGGTTGTCCAGACCGGCTGCCACGCAGCGTCCTGAGGGCGCTCCGGGGAGGGCATCGCAGGTGCCGCTGGCGGCGCAGAAGACGGGGCCGGTCACGGTGAATCCGCAGGCGCCCCCCGCCCCGGCCAGTCCGACCGGCCGGCAGGTGCCCCGCGTTGCCGTGATGGGCCTCGCGCAGTAAAGGCCGTGCTGGCCGCTGCAGTCGTTGTCGATGCAGGGCGAGTCCACGGTCGTCGCCGGCATCACGCAGATGCCGGTGGTGCAGGTCAGGAGCGATTGGCACGGCACGTTCGGGCTGCACGCGCTGCCGAGCGCCACCGGCTTCACGCACAGGTTGCCGGGAGTGCAGACCAGGCCGCGCTCGCACTGGTCGTTCTCGTCGCACTTGCCGTTCGCCGGCATGCGCGCGGCGCAGGTGCCACATCCCACGCCTGTGCCCGGCGGCCGGCGGCAGTAGCCGCTCGCGCACTGGGTGCCGATGGCGCACGCCTTGTCGGCGGGCCGGGTGCCGCTCGGCAGGCAGCCGTCGATGGCCGTGCCCGACACGATGTCGGCGCAGCTGGCCCCTTGCACCGTACGCGTGCAGGACTGAATGGCTGCCGGCGTGAGAGCGGCAGAGATGTCCTTCGCCGAGCCGGCTGACATGCACAGCAGGTACATCCGCGGCTGGCAGGCGTCGCCGAACAGGAGCCGCACGACGAACGGTTCGCACATGGTCAGGCGTACGCAATTGGTCACGGCGAAGTCGCGGCACGCCTGGTCGAGGGGCGACGTCGCCAGGCCGTCAGGGCGGTTGGCTGGCATGTCGACCGGCCGGGACACGTCGGTCGAGGTGGTGGTGTCGACCGGGGCATCCGGCATGGCCGCCGTCATGTCCATGCCTCCGCGGCGAGAGATTCCGCCGTCATCCCCCGCGGCGCCACCCGCGCCGCCATCGTCGTCCTGACCGGGCGGGGGCCGACCGCCGCTGGAGCTACACCCGACAACCACCATCACCACAAAGCAAACGGTACGAATAATGATCCAGGGTATCGGGCTGCCCGGGATTCGCAAGGGCGCGTATGTAGGGGCTTGTCAGGCAGCCGGGCGCAATCCGTCGAGCTTGGCCTTGAGAATATTGCGGAAATCCGCGGCGCCCGGGCCGTCCAGCGGCACGTCCATCCACAGCCTCGAAGGGCTGCCGCGCGCCCGCCTTCTGGCCTGTTGCCCGATCGGCGACAGCGCCTTCCAGTCGATGGCGGCGCTGGCGTCGGCGTCGAGCGACAGGATGCCGAGCGGTCGGCCGCCGTGAAGGAGCAGCGTGCACAGCGGGCGCTCGTCCGCCAGGTAGCGCAGCCCCCAGCCCGAGCGCGGTCCGTAGAAATAGACGTCCTCGGTCACCTGCTTCTGCTTGAACAGGAAAGCGCGCACGCTCTCGAACTTCTTGCCGACGGCCAGCGGCATCAGCGCCGCGAACGCCTCGGCGGTGGGCGGCTGGTTCTTCTTGGGGAAGGCGACCCGGGGCGGCTTTTTTTTCGGAGGCTCAGGTGGCGGCTTTTTCGGCATTTCTGGCCCGCAGGTACTCGATGAGCATCGGAAGGATGGAGATGAAGATGATCCCCAGGATCACCAGCTCGAAGTTCTTCTTCACCACCGGGATGTTCCCGAAGGCCACCCCGGCCATCAGGCAGGTGGTGGTCCACAGGATGGCGCCGAGGATGTTGTAGGTGACGAAGGTCCGGTAGCGCATCTTGCCGATCCCCGCCACGAACGGGGCGAACGTTCGAATGATCGGCACGAAGCGGCACAGCACGATCGTCTTGGCCCCGTACTTCTCGTAGAAACGCTGGGTGCGCTCGAGGTGCTTGGGCTTCACGAACGGCAGCTTCATGTGGAACACCTTGATGCCGAAGGTGCGGCCCGCGGCGTAATTGACTGTGTCCCCGAGGATGCCGGCTATCGGCAGCAGCACCAGCAAGAGGCCGATGTTCAGCTTGTCCGGATGGGCGGCCGCCAGGGCGCCGGCGGTGAACAGCAGCGAGTCGCCGGGCAGGAATGGCGTCACCACCAAGCCGGTCTCGCAGAAGATGATGGCGAACAGCAGCCCGTAGGTCCAACCACCGTAGTTGCCGATGAAATCGGCCAGGTGCTTGTCGATGTGCAGGATGAAATCGATGAGGCCGCGAATCAAGCCCATGGCCGGTCTTCTACCCCTTTTTGTGACCGGATTGCGCCAACTCGAGGATCGCCTTCCACTCGCCGGGGGTCACCGGCTGCACCGACAGGCGGCTGGCCTTGAAGAGCACCATGTTCTTCAGCGCCGGCAGGCGGCGCAGTTCGTCCAGCGCGAGCAGGCGGGGGAAGATCTTTTTCAGCTTCACCTCGACCCCGTACCAGCGCGGCGGCAACTCCTCGTCCGAGGGATCGGGCGAGCCGGCCCTGGCGATGGTGGCCGTGCCAGCGATGCCCGATGGCTCCGCGTTCGAATGATAGTAAAGGACGCCGTCTCCGATCTGCATCTGGTCGCGCATGAAGTTGCGCGCCTGGTAGTTGCGGACGCCATCCCAGAAGGTCGTCTTCTTCGGCGCGCGGGCCAGGTCCTGGATGGAGAACACATCCGGTTCGACCTTCATCAGCCAGTACCTTGCCGCCATGGACCGCGGCGGCATCATAATGGCGAAAGGTGCGAAGGTGCGAAAGGTGATCGATCAGAAGTTGTTCATCGGTGGCCGGTGGCTGGAAGGCGACGGCGGCGACCGGCTGGAGGTGCGCAACAAGTACTCGGGTGCGCCGATCGGCACCATCGCCACCGCGCGGGCTAAGGACGTGGATCTGGCTGTGGCGGCCGCGAAGAAGGGCGCCCGGGCCATGGCCGAATTGCCGGCGCACCGGCGAAGCGAAATCCTGGGGCGTGCCGCCGCGGGTTTGAAGGAGCGGCGCGAGGAGCTGGCGCGGACCATCGCCGCCGAGGCGGGCAAGGCGCTGAAGTTCGCGCGCGCCGAGGTGGTCCGCGCCATGACGACCTTCACGCTGGCGGCCGAGGAGTCGCGGCGCATTCACGGTGAGACGGTGCCCATGGACGCCGTGCCGAACGGCGAGGGCTACTTCGGCTTCTGGGTGCGGCGCCCGGTGGGCGTGGTCGCGGCGATCACCCCGTTCAACTTTCCGCTGAACCTCGTCGCGCACAAGGTGGCGCCGGCGCTGGCGGCAGGGAACGCGATCGTGCTCAAGCCGGCGGAGCGCACGCCGCTGACCGCGGGCCTGCTGGCGGAGATCCTGCAGGAGGCCGGCGTCCCCGACGGAGCGATGAACCTGATCCACGGTGCGGGCAAGACCGTGGGCGAGCAGCTGGTGACGCATCCGGGGGTGGACAAGGTGTCCTTCACCGGTAGCCCGGCGGTGGGGCGCCGCATCCTCGAGCGCGCCGGCATCAAGAAGGTGACGCTGGAGCTGGGCAACAACTCTCCCGTGATCGTGGCCCCGGACGCCGATCTGGAACTGGTGGCGAAGCGCTGCGCGCTGGCCGCCTACGCCAACTCGGGGCAGGTCTGCATCTCGGTGCAGCGGATCTATGGAGACAAGAAGATTTTCCCCGAGTTGCTCGACAGATTCGTCGCGGCCACGGACGCCATGAAGGTGGGCGATCCGCTCGACGAGCAGGTGGACGTGGGGCCGATGATCGACGTGGGCGAGGCCGAGCGCATCGAGCGCTGGGTGGCCGAGGCGCGCGAGGGCGGAGCCGAGGTGCGCACCGGCGGGCGGCGGGAGGGCCCCGTCTACTGGCCGACGGTGCTGACGAAGGTGACGCCGGAGATGAAGGTTGTGGCCGAGGAGGCGTTCGCGCCGGTCGCTTCTGTCATTCCCTATGACACCTTCGACGACGCCCTGGCCATGGCCGACGCGACCGAGTACGGGCTGCAGGCGGCGGTGTTCACCCGGGACATCGGCCGCGTTCTCGGGGCGATCCGGCGGCTGAACTTCGGCGGTGTCATCGTCAACGACACCCCGATGTTCCGCGCCGACCACATGCCCTACGGCGGCAACCGCCAGAGCGGGCTCGGCCGTGAAGGGGTGCGTTTCGCCGTCGAGGAGATGACAAACGTTCAAATGGTGGTCATCCGGGACACGCTGTGAAGGAGCCTCGGCCGTGCGGCTCGAGGCGTGAACGGCTGCGGACCAAGATACACTCCGTCCAGTAGCCTCATGATCTCGGCCCGGCGGACGCATAACCGCCGCCGCTGGCCGCTTGGGATTGCTGTCGTGATCCTGGCGGCCGTCGGTGGTGTGCTTGTCGTGATCCGGCGTCCGCAATCGCCGACGGTGGTTTCTGCACCCGTGGTCGAGCGACGCCCCCCCGGGGTGATCCTGCCGGTTGCAGGGCCTCCTGACGCCGGCTTGCCCCCGGCCGAGGGCCTGGTGCGCTTCCACTTCGATTTCGAGAGCGGCGAGGCGCCGCGGGAGCTGCGTGCAGGAGAGGTGATGGCAACGCCGCCGAACTCGCCCAGCAGCTACTGCGCGATGGGCTCGCCGAAGGTGTCGCTGGCCACCAGCGGCCTCCTGTTCTTCACCGAGACGACCGCGTTGCGGTTCGACTACTGGCTGGGCGCCGACAGCCGGCGGCTGCTGGTGCAGGTCTTCGACGAGGCGAACCAGGAGAGCTACGAGCGCGTGCTCCCGAGGCCGGCGCGTGAGGGCTGGACCCGCGTCGAGCTGCTGCTTTCCGAGCTGCAACCGAAGGCGGGGCAGCCGGCCATGACTCCCGGCGATCGCATCACCCTCGTCTCGATCGTCGGGGGCAAGGTCCGTGGCACACCCCTTTGCGTCGACAACCTGCACGCCGTCGAGGTTCGGTGACCCTCACCGCGCAAGGCGCTGCACGGAGACGGTCTGCGACAGGAGATGTGAAGCGCCCGGCGCCAGTGTCACCCGGTGGTCGGCGGCGTTCGCCGCCTCGATGCACAGCATGCTGGGCCATTCGTCGTCGCCGAAATCCGGCATGCGCGCCGCCTTGGCCACCCACGGATTCCAGACCACCGTGCTGCGTGAGCCCTTCTTGGCGACGACGATGCGCCGGCCGAGCACCGGATCGACGATGGTGCAGGCCGAGGTGGTTCCCTGGAACAAGCGATCCGTCTCGGCGGTGAACGTGAGCGCGCCGCTCTGGGTCTTTGTGGCCGAGCCGTCGGTCTTGTCGATGAAGGCGGCGCCGGCCAGACCTTCGATGCTGGCGCGGCGAACGTCGGCCACGTCGAAGTACGTGTGCAGCGCCTCCTCGAACGATGCCGGAGCGTTGCCCGTGTTGCGCACCTCCAGGGCCAGTTCGAGTTCCGCTCCCACCGTCACCGTGTAGGCCAGCGTGAACGGAGGCGAGTCGAGACCCAGCACCAGGCGCGTCTGCCCGTCGGGCAGATCGTCGGCGCTGGTGATCGTCCAGGGCGAAAGGCGCACCACCCCGTGGGGCGGCCGATCACCGCCCTCGGGGTGCATCCCGAACCAGGGGAAACAGATCGGGACGCCCCCGCGGATCGGCTTGCCGGGCGCGAACTGGCTGCGGATGCTCATCCAGAGCACCTCCGCCTCGCCGACGGGGCGGAACGAGGCGACGTGCGCCCCGTGCAGAAAGACCCGCGCTCGGGCGTGCCGGTTGCAGATACTCAGCGATGGAAGTTCGCTGGCGACCTCGGTGACCGTGGCAGGGAGTCGGGCCATGGCCGCGAACGATAGCCTACGGCCGCAGCCGCTGCACGACCGTGGCGTGACGGGCCATGGCCCAGTTGCGCATGGTCTGGTGGGCGGCCGGGACGTCGCAGGACTTGGCCGACGGCGCCGCCAGCCAGTCCTCGAGACTGAACTTCGGGGCTTCCTCGTCGATGACCTTGAGGACGCCCTCGGCGGAGAGGATCCCCTTGCGTACCAGTTCGCGGATCTTGTCGTCGAACTTCGCCTTGAAGGCGCCGATGAAAGCGTCCTTCACCGCGAAGAAGCCGATGCCGTTGCACCCGGGCGTGATGCCCATGGCGTTGGGCGGCAGCTCGCACTGCTTGCTGATGACCGGGTCCGGGCTATTCCATCCCATGTAGAGCGTCTGCGCCGGATCCCACGGACTGAGTGTGCTGCGGCCCTTGCCGATCCCGAGGTCCAGCTCGAAGTCCTGCGGGATCGGGACCCATTTTCCGTTGGGGCGCCGGTACGGGAACACGTTGTGGACGGTGTCGTCCCAGACGCCGGCCCAGTTGCGGATGGCGTAGACGGTGGCCAGTGCCTCGACGTCCCAGTACTTGTTGAAGTAGTCGACCACCGCCGCCGGGCCCTTCGGGCGCGCGACGGCCAGCTCGTTGATCACCTTCACGAGTTCGTCGTGCGAGCGGCGCGAGAACGTCTTGCGCTCGTAGGTGGCCTCGTAGCGCTGCTGAAGCGTGAAGGCGGTCGGGCACATGCTGTTCACCTTGAGGGGGGTGAAGTCGCCCTTGCCCCAGGGGCCCTCGCCATCGACCGTGTTGATGCCATCGTCTTTGAAAAGGTCGCCCACCGGCTCCATCGGCCAGGCGCGCTTGACGATGGTCTCGTCGACCTCCTCGGGCTCCATGGAGTAGTTGTAGTAGCCGCCGTTGATGTGCAGTCGCACGAAGCGGACGTTGTAGCTGGGGATCCCCGCACTCTGGAGCAGCCGGCTCTCGATGGCGCTGACCGTGCCGGGACAGCCCTGGTTCAGCTTGTTGAGCGCGATCTTCTTCAACCCCTCGAGCCGGGCGTAGCGCGGGAACCGGATGCGCCAGGAGAGCGCGCGCATGGTCTTGCCCATCGGCACCACCGGCCCGGGGAAGGTCCAGCTGGGGATGGTCTGACCGTTGCCGCGGTTGTAGCGGCTGCCCTGGTAGCGCACGCGCACGTCGATGACCCGCCCTTCGTGGACGAAGGTGGCCGGGACCATGCTGTCCCAGATGGGGTTGAGGGTGCAGCTGCCCGCCGGGGTGGTGCGCGCGGCCAGAGTCCGCGTCTCGAGAGCGGTCCAGTCCGTCGGCCGGATGAACAGGTGGTAGACGCGGGCCTTGGTCTCGGGGGCACCCGGACGGACCAGCACGCGGGGCGAGACGAAGGCCCCGAACCAGGTGAAGGGATCGGTGGCGCGCGGCGCGATGACGCCGGTCTTGGAGCCACGGGCGGCCTTGATCCGGTAGCGGACCAGGTCGTTGTCCTTCAACTGATCCGGCAGCACCGCCTTCCAGACACCGTCGGGAGCTTTGACCATGGAGGCCGTCTTGGTCGGGATGCCCGTGCGTGTGACATCGTCGAGGAAGTACTCGACCTCGACGTTGCTCACCGGCATGAAGTCGGAGAACTGCGCGGTGATGGTTACTTTCTGGGTGTTGCGGATGACGAGGCCAGTTCCGCCTTCGGGAAAGTGGGCGACGTTCTCGGCGACGGGCAGCATGGTGCCGGCCACGGCATTGGCCTTTCCGGGCGTCGATCCGTCGAGCGGCGACGCCTCCCAGTTGGCGGCCGAGCCGGACATCCCGTCGATGCTGATGCGCTCGAGCGACCGGCCCTTGTAACGGTGGCGCGAGATCGGGAGCTCGCCCGGCGGCAAGAAGTCGTCGTTCACGCCCAGCGAGTCGGCGGCGGTCGGCCAGGGGAACTTGTCCTTGTACTTGACGGCGTCGACGATCTCGCCGGCGGGATCGAGCAGCATCACGGTGTCGCCCCCGTTGTCGAGCATGCCCTGGTAGTCGCCAAGCAGGCTCGCCTCGGGGATGCCCCAGGCCATGGCCAGCGTCGCGCGCTTGCGGGCCACCACGGCGTACTGCTTCGGCATCAACGTCGTCCCGGCGGCGAACGTGAACTTCACGCCCTTCGAGCTGGTCAGCGACCAGCCGCCGACTGCCGTCGGTGTGTTGCTGCGGTTGAAAAGCTCGATGAACTCGCCGAACTCCTGATCCTCGTCCTCGTCGACGGGGTGGTACATGATCTCGGTGACGACGATCGGCGCCGTCGTCACCGACGGGCCGCTGCCGCCCATGCCGCCGCCGCCGCCCGTGGCCCCCTTGCCTTCACCGCCGGCGCCAGCCGTGCCGTCGTCCACGGTGCCCGCGGAGGGCACACAGCTGGCCATGGCGACCGAGAAAACACAGAACCAGAACTTCCGTTCCATGGCGCACCCTTTGGTCGGGGAAGGCGGAATCTTACAGATCTTTAACAGACCCTTGACGAAGGGAATCGGGCCAAGGTCATGAGTTTCGTAATACGCGCACCAGCATAAGAACGTATTTACCCGATGTTTTTCGCTGACAAGCTAGATATGCGAGGCGCGTTACACACTTAAATTACACTTTTCTGCTTGATCGATTCGACGCGGACCCTCTACCTTGGACAGGTGGCAAGGCGGCTCGCTCGCGTCATCGGAACCGCGATCCAGAAGGTCGGGCCTGGCGAGGTGCTGCAGGCCTGCAGCGGCACCTACGGCGGGGATCTCCCCGATCCCGATTTCCGGCTGAACGTCCTGCACGTCCGTCATGACGAGGACTTCCCGCTTCATGGCCACGAATACGCCGAGCTGGTGCTGGTGCTGGGCGGCCGCGCGCTGCACCTGACCGACGTCGAGGAGTACCCGATCGAGGCGGGCGACGTGTTCGTGATCAACGATCCGCACCGACACGGCTTCCGGGACGTCCGGTCGCTGCAGCTGTGCAACATCCAGTTCGACCCGGAGCAGCTCTTCGAAGGGGCGCCCGATCTTGAGCGGATGATGGGGTTCCACGCGCTGTTCGATCTGGAGACGCGCGAGCGGCAGCGGGCATCCTTCCGGCAGCGCCTGCGGCTGTCCGAGGCCGAGCTGGGCGAGGCCGGAGCGCTGGCGCGGCTGATCGAGGACGAGCTCAAGAGCGGCCACGAAAGTGACGGACGCAAGACGATGGCGCTGAGCACGTTCCTGTTGCTGGTGACGAGGCTGTGCCGCCTCTACGCCGAGCAGAAGGAAGCGAGCGACGCCCCGGTGGTGCGGATGGCGAAGGTGATCGCCCACATCCGGCGGCACTTTCACGAGCCGCTCGCGGTCGAGGACCTGGCGGACATCGCGCAGCTCTCGCCCAGCCAGTTCCAGCGAACGTTCAGGCGGCTCTACAGCACCACGCCGATCGGATTCATCACGCGGCTGCGGATCGAGGAAGCCTGTAGCCAGCTGCGCGATCCGGATCGAGGCATCGCCTCCATCGCCGAGGGGACCGGGTTCTCGACCGCGGCGTTCTTCTCGACGCAGTTCCGCAAGACCATGGGGCAGACCCCGCGTGACTACCGGAAGACCGTGCTGGCGATCCGGAGGAGCGCGTGAGCCTCGCGCTGATGCTGGCGCTGGCGGCGTCCCCTGTGGACGGCGAGAAACTGTTCCTCGAGCGCGTCTACCCGGTGATGAAGGACAAGTGCTTCGCCTGCCACGGCGACGACCCGAAGAAGGTGCGTGGCAAGCTGGACATGCGCACGCGCAAGGCGTTGATCGAGGGCGGCGACAGCGGAACGCCGTCGCTGATGCCTGGCGATCCCGAGGGCAGCCCGCTCTACATCGCCGTCACGCGCAAGGACGACGAGCTGGTGATGCCGCCGAAGGACAACGACAAGCTGTCCGGGCCGCAGGTCGACGCCATCCGCGACTGGATCCTCGCGGGCGCGCCCTGGCCCGCTGACGCCGACAAGCGCGCGGTGAAGAAGTGGGACGATGTCGGACCGGCGGGCGTCACCGTGGCGACCAGCGGCGGCCGATCGGCCGACTGGACGGAGCGCAAGTATCTCCCCGCGGACATCTGGGCTTACCAGCCGATCCGCAAGCCAGCCGTGCCGTCGGGGGCGGCGCATCCCATTGATTCTTTTGTCCGGGCGAAACTGAAGGACAAGGGAATCACCCGCGTGGCGCCGCCGGCGGAACGGCGGACCCTGTTGAGGCGAGCCACCATCGATCTCACGGGCCTGCCACCGACGGAGAAGGACGACGGGGCTGCCTTCGAGACCGTGATCGATCGGCTGCTGGCGAGCCCGCGCTACGGCGAGCAGTGGGCGCGGCACTGGCTGGATGTCAGCCGCTACGCCGACACCAGCGGCTTCGCCAATGACTACGAGCGGCCGAATGCCTGGCGCTACCGCGACTACGTGGTGCGTAGCTTCAACGCCGACAAGCCGTACGACCGGTTCGTGCTGGAGCAGGTCGCCGGCGACGAGATCGATCCTGCGGATCCCGAGATGCTCATCGCCACGGGATTCCTGCGCATGGGGCCCTGGGAGCACACGGCGATGACCGTGGCGGCCGTGACGCGGCAACAGTTTCTGGACGACGTCACCCACCACGTGGGCGTGACCCTGCTGGGGCAGGGGCTGCGCTGCGCGCAGTGCCACGACCACAAGTTCGATCCGATCCCGACGCGCGACTATTACGGCATCCAGGCGGTGTTCGGCTCGACCCAGTTCGCCGATCGCACGGCTCCGTTCGTGCCCGCCGAGAACGTCGCCTCGCTCGCCGCCGGCAAGGAGAACACCCAGCTTCGTCTGGGAGAAGTCCGGCGGCGCAAGCAGGTGATCAACGCGCGGCAGGAGGTCGCGGTCGCGGCATTCTTGAAGGCGCGCGGGGTCGAGAAAATCACCGATATCCCGCTCGCCGAGCGGGACAACGCCGGCCAGCTCGGGCTGACGAAGGATGACCTCACCTTGCGCAAGCTGCTCAACCAGCAGGACGAATACCTGAGCCGCGAGTTGCTGCGCTACGAGGCGTTTGCCTTCTCGGTCTATGCCGGGCCGCTGCGCGAGTACACCTCGAAGAAGGTGCTGAACGAGATGCCCGGGAAAATGGTGGGGACGGTGCCGGTGGTGCACATCCTCCCGAACGGCTCCATCGAGTCGCCGGCGGATGCGGTGGTCCCCGGCGTGCTGAGCGCCGTCAGTGGCGCGCTGGCGTACAAGGTTCCCGATACGACCGCGGGCCGGCGGCTGGCGTTCGCCAGGTGGGTGGCCAGCCGGGAGAACACCCTGACGGCGCGGGTGATCGTCAACCGCGTCTGGCAGTACCACTTCGGGCGAGGTCTCGTCGCCACGGCGAACAACTTCGGCAAGATGGGGGGGAAGCCCACGCACCCGGAGCTGCTCGACTGGCTGGCGACCTGGCTCATGGACAACGGCTGGTCATTGAAGAAGCTGCACAAGCTGATCATGACCTCGGCGACGTATCAGCAGGGCGGGGTGCATCCCGATCTGGCGAAGCTGCGGGAGATCGACGCGCGCAACGAGCTCAATGCCTATTTTACGCCGCGGCGGATGGAGGCCGAGGAGGTGCGCGACGGGATGCTGGCGGTGACCGGCGAGCTGAGCCCGGAGAGGGGCGGTCCGGGCGTCTTTCCGGAGATCAACTGGGAGGTGGCGTTGCAGCCGCGGCACGTGATGGGCGCGGTGGCGCCCTCGTACCAGCCGTCACGCACGCCGGACGAGCGCAACCGGCGCACCCTGTACACCTACCGATACCGGACGCTGAACGATCCGCTACTGGAGGTCTTCAACCGGCCGGGGAGCGACATCTCCTGCGAGCGGCGCGACGAGACCACGGTGACGCCGCAGGTCTTCGGCCTCTTCAACAGCGAATACGTTCACGACCGGGCGCTGGCGCTGGCCATCGCCCTGCAAGGGAAGCCACGGCCGGTCGCAGAAGCGTTCCAGCGGGCGTACGGTCGTGCTCCGACGGTGGACGAGGGGCGCGCGGCTGCCGCGCACGTGACGAAGATGACGAAGCATCACCAGGCTCATCCGGCGAAGCCACGGCCGGTGCCGAAGACGGTGAAGCGAAACATGGTCGAGGAGATGACCGGCGAGAACATCGTCTGGGAAGAGACGCTCGATCTCATGGACGGTTACGAGAGGGACAAGAAGGCGTGGGACGTCGGACCGCAGACGCGCGCGCTGGCCGACCTGTGCCTGGTGCTCTTCAACTCGAACGAATTCCTGTACGTGAGGTGATGATGCGCCGACGCGACTTCCTGTACGGCCTCGGGCCCACGCTGGGGACGGTGGCGTTCAACTCGATGGTCCAGGCCGACGCAAAAGCGCCGTCGCCCCTGGCGCCGAAGCCGGCGCACCATGCGACCAAGGCCAAGGCCTGCATCTTCCTGTTCATGGAGGGCGGGCCTAGCCACATCGATACCTTCGATCCGAAGCCGAAGCTGAGCGAGTTGCACATGAAGGAGTTCGCGCGGCAGGACAAGTTCGCGTCGGCGATGGCCAGCGGCAAGCGCTACTTCGTGAAGAGCCCGTTCAAGTTCCGCAAGGCCGGCAAGTCGGGGATCGAGGTCTGCGAGAACTTCGAGCACCTGGCCAAGGTGATCGACGAGCTGTGCATCTACCGCGGCTGCCAGGCCGAATCGATCGACCACCCGACCGCCTGCTACCACATGAACACGGGCAACCGCTTCGGCGGCGATCCGGCGGTCGGCGCCTGGGCCACCTACGGCCTCGGGACGCTGAACCAGAACCTGCCCGGGTACGTCGTGCTGCCCGAGGGGGCGTTCCCGCAGGGCGGCTCGGCGAACTGGTCGAATGGCTTTCTGCCGGCCTACTTCCAGGGGACGCCGCTGCGGCCGGCGGGATCGCCGATCCTCGACCTGCGCCCGCCGGCGGAGGTGACGCGCGTCGAGCAGCGCTCGAATCTGGACCTGCTGACGAAGCTGAACGTGGCTGACCTGAAGCGGCAGCCGCAGCCGGGCGATCTGGCGGCGCGCATGGAGGCCTACGAGCTGGCGTTCCGGATGCAGGCCGAGGTGCCGTCCCTGCTGGACATCGAGAAGGAAGACGCCAAGACCAAGGAGATGTACGGCATCGGGCAGCCGGACACCGACAGCTTCGGGCGGCGTTGCCTGCTGGCACGCAAGCTGGTGGCGGCGGGGGTGCGCTACGTGCAGCTGTTCGAGGGCGGCTGGGACTCGCACGACTACATCGAGCGCTCGCACAAGGCGCGCATCCGCACCGTCGACAAGCCGATCGCGGCGCTGATCACCGACCTGAAGCGCCAGGGGTTGCTGGACAGCACGGTCGTGGTCTGGACGGGCGAGTTCGGGCGGTCACCCGACAATGGCGTGCGTGGTGGGGACAACGTCGCCGGGCGCGACCACAACGCCAAGGCGATGAGCATGTGGTTCGCGGGCGGCGGGGTGAAGGCCGGGCACGTGATCGGTGGCACCGACGACATCGGGAACATCGCCACCGACGTCGTCCACCCGCTCAAGGACCTGCACGTGACCTTGCTGCACCTGCTGGGTCTCGAGGACGCGAAGCTCACCTTCTTCCACGAAGGGCGCTACAAGCAGCTCAGCCAGACCGGCGGCGAGCTGATCAAGGAAGTCCTGGCGTGATCGCCAGCTTCGGGCGGAGCTGAGGCTCGAGCGCCGGGTTGAGCTCGATCGCCCGGGTCAGATCCGCGATCGCCTCGGCGCGGAGGCCTCGAGCGAGGCGGCTCTCGCCCCGCCACTGCCAGGCCTCGGCGTGGTTCGGGTCCACCTCGATTGCCTGCGACAGATAGCGCTCGGCGGTCCCGTGATCCGCGGCGTGGACGCGGGCGATGCCTCGCCAGGTCAGCGCCCACACGCTGCCCGGGCGAAGGCGGAGCGATTCCGCGAAGTCCCGGTCGGCCTCGTCGTACCGCCCCAGGAAGTCACGCAGGTGGCCGCGGCGCATGAAGGCGTCGGCATCGCGGGGCGGCGTCAGGTCCGCCTCGGCAGCAGCCAGCTCGGTGCGCACGTCCTCCCCCCGGAGGACGCGCCAGGAGACGCAGGACAGGCGCAAGCTACCCCGCCAGTTCGCGGCCAGGGGGAAGGTGATGCCTCGGGTCAGATCCTCCTCGCCGCCCGCGCAGTCGGCGGTCGGGGTGGGGTCGATGCCGTAGACCAGCTTGCGGTAGACGATCTGGCTGCGCAGCCGCCCGCGCAGGAAGTACGCCTCGGTCGGGTCCGATGCAATCGCGATGGCGCGGCCAAAGTCCTCACCCGCGGCGCCGTAGTCGGTGAATGGGTTGCGGCCGTGCAAGGCGGCGTAGTCTCCACGCACGCGGCGGAGCTCGCCGCGATCGAGCAAGGCGCGCAGGTCGCGCGGATCGCGTTCGAGCTTGCGGTCCAGGGCATCTTCTTGCGATCGCCACCGGGCGTACGGTTCCGTGAAGAGATCACGCGATCGCCGATTGACCGCGACGGCGGCGATGGCGCAGGCGATCGCCAGGGCGCCGATGACGGGCAGGCGACGGCGCAGGCGCGGCCAGAGGCGGGGTGCGACCACGGACTCGCCACGCAGGAAGCGCTCGACGTCCTCGGCCAGGGCCGCGGCGCTCGGGTACCGCCGCGCGGGATCCTTCTCCAGCGCCTTGCCGGCGATTGCGCCCAGCGGCCCTGCGAGCGGCGCCGGCTCCTTGCGGGTGATCTGCTCGAAGATCTCGAAGCTGGTCTGGCCGTCGAACGGTCGACGGCCGGCCACCAGTTCGTACAGCAGCACGCCCAGCGACCAGACGTCGGCGGCTGGGCCCACTTCTCGCCCCTTCACCTGCTCGGGGGACATGTAGTGCGGCGTGCCGATGGCGGCGCCCGTCTCGGTCAGGTCTTCGCCGCCGCTCACCTTCGCCAGGCCGAAGTCGGCAAGAAGAATGCGGCCGTCGTTCCCGATGAGCACGTTGGCGGGCTTGAGATCGCGGTGGATCACCCCTTGCCCGTGCGCGTGCTCGACGGCGTGGGCCACGGTCACCAGCGCCTTGCACCGGTCGGTGGGGCTCATGCCGGCCTGGGCCTCGGCCAGCGTGCGGCCCTCGACGAGGTCCATGACGATGAAGTCGGGGCCCACCTCGTGTACGACGACGATGTTCGGGTGGCGCAGCCGTGCGGCCGCCGTCGCCTCCTGGCGCAGGCGATCCAGAGCGCCGCCTTTCAGCACCTTCACCGCCACCTTGCGATCGAGATCGGGATCGTGGGCCTCCATCACCACCGACATGCCGCCGCGGCCGATCTCGCGCACGACCTCGTACTTGCCGACCTTGGGGCCGGTCTCCGCGAGGAAGCGCTTGATGCGATCGTGACTCATGAATCGAGGATGGCGGCCAGCTCGCGCTCGAGATCCTCGCCGGAACCGAGGTACTCGCGCAGCAGGCGCCGGACGATGGCGCGAAGCCTCTGCCGGGCCTCGCGCAGTCGGTTGCGGACATCGTCGTGGCTCACCTGGAAGCGTGCGGCGAGCTGTTCGTAGGTCGCGGGTTCGTCGGCCAGGCAGTACGCGGCGAACACCTCGAACTGGCGCGGCTGCAAGTCCTGCTCGAGCCGGGTCACCGCCTCGGCCAGCACCGCGTGACCCCAGGCTCGATCGAACACCTCGTCCGGACCCAGTCCCTGGTAACGAGCGAACGCCGCCTCGGCCTCGCCGAAGGCCCAGGTCTGCGGGCGCGTCTTCGCGGCGCGTTCGGCGCTGATGACGAAGTTGCGCAGCGCCGTCTTCAGGAAGCCACGGAAGCTCCCGCGATCGGGGGAGAGGCGGTCGAGATCCCCGCGCGACAGAAGCATGGCAAAGAACTGCTGGGTCAGATCCTCGGCGTCGTGTGCGGTGAGCCTCCGGAGCGCGCGCAGGTAGTGGTACGCCGGCTGCCAGTACTGCTGCGCCAGGCGATCGAGGATTGCGGGGCGTCCGGGGTGGGCCGGGTCGCGCAGCCGCAGCAGCTGCGACCATTCCGTCTCGGGAAAATCCGCGGACACCGAAAAAAGTCTACACACATTCATCCCGGCCGCGCACGGGCGGGCAATGCTGGTCCTTCTTGTCGCTCTGGCCGCCGGTCCGGCAGAGATCCTGGAGGCGGCCTGCGTCAAATGCCACGACGCGGGAAACAGGAAAGGCGGTCTCGATCTCTCCACGCGGCAAGGGCTGCTGACGGGCGGCGAGAGCGGGCCCGCCGTGGTGCCGGGGCGTTCGCGGGAGAGCCTGCTGATGCGGCTCGTGACCCACGACGACGAGCCGGCGATGCCGCGCAAGGCGGACAAGCTGCCGCCCGCAGAGATTGCGGCGCTGGCGCGCTGGATCGACGGCGGTGTGCCGTACGCGCGGACGCTGGTGGGGCGGGCCGATCCACCGCACTGGGCATGGGCGCCGCTTCGCCCGGCAGGCGGATCTCTGCCCCCGGGTCGGGGTGCGGTCAGCCGGACACTGATCCGGCGGGCAACGTTCGATCTATGGGGGCTGCCGCCGACCTCCGACGACAACGAGCGATACGAGGACCTCGTCGACCGCCTGCTGGCCAGTCCCCATTACGGCGAGCGCTGGGGGCGGCACTGGCTCGACGTCGCCCGCTACGCCGACAGCGAGGGGTTCGAGGACGACGGCGACAGGAAGCACGCCTACGTCTACCGGGACTTCGTCATCCGGGCGCTGAACGAGGACATGCCGTTCGACCAGTTCGTGCGCTGGCAGCTGGCGGGTGACGAGCTGGCGCCCGAGGACCCGAACGCGCTCGCCGCCACCGGCTTCCTGGCCGCCGGAGTCAGCATCAAGCTGAACCCGACCGACTCGAAGGAGAACAAGGAGAAGCACCGCTACGACGAGCTGGACGACTTCGTCTCCACCACGGGCGCGGCGTTCCTGGGGCTGACGGTCGGGTGCGCGCGCTGTCACGACCACAAGTACGATCCGATCACCAGCCGCGACTACTACGCCCTGGTCGCCGCCTTCATCGGCACCGAGAAGCGGCGAGAGCTGGCGCTGGGGAGCGCGCAGCGAGAATGGGAGGAGTTCCGGCAAGCGCGGCGCGACGAGCATCGTGAGCGCCGCATGGCCGAGCTGGCGATCCCCGACGAGGATCGTGATCTGCTGCGCCAGTCGTTGCACAAGAACAACCCGGTCCAGAAGAAAGTGTTCGGCAAGTGGGACGCCAAGCTGCAGACGATGGACGACGAGCTGGCGCTGACGCCTGAGCAGCGGGTTGTCTGGCAGTCGCTGGAGCGAGCGGCGCAGGCAGAGGGCACCACGCTGCGGGAGCTGGCGGTGACCGAGGCGCCGCTGACCCCGCCCGCGTTCCTGCTGGCGCGCGGCGAGCCGCGGAACAAGGTCGCGACGATCGCTTTCGCGTTGCCGGCGTTCCTCGCGGGAGGCAAGAGCCTGGAAGCGTGGGGGCGGGAGGTGCCGCGGTCGTCGCCGCGGGCGGTGCTGGCGGCCTGGCTGACAGACGTGGACCAGGGCGCGGGACGCGTGCTGGCGCGGGTGACGGTGAACCGTCTGTGGCAGCACCACTTTGGTGTGGGCCTGGTGGACACGCCCAACGATCTGGGCACGCAGGCCACACCGCTGCGCAACCCGGAGCTGCTCGACTTCCTCGCCGGCGAGCTCGTCCGCGGCGGCTGGCGGCTCAAACCGCTGCACCGCCTCATCATGACCAGCGCCGCCTACCGTCAGCAGCGGCCACTGCGGCGGCTCGAGGCCGAGACCGTGCGCGACGCCATCCTGGCTGTGAGCGGCACGCTGAACGCGGCCATGTACGGTCCCGCGGTGAAGCCGCCGATCCCCGCCGAGGCGATCGCCAGCCGCAGCAAGTACCTGACCGACGAGAAAGACGGTCCCGCGGTCCGGCGGCGAACCGTCTACCTCTTCACGAAGCGCTCGGTCCGCAATCCCATGCTGGAGGTGTTCGATGCGCCCGATGCCACCGCCAGCTGCGGGCGCCGTACCCCGACCACCGTGCCCACCCAGTCGCTGGCGTTGATGAACGACGCCTCCGTCCGGGCACGGGCGCGTGACTTCGCCCGCCGGCTGGAGCACGAGACCGGGCGCGATCGTCGCCGGCAGATCGACCGCGCCTTCCGTCTGGCGTTCGGCCGTCCGCCGCGTGCCCCCGAGCGCGCCGGCGCGGCCCGGTACCTGGCGCACGCCTCGCTTGTCGACTTCTGCCACGCGCTGTTCCTGACCAACGAGTTTCTCTACGTGGAGTGACGATGATGGACCGTCGACAGTTCCTGCATACCCTGGCCTCGTCGGCGCTGACGGCCGGTCGTGCGGCCGCGGCCCCGAGCGCCCGATCGGTGATCTGGCTGTTCATGGAGGGCGGGCCGAGCGCGGTCGACACCTTCGATCCCAAGCCCGAACTGAAGAAGCACCACGGCAAGCGCCCCAAGGAGGCGATCGAGACCTTCTTCGGGAGGCCCGGCCCGCTGATGCAGTCGCCGTTCTCGTTCCAGCAGCACGGTGGCAGTGGCCTGTGGGTCTGCGATCGGATGCCGGCCATCGCGCGCCATGCCGACGAGTTGGCGGTCATCAAGTCGTGCTTCGCCGAATCGCCCAACCACAGCCCCGCGATGTACCAGATGAACACCGGCATGACCCGCGCCGGTTTCCCCTCGGTGGGCTCCTGGGTGACGTACGGACTCGGCACCGACAACAAGAGCCTGCCCGGCTTCGTGGTGTTCCCCAACGAGGCTGGGAGCAAGGGTGGGCCGCAGAACTGGGGCCACGGCTTCTTACCCGGCACCTTCCAGGCGACGCCGTTCCGGACGGGCGGGGCGCCGATCCTGAACCTGTCGAGGCCGTCCGACGTCGGCGATCAGCGGGCGCTCCTCGACTACGCCCAGTCTTTGAACCGCGACCATCGCCGGCGGCACGGGGACGAACCGGATCTCGAGGCGCGCATGCACAGCCACGAACTCGCCTACCGCATGCAGAGCGAGGGCCGCAAGGTCGCCGACCTCACGCGCGAGACGGACGAAACGCGGCGGCTCTACGGCATCGACCGCGACGTCACGCGTCCCTTTGGCAGCAAGTGTCTGATGGCGCGGCGGCTGGTCGAGTCCGGCGTGCGCTTCGTGCAGCTCTACAGCGACGGCGAGTGGGACTCGCACGGGAACCTGGCGCAACAGCACGGCCAGCGCTGCGACGAGACCGACGTGCCGATCGCGGGGCTGCTGACCGACCTGAAGCGCTGCGGACTGCTGGATTCCACGCTGGTGATCTGGGGCGGCGAGTTCGGCCGCATGCCGGTCTCCGAGCAGGGGCAGGGGCGCGATCACAACCCGCACGGGTTCCTGGTGTGGATGGCGGGCGCGGGGATCAAGGCCGGCGTCAGCCACGGCGAGACCGACGAGCTCGGGTACCGGGCCGCCGTGAACCCGGTCAGCGTGAACGATCTGCATGCCACGATGCTCCACCTGCTGGGCCTGGACCACAGGAAGCTGACCTACTTGCACAACGGTCGGCGCTTCCGGCTGACCGACGTCGCGGGCGAGGTGATCCGTCCCGTGCTGTCGTGATGTACGATGGGCCGCGATGGCCCGCCTCTCCCTCGTTTTCCTGCTGACCACGGCGTTCGGTTGTGCGCACCTGGGCAAACCGGCAGACCCGCCCGAGCCGAGCTTCCGCGAGCAGGCCGTCTTCGACGTCGACCTCACCCAGGGCGAGGCCGGTCCCGGCCAGGTGACCGGCGGCAGCTGGGACGGCGGCTGGCGGGCCGCCTCGGGCAACGCCGAGCGGATCGTCTTCGACGCCGGCAAGCCGCTGGCGAACGGCTCGTTCGAGGTCAGCTTCACCATGAGCAAGCCTCCGCACGGCACCAAGGGCAAGATCCAGTGGGTGGGTCTCTACGAGGACGCCAGCCTCAGCCAGGCCAAGAGCAGCGGCGACATCTTCTATGCGCGCGCGGGCGAGGCTGCCTACAAGTTCGCGCGGGTCAAGGCGTACGGCCGCAAGTTCGACAAGAACGAATGGGAGAACGACGTCGGGATGGCCGCGGACTGGGTCATCGACGACAAGACCGTGCAGACGGTGAAGCTGCAGTGGAAGGGTGGCCGCGCCATCTTCGTCGACAGCAAGGGCAAGGAGCACAAGTGCCCCAAGAAGCTCTGCGGCGGTGCGCACCCGATCGACAAGCTTCGCTACGCCGTGATCGGCTCGGACATGTACACCAACATCAGCCTCGAGGGGATCCGGTTCACACGCGTCAAGCTGGTCGAGCTCTTGCCCTGACGTCGATCCAGCGCAGGAGTATCAGCGGCAAGAGCTCGATCACCGCGGCCAGCACGAACATGGCCGGCGTGGGTAGCTTCTCGGCCAGGTGGCCTCCGATGACCGACGCCCAGGTCCCACGCACGTTGAGCAGCGCCATGTAGATCTGGAACTGCGTCGCCGCCACCGCGACGTCCGTCAGATCCATGAACAGCGCGAGCGCGGCGCTGAAGAACATGCCGCCCGCGATGCTGCTGGCAAGCTGGTACGCGACCACCACGGGCAGCCAGTTCCACCATGGACTGGCGGCGGCGAACGCGAGGTGCAGCGTGGCCACGCTGACGGCGCCGATGATCAGGGCGGCCCGGCGGCCGAGGCGATCGGCGACCGCACCGCCGAGCAGCGATCCCACGACGGCGGCCGCTGCCCCCAGGGTGACAAGCAAGGTCACGGTCGTCTCCGGCAAGCCGAGTTGCTGACGCAAGAGCGGAAAGGTGAGCGGGTAGAGGAAGTAGTCGCTGGCGCCGGCGACCAGCGCGAACAGCGCCCCCACCAGAGCCGCGCGCGAGGCGAAGGCGCGCAGCACACGCCGCAGCACCGGTCCCGCGTCGACCGCCACCCGCGCGGGCTCGGCCGTCATCATGACCAGTGCTGCCGGGACCAGCAGCAGCACCGCCGCGATCGCCGTTGCCACCGGCCAGCCGATCGTGCTGCCGACCCAGGCCAGCCCGGACCCGCCGACCAGCACGCCCGCGTACTTGCCCGCGGACATGACACCATTGGCGCGGCCGCGCTCCTCGGGCGTGAGGACCGCCAGCGCCAGCGCGTCGGAGGCGACGTCCTGCCCGGCGGCGAACATGTTGTGCAGGAAGACCAGCGGCAAGAAGATCGACGCCATCGGATCCGCCAGGCCCAGCGCCAGAAGGCTCAGCGCCATCCCCGCCTCGGTACCGAGGATCAGGGGCCGGCGGTGCTTCAAGCGATCGACGAGCGGTCCCAGAAGTGGCTTCGCCGTCCAGGGGAGCTGCGCGGCGGCGATGATCGCGCCCAGGGTCTTGGGCCCGACCCCCAGCCCGGTCAGACGCAGCGCCACTGCGATGGTGACGAAGCCCCAGGGCACTCCCTGCGCGAAGTAGAGGCCCCCGAGCAGCGTCAGCCGCGCGCGGGTGGTCTGCGGCAGGGGCACCCTGGCATGATACGAGGATGGACGCGAAAGAGCTGCGGGCGTTGCAGACGCCCTTGAAGGAACGCTACCGGAAGGATCCGGGCGAGGCGATGTCGACGCTGTCGGCGTCGGGAACCGTGGGCGAGGAGATCTCCTTCGAGGTTCCGACCTGGAACGGCGTCGCGCGCGCCGGCCTGCATCCTCTGACGGGTGGCGACGGGACGCTCGCCTGCTCGGGCGACATGTTGCTGCAGGCGCTGGTTGCCTGCGCAGGCGTCACTCTGCGCGCCGTGGCGACGGCCATGGAGATCCCCCTGCGCGGCGCGCGCATCAGCGTCGAGGGCGATCTCGATTTTCGCGGCACGCTGGGCGTCAGCAAGGAGGTCCCCGTCGGGTTCGGGTCGATCCGCGTGCAGTTCGAGCTGGATTCCGACGCGACGAGGGAGCAGCTGGAGAAGCTGATCCAGATCACCGAGCGCTACTGCGTGGTGATGCAGACGCTGCGGGCTCCGCCCGCCATCGCGGTCAAAATCCTTTCGTCTGGATCTTGATCCGCGCCAGGTACATGTCCGCGGTGATGTAGAGCGTGCTGCCGTCGTCGCCGAAGGCGCAATTCGCCGTCGCCTCTCCCGTGAGGATGGTGCCGAGGTGCTTGCCCTGCGGCGAGAAGATCAGCACCCCGCCGGGGCCCGTGGCGAACAGGTTGCCCTTCTTGTCGACCTTCATCCCGTCGGGAAGGCCCTTGAGCTTGCTCTTCTGGGACAGCGCCGTCACGTCGGCGAAGACGCGGTCATTCTTCAAGGTGCCATCCTTCTGGACGTCGAATGCCAACCAGATCTGCCGCGGAGGATGCGAGTTGGCGACGTACAGCGTCTTGCCATCCGGCGAGAAGGCCAACCCGTTCGGCCGCTCGAGCTTGTCGTAGAGCAGCGTCACCTTCCCCTTGGCGTCCAGGCGATACACCCCCTGGAACGGCAGTTCCTTCTCGGGGTCGTCGACGTTCTTGGCCAGGCCGTACGGCGGATCGGTGAAGTAGAGGGCGCCTGACGGGTGGAAGACGAGATCGTTCGGTGAGTTGAAGCGCTTGCCGTCGTACTTGTCCGCCACCGGCAGTTGCTTGCCGTTCGGTTCGGCCCACGAGGCCAGCCTGGCGATCCGGCGGTTGCCGTGCTGGCACATCACCAGGTCGCCTTTTTTATCCAGCGTGAGCCCGTTCGTGCCTGGCTCCTTCATGTCCGCGCGGTCGCCGTGGTAGCCGGCCGGGTGCATGAACAGCGTCACCCCTTTGCCCGGTGTCCACTTGAAGATGTTGTTCGGCGGGATGTCCGAGAACAGCAGGAATCCCCCCTTCTTGATCCAGATCGGCCCCTCGGACCAATCGAACCCCTCGGCGACTTTTTCCAGCTTGGCGTCGGGCGCGATGATGGCGTCCAGCGCCGGATCCAGCCGTTCGATCGAACCGAAGGTCGGGTAGGGCGCCGCGAACGACTTGATCGACGGCGGCGCGGGCGGCTCTTTCGCCAGCAGGGTCATCACAATGAGAGTGAGCATGGCCGGCGCATGCTACCTCAAAACAAAATTGTTCAAGGCGGCCACCACCACGCCGACGATCGACTCGCCAGCGATGACCCCTGACGACACCGGCACCAGGTAGTCGTCGGCCTTGACCTTGTTTCGCCGGGTCCACGCCCAGGCAACGACGGCGCCGATCAGCATCGACAGCGGGTAGTTGAACGGCAGGATGAAGCCGAGACCGACGCCGGTTGCCGACGGCAGGAACCGGCGCAGCTTGGGCAAGAACGTCTCCAGCAGCAGCAGCCCTGCGCCGATGACGAGGCCCCAGATGATCCCCTGCCGCGCCATCGGGTGCAGCGTCGAGATCCCGGCCTCGAACACCTTCGCCACCGCAAGCCAAGCCTGGGCAGCGGGCGCCGGATACGCCGGCGTCTTTCCCTCGGCACCGCCGGTCAGGAGCGTGGCATCGGGAACCAGGATGTAGAATCCGGCGACGGTGGCGATGGTGCCCCCGACGATGCCGCACATCTGGGCCACCAGCTGCCGGCGCGGGTTGGCACCCAGCAGGTAGCCCGACTTCAGATCCGTCAGCAGATCGGCCGCCGAGACCGAGGCGTTTCCGGTGATGCTCGCCGTCATCAGGTTCGCGGCCGCGTTCTGGGGCAAGAGCACGCCATAGACGAGCTGCATGATCTTCCCCATCGCCCCCGTCGGGGTGATGTCGGTTTCGCCCGTGGCCCGGCAGGCGACCAGCGACAGCGCAAAGGTCAGCAGCACCGCCAGGAGCCCGAGGTGCCACGGAATCTGGAAGTAGGCGTGGCCGATCCAGATCGTCACCACGGCCGCGAGGCTCGTCCCGGCGACGAACCACGAACCCGGGACCTCGACGTCGGCGTGGGTGGCCGCCTTGCCTCCCCCGATGCCCCGGAACGCCCGCGCGATCGTCCGCCACTGCATGGCGAACGCCAGCACGCCCGCCGATACCATCATCGGAGCGCCGATCCAGACACCGATGTCCCGCCAGGCGCGCCCCGCCGCTTTCGCCGCGCCGGCATCCAGCGCCGCCGGGCCGACCACGAACGCGAGGAGCAGACTGCCCAGCACCATCGACAGGCAGGCGCGCAGGCCGACCAGGGCTCCTGCCGCGATCATCACCAGCTTGTGATCGAGGACGATCGTCCAGTCGGAGGGGCGATGACCTCCTCGCCCCGGAAGGAAGTCGAAGATCGGCGACTGATCGGGCAGGAGCGGCGCCCGCCCATCCTTGGTCACGCGCAATTTCAGGTCCACCAGCAGCGGGATCAACCCGGAAACCAGGGCCGCGCCGAAAAGCGCCCGCGCTTTCTTCACCGCGCCGCCGCCGGAGCTGTACAGCGATTGCAGCGTCACCGCCGCCGCCAGCCCTGACGGGAACTTCAGCCGCTCGCGGTTGATCATGTTGCGCTTCATCGGGATGGCCAGGAAGACGCCCAGCGCCGACAGACAGGCGGTCCAGCCGGCGAGCACCGTCCAGGGCAGGTGCTTGCCTCCTGGGTTGTCCGCCGTGACCGTCAGCATCAGCAGCGCCGGGATGGCGGACACCATGGCGCTCCCCGTGGAGTAGCCGGCCGCCGAGGCCGTCGACTGCATGCAGTTGTTCTCGAGGATGGACATGGGCGTCTTGGCGAGCCCCGCCTTGAGCAGAGCGTTCCAGATGGAGAACGACAGGATGCAGGCCGTGATCGCCACCCCCAGCCCCCACCCGGTCTTGAGGCCGACGTAGAGGTTGGTGAAGGCCAGCAGGAATCCCAGCGCCGACCCCATCAACACCGCGCGCACCGTCAATTGCGGAACGTCGTCGCCGCGGTAGGCCCGGGCGTACCAGGTCTCCTCGTCGAAGCCGGCTACCTCGTCGGGCGATACGGCCAGCGGCCGGCTGCGTTCCACCTCCTCCGGGGTGCGGGCCGGCTTCTGGAACAGCGGCATGGAGGCAAAGTTACCCCGATCTGTGGTAGACGACGACCCCATGCGGAACTGGATCGTCTACACCGCCGTGGGGTTCACTCTGGTCATGGGCTGCAAGAAGGACAAAGCACCACCTCCCGAAGCTCCGAAAGCGGCGGCTCCGAAAGCGGCGGCTCCGCCCGAGGTTCCCGGTGCCGTTCCGGCGCCGGCCGACGTGGCGGCGGCACCAGCCGATGCCGAGAAGACGCCGAGCGGCCTGGCCTCGAAGGTGCTGGAGAAGGGTGACGGCAAGGAACGTCCGGGCGCCACCGACATCGTCGAGGTGCACTACACCGGCTGGACCACCGAGGGCCGGATGTTCGACAGCTCGGTGGCGCGTGGCACGCCGGCGAAGTTCCCGTTGAACGGCGTCATCAAGGGCTGGACCGAGGGTGTCGGCCTGATGGTCACCGGCGAGAAGCGGCGCCTCTGGATCCCCGCCGAGATGGCCTACGGCGAGAAGCCGGCTCGCCCGGGCGCACCCGCGGGCATGCTGGTGTTCGACGTGCAGCTGCTCAGCATCAAGAAGGCGCCGGAGCCGCCCAAGGTGCCCGATGACGTCAAGGCGCCGCCCAAGAGCGCCAAGAAGACCAAGTCGGGTCTCTTCTACCGGAGCCTGTCCAAGGGGACGGGCGCGGAGCATCCCAAGTCGGACAGCCTGGTGTCGGTGCACTACAGCGGCTGGACGCTCGACGGCAAGATGTTCGATAGCTCGGTGATGCGCGGCGAGCCGGCCGTCTTCCCGCTCAACGGCGTCATCAAGGGCTGGGGCGAGGGCGTGCAGCTGATGACGGTGGGCGAGAAGGCTCGCTTCTGGATCCCGGCCGAGCTGGCCTATGGAACGACGCCGCCTCCGGGCGCGCCCGCCGGCATGCTGGTCTTCGATATCGAGCTGATAAGTATTGGCCAGTAACGGCTACGCGTACCCGTCGGGGTGCGTGGAGTGCCAGCGCCAGGCGTGGGTGATGATCTCTTCCAGGCCGTGGCGCGGTGTCCACGACAGCGTGGTGCGTGCCTTGGTGTTGTCGGCGTAGACCGAGACCGGATCGCCGGCGCGGCGGGCGACGTACTCGGCGGGGATGTCGACGCCGCTGATGCGCCTGGCGGCGGTCAACACCTCCTGCACCGAGGCGCCCTGGCCTGTACCCAGGTTGAACACGTCCGAGCGGTCCTGCGCCCGCAGGAAATCCAGCGCCCGGGCGTGGGCGTCGGCCAGGTCGAGGACGTGGATGTAGTCGCGGATTGCCGTGCCGTCGGGCGTCGGATAGTCGGTACCGAACACCTTCACCTTGGGCTGGCGCCTCGTGGCCGCGTTCATCACCAGAGGGATCAGGTTCTGCGCCTGCCGCGGATCCTCGCCCATGCTGCCGTCCGGCACGCAACCCGCGGCGTTGAAGTAGCGCAGCGCCACCGACTTGATGCCGTGGGCGGCGTCGTACCACTTGAGCATCTGCTCGACCATCAGCTTGCTCTCGCCGTACGGGTTCTCGGGGCCGAGCGGTGCGCTCTCCTTGACCGGCAGGCTCTTCGGCGTGCCATAGACCGCCGCCGTCGACGAGAACACCAGGTGACGCACGCCCGCGGCGCGTATCGCTTCCAGCAAGTGCAGCGTTCCCGTGACGTTGTTGTCGAAGTACTTCACCGGGCGTTGCATGGACTCGCCCGCCGCCTTGTAGGCGGCGAAGTGGATCACCGCCTCGACCTTGTGATCGGCGATGACTGATTTCACCAGCGCCTCGTCGCGCGTGTTGCCGACCACCAGCGGCGTGTCGCCCAGCGCCTGCCGGTAGCCGAGTTCCAGCGTGTCCAGTGCAACCACGTAGTCACCGCGCGCCTGCAGCACCTTGGTCGTGTGGGCGCCGATGTATCCGGCGCCGCCTGTCACCAGCACCCGCATCAGCGGTTCTGGATGTGGACGGCCTCGCCCTGCGCGGCCTTGGCCGCTTCCATGATCGCCTCGGGCAGCGTCGGGTGGGCGTGGACCGTCAGCGCGATGTCGTCGGCGAGCGCTCCCATCTCGATGGCCAGCGCGGCCTCGGCGATGACGTCGCCGGCGCCGTTGCCGACGACGTGGATCCCCAGCACCTCGGTGGTCTCGGCGTCGACGATCACCTTCACGAAGCCGTCGGTGTCGTTGTTGGCGATGGCCCGCCCCAGGGCCGCGAACGGGAACTTGCCGATCTTCACCTTGCGCCCGCGCTTGCCCGCTTCCTCGGCGGTGATACCGGCCGAGGCGATCTCCGGGTCGGTGAAGATCACCGCGGGAATCGTGCGCGCGTCCATCTCGGCCTTGCGGCCGGCGATCACCTCGGCAACCACCTCGGCCTCCTTCGAGCCCTTGTGCGCCAGCATCGGCTGCCCGGCGACATCGCCGATGGCGTAGATGCCGGGGACGTTCGTCTGCTGTTTCTTATCGACCAGCACGAAGCCCTTGTCGATCTTCACGCCCAGAGCTTCCAGGCCGAGGCCCTCGGTGTTCGGCCGGCGGCCGACCGCCACCAGGATCTTGTCGGCGTCCAGCTGCACCTCACCGTCCGCTGTCTCGATGGTGACCACCGCGTGGTCGCCCTTGTCAGTCCAGCCCTTGGCCTTGGCGCTGGTGACAGCCTCGATGCCGCTTTTCTTCATCTTGCGCGCGACCACCTGAGCCAGCTCGGGGTCGGTGCCGGGCAGGATGTTCGGCAAGGCCTCGATCATCGTCACCTTGCTGCCCAGCTTGGCGTACAGCATGCCGATCTCCATGCCGATGTAGCCCGCGCCGATCACCACGAGACGCCCCGGCACCTCGGTGAAGGCCAGCGCTCCCGTCGAGTCGACCACCCACTTGCCGTCGAACGGGAAGCCGGGGATCTCCACGGGACGCGAGCCGGTGGCAATGACGATGGCGCTGGTCTCGACGAGAGTCTTCTTGCCGGCATCTGCGCCCTGGCCCTCGATCTCGACGGTGTTGCGTCCGGTGATATGAGCGACCCCGATACGGAAATCGCAGCCGTTCGCCTTCAGCAACGTCTTCACCCCGCCGGTCAGCCTGGTGACGACCTCGCCCTTCCAGCTCTGCATCTTGGCCATGTCGACGCGGACGTTGTCGGCGGAAATGCCGATGTCTCCGGCGTGCTTCATCTTGTCGAACAGCTTGGCGGCGTTGATCAGCGCCTTCGAGGGAATGCAACCGACGTTCAGACAGACGCCCCCGGGCCTGTCCTTCTCGACGACCAGCGCCTTCTTCTTCAGCTGGCCGAGGCGGATGCCCGCCACGTAGCCCGCGGGTCCGGCCCCGATCACGACGGCGTCGACGCGCAGGGTCTCGGTTGCCACGCGCCGCTTATAGCCGAAGAACGCAGCCGAGGCCACGGTATGATGCCTTCATGCGCCGCTGGCTGATGGCGAGCTTGTGCCTCCTCGGCGCGTGTGGTTCCGAGGGCCCAGCAGGCGAGGACGCCGGGCAGGATCGCCCCGGCAACAGCGGGGACCGGCCGATGACCGCGGACCGCGCGATCACCCAGGCCGACACGGCCGCGATGGAAGTGCCTCCGCGCGACGCACCGCCGTCGGGCGATCCCGAGCCGGGCAAGCTCGCGGGCGTCACCCGCCTGCACAACCAGGTGCGTGCCATGATCCCGGTGCCGCCGCTCACCTGGGATCCGGTGATCGCCGCCACCGCGCAGGCCCATGCGGCGAAGTGTCAGTTCATGCACAGCAATACGGCCGGTCTCGGCGAGAACCTGTACGCCTCGGCGCCCGCGGGTCGAGGGATGTCCACCGATCCGGTGAACAGCTGGGCGGCCGAGAGGGCCGACTACACCTACGCCAGCAACTCGTGCGCTCCTGGCAAGGCGTGCGGCCACTACACGCAGCTGGTCTGGAGGGCGAGCACGCGGCTCGGCTGTGGCATGCAGATGTGCACGCAGAACTCTCCCTTCACCAGCTTTCCGACCTGGGAGCTGTGGGTCTGCAACTACGCGCCGCCCGGCAACGTCAGCGGGCAGAAGCCTTACTAGATCCCGCCCTAGAGGCAGGTGGGTGCGCCGCTGCCCGGACACGCTGGCGAGGATGCGTTCTTCCAGCGGGACACCGCGCAGCCGTTGGCGATCGAGGTGAAGGTGTTGCCGGTCTTCAGATTGGGACCGTCGGCATCGCTGGCCCACCCCGAAACGATGCCGCCCGCGGCGGAGTCCGACACGGTCAGATGGTCCATGAAGGCCGTCGCCGGCCGCCAGTTCGTGATGATGATGGCCGCGTCGTTCCGGACGGGCCCGCAGCCGAAGCCGGCCGTGCCTCCCTCGCCGCCGGCGAATTCGACCCGCACGTAGCTCATCACGTTGCCCATGGCCGGCCCGCCGGCCCACCCGATCCCGGCCCAATCACCGGCGGCCGGCGCGGCAGCGGCCGAACTGAAGACGATCGGCCGCGCCTCGGTTCCGGCCGCCACCACCTTCGTCGGCCAGATGTCCTCCGGTTTGTCACCCCTCGAGCCGCCGAGCGTGATTCCCCACAGATTGCCAGGCTCTTTGAGCAGCAAGATCTTCACGCCGGCGTCGATGGTCAACGTGGTCAGTCCGCCCTCGGCCGCGGACTTCAGCGGAGCCATCGAGAAATTGGTCTTCAGGCGGTAGGGGACGCCCAGGTCGTGGAAGGTCTCGTCGTAGTCCTGGGTCACCCCGACGCCTACCAGGATCTGGTCCTTGGCGTTACCGGTATAGGTGCCTGGCGGCAGCGTTTGCACCGATGGCGTCGTGACGTAGATGGGATAGCTGGTGTCGGCGCTGGGGCTGGGGACCTTGCCGGAGTTGACGATCACCAATCCCGACGAATCGGCCGTGAATCCGCCGGCGGACTGCACGTTGATGCCATACCCGGCGGAACCATCGATGCGCACGTTCTTGACCCGTGTGTTGCGCAGAGGCTGCGTGCCGCCCCGGCCCACGATCTTCAGGGTCCCTCCCAGGTTCTGCGCGGTGCCGTGGTCGGCACCCTCGGACAGAGTCACCTGCTCTAGATCGACCGTCGCCGACCCATTGATGGCCAACATCCCCCAGGGCTCGCCCGCCACCGCTGCGGTGATGACGATCGGCTGCGCGGCGGTTCCCCGCGCGACGAGACCCGTCGCCGGCGTGCCGGGGTTGCTGTCGCCCACGGTGATCGTCATGCCCTTCTTCACTCTCACCACCGCGCACGGTTCGATGGTCAGCGTTCCCTTCTTGATCTGCAGGTTGAATTCGACGATGTGCGGGCCGGTCGCCGCCGTCCAGGTCTGGTCGGCTTCGATGTTGCCCTGGTGGCTGGTCCCTGAACCCGTCCGAGCCGGACAAGCGCCGGCGTCCGGCGTGGCGGCGTCGTCCGAGCTGGATCCGCAGGCCGAGACGGCGAGAGCACCGGCAGCAACCAGCATCGTGAAAACGCGGCAGATCGTCATGATGCGCGCATCTTGCCGCATGTCGTGCTGTACAACACGACTTTTGCGGGAGAGACGGAATCGTGCGCTCGAGTTCCGGTAGAGTCACATCCCATGCGTCGACGCCACCTGCTCTCGCTCCCCCTGACCGCCGCGCTGCCGAGCCGCTTGGCATCCGCCGCTCCCCGCGCGCTGATCACCGAGGACGATCCGTCCAACATCAAGATCGCCCATCGCGTTGCGGTCCGCACGGTGACCGACGAGGATCTACTTTTCTACAAGCAGATAGGGCTGCGCTGGGCGCACGCCGAATTCGGGCCGGACAAGGCGCCGCTGGCCTTCATCAAGGAGACCCAGAAGCGTTTCGCCCGGTTCGGCGTGACGATCTACACGGGGGTGCATGACTCCTACCGCTCGACGCGGCTGCAGCTCGGCAAGGCGGGCCGCGACGAGGACATCGAGACCTTCCGCCAGTTCCTGCGCGATTGCGGGCGCGCTGGCATCCCTGTGGCCAAGATCGACTGGCACCCGGGCAACACGTACACCACGAAGGAGATCGAAGGCCCGCGTGGTTATCGGGCGCGACAGTTCGATCTGGCTGATTTTCGCGCGAACGAGAAGCAGAAGTTCGACCGTGAGTACTCGGCCGACGAGATGTGGGCCACCTTCAAGTACTTCCTCGAGGCGGTGCTGCCCGTGGCCCGCGAGGCCAACGTCCGGATCGCGCTTCACCCGGATGATCCACCGCTGTCCAAGATGAACGGCGTGGCCAAGCTGTTCGTACACCACGACGCGATTCGCCGCGCGATGGAGATCGCGGGCGACAGTCCCCACTTCGGGATGACCTTCTGCATCGGCACCTGGAGCGAGGGCGGTGACAAGATGGGCAAGGACGTCTTCCAGATGATCGACGAGCTCGGCACGCGCGGCCGCATCTTCACCGGGCATTTCCGAAACGTCACCTCGACCATGCCTCGCTTCAGCGAGACCTTCCCGGACGACGGCTACATGGACATGTACCAGGTCATGAAGGCCCTGCGGCGGGTACGGTTCAACGGATCACTGGTGCCGGACCACATCCCGCATCTGGCCGGCGACCCCACACGACCGCGAGCCGGACTCGCGTATTGCATCGCCTACATGCGCGCGCTGCTGCGACGGGCGAACGAGGAGATCGGCTAGCGCTGGATCCAGCCGTACGCGGCCTTCGAGTTGGCCGCGAAGAACTTGTCGGAGGCGCGCGCGCCCTTGTCGGCCAGGTATTCGGTGACGATGGCGTGAACGGTGGACAGCGGCGCGTAGCGAAAGGAGACCGGCCAGTTGCTGCCGTAGAACAGGCGATCCTCGCCGAAGACGTTCCACAGGTGATCGAGGACGGGGCGATAAAGGGCCAGATCCGAAGGGGCGTCGGTGCGCCTGTTTGCGTCGACGAGACCGGAGACCTTGCAGGTGATGTTCGGCTGCGCGGCGCACAGGCTCATGCCGTCCATCCAGGGCACCGGCGGTGCGCCGCCATTCGAGATCACATTCGCGCAGTGGTCGATCACCACGTTCAACCTGGGCGCAGACTGGGCAACCCTGGCGACGCTGGTCAGGTCGGCGATGCTGGCGCTCGGGTTGAGATCGACTGTGAGCCCCTTTTCACCCATCGCCACCAGGTCGTCCCGATTGGCCACGGCGTTCGCCAGTCCCGCGCGGGTGCCGCGGAAGAAGCGGCTCTGCGTCAGCGTCTCCAGCTGGCTCGCGAACATCGCAGACCCGAGCGTGAGGTTGCCGATGACGGCGACGATCATCGGCGTCGCCTCGGCGAGTTCCAGCGCCCAGAGGTTGTCCTCGAACTTCCAGACCGCCTCGACCAGCACGGTGCCGGTGATGCCCAGCGGCCGGGCCACGGCCTCGTAGTCGTCGGGCATGAACTTCCGGTAAAGGAAAGGATCGGTGGGTGGCGGCCAGGGGATGCCACCAGGCCGCCCCGGATCATAGAAGTGCGTGTGTGTGTCGATCACCGTGGGCGTCACCACGCCCGTATCGGGCACCGCGCTCTTGTTGCCGCTCGAGCAACCGAGAGCCAGCCCGCCGACCAGGACATCACGCCGGCGCATCATCCCCGCTTCCCCCGCACGCGCTCGAGCTCGGCGAGCTGCTCTTCGAGGATCCAGTTCGTCTCTGCAAATACGTCAGTGATCATGGTGCGCAGATCCGGCGGCGGTGACTGCTCCTCGGCGGCGATCGCCTCCCGGATCTCTCGTTCCACCGCGTCGGCGAGGTTCTTTTCATCACCCGCCGACAGCACGCCATTGGCCGCCAGCCACGTCCTGAAGCGCACCAGCGGATCTTTCTTCTTCCAGCTCTCGGGCTCGGCCTCGTCGCGGTAGCGGGTCGGATCGTCCGACGAGCTGTGCGGTCCCAGCCGGTAGGTCAGGCTCTCGATGAACGTCGGGCCGCCGCCGCCGCGCGCCCGGTCCACCGCCTCCTTGGCCGTGGCGTACATCGCGAAGATGTCGTTGCCATCGACGCGCACCGATCGGATGCCGTACGCGAGCCCCTTCTGGGCGATGGTTGCCGAGGCGGTCTGCAGCGCCAGCGGCGTCGAGATCGCCCACTGGTTGTTCTGGCACACGAACACCGCCGGCGCCTTGAACACCGCCGCGAAGTTCAGGCCGACGTGGAAGTCCTCCTCGCTGGTGCCGCCGTCGCCCAGGTAGCACATGGCGACCGTCTTGTCGCCGCGCAGCTTGGCGGCATGGGCGATCCCCGTGGCGTGCGGGATCTGCGAGGACACGCACGACGACATCACCACGTGCCGCGACGCCCGCGTCCCCGAGTGGCAGGGGAGCTGTCGCCCGTGGCACACGTCATTGGCGTTTCCGAACGCCTGGGCGAGGTGCGTGCGCAGCGGCATCCCCCGGTAGAGGCCCGCGCTGGTCTCGCGCAGCCCCGGCACGAAGTAGTCCTCGGGCAAAAGCGCGTGCGCGCCGCCGATGATCCCCGCCTCCTGCCCCGGCGCCCCGATGTAAAAGCCGATCCGCCCCTGGCGCTGCAGCGGGAGCATCCGCGTGTCCAGGGTCCGCGACATCAGCATCCCGCGGTACATCCGGCGCAGCTCGTCCGGCGCCAGCTTGGGCACGCGCCCCGGATCCGCCTTGCCGTCCTCGTCGAGGATCTGGAACAGGCCCGTTGCCAGGGCCCAGGCCTCGTCGGTCCAGACCTCGATCTGTTCGCCGGCCTCGGCGTCCAGTCCGGAGCGCGCCTTGCCGGCCATCGTCAGATCGCCTCGAGGAACAGCAGCCCGGGTGACTCCAGTGAATCCTTCACATCGGCGATGAAGCGGGCCGCGTCGTACCCGTCCACGAGCCTGTGGTCCACCGAGATCGACAGGTTCATCATGTCGCGCACGACGATCTTGTCCTCGACCGCCACGGGCCGCTTGGCGATCTTGTGGATGGCCAGGATCGCAACCTCGGGAAAGTTGATGATCGGCGTCGCCAGCAGGCCGCCCAGCGCACCCAGGCTGCTGATGGTGAACGTCGATCCAGTGAGATCCTCGCGCGACGCCTTGCCGGATTTGGTGACCCCGGCCAGCCGGTCTATTTCACGCGCCAGATCGATGATCGACCGCTTGTCGGCGTTGCGGATCACCGGCACGACGAGGCCATCCTCGGTCTGAGAGGCGACGCCGACGTGGTATTCGCGCCGCTGGACGATCTCGCCGGAGGCCGTGTCGAGCAGAGCGTTCAGCTGCGGGAACTTCTTCAGCGCCTCGACGGTCGCCTTGATGATGTACGGCAGGTACGACAGCTTCAGTCCCTGGTCCTTCAGCCGCTCGTTGGCGCGGGCGCGCAGGCCGACGAGCTGGGTGAAGTCGACCTCCTCGACGTAGGTGAAGTGCGCCGCCTCGCGCTTCGACTCCACCATGTGCTCGGCGATCTTCTTGCGCAGGCCGCGGAAGGGAATTCGCACGTCGCCCGCGGCGCTGGCCACCGGGCGCGCCTTCGCGCCACCCTGGGAGCCGCGCACGTCGTCGGAGGTGATCCGTCCGCCCGGGCCGGTGCCGCGCACGTTGCCGAGGTCGACAGTCAGCTCGCGGGCCAGCTTGCGCGTCGCCGGGGTGGCCAGAACACCTGTCGTCGTCTGCGTCGTTGCGGGCATAGGCCGCGTCGCCACCGGAGCCGGCGCGACCGCGACCGCGGCATCCGCGCTACCGTCGTCGATGCTGATCAGCACCTTGCCCACGGGACAGACCTGCCCCTCGGCGAACATCCGCTTGACTACCCGTCCCGCGCGCGGCGCCGGGATCTCGACCGTCGCCTTGTCGGTCATCACCTCGACCATCGGCTGGTCCTGGCGTAGCTCGTCGCCTTCCTTCACCAGCCAGCGGACGACCTCACCCTCGACCACCCCTTCGCCGATGTCCGGCAGCTTGAAATCGTAGGCCATCTAGAAGCTCACGACGCGCTCGCAGGCGTCGAGGATCCGATCCGCGTCGGGCAGATACTGCTGCTCCAGGGTGTAGGGGAAGGGCGTGTCGAATCCGGTCACGCGCAGGATGGGCGCCTCCAGGTGCAACATCGCCTTCTCCTGGATCGTCGCCGCCAGCTCGGCCCCGAAGCCACAGGTGCGCGGCGCTTCGTGCGCCACCACCGCGCGGCCGGTCTTCGTCACCGACTCGATCACGGCCGTCACGTCCCACGGCATCAGCGTGCGCAGGTCGACGACCTCGATGTCATAGCCCTGCTCGGCGCCCTTTTCCGCTGCCTCCATCGCCGTATGAACCATCGCGCTCCAGGCCAGCAGGGTCACCGAGTGCGAACCGCGTCCCTGCGCCTGCCGCAGCACCTTCGCCTCGCCGATCGGGATGGTGTACTCGCCCGCCGGCACGTCTGCGCGCGAGGCGCGGTAGACCCGCTTCGGTTCCATGAAGATCACCGGATCCTCGCCCCGGATCGACGAGGCCAGGAGGCCCTTGGCGTCGATCGGGTTCGAGGGACACACCACCTTCAGCCCGGGGATGTGCACGAACAGCGCCTCCGGTGACTGCGAGTGGTAGTGCCCGCCCTTGATGCCGCCGCCCACCGGTGTGCGGATGACGACCGGCGCCGGATACTCGCCACCCGAGCGGTACCTCAGCTTCGCCAGCTCGTTCACGATCTGGTCGTAGGCCGGATAGATGAAGTCCGCGAACTGGATCTCCGCCACCGGTTTGAGCCCGTAGAGCGCCATCCCGATGGCGCTGCCGATGATCCCCGCCTCGGCGAGCGGGGTGTCCATGCAGCGGTCCGCGCCGAACTCGTCGAACAGCCCCTGGGTGGCCCGGAAGACTCCGCCGAACCGGCCCACATCCTCGCCCAGCACGACGACCCGGCTGTCCCGCCGCATCTCCAGGCGCAGGCAGTCGTTGACCGCCTGGATGATGTTCATGTCTGGCATGCTTACAACGCCGCGGGATTGCTGACGAAACGGGCGTCGATCGCCCGTTGGTCAATTTTGGTCAGTACGGTACTCCGGTGCGGCGCGGAAGTCGAGGCAGGTGGCGCGTGGGCTTCGAGGGCGTAGATGCGCCGGCAGCCTCGGCAGGTCGCTGGTCCACGTGGGCGGGAGGAGGGAGGCCGAGCTTCGTCTTCCGGGCGCGAACGAAACACCAGGCGGAAACCGCCAACGCAAGCAACACCCCCCACGCCATCCATCGGGGCCGCTTTCGGTTCAAGCGAACCGGTGCTGGCGCTCGCGCCGTCCATGCCCACGGTGCTCGAGGTTGCGCGAGCTGGTGCTCCTTCCACTTGCGAGTCTCGGTGTGTCGGAGCCACGAGCCCGCGGCGGCGGGCACCGGTTCCGAATGGCTGGCGAGGGCGTCAGCCCACGTCGTGTCCTCTGCGTGGCCGATCGCCGTGAGCACGAACTTCTTTTGGACGGCTTGCCCGATCGCGGTCAGCACTTCGGGTGTATTGAATCGGTGCAGGTCGACCGGCGATCCGCCCCCGCGGGCTATGACGACCACATGTGCTTGGGCGTCCGCGGCCGCGCGAGCAATCCCCACGCGGCGTCAGCTCCGCCACGGCATACCCTCGGCCGCCCGCAGCACCTCCTCCGCGTCAATCCATCGCCGGAACCTGATCACCGGCCAGCTGGCAGCGTGCCCTTCGTTTCCGCAGCCGCGCCGGTCGTCGATGCAGACGATGAGGTTCGTCGCGCCGCTGCCGCGCAGTCGGGCCAGCTTGGTGGCGAGATACTCCGGCGTCCAGAAGCCGACGACCTCGACGAGCACGCGGCGCTCCGCGTGGATCCGGTGCTGCAACAGGAAATCCGGGAAGATGAGGGTATTCCCGGCGCGCAGCGGCTCCGGCTCGCGGATCAGATGCCAGTCCGGCGCGATGCGCTCGAAGTCGCGCGCGAACCTCTCCTCCAGGCGGCTGTCGAACGCGGACGGCGGCGCGGCCGGGTAGATCGGTGCGCCGCTCTCGACCCCCACGTCGACGAGGCGACCGCGCAACGCGACCGATGCTTTGAGCTCGAAGCGAGCGCACCAGGCGAGGTGCGGGAGCAACGCCGCCAGGGCGCGACCGTACAGCAGCGTGTGACGGAAGATCGAGAACGGCCCCGAGATCTCGAGCACCGGGTCCAGATCCCGCTCGGACAGGCGGAGGACACAGAGAAGACCGTGGAGCTTCGCCAGCCGAACGATCGGGCGCGCAGCGCCACGAAGGCGTAGGTCCACGGCGGAGGCGCGCATCAACACGGCCTGCACGACGGCCAGGTTGATCCGCAAGACCAGCTCGCCGGGTTCGGGCGTCGGGACCGGGGCGCGGACGCGGCGCTCCCGTGGCAGGTCACCTAGAAGCGCGTTTGAGAGCGCCTCCGGTGTGATTTCGAAAGAGGACGCAGTCGCGGCGATGACCTCGGCCGCGGGCGCTGTACTGGCGGCTGCCGCCTGGAACAGGCGAGCACGCGCTTCGATCGGAGGAACGGCCGTGACCCGGTCGCGACGCCAGAGCCGGGCGAGGACACGGGTAGCGCAGCGACGCTTGAAGTGCGGCGCCTCGCAGGACAGGGGGTCGGCGAGGCGCTCTGCCAGTTCGTGCCAGCGCCGGCCCTCGAACCGCTGCATCTCGCGCACGAGAACGCGCAACCACGGCTCGTCCTGCGGACCGAGGAAGTCGATGAACGCCTTGGTGCCGAAGATCCTAACCGGCAGCTCGTGTTCGGGCAGCAAGGGGCTGCGCCCTCCTTTCGGCCTGGAACACTTCCCCGCTCGCGGTCACGACCAGCTCGTAGAGGGTTGCCTGTTTCCCGGGGCGCGGACGCAGCACCCGACCGGCGCGCTGGACGTGCTCGCGCGCGCCACGGCTGCCGGACACGACGATCCCGATCTCGGCATCGGGGACGTCGATTCCCTCGTTGAGCACCTGGGCGGAAACGAGAGCGCGCAACGAGCCGTCGCGGAATCGCGCCAGCGCCGCCTCCCGCTCGTTGTTCTTGATGTCGCACGTCAGCGGCATGATCAGATGCTCGCGCGCGACGGCGTAGGCCGTCTCGTTGTTGGCGACGAATACCAGCGTGCGCTGTTCCCGATGGCGACGGAGCAGGAGGCCCAGCGCCTCTCGCTTGCTCCTCGGGTACGCCAAGAGGCGGCTGGCGCGGCGCCAGGCCGAGACGCCGATGCGCCCCTCGTCCGTACGGCTGGCATGGCGGAGGAAGTCCTCCCAGCGGTCGCCAAGCCGCCCGCCAAGAAAGGCCTGGAACGCCTTCCTGTACACGGCCCGGAGCGCGTCGTACCCGCGCCGTTCGTCGGGATCGAGCCGCAGACGCCAGGTGACGCGCTCGAGCGGCGCCAGCGCGTCGCCCGCCAGGTCGCCGATGGTCATCTCGTACACCACGGGGCCGACGAGGTTCGTGAGTCGCTCGGCGGACGTGCCCGGAGCGTGAGGCGTCGCCGTGAGGCCGAGGCGCATCGGTGCGATCGCCATCTCCAGCGCCTCGTCGTGTCGGCCGCCGCCGAGGTGATGTGCCTCGTCGACCACGACCAGCCCGAACCTGTCACCGAGCGACGCCATGTTTCTATAGGCGCTGGCGGTCGTGGCGACCGTGATCGGTGCGAGTGTGTGCTCGCCATCGCCGTGCCGGCCGATCGGACCGTCGTACACCTCGCGCAGGGCCACACACCACTGGGCCATCAGGGCGCGCGTCGGGACCATGCACAATACCGGTGCCCGTGCCGACGCGATCGCCGCCAGCGCCACGCGCGTCTTGCCGCTGCCCGTCGGCAGGGCGATGACGCCCCGGTGGCCTGCCATGCGCCAGGCGTCGAGGGCGGCTTGTTGATATGGCCGCAGGGCAATGGTGTGGAACCCGGACGGAAGGGCGAACGTCGGACGCGGACTGTCCGTCACGCGGACGCCGCGAGCCCGGAGCTCGGTCAGGATCGGGAACGCCAGCCGTGCGGGTGCCCGGAAGCGGGCGATCCTCTGATCCCAGAGAACTCCGGGGATATTGTCGACGTACGCGTCGGCTGGAGCGTCAACGAGGAGAATCGTTCCGCGATCGAACTCGACTCGCACACCAGGCCGGAGTTGCCAGGAACGTGCCAGGTCTACTCGGAACGGATGGGGTCGCGCTCGCCGCGGTGCCGTGCTCTCCAGCGCCGGAGCGCTCGCCGCTCGGCCGCGCCGCCATCCCGTTTGGCGGACATCGCGCGAAGCTTGGCGAACACCTGCTCCGCGGGAATGGTCTTCACCTTCCCCGAGTCAACGTCGCGGGCACGTCGATCGAGTTCCGCAAGCCCTTCATCTCGCGACCTGGGACTGCCGAAAAAGCAGATCTCGCCCACGATCGCCGTGACCAGTTCGCCGAGGGTTACGCTCGGGCGGAAGGTGAACAGCTGATGGTCGCGCCGTCTGCGCTCATCGACCATGCGACCGCCGCGAGCCAGGATGATGACTGCATCCCGCAGACGGACCAGCGGGGTGAACTCGAGCCCGTAGTACCCTCTCGGCCGGGACACTGATCCCGTCCGGCCGCAGCAGTGCAGGTCCACTCGAATCTCGGGTCCCGCACCACCGGGCGACCCACGGGCAACCGCGAGATCTTTGCTGACCTCGATCACCGTGATTCGCGTGTCGTGTACATCGTCACCGCGTGTTCGCTCGGTGAGAAAGGGACCGATGGAACTTCCGGTCAACGCTTCCAGCAACTGGAGGTCTTTCCGGGCCAGCCGCCGCACGAGATCGACCAGCGCCCCAAACCTCATCCCCTCGCTGGCCACCGGGAGGGACCAGCCATCAAGGAGGATTTTCGGTCCGACCAGCGCCTGTCCCGCCTTCCGCGTCGGCGAACCCCACCAGACCAGGAACGGGCCCTTCGGACACAGGATCACCCTATCGTCATCGATCGTCATCGCTGCCCGTCATAGACCGAGGACGTCGAGGAGCGCCGTCCGCGATCGACGATACGAACCCACTCGGGCTTGAGCACGCAGGGGGAGAGGAGACCGTCGGCCGGGCCGAGCGCGACTTCCCAGGCGAGCCCTCTGACCTGCGTCGATAGGGGAATGACCGGAATCTGTGACAGGGAGGGAAGGACGTCAGACTTGCCGAGTACGAGAACGGGACGGCGCTTGTCCGGTGCAGAGAAGCGGAACCAGCGGATGTCCCCCCGCTGGATCATGGGAACTCGGGTTCGCCTTCGTCCTCGATCGGCCCCTGCGGCCCGCGCTGCACCCAGGTGCGCCACTCGTCAGCCGCTTCACTTCCAGGGAGGGTCTCCTCCGGGATCGGTTCCAGCACCACGAGAACGCGCTGGCCATCGAGTGGAACCACCTCTTCGTCCAGTTCGACGGTCCTGCCGTGCACCGTTCCTTTCAGCGCCGTGCCCATCTCCATCGAAAGAGTAATCGACACCACCCCTGCGTACCAGTCGTGCTGGTCAGTTTTGGTCAACGGCCCCGCCGAGCACGTGCGGCCGCAGACCGGGTTTCGCCACGATGTTTGCCAGGTCCTCTAGCGCCCCGAGATGCCGTCACCGGGGGCTTGCGCGACCCACGCCGCAAAATGCTCGACGACCAGCCGCTCCGCCTCGATCCACGAGGTTGCCCTGGGCGCAGCCAGATGCAGGTTCGTCGAATTCGACAGGACGATCGTGGGGTGGTCCTCGGCGCGAAGGGCCTCGATGTTCGTGGGGGAGTCCTCGATGTAGAGATCGGCGCCGACGGCGGCCTTGTCCTTCATGAAGCAGAGATCCCAGTAGGGGATGGCGTAGTGATCGAGCCAGGCGACGGTCTGCTCGACCGCCTGCTGATGGAAGTGCTTGATGTAGAGACGGTGCGTGATGATCCGGATCCGGATCTGCTGCTGAGATAGGCGGCGCAGGGCCGCAGGCGCACCTGACATCGGAGTGAGATTCCGGAACAGATCCCTCTGGGTCACGGCGAACCGATGAAGGTCGTCGTACGTCCCCACGACGGAGAGATTCCACTCCTCGAGGCCGTAGCTCGGGTTCGGCACGAGGCTGTCGGCGGGGACGCCGAGCCACTCGGCGGCGATGGGCCGGAGGCCGGCGTAGAAATCGGCGACCACGCCATCGAGGTCGACGCCCAGCACGAACTTGCGGTCACCGGTGCTCACGGCAACAGCCTACACGGATCTCGAAATCCTGGTTCGTCACAGGAACTTGCGCCTGTTTCGACTCGTGCGACAATCCGCCGCTCCTTGGCTGAAGAGCACTTCGATGCCGTGGTGGTGGGCTCCGGATTCGGCGGCTCGGTGATGGCGCACGAGCTGGCGGCGGCCGGGGTCAGCGTCTGCCTGCTCGAGCGGGGCAAGGAAATTCCCCCGGGATCTTTCCCGCGCAGCCCCCACCGGATGAAGGAGAACTTCTGGGACCCCAGCGAGGGCAAGCACGGGATGTACAACGTCTGGCGCTTTCGCGGCCTGGACGCGCTGGTGTCGAGCGGTCTGGGTGGCGGCTCGCTGATCTATGCCAACGTTCTCATCCGCAAGGACGAGCACTGGTTCGTGCGTGACGGCTTCGAGGAGTGGCCGGTCACGCGCGCCGACCTCGATCCGCACTACGACGCCGTCGAGAAGATGATCGGCGTCTCCACCGTGCCGCCGCACCTGCGCGCCACGACGCCGAAGATCCGCGAGTACGCGGCCGCGGCCCAGCGGCGCGGGCTGGACCATCAGTACCTGCCGCTGGCGATAACCTTCGGCAAACCGGGCCAGCCGAACGGCGAGCCGATCGACGCTCCCGCCAACCGCTACGGACAGACGCGCCTGTCGTGCCGCATGTGCGGCGAGTGCGACATCGGCTGCAACTACGGCAGCAAGAACACCATGGATCTCACCTGCGTGTCGGCGGCCGAGCGCCAGGGCGCCGAGGTGCGGACCCGCTGCGAGGTGCGGCGGATCGAGCCGTTCTCCAGCGGGTATCGGGTGACGTTCGTGCGCCATCACGAGGAGCGCGAAGGACGGCCGACAGACACCGCCGGCTTGCCGCAGGAGGTTTTGATCTGCAAGACGCTCGTCATGTCGGCGGGGACGCTGGGGAGCACGTATCTCCTGATGAAGAACCGTTCCGCCCTGCGTGGGTTGAGCCCGGCGCTGGGGACGCGCTTCTCCGGCAACGGCGATTTCCTGGGCATGGCCACCAACGCCACCAAGGAGGGCGGAGGCTCGCGCCTCCTGGATCCCTGCCGCGGGCCGGTGATCACCAGCGCCGTTCGCGTGCCTGACGCCGCGGATGGCGGCACGGGGCGAGGCTTTTACATCGAGGACGCCGGCTATCCCGAGTTCTTCAACTGGATGATCGAGCTGACGCTGGCGGCGACTCCGTCGGGATGGGGGCGCTTCGTGCAGTTTGCGCTGGAGATCGCGCGCAGGCGTTTCGGGTGGGACCGCGACACGGATCTGGGTGCCGAGCTGTCCTCGCTTTTCGGTGAATGCTCCCTGACCAAGAGCTCGCTGCCGATGCTGGGCATGGGCCGGGATGTCCCTGACGGCGTGATGAGCCTGGCCGAGGACGAGTGCCTGCAGGTCGACTGGGACATCCGCCGCTCGCAGGAGTTCTTCGATCGGATGCGCGACACCATGAAGGTGATAGCGGACGCCCTGGGCGCGCGTTATCAGGAGAACCCGCTGTTCTCGTTCAACCGGCTCGTCACCGTTCACCCGCTGGGCGGCTGCCCGATGGGGCGGCACCCCACGGAAGGGGTGATCGATTCACATGGCGAGGTGTTCGGCCATCCGGGGCTGTTCGTCGCCGACGGCTCGGTGATGCCGGGACCGGTCGGGCCGAATCCCAGCCTGACCATCGCCGCGCTGTCACACCGGTTCGCCCAGACGGTGATTGCCAGGGCCAAAGCACAGTGACCGGCGTCGGGCATCTGTCGACGGGGCTGTGGCTCAAGGGCAAGTTCCCGCGGGCGCCGTTGCCGGTGTTGTTGCTTGCGGCGGTCGCCCCGGATCTCGTCTGGGCCTTCTTGAACCTGGTGCCGAATCCGGGAGCGGCGCCTGTCGAGGTGGTGGCGCTGGATCGGCCGTTCTCGTACATAGGGAGCCAGCACCTGCTGTTGCAGCCCTGGTCGCACTCGTTGTCGATGACGGTGCTGCTCGCCGGGTTGTTTGCGGCGGCGACCTACCTGGCTTTTCGCGACGCAAGGGTGGCGCTGGCGGTGCTGCTGGCGGGCCTTGGCCACTGGGTGGCGGACTATCTGGTCCACGACGCCGATCTGACGTTGTGGCCGGCGGTGGACGCGATGAGGGTGGGGCCGCCGTTCGTGCTCGACGCCGGCGCTCCGACGCGCGGCCTTTTCACGACGGCGCCGCTGGTGGGCTTCGCGCTGCAGACGCTGGTGGTGATCGTGGGGGCGAGGACCTTCTTGCGGGCGTTCCCGATCCGCGTTCGCAAGGATCGGGTGTGGTTCTGGGCCGGGATTGCCTTCCTGGTGCTGCTGTCGCTGCCGGTGTTCGTGAAGGATGCGCTGGCCGCACGGATCACCTCGACGCCGGGGCTCGTCATGGGGGCGCTCGCCGAGATGGCAGTGGCTGCCGTCGTGATCGCGGCTGTCGCCCGGCGTGGTGGGGTGACGGCAACGCCCGTCGATGCTGCATTCGTCCGGCGCGTCTTCGGGGGCATCGCTCTGCTGTGCGGGGTGGTGGCGGCGTTGCATCTGGGGCAGAGCATGCGCGATGCCCAGACCGCGCCGGCCGTGGGCGCCTGGTCCACGGCGATGGCCGCGCTCTACCTCCTGCTGGCCCGGAGCTTCGGCCGTGGCAACCCGATCGCTCTTTGGGGCGCGATTCTGCTGACGTTGATCGTGGACCCGATCCTGCGCGCCGTGCATGGCCCGGGTAGCCTGGCGGTGCCGATCCTGCTGGTGGAGCTTGGTGTGGGCGGCCTCTCGGTGATGCTGGTGCAGACCCTCCTTCGCCGGGATCTGATGCTGTGATGACCGACAAGATCCACCCGGTCCGTACCAGGCGCAGCGGCACGCTGGAGACGACGCTCCATCGCTTGCGGACCGCGGACGGCGTCGACGTCTCCGTCTCGCGCCTGGCCAACGCGCAGGCGACCGATGCCGTGCTGCTGATTCACGGGCTGACGACCTCGTCGGACATGTTCGTCATGCCCGAGCACTACAGCCTGGCGGCGTACCTGCACGACCAGGGTTTCGAGGTCTGGATCGCCGACTTCCGGATGAGCAACCACTACGCCTACAACACCAGCGCCAGCTTCACCTTCGAGGACATCGCCCGGAACGACTGGCCGACGATCGTCGGGTTCATCCGCGACGCCATCGGTGCGCGGCGGTTGCACGTGATCTGTCACTGCCTCGGCTCGGCGACCTTTCACCACGCGCTCTACGGCAAGACCATCGACGGCATCGCCAGCGTGGTCTCCAACAGCATCAGCCTGCACGCCTGCGTCCATCGATGGTCGGCGTTCAAGCTCGCGGTGGCGCCGTTCCTGGTCGACAAGGTACTGCGGCTGCCCTACCTGGATCCGACCTGGAGCGAGCGTGGCGGCGCCAAGAAGAAGAAGCCGTGGCTCGGCCGCCTGCTGGCGAAGCTGGTCGGGCTGGCGCATCTCGAATGCAACGAGGACGCCTGCAACATGGTCAGCTTCACCTGGGGGACCGGGGCGCCGTCGATCTACGAGCACGCCAACATGTCGCCGGTCACCCACCAGCGGGTCTCCGAGCTGTTCGGGCCGATCGCCATGCCCTACTTCCGGATCATCCGCCGCGCGGTGTTCGGAGGTCACTCCCTCGGACCTCACACCGGCAACGTCGGCGAGGTGCGCGTGCCGACTCTCCTGCTCTCGGGCGACCACAACAACATCTTCCCGGGATCGAATCGCTACACCGCCGAGCAGATCGCGGCGCGTAAAATCGACGGCTACGAGTACCGCGAGATCGCCGGTTACGGGCACCAGGACCTGTTCATGGGCAAAGCGTGCGACCGCGACACGTTTCCCCTGATGGTGGGCTTTCTGCGCAAGGTCATCGCGACGTGACGCCGCTGCCCGAGTTGCGTCCGCGCTACGACGTGGTGGTGGTCGGGGACGGACCGGCCGCCGCCATCGCCGTCTGCCAGCAGGCGCGCGCGGGCAAGAACGTGGCCCTGTTCACCGCGGAACTCGGCGACGACCCCCATCTGGAGGATGCGCTGGTGCACGGCGCGCAGCTGTTTGCCGGCATCGTCGTCAAGGAGGTCGAGGGCTCGCTGGTGCACTTCGATCTCGCCGGCCTCGGGCGCGAGCGTTTCGAGGCGCCGCTTCTGTTCGTCACCGCCGGCGAGGTGATCCGCCCTCGAGACACGACGCCGGTGGCGGACCTGAAGCGCCGCGATGCCATTGCCACCGTCACCCCGGGGCTGGTCTTCACCGAGTCGATGAGGGGCTATTTCTCGACGCGGGTGACAGACGCGGACTACGAGCGTGGCCTGCGGCAGGGGCGCGACGAGGGCTCGAGCTTCGTGTTCGTGCTGACGCTGGTCGCGGACGACGTGCGCGTGCTGGTCGACGCCGACGATCATCCGGCGCGCTCCATCGGCACGGTGGTGGCGCCGGCGCTGTCGGGTAAGCCGATGCTGGTGACCGGCGGCCAGTTCAACCTGTTCGTCGACCAGCCGGGGGAGCCGCCGACGAGGCGCATGCGCTACCGGATGCAGCTGCGCGCCACCGATGGCCGCGTGTTCTTCGTCGATGGGTTCAAGGTGATCCGCGACGACCCCGGCTTCGACGTGTGGTCCGACACAACGACCCTTTACATCACCGTCTACCAGGGCGAGACGGACGAGGGCGCGGTGCTGGGGCGGGGCGTGCTGCGCATCTTGCCGGCCGACTTCGCCCGGCAGATGCGCACCTTCCAGGTCACGAACGCGACCAGCGGCAAGCAGAAGGCCGCTGGCCAGCTGGCGTTCGCCCGCGTCTTCCTGGGGACGTTGTTCGACACCTACGCCGGGGCTGCGCTGGGCCTGCCCGAGATCCGTCGCTCGGGCGGCATCGTGCGCATCGGCGCCCTCCTGATTGCGGCCACCGTCGGCGCGGCGCTTCTGCTCTGGCCGTGGCGGCCGACGGTGCTGCGGCAGCAACCGGAGATCGTACCCCGCGGGCCGACCGTGCTTGCGCCGGACGACGTGCGCGAGCTGGGCCTGTTTCCCCAGCATCTGCGGGACCGTGACCTGACGGCCGGGCGCTACCGCATCCAGCGGTTGCGGCTCGGCGGCGCGCTGGAAACGGATCTGCTGGCCCAGGATCACGGCCTCTTGGCGAAGATCCCTCTGCATCCGCCGGACATTCCCGGGCTGGTGGATCTGCCGCTCCGTCGTGGCTACCTGACCTTGATGCGGCTGCGTGACGAGAGCGACCGGGTGGTGGCCATCGGCAGCCAGGTCGAGACCGCGGCGCTCGACTCCAAGCTGTGGAAGCACGATCTGCAGGCGACCAGCGACTGGACCATCACCATCCCCGGCCGTGGCATCCTGTTTCTTGGACAGCGAGAGGGCGGTACCGACATCGGCGAGCTGCAGGCGGCGGCACGAAAACAGGGGAGCCCTTGGCGGGGCCGTCGCGAGATCAACCACACCGTCGGGCCGCTCCCCGGGGGCCGCGGCATCGTTCACGGCGGAACGGGCGAGTTTCGCGGCGTCATCGGGTCCTTCCGCGAGCTGAACCTCTTCACCGAGGTGCCGGCCGAAGGCGACATGCGGGGCCGCGCCGATCTGGAGATCTCCCTGCTGCACGCGTCGAGGGCGGAACCGCCGGCATCGGCGAGGATGATCCGCCGGCAGCTGAGCATCGATCTGGCCCGCGACATCATCTATCGCACGGGCAAGGGGCAAGAGCCGGTGCCCGCCGGTCTGCCGCGCCTGGAGGATCCGGTGCTCGACGGAGTGAGCGTCGTGATGGCCAAGCTGCGCGACGAGCGAGGCGACGTCGTGGGGCAGGCGGGCTCCTCGCGCATGCCCGGGATGGGCCAGTGGACACTGTTGTTCCCCGGCGAGGGCAGTCTCTATGTGGCGGGCGAGGGCAGCGGCCGCGGGGTCGTCGTCGGCGGCACGGGCCTTTACGCCGATGCCCGCGGCGAACTCCAGGAAGAATCGATCGCCAACGAAATCCGGCTCGCCCTGACGCTCAGCCGCTAGACCAGCCGCCACCGCGGGGGATCGCGATCGGCTTCTCTATCAGCTTGGCCAGCGTCGCCACGTTCTTGCGACTCGCGGATTCGAACCAGGGCGCATCGGGCGCGGCGGCCGGAGCCAGGCGCCAGTCGTGGGCCACGTCCTTGACGCCGACGGCGTACACCGTGAGCCGCCCCTCTCGATCGATGTGAAGCCGCAGGAAGTTCTTCGCATCCTCGATTCCCAGCGCCGAAAAGATGTCGTCGAAGTGCGCAGGCACGAAATGACTGGCGATGGCCAGGTAGGCGCCGAACAGAAAGCCGCTGACGAAGCTGCCAATCAGCAGCATCTCGGCGATGGACAGGAAGATGATCGTCCAGCTGGTCAGCTCGACCCCCAGCTGATGCACGTTCAGATGCACCAGCGCCCAGACGAGCAGCAGCCAGGCCGCCAGCTGCACGCAGGCGTGGAGGGTCCCGACCGCAATCTTGAAGAGAGGCTTTCTCGCCTTGCAAAAGCCGATGCAGCCCGCGCCGAAGACGGTCACCAGAAGGACACTGATGGGGCTGTAGATCGCCGGTTCGACGAAGGCGCGCAGGATCGGCCACACATCGTCGGGGTGGTCCAGCAGCGCCTCGAGGAACGAGCGCGTCCCGCGCAGGCTCGCGCTCTGCAAGGTCCAGGCGAGCAGCAGCCAGAAAGCGCCGAGCATCAGGGCGAAGTTCCAGTTCAAGAGCGGGAAGCGCCAGATCTTCCAGGCCGCCTGGCGCGAGGCCCGTGCGCCGGGGAACCGGCCCTCGCAAGCGAATGTCTCGGTCTTGCTGCCGGGCGACCACGGCTGGCGCTCGAGCTCCAGGCGCTGGGGCAGGGTGTGCGTGCCGTGCAAGAACGCGCCCCCGCCGCCAGCGGTCACCAGCATCTGGCCGCCGTCCTCGCGCTGATACCGCGCGTAGTGGTGCGAATCGCCGGTCAGCATCAGGACGGCCTCGGCGCCGCGAGGGCGGATCATCCGCTCTTGCAGGAAGGCGAGGTTCCTGTAGCCGTCGGGCTCGCCCTCGGCGGATCTCACCCAGCTCGGCTCGGCGGTGCAGAGGATCACCCGATCGCCCGCCTCGAGCTTCGCGGCAGCCTCCATGAAGTACAGCCGCTGCGGATCGTCCATGTCGGCCTGCAACTGGATGTCGATGCCCCACAGCCAGTAGCGTTGCGGCAGCCGGACGGCGAAGTAGCTACGCGACTGGCGTGTCTTCCAGCCCCCGATCCAGCGGTCCTGAGCGAACAGCCGGAGAAACGAGGTGAGCCCGTCGTACCAGTCGTGATTGCCGGGCAGGGCGAAGAGGTGCGGGTACCGGGCTGGATCCGCGCAGGGCAGCGCCGCGCGGTACGGGCCAGCGCTGCGATCCTGGTACTGGCGACGGGTCGCCGTGGGGTAGACCTCGTCGCCGCCCATGATCAGGATGCGCCCGCGTTGTGTCTCGTGGCCGCCGAGCGACAGCGTCGGCTCGGCCAGCAGCCGCGCGATGGTGTAGGTGGCGTCGAATCCGTCCCCGATGTCGGCCACGAAGTCGAGCCACAGCTCGTCGCCGTCGGCAGCGTAGTCGAACTCCGGCTGTGACGGGCGCGGGCGCAGCGCGGCCTGGATCTCCCGCTTGTCGGCGTAGGAACCGAAGAGATCGCCCAGCACGGCGCGCACGCCGGCGCGCACCAGCTCGCCCGGCTGAAACCACCGCACTGGAGGTTGCGGCGTGAAATCCAGCGCGGCGGTCGTCGATGGCCGCGGGGGGCAGGGAAAGTCAGCCACGGCTACTCGGACGAGTCGCTGCGGCCGAAGATGTCGTCCTTGAAGATCAGGAACAGCGCGCCCGACACCACGGCCATCGCCGCGCCACCAATGAAGGCGATGTTCGCTCCGCGCGCGAACTGCTCCTTCTGACGGAGGTCCGATTTGGCCTCGGCGCCCGTGTCGCCGTTCGGCTTGACCTGGGACAGGACGCCCAGGAAACCGCCGGTGGCGAAGGCCGCGAGCGCCAGGGTGCCGGTGGTGTAAGCAGCCGTCGAAGGCCAGCGCCGGCGGCGCGGAAGATTGGCCTCGGTCAGGTTGATGCCCAGGTCCTGCCCCGATCGCACCTCGACCTGCGACAGCCACGGGAAGCGACCGTCGGACTCGACGCGCACCCGGTGAAGGCCGGGCAAGAGCGTGCCCGAGATCAACGGCGTCACACCCAGGTAGGCGTTGTCGATCGAGACGCGCGCGCCGTCGGGCGCCGAGTTGACCTGAACGCGGCCCGGCTCGATCTTCGGGCGGAACAGTTCCTCGGTGCCGGCCCGGACCGCCTTGATGAGGTCGTGGATCGTGCCCTCGACCAGGCGGAAGACGCGGTTGTCGATCTTGCCGCTCTCGACGTTGTTGAGGTTCAAGCTGAACAGGAACTGCCGGCCGCCGCGGGTGCCGACGTTGCCGGTGACGATCCGCCGGACACCAAGCGAGACGGCCGTGCGCCCGACGCAGGCGACGTCGTCGAGGCAGGCCTGCGCCCGTTGCTCGCTCTGCACGCCGAGCCGGCCGCGGAACTCCTCCTTGCCCGCCACCTCGGATCCTCGCGCCGCCACGGCGGCGATGATCATCTCGGTGACGTTGTCGGCCAGCTCGGCATCCTTTTCGGATGAGCCGACGACCAGCACGGCCATCTTCTCGGCCGCCTGCAGGCGAGGCGCGGCGAACAGGATCGTGACGAGGACGAGGTAGGTCTTCATGTCTACAACCAGGGAGGAAGGGGGTTGCACTGCTTGGTGGTCAGGTTGCAGGTGGACTGGCACTGGGCGTCTCTGTCGCACGTCCTGCCCTCCGCCTGGCGCGGGATGCAGATGTTCACGTCGGTGCGGCACCAGCTGTCGTTGTTCAGGAAGTCCCGGGTGGCGCGGTTGTCCTGGCAATCCTTGTCGGTCACGCACAGCGAGGTGCAGGTGTTGCCGCGGCAGGTGAGTCCCTTGACGCAGTCGTCGTTGCGCTGGCAGGGGATGCCGTCGTGCCCGGGCCAGCAGATCGGGGGCTTGCTCCTGTCCAGCTGAGGCAGACACGCGTGACCGACGCCCCCGTAGGCGGGGCAACTTCCGTTCGCCGCGCACGGCAACAGGCACTGGCCGGAGAGCTGCGTCGGTGAGGTGAAGATCGGCTTCGAGCAGATCTCGCCCGGCCGGCAGTCGTCCTTGCTGTAGCAGATAGAGCCCCGGAAGGCGCGTATGCCCGCGCAGACCTTCTTGTCGTTGCAGAAGAACCAGCCGTGCTCGCTGTCGAACTTGCTGCAGTCGCTGTCGTCCTGGCAGGTGGCCGTGCAGACGTTGAAGCCGGCGCCCGTGTCCACGCAGTCGCCGAAGAGGCAATCCATGCGCGTGCGGCAGCGCAGGCCCATCAGCCCCGGCAGGCACACCGCCGGCGAGGGCTTGCTGTAGAGATCGGGGTAGCAGAAGTAGTTCGGTGGGCAGTTGCGGTTCGAGTCGCAGTTCGGCACGCAGATGTCCGGCGGACTCGACTCGCGACCGATCTTCTTGCGCAGGCAAGTCTCGCCCGGCGAGCAGGCCGTGTTGTCGGAGTTGCAGCCCGACTGCAGGCAGTAAGTGTGATCGGACCGGAGCTGCGACTTGTCGCCGTAGGTCCTTCGCAGAAGCTCCCCCATGCAGGTGGCGCGCACGGGATCCTTGCAGTCGGCGTTGTTCTGGCAGAGGGCGACGTTCATGCAGACGCCTTCGTCCTTGACCAGATCGGTCCGCAGACACGAGAGCTCCTCGTTCCCGCAGGTCTCTGCGGTGTCGGGGCGGCAGCTCTTGAGGCGCGCGCCGGATTGCGCACCCGCTGTCTCTGCGCCGGCGGCGAGGCAGACGCTCTCGTCGCCGTTCTCGGAGGTGGCGCGATCGCAGGCCGTCGCGCAGAAGTTTCGCCCGCCCAGC
>JANPFD010000123.1:0-7004 GCA_031423255.1 Myxococcales bacterium | reverse complement strand
AGGCTCAACAAGAAGACAGCGTCGATCCAGACCGGCGACGGCCACCAGTGGAACGTGTCCCCGGGCCTCCTGACACCGGTGAGCGCCGGGGCGCACGGCGAGAATGAGATGGAGGTGCAACTGCCGCCGAAGAAGGGGTGGCGATGAAGCGGGCGGCGCGGGAACCGGCCGGCGCAGCGCGGCTGTCGCGTGGTCGGACCCGTGACGGCGCTTCGTTCCCGACACCGCCGGGGCGTACCGACCTGCCGAGGAATTACCTTGCGGTGCTAGCGGATCTGAAGGACCGGATCGCGACGACCCAGACACGCGCGGCGCTCTCGGTGAACCGAGAAGTCGTCTCGCTCTACTGGATGCGCGCCTTCTACCTGGCGAGGACCTATCAGGTGAAAGGTCTGCCGCAGCCTGCGGCAGATCTCGACGGCACACGTCTTCCGCAACCAGCAGCTGGCGGGGACGGGCGGCGCGCACAGACGACGGGCATTTGCGGACTCGGGTACTGGGAGTGACATGGTGATCCGTCGGTCCAGGGATGTGCTTCCCATCGCCTACGAGGATAGGGTGCTGGCCTTCGTCGACATCTTGGGCTGGAAGGAAGCGATCACGCGGTCCGAGAAGGATCCGGCGGTGTTGCAGGGGCTTGGAGCGGCGCTCGCGCTGCTGCGAGAAGCTCCGCGGCTGTGGGAGCACGCGCAGAAAAATCCCGACATCGCGTTGGTACCCACCGCCACGCAGTTCTCGGACACCTTGGTGCTATCGGAGCCCAGCTCCGACGGGGCGGCTTCGCGTATCGCCCAGCGGGTCCGGGACTACTGCTGGCGCATGCTACTTGCTGGCTACCTCACGAGGGGTGCCATTACTCTCGGCCGCCTCTACCACGACGGGAGCGTCGTCGTTGGTCCGGCCTTGGTGGAGGCCCATGGCCTTGAGCAGAAGGTCGCGATCTATCCGCGGATCGTGTTGGCACCGAAGATCGTCGAGATGCTGTCCTCCACGTACCAAACCGTACAGGGTGACGTCTACGAGGACCTTCATTTTCGAAAAGACCTCGACGGAGTCGCTCACCTGCATCTCGTCGATTTCACGCTGGTACGCGCGTTTCCCGACCTGGCCCCCGCGCTGATGAAGGAATTGGTAGCGGCGAAACAGGGCGTGGAGGCCCAGATGGCTCCGTGGGAGAAGAATCCTCAGCCTCGGGCGCAAGGCATCCTGGCCAAGCAGCGATGGCTGCTCGGGTACCTAGACGTCTTGGGTGACCTCCTCAAGCAGGAGACAGGCCGGCACGCGCGCCCGTCGAGCCTCGAACCGGCCGGCAAAATCCTCGGCGTGGGAAGATAGGGCCATGAGACAACGCCGCGTCGAAGCGCTGTTGAATCCGCCCCTGCTTGTCTGGGCGCGCGAGCAGGCGGGGCTCTCGGTGTCGGAGGCGGCGCACAAGTTCAAGATGCCGGTCAGTCGCCTCCGCGGCTGGGAGCAAGGCGCAGGACATCCGACGATGAAACAGGCCCGCGACCTGGCGGCTCTGTACGGACAGCCGCTTGGCACCCTGTACCTCGATCATCCACCTGCGGCGCCCACCAGGCCGGCTGACTTTCGCGGTCGTATGGCAAGCGAGCCGTATTCCGCTGCCCTGCTTGGTGAGATGAGGCGCGCCCGCGCCATCCGTGATGCGGCCGTCGACCTCAGCCTCGAGACCGATCATCCGTTTCCGAAAATCGACCTGGCGCTGACGGCCGACCTTGATGTCGAAGTTGCCGCCCAGCAAATGCGGGCATGGCTCGACGCACCCGTCGGGCTCCCTCGCCCCTGGCAGAACCCGAACGAAGCCTTTACCTGGTGGCGGCGTCGGGTCGAATCGAAGGGTGTCCTGGTGGTGGTCGCCCGCCACGTTTCGGGCAAGGAGATGAGCGGCTTCACGTTCGCCGCGGAGGGCGTTCCCGTGATCGCGCTGAACGGCACCGATCCGATGGCGCGTCGGGTTTTCAGCCTCCTTCACGAACTCGTCCATGTGCTCCTGCGGCAGGACAGCGTCTCGGAGATCTCGTCGCTGACAGCACCCGGCGTCGAGCAGTTCTGCAACAAGGTGGCGGCGCGAGTCCTGATCCCGGCGGTGGACCTGCGCGCCCATCATCTGGTCATCGCCACGGGCGGTCGAACAAGGGCGTGGGACGCCGCCGAGCTTCGAACGCTGGCCGCCGACTTCGGCACCAGCGTCCAGGCCGCCTATATCCGGCTGCTCGACGAACAACTTGCAACGCGTGCCGCCTACACACGGTGGCTCGAGGAGGTGGGGGGGCGGGGTGATCGCCAGGAACGCGACAAGGGGAAGGGCGGCCCGTCGTTCTACACGCTCAAGATCCACGATCTCGGACGGCCGTTTGTGGAGCGCGTCTACGAAGCCTTCCATGCCGAAGCGATCAGCCTGGCCTCGGTGTGCGACCTGCTCGGCGTCAAGGCCGACGTCGCCCGGAAACTGGAGACGAGGTTCGCGGAATTCGTTCTCAAGGCGGGCTGACGGTGGCGCTCTACTGCATCGATTCGTCGTCGTGGATATTGGCGGGTGACACGTATCGCCTGGACAGGGCGAGACATGGAGGCTAACGAATTCGCCGGTCGAGCGAGCCGAACGAAGGGACGAGAAGCCACAGGAGGCGTCATCCCAGGGCGCTTCGCGCTGTCTGTCGGCATGCCGGATCTGCCGGAGCCACCTGGGTGGCGTTGGACACCGTTGAGCGGTGTCGCACAACTCGAGAGCGGCCACACCCCGAGCCGAAAGCATCCTGAATACTGGGACGACGGCATCCCTTGGATTGGTATCAAGGACGCCGTCGACAACCATGGGCGCGTGATCACTGACACCTACCAGCATGTGTCGCAACTGGGCCTTGAGAACTCATCCGCGCGTCTGCTTCCAGCCCGAACGGTGTGTCTATCGAGGACCGCATCGGTAGGTTTCGTGGTCGTCATGGGCCGCTCGATGGCGACCAGCCAAGACTTCGTGAACTGGGTCTGTGGCCCATCGCTGGAGCCGGATTACCTCAAGTACATCTTGCTTGCTGAGCGCGACACCCTTTTCCGTTTCGCGAGCGGAACCACACACCAGACGATCTATTATCCGGAAGCGAAGGCGTTTCACGCGCTCTTGCCGCGCGTGGAGGAACAACGTCGAATCCTCGGTGTCCTCGGCACCCTCGACGACAAGATCGAGGTGAACCGGCGGATGAACGAGACGCTCGAGGCCATGGCGCGGGCGCTCTTCAAGTCGTGGTTCGTCGACTTCGACCCCGTCCGCGCCAAGGCCGCCGGCCGCCCCCCGCCCGGCATGGACGCCGACACCGCAAAGCTCTTCCCGAGCGAGTTCGAGGACTCGGCGCTGGGCGAGATCCCGAAGGGGTGGCGGATCGCCCGGCTTGGCGACGTCATGGATTTGAAACGTGGCTACGATCTCCCAGGCCCCCGACGTCGGCCTGGGCACGTACCGATTGTTTCCTCCTCTGGAACATCCGGATTCCACGACGAGGCCAAGGCGCGCGCCCCCGGAGTCGTAACGGGTCGCTACGGCACGATCGGACAGGTCTTCTACGTCCGGGTGGACTTCTGGCCGCTGAACACGACGCTGTACGTACGGGACTTCAAAGGCACCGACCGTCTGTACGCATTCCATCTACTGCGCCTCATCGACTTCGAGAAGTTCTCCGACAAGGGCGCTGTACCGGGCATCAACCGCAACCACATGCACGAGGAGCAGATTGTTGCCCCACCGATGGAACCTCAGCAGCGGTTCGCCGCTATGGCCGAACGCTGGCTCGATCTGGCGGCGCGCAGGATCGAACAGACGGTGACACTGATCGAGCTGCGTGATGCGCTCTTGCCGCGCCTTCTCTCCGGTGAGCTTTCCGTTAGCAAGGCTGAAGGTACCGTTGAGGCAATAGCGTGAGCCCGGCCAAGCGCGTTCGCAGAATTTTCTCGGTGAAGGAGGAACTCCTCAAGAAGTCGCGCGAAGCCGCCCTCGCCGCGGTCCAAGTGTTCAACAACCCGAACGTCACGTTCAAGTCGGAGACCTATGTCGTCTTGATGACCATCGCGTGGACGTACCTGCTTCATGCGCACTACCGCGAAAAATCAGTCGACTATCGATACTTCGACCAGGGCCCGAAGCGGAGAAAATACGACAGGACGAAAAGTGGGGCATTCAAACACTGGGAACTCGAGCGCTGCCTCGATGATCAGGGGTGTCCGCTCCCCCGCGAGGTGGTCCAGAACCTCAAGTTTCTGATCGGGCTACGCCACGAGATTGAACACCAGATGACCACCCGTATCGACGATCTCCTCAGTGCGCGCTTCCAGGCTTGCTGCATCAACTTTCACGAGGCCGCGGTTTCCTTGTTCGGAGATGCGCACGGGATCGCGAAGCACCTAGCGTTTAGCCTCCAGTTCGCCTCCCTCGATCGTGAACAGGTCGATACGCTCGAACAGCATCCAGGCCTCCCAGATCACATCAAGCGGTTTATCGAGGGGTTTGACGGCGCCCTGGCGCCAAGCGACTTCGCGAGTCCGAAGTTCGCGTACCGCGTGATCTTCGTCCCCAAAACCGCAAATCACCCGAACCAGGCCGACCAGGTAATCACTTTCGTGAAAGCTGACTCGGAGATCGCGAAGACGGTGAACGCGCAGTACACGGTGATCAAGGAGATAGAGCGTCAAAAATATCTCCCATCGGAGATCGTTTCGAAAATGAAGGACGAGGGCTTTGGCCGATTCGGCATGAAGCAGCACACCGACCTTTGGAAGACGCGCGACGCGAAGGGGGCCGGCCGGGGTTTCGGAGTGCAGATCGCCAAGACCTGGTACTGGTACGAAGGCTGGGTACAGGAAGTGCGCAAGCACTGCCAGGCAACGACGTACGCCGACTCCACGGGTGCCGCGCATGAATCCCCGGGACGGCCGTGATGGCTGGCAAGAAGCAGTTCGACGCGAGGAAACTGATGGAGCTCGCCGTCGACATCATGAGCCAGTCGATTCCCGAACCACGCGCTGACGGCAAGGCGAGCCCCTTGGTTGGTGCGGTGCTGGTGAAGCACGACGGTTCGGTCGAGACGGCCTCGCGGGGTGAGCTGCGCGATGGTGATCATGCCGAGTTCGCGCTGCTCGAAAGGAAGAATCGAGGTAGCAAGCTGGACGGCGCTGTTCTCTTCAGCACGCTCGAGCCCTGTGCGCCCGGGTCGCGCCGTCACCCGAAACTGAGCTGCGCCGAACGCATCGTGCTCGCGAGGATCAAGGACGTGTGGATCGGAATCGAAGATCCCGATCCCACCGTCGACCGCAAGGGGATCAAGTACCTGCAGGACAGCGGGGTGAAGGTCCATCTGTTCGACCGTGACCTCCAGGAGATCATCCAGGACAAGAATAAGGACTTCATCGACCAGGCCGATGATCGAGCCGCGGCGGCTCGCCAGGGGAAGTCGTCGAAACCAATCCTGTCGGGCCTAGAGACCGCGCTCGCGTCGATGAATGCCCATGATTTTCAGAAGCAGGCCCTCGAAGCGTACCGAACCTCTGCCGGGATCACGGAGAAAGTCGCGACCGCGCCCTTCAACCGACGCCTACTTCTGCACGGGTTGCTGCAGGAGCAGAAACGCAAGCTCGTGCCGACGGGCTTCGGCCTGCTCTTGTTCGGCAGCGAGCCACGGTCGCGACTGCCACAGGCGGGCCTTCTCGGGACGATTCACTTCGCCGACGGCACAGAGGAGACGCGCGACTTCGATGGACCCGCGGTGTTCGCGCCCGAGCAGGCGCTGCAATGGCTGAAGGACAAGCTGCCCAACCCGATCGACCGGACGCGGGCCCACCGCAGGGATGTGAACGCGACCCTCTTCGAGCTTCTCCGCGAAGGCATCGTCAACGCGCTGGTGCATCGCGACTACGGGATCGCGGGCGCGAAGTGTCAACTGGTCGCCAGGCCAGACAAGATCGTCGTCATGAGCCCGGGGCTTCCCGTCGAGCCGATCACGATGGAACAACTGCAGGCCTTCGATGCGCCCATGTTGAGCCGAAACCCCGCGTTGCACTTCGTCTTCGCTAGGATGAAGCTCGCAGAAGAACGGGGGCTCGGGCTGAAGTCGATGAGGCTGCGTGCGGCGAATGCCGGACTTCCGTTACCCGGGTACTCCTACAGGGCCCCCTACGTGGTCTTCACCCTATATCGGGAGGCGAAGGCTGCGATCCCCGAGGCCGGCGGCAACATCCTGGCGCAACTCAGCGAGGCAGAGCGCGAGGGGTGGGACTGGCTGGTCACCAGGAATTCCGTCACGGCAGCGGAATACCAAGCGGCGATGGAGCTGCCGATGCGCACTGCTCGCTATCACCTCATGCGGCTGGCGGCGATTGGCTTGCTTCGGGTGGTGGGCGCCGCCCGGTCCACGCGCTACGAGGTCGTGCGGTCATGACGGGCGGCAGAACCCGGCAACGTATCCGGCAAGTGTTGCCAGATTCTATCGGAGTCGACATTGTCGCCGTGGAATCCGGCAACGTATCCGGCAAGTGTTGCCGGATACGTTGCGAAGGACGGGCCCTGAAATCACGAATCGGGCCACGAATCGGGCCATCATGGCCCGATTCGGCGACCCAGGCGGTGTGCCATGGCTAGTCCCTTCACCGAGTTCGTCGTCGAGGACGCCACCCTCGAGTGGTTCGCGGCCCTCGGCTATGCCTTCATCGGCGGCCCGACCATCGCGCCCGACGAGCCGGCCGCCGAGCGCGCGTCCTACGACGACGTCGTCCTCGAAGGCCGCCTGCGAGAATCCCTCCGCCGACTGAACCCCGGCGTCCCGGACCAGGGCATCGACGAGGCGTTCCGCAAGCTCACGCGGATCTCGTCGCCGCAGCTCATCGACGCCAACCACGAGCTGCACCACCACCTGGTCAACGGTGTCGACGTCGAGTACGCGCTCCCCGACGGGACCATCGGCTACGACCCGATCCGCGTCCTCGACTTCGATGATCCCCAG
>JANPFD010000122.1:0-2480 GCA_031423255.1 Myxococcales bacterium | reverse complement strand
TAACTCCTTGTTCACGATAGCCTCGATTCTGGAGAGGTATTCCTCTTCCCACTGCCGCCTCTGCTGGAACGAGTAGTCCATCTGAGACATCTTCAGTGCCAACGAGTAGCATTGTGTTCGCCATCTACGTCCTCCCCGTGTCGCGCCCTGGACGTGTTCCGATCCCAATAACCCACCGCGGAGGCATAGAACTACAGCGCGGCTTCAACGGCTGCCCGTGTGGTGTCTGACGCCGGATGCCTGTCCATAAAACCTCTCGAAAGAAGAACTTAAGACTCGTGCGCGACGGCCAACCTACCTACATCGATCGATCTGCCCACCGCGGTGACGGACCGAGCCATCTCCAACAGCAGATCCAGGAACGGCACCGGCGTCCGCGACGCCTCGCGTTTACTCAGCCGCGGCAACGGCGAATCGCCGTGGTTCTTACAGAAGGACACTTGCGCCGATGGTGACGGTGTCTCCCACCGCAACGGCGGCGGCGCTGGCCCGACGTAGTACAACCACGTCAGCTTCCGCGCACGATGCCCGTAGGCACCTTGGGAGACCTGACAGACCCACCCGCCCTCCGTATCGCGCTGCCAGCCCGTGCGCGGCTTTAGGAGCCCGTGTGCCGGCCACGCGTACGAGAACGCGGGATGCTCGAGAATGCCGCCCCATGTCCGCACCGCCTGAAGTGCCGACGCGAAGGACCCGCCATCGTCCCCGACCTGGTGGCCGTACCGCGCCTGGTTAATGTAGGCCAACTGGCACCAGCGCGAGCACGGCGGATGCGCCACCACGGGATACGGCCCCGCGTACCGTCTGGCGTCTCGGGCTTCGTCCCACACGTCCACATCGGGCAGCCCGGCATACGGCCCTTTCGTCGCCACGAACAGCGCGGCCACCATCTACGTCCCCTCCCTGATCACCGTCCGCGCCGGCATCGCCCGCGTCAACCAGTCCACCACCATCGGCGTCACCAACTGCTCTGGCAACACCCGAAACACCCGCCAGCCCATCGCCGCCGCTTCGCCGTACTTCTCGACGTCGTTCCGAAACCCCGCCCCGCGCGTATGTCGTCCGCCGCCCTTCAGGAACACCCCGCCCTCGACCTCGACCGCGATCCGCTGCTCGATAAACGCCCAATCAAACCGCCAGCGCCGCGGAGGGGCGAACCTGTATTCCGCGACAGGTTCCGGCAACCCTGACACGCGGCACAGCGTCTGAAAACTGATCCCGCTCATACCTGACGCCATTGCTTCGCGAGCTGTTTCCGCAGCCGCTCTGGCGCGTAGACGCGGTGTCGGCCGTGCTCGGCCTCGCAGGCCCGGCAGTGCACCGGCACCTTGAGATACGGCCCCTGGCCAAACACCGTCCCGCCAGGATCGACCGTGGCAAGATCCCACCGAATCCGCCACTTGGCGTCGACAGGACGGCTCATATCCGCTCCTGCTTGGCTGTGCGGGTCGCCGCCGCCATCATGACGCGCGCTCCCGTGTCTGGGTCCGGCTGGACGCCGCTTGGGCGAGTCGTTCCCGGCTCCGTATTAGCGAAGGATTACCAGCCCAGCACGCGCATCGATTGACCCACTCGTGGCCGGCGTGGTCGTGCGTCCGTCCACAGAATGCCCCGCCGTGCCACGGCTTCCGCGTCGGTCCTGATTCCCCGCACCACAACGCGCGTTGACCAGAATCGGAACAGTCCTCGCAGTAGTATTTCCAGTCCCGCTGCACTGTGATCGTGATGCCTTTGCCGCCGAAGGGATTCGCCAAGTGCTCCGTCCGGATGGCGTCAGATGACGGAGGCGCTGGCGCCGTCTCCCATGCCAGACGCGGGGCGGTCATTTCGCAGTCGGCGAACAACTCAGCCGGGACTGGAAAGAACGTCCGCGTCTTCAGCGCATGCCGGCAGCCTCGACGGAACGACTCGGCGTCCGCGTGCTGGAAGACCTCCCAGAACGGGTCCATGTCGTCGGGCTTCCCACGTAGCACTGACAGCGGCATCATCGCCCGGTTGAACTCGTCGCGGGTCATCGCTTCGCAGCCGCCTCAGCCGCTTCGAGTCGCGCCGTGGACTCTCGGGCCTCTTGGACCCACTTCGGTTCCTTTGAGGGCCGGCCAGGGGCCTCGACTGGCCATCGCTCAGAGAAACGCGCCTGCCAGAATGCTTTCGGCTCTGGAAGGGCCTCAGGTCGATCCGCCCATGCGCGCTCGACGGTTAGATACCAATCCCGAACCGCCCGATCTGGGTTAGGCTCATCCACCGGCCAGCGACGGACGAACTCCGAATGCAGAAAGGCTGGGACGCACAAGCGCCCGCAGTGGGCGTGAGCTCTATGGCTGGTATCGTGAAGTGGAGCGGAACGAGCGGGCGCTCTCTCGCTCTTTGCTTCTGATTTTGTACTTGCTTCTGAGTATGCTTCTGATTGTGTTACGGCAACGTTAGTAGTCGTTACATCGGCGTTACCGATGCGTTCCCTGAAACGACGAACCCTTTCG
>JANPFD010000121.1:0-6444 GCA_031423255.1 Myxococcales bacterium | reverse complement strand
CCCCTTGAAACACCTATCTGCAAGGAGCCGGGCCCGGGCGCTGGTGGCCGTACTCGCCGCCGGGTGTGTCGGCAGGATCGATGACGGCGCCAGGGATCCGACCGGGCCGACCCCGTCCGACGAGTCGATCGCGTTGCCTGTCATGCCATCGCAGTCTGTCATGCCATCGCAGCCTGTCATGCCCGGGCTGCAGGTCGTGCCAGCGCTCCCGGTCGACGAACTGGCGTATCTGAAGGGCCCGGTCCCGGTCCTCTCGATCACGATCGGAGGCAAGCCGATCGCCAAGGAGCCCGCGGTGCCGGGCGTGATCAAGGTGGTCGAGCAGGAGGGGCAAGCCCCGGTGCTCGAGACCAAAATGACCATCGAGCTGCGCGGCCAGAGTTCGAGCGCCGTCTACGCGCAGAAGCCATACAGCATCGAGTTCGTCGACGATACCGGCGCGGACAAGGCCTTTTCATTCCTTGGCATGCCGAAGGAGAGCGACTGGGTCCTCAGCTCCTGCTACTCGGACAAGACTTGCATGCGCAATGCCCTGACGTACGCCATCGGCCGCGAAGCGGGCGCGGCGGCGGTGCGCTGGGCGCCGCGCACCCGCTGGGCCGAGGTGAACATCGATGGGCAATACCGGGGTCTGTACCTGGTGGTCGAGCGGCCGAAGGGGGACAAGAACCGGGTCAACCTGAAGCGCCCGGCGCTGAACCGCGATCTCGGGGACATCACCGGCGGTCACATGTGGTCCGCCGACGGCGACATGTACAGCATGAAGTCCAACCCGTTCAATCCGCTACGCGAGTGGTACGACATGCGGATCGATCGGCGCTGGAAGCACCGCCTGCCCAACTGGCACGAGGTCTCGCCCGAGCAGCAGGTGTACATCTCGGGGGCGTTCACGGACCTGCAGACGACGCTGCTGGCCAGGGGCGCCTGGCGGTCGAAGATCGACGCGCAGAGCTGGTTCGACTACTTCCTGCTGTCCGAGTTCAGCAACAACGTCGATGCGTTCTACCGGAGCTGGTTCTTCTACAAGCCGTCGGACGGGCTGGGCGGGCAGTTCTTCATGGGTCCGATCTGGGACTACGACCTGGCGTACGGAAACGCGAACTACGGCAAGAGGTACTGCGCCACCAACACCGTCCTGATGCCACCGGCGCCGTTCGCCGTGCCGCTGGCCGACGCGAAGTTCGCTGACGACATGCGCTGCCGCTGGCACGAGCTGCGCAAGAGCGGCGGTCCGCTCGACATCAAGCGGATCGAGGCGAAGCTGGACGCCTTTGCGGCCCACATCAAGGCGGCGAAGGCGCGCGACATGGCCCGCTGGAAGAACGTGGGCCTGTACGTCTGGCCGAATAACTACGTCGGCGCGACCTGGGAGAACGAGATCGCCTACGTGAAGTACTGGCTGCATCTACGCCTGCCCTGGGTCGACCGGAACCTGAAGGGCCAGTGCCCGTCGATCCCGTCGCCACCAGCGGTGACTCCGCTGCCGCAGCCGCCGAACGCGCCCGACGACGGCAAGCGCATCGAGCAGGCGATGGCCAGGCCTTCGCAGATCGATCTGAAGACCTACCCGAACACCTTCGTGCCGATCGAGGGCATGGCCGACCCGAAGTGGGCCTGCCCGCCACCCTGACTGATGTTCCATGCCCTGGGCCTGAACTACGTGCAAGCGTCCAATCGGTTCGCCATACGAACGGTGTGGGCCGATCTACGGCGCCCTGCGGCAACGGCCTTCTTGCAAGTAGCGGAGTCATGCGGGTGACGATTCGCCAGCGTCTGGGGGCCGTGTGTGAGGGCGACAAGACCATCGCCGACAACACCCTGATCGCCATGCTCAACACCGGCGGGCAGTGGCATCACGGAGGTCCGACGTACGCCGGGCAGTTCGGCCTGCTTCTGGGCAGTTGCGGCGGCTATTTCAAGACGGGACGTTTCATCAAGTACCCGAAGATGGAGCGGAGCACGAGTGATCTCTTCGTCTCCATGGCCAATGCCATGGGCGTTCCCATATCTCGATTCGGCCAGCAGGAGACACCCGACAAGTCGGTCTTGCTCGGCATTCCGAGCTATCCCATCGGTCCCGTCAACAAGGGGCCGCTGCCCGATCTGACGTAGAGCAGAACGAAGTGTTCGCACCCAAATCAATCTGTGCGCGCAATGTGGGACTTCGGGGAGCGGCGCCGAACTTGCAGCAATAAACGCCAGCCCGTGAACAGCACCTTGAGCAGGCGGCTTCGGCTGCGCCACCGTCTCCGTCGTCCCGCTCAGGTTGACTCGCGCGAAACTGCCTTGGGGGATCGGGCGCCGCTCCAAAGTCAGATCGAGTTCGGCCATCGGCTAGCACCCCTCATGTCGTGCAAAGGTGGCCTCATGGCGATCGCGCTGTCAGTGGCTGCAGCCTGCGTGGCCGAACCCTCAGGAACGGGATTCAATAGAGACGCAAGCACCGGGGGCTCGGGGGGGGCGGCTGGTGCGGGTAGCTCAAGCGGCCGGGGTGGGCCCGGCGGTCTCGGGGGTTCGCCCGATGGAGCTGCCGCGGACCGGTCGGGCGATCCGGCCGCAGGGGACTTCGGGGCTCGAGATACGAGGCAGGATATGGCTGTCTCCGGCGTAAGCCTTTCGGCCGCCGTCTTTCCGATCGTGAGGGCCAACTGCGCGGTCATTGGCTGCCACGATGCCATCACCAAGTCTCACGGCCAGGACCTGTCGACAGCGTCAAGCATTTATGCCGCCTGGATCGACAAATCCGGCTTCAACCACTGCCTACCTCTGCAGACTCCGATCCGCGTGACGCCGGGCGAACCGAGCTCGGCCAGGAGCTACGTCATGCTCAAGATCCGCAATATGGGCGACCTGTGTCCGCCCAGCTCTTCGCGAATGCCTCTACCGCCGAGAGCCGCCCTGACCCCGGCCCAGGTCGCAACCATCGAAGCCTGGATTCAACAAGGGGCGAAGAACAACTGAGGATTCACATGCGAGCTGACAGGATCAACTACAAGTATTTGACGACCGCGGCTTTTCTGTTCTTGGGCCTCGCGGATGTAGGCTGCGGAGGGGACGAGGAGCACAGCCTGGCAGGAACGCCTGCGGCGCCCAGCGAAACAACCTCGGCTCCACTTGCCGGCGGGGTACACCTCGCCTGGAAGGACAACTCGAGCGATGAGACCCATTTCCTAGTCGAGCGAAAAGCCGGCACCGGTACCTTCGTGCTCCTCGCAAAGCTTCCCGTCGACGTGGCCCAGCATCATGATTCGACCGTCGTCTCGAAGATGGCCTACACCTACCGGATCGCCGCCGCCAACGACAAGGGCAAGTCGTCCTACACCCGCGAGAACAGAGTCACGGTCCCGTAGCTGAGTTACCTATGCTGATTTCGCTCAGGACCATGGTCTGGATGTCGATCGCAATCCTCTGCGCGACGACGCCAGCCAGCGCACAGGACAAGGTCTTTCAGGAATCCGGCGGCCTGCTAGTAATGGAGGCAGAATCGTCGCCTCTCCCCGCCGCTAACTGGACCGCTTCAACAACCCTTGCGGGGTTTACGGGGGGGGCCTACTACGTTTACACGGGGCCGACCACAAACCGGGCTTTGCCGCAGAATGGAGTCATTACGTACCGGTTCAATATTACGAATCCAGGCAAGTACAATCTCCGCATACACGCCCACTCCGCAGGGACCCTGGGATGGCCCGATGTTTTTGCGCGATTTGATAGTGACGGCTGGCTCTACGTTTTCAGTGACACCAGGCTAGCAAAGACTTGGAATTGGAACACCTACTACGACACTGGAACAAGCCACCTTCGGGTAGTTGTCACACTCGGGGTTGGCTTGCACACAATGACGTTTACGGGCAGGGTGGTGGACTGGGCCTACGACCGTATTCACATTTACAAGGACGGGGTTGCTAACCCAGAGAGCAAGAACCTGCCCCAGTCCACCTTCACAGTCGATGGGGCGGTCCCGGATGGCGGGTTGGATATGCGGCCACCTCCCCCCGACATGTCCCGCACCGCAGATGGCTCAAGGCAGCCTGGGGTGGACGCGCCGTCAAGTATCAAAAATGATGGCTCTGCACCGACCGCAGATTCCGGCGTTGAGGCGACTGCTGACGCCAACGATTCAGGCACCAAGACAGCCTCCAGTGGTGGCTGCGCATTGGCTCGCGCCGCCGATGTGCGTGGCGGCTTCGGCGCCGGCTTGAGCGCCGCGATTCTGGCTGTACTGGTATTTGCCATCCGAACTCCTCTGCGCCGACGTCACCCCTGGTAACGGTCCAACACCAGGCTCGCGGGGAATGCAGGCCTCCTGACATAGGTAGGTGAAGTCCGCGTGATTCTTGGCGCCGGCCCCGTGGCAGTGCGGCCCCAAACCTATCCGGGTCTTGCGCCGACGGCGTGACTGCCGCGGCAATATGCCCCGGTGGCGATGTCGCGCGCGCAGGGCGACCTGTTTCCGTCGACGAGCGACGAATCCGTTGTCGGCAAGGTCCCGATGCCTGTTGAATTTGGTGAGTAGCGGCGGCTCCTGGCCGGCCTGAAAATGGCAGCGGCGATCATGACTCCACGCATCTCGACCCGTACGAAAAGACCCGCGCTACGCCGTAAGACAACTCCGCAATCAGCGTACATTAGCAGGGGTCGCTGACCCTCTTTCCGACACGGAGGACCAGATGACCGCGGGACGTTGCGTCGCTTCTTCGCTTCTGCTTACGCTCTCTCTGTGCGGCCCTGCCTGTACAGGAGTCATCGGCGACGGACCCGCGGGGAGTGACGACCCGGAGCGCGACACGACGGACAACCCTCGCTCGACTACCCCGGGAACCCCCGGCGGTATGCTCCCGGTCCCCGCTAGTCCGGATCTGGGGAGGGCCCGGGGTGCAATAACGGCCCCGGGCTACTCGACAGCGGCGTATCTACCCGCTCCTTCCTACCGCTCACCCCCGGGTGTCCACGCCCTTCGGCGCGGCGCTGCACGCGACCGCTAGCAACAGGCTCAGCCGCCTCACCCGGTCAGTCCCGGCAGGGGACCCGTGCACAGCTCCCGGACGCCGCCGCATGCCATTCCTCGGACCCGGTCGGCGTTTACCTACCTACACCCCTCGAGTGAAAGCGACGAAGGAGGACGGAAGGGACGAAGTGGGCACGAGGATGAAAGAGGGATCCCAGAGCCCTGAGAAAGCGCACAGATCGTTCGCCCGACGAACGGACCGGGCCGATCGCCGCCCGACTCTACGGCGCAGGGCAGCAACAGCCTTCCTGAAAGATCGCGGAGTCATGCAGGAGTGCCCATGGGTCGGCCCAGGGTATGGGGCTTGCACTTAGTCCCACGGCAGGCGCCAGGGGGCGCTGACCCCTCTGCCCCGACAAGGAGGACCCGATGACCGCGGGACGTTGCGTCGCTTCTTCGCTTCTGCTTGCGCTCACTCTGTGCGGCGCTGCCTGTACAGGAGTCATCGGCGACGGACGCGAGGGGAGTGACGACCCAGGGCGGGACACGACGGACAACCCTGGCTCGACTCCGGGATCACCCGGCGGCATGCTCCCGGTCCCCGCTAGCTGCACGCTCACCCCGCGGCGGATGGTGAAGCTGACGCCGGCCCAGATCACCGCCTCGCTGGAGGCGCTGATCCCGGGCGCGAAGGACGACGTCGGCAACCTGCCCGGCACCGTCGCGATCGGCGGCGACGACTACAGCAACAGTGGCCGCCGCCTGGAGCTGCCGGAGTCGCACGTCGAGTCGCTGATGACCGCGGCCGAGAAGATGGCCGCCCGGGCGATGCAGAAGATGTCGTTGCTGGCGTCGTGCCTGCCCGGGGGCATCAACGACGACACATGCATCAAGACGTTCATCAGCGAGTTCGGCGCCCGCGCCTTCCGCCGCCCGCTGGACAGTGCGGAGACCGACGCCTATTGGGGGTACTTCGGCCAGGCGGCGACGACCAGCCGGTCGAAGGGGGTCAGCCTGGTCTTGCAAGCGATCTTGCTCAGCCCCAACTCCCTGTTCCGCAGCGAGCTGGGCGGCGGCCAGGCGGCGACTGCCTCGGTGGCCCTGACGCCGCACGAGCGGGCCTCCGCGCTGTCCTACTTTCTGACCGACGGTCCGCCCGACAGCACGCTGCTCCTGGCGGCCAACCGCGGCGAGCTGTCAACGAAAGCCCAGGTCGAGGCTCAGGCGCGTCGCCTGCTTTCCACCAAGAGCATGGGCTTGCTGCAGTTCTTCGAGGAGACCCTGCGCACCGAGGAGGTCCTCGGCGTGTCCAAGGATCTCAAGCTATTTCCGCTTTTCACCAGCAGCGTGCCTTCGGCCATGGCGCGGGAGCCGATGGCCTTCATCGAGCAGGTCCTGTGGAAGGAGGGCGCCAACTTCAGCAAGTTGTACACGGCGGACTGGTCGATGGTGAACTCGACGCTGGCCAAGGTGTACCGGGTCACCACCCCGTCCAATTC
>JANPFD010000120.1:0-4111 GCA_031423255.1 Myxococcales bacterium | reverse complement strand
GGAGGAGGTGGTAGGGCAAGATATAGGGCCGGGTTGCACCGCGCCCAAGTGCGCGGTTTTCCGGCTAAAAATGTAACTCCCTCGGCGCATGTCGAGGAGTCCGGGCGCTTCGAAGCAGGTGACATCGCTCGACTTCCGACGACTCCAATGCGGCCAGCCACAGCTCGCCACCGACGGAGAGCGCCTGCGCGGCAACTTTCTCGGGCTCGCGGTCGATAGAGCCCGCGAAAGGTGGCGCCACCATGAGCCGACCGCGAGTCCAGTCGTACGTCACACCCGCCCTCCGCAAGCGTCTCCGCGTGTATTCGGTCGCCCAGGGCGCGACCGAGAGCGCCGTCGTTCAGGCTGCACTTCAGGAGTACCTGGACCGCGATGTGAAGGACAACGTCCTCATCATGCGGCGCCTGGATCGGATCGCCCGGGCCGCTGGCCGCCACGAGCGCGACCTGGCCGTGCTGTCCGAGGCCTTCGCCGTCTTCGTGCAGGTGTGGTTCGCGCACACGGCGGAAGTGTCGGAGGCCGAACGTGACCCGGCGACCCGCAGCGGCCTGAGTCGCTACAAGAAGTTCGTGGACCACGTCGCCGCGAAGTTCGCGGGCGGCGCGCGCCTGGTGAGCGACGTCGTCAAGGAAGATCCCGCCGCCGATCTGGCCGACCTCGCGGCTGCGGCCGCTGCGGCTGGCGACCAGGATGGCGCGTGAGCTCGTCATCGGACAAGGGCGACCTGCCACTTCCGCTGATCAAGCCACGGATTGGCGGCAGAGGAGGCGAGGTCAGGGGCGACCGTGCTCCCACGTTCAGGCAGTCCGTCCTGCAGAAGTTGCAGCGCCTGACTGGAGGCGGGGGGATCAAGGGGGGGCTCAAGGGCCGTCGCGGGCGGCTGATAGCGCCCCACGTCCGCTCGCCGTCAGCGCTCTCTCGCAGGTGCCTGGTGAAGGGTCGCTACATCCGGATGGACGCCCGCGGTTGCAAGGCGGCGCGGCGCCACCTGGCGTACATCGAGCGCGATGGCGTCGAGCGAGACGGCTCGAAGGGGCGGCTGTTCGACGCCGGCGGCGACCTCGACCGCGAGGCCTTCGGCATGGAGATCGAGGGCGAGGCCCGGCAGTTCCGGTTCATCGTCTCACCCGAGGATGGGGACGAGATCGACCTTCGCGAGTTCACCCGGAACCTCATGCAGCAGATGGAAAAGGATCTCGGCCACAAGTTCATCTGGGCCGCCGTCGCGCACTACAACACCGACAACCCCCACGCGCACCTCGTCGTCCGCGGCGTGGATCGGGAGGGCCGGAGTGTCTACATCCCAGAGCAGTACATGGCTCACGGAATGCGGAACCGTGCCATGGAGCTGGCAACGCGTGACCTCGGGCCCCGCACCGAGATCGACATGCGGCGCCAGCTCACCAGGGAGGTGTCCCAGGAACGTCCCACGGCCATCGATCGCCGCCTCGGCGAGTTGCTCACGCCGGACCGCACGCTCGACATGGCAGCCGTGGCCAGCAGCAGCCAGATCTCGCGCCCGCACGCCCTGGCGCGGCTCCAGAAGCTCGAAGAGCTGGCCGTCGTCGAGAGAACGTCGCCGGCGACCTGGAGGTTTGTCGACGCCTGGCAGGACAGGCTCAGGGGCATGGGCGAGCGCGGCGACATCATCAAGCGCATCCACCAGGCCATGAAGGGTGTGGCTCCCGCAACCAGCCGCTCCTTCGACCCCGCTACCGCTGAGAAGGCCGTCGAGGGGGTTCTTCGCCGGAAGGGGCTTCACGACGAGCTTGCCGGTGACTTCTACGGGATCGTGGAGACCGGGCGAGGGGAGGCGTACCACGTCCGGCTGGACGACGCGTCCGCCGACGAGCTCGCCGAGGGCGAGCTCGTCCGGGTGGAAGCCGGTGTGGATCGCTGGGTCAAGGAGACCGACCGGGTCATCGAGCGAGTCGCCGCTTTGACCGGAGGTGTCTACGACCCGGTCTCCCACGAGCGGCAGCTCGCCCGGGCGCCAGTTCGCATCGGCGGACGAGAGATCCCCGCGCCCGAGGTCGTGCAGGTCAACCTGCGACGCCTCCAGCGGCTCGAGAAGTACAAGCTGGTCACGCGGCTGGCCGATGGCCGCTGGCGAATCCCAGGCGATCTCGTGAAGCAACTGGAAGCCCGGGAGCGGCAGTTCTCGGCGCCGCGAGCGCAGGTGCGGCGAATCGCCGCTGGTCTGGACGATCAGGTCGGGTACCGGGGCAGGACCTGGCTCGACGACGTCTCGGGGCACCCGGCGGCCCACGCCCCCCATGGGTTCGGTGCCGAGGTGAGGCGCGCGCTGGACCGTCGCGCTGGTGCACTGAAGGCGCTGGGCATCGACGCCTCATCGCCTGCGCGGTTCAAGCTCCTTGACGAGCTCGAGCGCTGCGAGGTGGGCGAGAGGGTCGCGGCGGAGCGGGGCCTGACCTTCGTGCCGCACGCTCGGCGACTCCGCGGCCAGGTTCGCAACCTCCCCGTCTCCTCGTCGGGGGTGGCCTACGTCGCGGTATTGGACGAGGCTGGCCACCGTGTGGCGGTGATCCAGGCACCATCGAATGCGGGCAGCCTCGAAGGGCGCCAGGTCGAGATCACCAGCGAGCGGGATGGTCGCTTCGCTCTTCGCCAGATCGAGATCGACCGCGGGATCTGAATCGTGAGCCCAACTTTTGCTGACGGAGACTCACGATGCCAACGCCGCACCGAGAGTTGCCATTCGTCGCCGTCTCCAGTCGGTGGTTCCTTCCCTCCCAAAACAAGATCTGCACCCAAATGAACGCCTTACAGGGTGATGTCGATTTCCGCCTGGAAGCAGGCCGGCGTACACCCCTCGCGAACGTCGCGATACATGAACATGAGATCTTGTTCGAGCAGGACATTCGATCCCGCTGCCTGGCGGATCCTGGCGCGAGGATTTGTTCCAAAGACGCGGATATATTCCTCGATGTCGCCGACGACTTGGCTGCACTGCTGAACACCTCCGGAAACTAAATGGCACTCACTTCCAGGAACAAGCCACACGGCTAGTCCGGCGGAACACGACGCTCGGACATTTGATGGACTCCCCCCAGTTACATCGAATCGACAGGCCAGGGGTGATTGACCCTCAATCGCTACGTCGACCACGTGCTCGCCAATTGGAAGCTGCCCGCCCCTTGGATGAACTCGGACGGTAAACGACTCCTGGCAGTTCTCCTCAGTGCAACTGAAAGGGGTCAGTGTTGCCGCGCCATCCCGGGTTATCATTCCTCCATCGCCTACGGTCGCTACGGTCGCCCCTTCCTTCCCCACACGAAGGCAGACTCGCCAACATCATCGATGTTCCGTGTCCTTCCGGCAAGGGTGCGTGAATGGGCTGAAGGCGGGGAGTAGGTTCGTGGGCGAAGGAGATCGCTCATGGAACGAAAGACATCGACGGAGATGAATGATCTGGGCCGGCGCGTGGCTGAGTGGCGGGAAGAGCACGGGGGGCGCGGATCGCGGATCCCAGATGAACTGTGGAAGGACGCGGTTCGGGTGGCGAAGGTCGAAGGGGTGTGGGCGACTGCGAAAGCGCTGCGCTTCAACTATGAGGCGCTACGGGACCGAGTGCGGCAGGGCGGCAGCAGCGGCGCGGTGGTCAAGGGGCCGAGGAAGACAGGTGGCACGGCGGCGACACCCGCAAGGCGAACCGAAGTGCCCCCGGGCGAGAGTGCCGGGGCAAGCTTCATCGCGTTTGAGCTGGGGCAGCTTGGCGGCGCGGGTAGGACCGTGATCGATCTGCTGGGTCGCCACGGTGATCGGATGCGCGTCGACGTCGCGGGCGGGGTGGACCTGACGGACCTGGTTCAGACGTTCTGGAGACGCCAGCCATGATGCAGTTGACGCCACAGATGAAGATCCTGGTGTGCATGGAGCCGGTGGATTTCCGCGCGGGCATCGACGGACTGGGGCGGATCTGCCGGCAAGCGCTGTCGTCGGATCCGTTCTTATGTGTCGTGGTTCGTTATGTGGCGGCGGGGGCGCTCGGTCGGTCCGGCGGCGGGTTCTGCCGCAGTAGTCGTGCAGCGACCCGCCACATTATGTTCGAATGTTCTCAAGAATCTGGAGGACGTCGTCGGGCGGCTGA
>JANPFD010000119.1:0-112374 GCA_031423255.1 Myxococcales bacterium | reverse complement strand
GCCGCCGCCGCCGGAACCGCCGCCGCCGGAACCGCCCTTGGGGCCGTCCAGCTTCGCGCCGGAGTCGGGCGTGCTCTTCTTGTCGCTGCCACAGCCCGAGGCGCCGAAGGCCGCGAGGAGGGCGAACATACCGCCAGTACGAATAAGATTGCCAATGCGCATTACTAAAGGCTCCTTTCCAAGGTTCCTAAGACGAGGCGAATTAAAGTTCCCGTCTATGCCAAAAAAGCGATGAAGGCGCACATTAAACCGAAATGTCGGCTCTTGTCTACTTCTTCGAATTCTTAGAAACGGGGGATGGCAGAAAAAGGAAACGGCCGTACCACTCCCGTTGGAGTGGACGGCCGTTTTCTTAAGCCCCTACGCGGGGCTACACGCTTTGGACCCTAGTCGGTGGTGGCGTCCGAGGACCCATCTGCCGAAGCCGCCAGGTCCGGGCTGTCCACGTCGGCGGCGCCGAGATCCGGAGCACTAGCCGTGTCGGCAGGAGCCGTGTCGCCGCCACTCGAGGTATCCGGAGCGGCGTCACGCCGATCCGCCGCGCCCATGTCGGGGCGATCCCCGGCAACCATGTCGGGGCGGGTATCCGGCGCCGGGGTGGTATCAGCCCCACCCATGTCAGGCTGCGGCTGGTTCATGTCCGGCGTCGTGGCCATGTCCTTCGGCCCGTCCTGCTTCGCGACATCGGGAGCGGCGTCCTTCTTCTTGCTGCTGCCGCTGCTGCAACCGAAGGCCGCGAACAACCCACAGAGCAAACCGCAGGTCTGAATGAGATTTCCGATGCGCATTTTACGAAGCTCCTTGTTCCGATTTTGTTTTAGCGAAGCTTTGGCGAAAGCGTGATTAACGCAAAGCTTTGGTCGCGCACATTAATCGAGAAGCTTTCCTGTGGAAACTATTTTTTCACATTCGGGTTACTGGGGGTGGGGTGTCTGGACCCCAGTGCCGGCCCTGATCAACGCGGTGGTGAGGACATGTGGGGGCCGCACCTGCCAGGTGATCTCGATCGCGAATGGACCTTTTCCATCGGTGAGAGTCAGCTTCGCTGTCCCTTCTCCGTCGGTGGCGAGGTCAATCTCCGCCTCGTGGAAGCCGACGTAGCGACGGACGAACGGATCCAGCGCCTTGTAAAGCGACTCCTTCGCCGAGAGCCGCAGCAGCAGCTGACGGGTCTTTTCTCCGTCGGGAAGGTGGGCGATCGACGCGGCCTCCGTCGGTGTCAGCACGCGCCGCGACACATCGACGCGCAGAGGAGCCTCGAGCTCGATGTCGACGCCGATCGTCTCGGTGTCCTGGCGCACGCGCACCAGGGCGACGGCGAGATCGGGCTTGTGGCTGATCGAGCCCGCCACCGTCGGTGGCAACGTCGGGGCGCCGCGATCGTTCGGCAGGATCGGGCCGGCCGTGATGTTCAGATCCGCCAGCGCCGCGCGCATCGCCACCCGTCCCGCCACCCAGCTCGGCCGCCGGCCCTCCGACAAGGTCGCTGCGAAGCTGCGCTCGTCGGGCAGCAGCCCACCGTCGGGAGCGGGGATGGCCACCCCGACGAGGCGCCCGTGCCGCAGGTCCAGTTTCACGTCCGCTTTTTGGGGTCGTAGCCCAGGTTCGGGGCGAGCCAGCGCTCGATCTCGGCGACGGTCATGGTCTTGCGCCGGGCGTAGTCCTCGACCTGATCGCGATCGATCCGCCCGACGTTGAAGTAGCGCGCCTCGGGGTGCCCGAGGTAGAGGCCGCTCACGCTGGCGGCGGGCATCATCGCGAAATGCTCGGTCAGGGTGATGCCCACGGCGGGCGCGCCGAGGAGGTCGAACAGCTTTTGCTTCTCGGTGTGATCGGGGCAGGCCGGGTAGCCGAACGCCGGTCGGATGCCGCGGTACTTCTCGTGGATGAGTTCCTCGTTGGTGAAGGATTCGCCGACGCCGTAGCCCCAGTCCATGCGGGCGCGCTCGTGGAGCAATTCGGCGAAGGCCTCGGCCAGGCGGTCGGCCAGCGCCTTGACGATGATGGCGCTGTAGTCGTCGTGCACCTTTTCGAACGTGTGCGCCAGGTCGTCGCAACCGAGGCCGGTGGTGACCGCGAAAGCGCCGATGTGGTCCGGCAGCGTCGGCGAGACGAAGTCCGCCAGGCAGCGAAACACGCGCTCCTCGCCATGGATTGTCTGCTGGCGCAGCATGGAGAACCGTGTGTCGGGCAGCACGATGTCGTTGCCCTCGGCGCGCGCCGGCCAGAAGCCGTACACGCCGCGCGCCTCGAGCAACTTCTCCTTCATGATCTTGTCGAGCAGCTTCTGACCCGCGGCGAAGAGATCGCGCGCGGCCTCACCGTAAGTGGGGTGCTCGAGGATCTTCGGGTAGCTGCCCTTCAATTCCCAGGCGGTGAAGAAGAAGGTCCAGTCGATGTACTTGGCGATCTCCTCCAGCGGGAAGTGGCGCAACTCGCGGCGGCCGGTGAACGAGGGCCTGGCGATGTCCTCGGGGCGCCAGGTTACTGGCGACGGCCGCCCGTTCGCCTCGGCGTACGGGGTCATGGGCTTGGCGCGCTTGCCAGCGTGGATCGCGCGCAGCCGCTCCTGCTCGTCGCGGTTCGTGCGGTCGAAGTCCGTCTTCTGCCGCTCGTCCAGCAGCGCCGAGAAGACGCCCACGGCGCGGGAAGCATCCAGCACGTGCACCGTGCTCTGGTGATACTGCGGTGCGATCTTCACCGCCGTATGCTCGCGGCTGGTGGTGGCCCCGCCGATGAGCAACGGCAGCTTCATCCCCCGGCGCTCCATCTCCTGCGCCACGTACACCATCTCGTCGAGCGACGGCGTGATCAGACCCGACAGCCCGACGGCGTCGCATTGCTTCTCGACGGCGGTCGCCAGGATCTTGTCGCACGACACCATGACCCCCAGATCGATCACCTCGTAGCTGTTGCAGCCCAGCACCACGCCCACGATGTTCTTGCCGATGTCGTGGACGTCGCCCTTCACCGTGGCCATGACGATGCGGGCCCGCGGCTTGTCGGCGGTGCCGCTCTTCCGTTTCTCTTCCTCCATGAAGGGCGTCAGGTACGCCACGGCCTTCTTCATCGCCCGCGCTGACTTCACCACCTGCGGCAGGAACATCTTGCCGGCGCCGAAGAGATCGCCGACCACCTTCATGCCGTCCATGAGCGGCCCCTCGATCACCAGGAGCGGGCGGCCGTACTTCGTGCGCGCCTCCTCGGTGTCGGTCTCGATGAAGTCGACGACGCCGTGGACGAGAGCGTATTTCAGGCGCTCCTCGACGGCGGCCTCGCGCCAGCCGAGGTCGGCGACCTTCTTCTTGCCGTCGCCCTTCACCCGCACGGCCAGCTCGATCAGGCGCTCGGTGGCGTCGGGGCGACGGTTCCAGACCACGTCCTCGCAGTGCTCGCGCAGCTCGGGGGCGATGTCCTCGTACACGCCGAGCTGGCCGGCGTTGACGATCCCCATGTCCATACCTGCCTTGATGGCGTGATACAGGAAGACCGTGTGCATCGCCTCGCGCACGAGGTCGTTGCCGCGAAACGAGAAAGACAGGTTGGAGACGCCGCCGGAGATCTTCACCCCCGGGCAGGCTTCTTTGATCAGCTTGACCGACTCGATGTAGCTCTTGGCGTACTCGTTGTGCTCCTCGAGCCCGGTGGCGACGGCGAGGATGTTCGGGTCGAAGATGATGTCCTGGGGCGCGAACCCCGCTTTTTGCGTCAGGATCTCGTAGGCGCGTTTGCAGATCTCCAGGCGCCGGGGCGTGTTGTCCGCTTGCCCCGTCTCGTCGAAGGCCATGACCACGACGGCGGCGCCGTAGCGCTGCACGAGGCGCGCCTTGGCGAGGAACTCCTCCTCGCCCTCCTTGAGGCTGATGGAATTGACGACGCCCTTGCCCTGCAGGCACTTGAGCCCCGCCTCGATCACCTCCCACTTCGAACTGTCGACCATCACCGGGATGCGGGTGATCTCCGGCTCGCTGGCGACGAGGTTGAGGAAGGTGGTCATCGCCTTGGCGCCGTCGAGCATTCCCTCGTCCATGTTGACGTCGAGGATGTTCGCGCCGCCGCGCACCTGATCCAGCGCCACCTCCAGCCCGGCGGCGTAGTCGCCGGCGGTGATGAGGCGTGAGAACTTCTTCGAGCCGGTGACGTTGGTGCGCTCGCCGATCATCGTGAAGTTCGACTCGGGGCGGATGGTGAGCGTCTCGAGGCCCGACAGGCGCATGTAGCTGTCGGGTGGCGGGGGCATCTTCCGCGGGGTCACGTCGTTCACGGCCTCGGCGATGGCGCTGATGTGATCGGGCGTGGTGCCGCAGCACCCGCCGATGACGTTCACGAACCCAGCCTGCGCGAACTCGCGCACCAGCGCCGCCATCTGCGACGGGGTCTGGTCATATTCACCAAATGCGTTCGGCAGCCCGGCGTTGGGATAGCAGAGCACGTGCGAGCCCACCGCAAGCGAGGACAACTCGGCCAGGTACGGCCGCATCTCGGCGGCGCCCAGCGAGCAGTTGATCCCGAGCGCCAGGGGCCGGGCGTGCGACACCGAGGTGACGAACGCCTCCATGGTCTGGCCGGACAGCGTGCGGCCGCTCTTGTCGATGATGGTCACCGAGATGAAGACCGGCAGCCGGATCTTCTTCTCGGCGAACACCTCCTCGATGGCCACCAGGCAGGACTTCAGGTTCAGCGTGTCGGTCGAGGTCTCGGGCAAGAGCAGGTGGGCGCCACCGTCGATGAGGCCGCGCACTTGCTCGGCGTAGGCTTCGCGCATCTCGTCGAAAGCGGTGGCGCGGAAGCCGGGGTCGCCGACGTCGGGTGACATCGACAGAGTCTTGTTGGTCGGACCCATGGCGCCGGCGACGAAGCGCGGACGGTCGGGCGTCGAGTGCTGGTCGGCCACCTTGCGCGCCAGCCTGGCCGCCTCGTGGTTCAGTTCGTAGACGACGGACTCCAGCTTGTAATCGGCCTGGGCGATGCGGGTCGAGCTGAAGGTGTTGGTCTCGAGGATGTCCGCGCCGGCCTGCAGATACGCCGCGTGGATCTCGCTGATGACGTCGGGGCGCGTGAGCACGAGCATGTCGTTGTTGCCCTTGAGCTCGTGCCCGTGGTTCGCGAAGCGCTGGCCGCGGAAGTCGGCCTCCGTCAGCTTGTAGCGCTGGATCATCGTCCCCATGGCGCCGTCGATGATCAGGATCCGCTTGCCGAGAGCGGTGGCGAGGGCGCTCATGAAGTCTCCTTGTGGGCAAACGCCGTGACCACCTCGAAGTGGGGCGGCTTCTTCTCGCGCGAGGTGATCTCGCACAGATTCACGGAAAGGCCAGCGGCCGACAGCCAGCCGCCGAGCTTGCGCGGCGAAAGACCGGCGTGAAGGTGGCCGTAGGCGGCGGTCACGTCGCGCTCCTCGTGAGCGGCGACGGTGGTCACCACCACGTCGCCACCCGGTTTGCACACGCGCGCGGCCTCGGCGAGCGCGCGCCGCGGGTCATCTGCGTAGACCAGCACGTGAAACAGCAGGACCTGGTCGAAGTGGGCGTCGGGGAAGGGGAGCGCCTGCACGTCGCCGAGCGCGTAGGCGACGTTGGGCAAGCGTGACAGGCGCTCGCGGGCGGCGGCCAGCACCCTGTCGCTGCGGTCGAGGCAGGTGACGCTGCGGGCGCGCGGCGCCAGCAACTCGGCCAGCGCGCCGTCACCGGACCCGGCGTCCAGCACGTCGCCCAGGTGAAGGAGGCCCAGGAATCCGCGCGCCGTCGCTTCCCAGGTCCGGCCCGGCGAGTAGTGGCGCTCCATCTGGCCGGCGACCGAGTCGGGCCAGCTCTTGCCGCGGACGCGTGCGCGCACCAGGGCATCGCACCTATCCTTGTCAGCGCGCAGGACCGGCTCGTCGACGGTATCCGCCACCACCGTCCACAGCTTGCGCGCCTCGGCCGGCATCGCCCCGTCGTTCATCGAGTAGAAGGTGGAGGCGCCCTGGCGGCGATCCCGCAGCACCCCTGCCTCGCGCAACTTGCCGAGGTGCGTCGACACCCGGGACTGCGGCAACTCGGTGATGCGGGTGATCTCCGCGACGGTCAGCTCGTCCGCCGCCAGCAACGCCGCCAGGCGGACCCGGGTGGGGTCCCCGAAAAGACGCATCAGGTCGACAGCATGGGCGACGGAAGCCATCCGCTAATCCTGATGGAAGGATAGTCCAGCCCGGCGGCGCGTTCAAGCGCGCTCGCTCATTTGTCGATGAAGGCAAGGGTGCCTGCCGCCGGCCGCAGTCGTGTATTCGGCGACCGCTTCCGGATCGAAGAAGAATCCGGCAGCGGCGGCATGGGGACCATCTACCGCGCCGTGGATCTCACGACCAATTACAAGGTCGCGCTCAAGGTCCTGCACAAGAACGGAGGGCCGTCGTCGGAGCGGTTCAACCAGGAGGCGGCGCTGCTGGCCGAGCTGGACCACCCGGCCATCGTTCACTACGTGCACCATGGGGTGACCAGCGCTGGCGAGCACTTCTTGGCCATGGAGTGGCTGGAGGGCGAGACGCTGGAGGACCGGCTGATGCAGGGCCCGGTCCGGGTGCTGGATGCCGCTCGCCTGTCGCGCCGGGTGCTCGATGCGCTCGAGGTCGCGCACCGCAAGGGCGTGGTCCACCGGGACATCAAGCCGGCGAATCTGTTCCTGCCCGTCGGCGAGCTGACGCAGGTCAAGGTCCTGGACTTCGGGATCGCGCGGAAGATCTTCGAGCCCAAGCGGATCACCGTCACCGGGTCGACGCTGGGGACGCCGATGTACATGTCGCCCGAACAGGCGCGCGGGCTGCCGAACATCGACGCCCGCTCGGACATCTTCTCGCTCGGGTGCGTGCTGTTCGAGTGTCTGACCGGGCAGCCCCCCTTCACGGGTGAGAACTCGGTCGCGGTGCTGGCCAAGATCTGTCTCGACGTGCTGGACGTCCGCGGGCGCTGCCGGGGCGTACCCGCGCCGTTCCTGGCGCTGCTGGAACGGATGCTGGAGAAGGACACTTCGCGTCGGCCACGCAACGCCGCCGATCTGGCGACCGAGTTCGGACGGGTGATCGACGACCTCGTCGCGGCAGGGTACGGCAATCAGCAGCAGCCGCCGCCGAACCCGCGCACGCCGACGCCTGTCGGGGTGTCTGACGACCAGAAGGTGCTGTCGGCCATCCTCGTGTCGCGCCCGCGGCCGCTGACGCCGGCGGCGCTGCCCGAGCAGAAGCGCGACGGCACCTGGGACATGCCGTCCGACGGCGAAGGGACGACCGGCGAGGTGGACGTCTTCGACGAGAACGGCTTCGTGCGGGTGAAGAAGCTTCTCGAGCCGTTTGGCGCCAAGGTCGAACGGTTTCTGGGCGGCTCGATGGTGATCACGCTGGCCGGGCGCGGGCAACTGGGCGAGCAGGCGTCGCACGCGGCCCGCTGCGCCCTGCGCTTGAAGTCGGCGCTGCCGATGGCGGCGCTGGCGCTCTCGACGGCGCGTTCCGAGAGCGGCAAGGGTCTGACGCTGGGGCAGGTGGTCGACTGGGCGGCTCGGGTGCTGGCGGGCGAGCAGCCCGGATCGATCAGCGTCGAGAAGAGCACGGCGGACCTGCTGGAGGCGCGCTTCGAGGTGAAGGGCGAGGGCCAGGACGGTGCCAAGAGGTACCTGCTGTTCGAGAAGGGGCCCAAGGAGGGGCCTCGCACGCTGCTGGGCAAGACCATGCCCTGCGTGGGGCGCGAGCACGAGCTCGCGGATCTCGAGGCGCTGTACGACGAGTGCATGGAGAAGAGCGCGGCGCGCGCGGTGCTGGTGACGGCGCCGTCGGGCGCGGGCAAATCGCGCCTGCGCCGCGAGTTCCTGGATCGCCTGCAGCGGCGGGGCGAAGGGTTCGAGTACCTGGTCGGGCGCGGCGAGGTGTCCTGCCCGGGTACGCCGTTCGGCCTCCTGGCGCCGGGGTTGCGCGCGGTGGCGGGCATCCTGGGCGGCGAGCCCCCCGAGGTGCAGCAAAAAAGGCTCTTCGCCCACGTCTCGCGCTATGCCCGGCCCGAGGCGGAGGACAGGATGGCGGCTTTTCTGGGAGAGATGGCGGGGATCCCCTTCCCCGACGCCGACCTGCCCGAGCTGAGGGCGGCCCGCCAGGATCCGCGGCTGATGGCCGACCAGATGCTGTCGGCGTGGCTGGATTGGCTGGAGGCCGAGTGCCGGTCACGGCCGGTGATGCTGGTGCTGGAGGACATGCACTGGGGCGATACGGTCAGCCTGCGCTTCCTGGACGCGGCGCTGAGGGCGCTGGGGGGCAAGCGGTTCTTCGTGCTGGCGCTGGCGCGGCCCGATGTCGACCAGCGGTTCCCCGGGCTGTGGGCGGGGCGGGGCGCCAAGCGGATGGAGCTGCCGCCGCTCACCTCGAAGGCTTGCCAGCGTCTGGTGCACGAGGTCCTGGACAACGTCACCGGCGAGAAAGCCGCCTGGATCGTCGAGCGCACCCAGGGCAACCCGTTCTTCCTCGAGGAGATCCTGCGCGCCGTCCAGGCTGGCGCCGACCTCAAGCGCGGCATCCCGGATTCGCCGATCGCCCTGGCGGGCAAGCGCATGGACGGCCTCGGCCCCGACGCCGTGCGTGTGGCCCAGGCTGCGAGCGTGTTCGGCGAAACCTTCCGGGTCGCGGCGCTCAAGGCGATCCTGGGCGGGGATCCGGTGGCCATCGACGTGGCGCTCGACAAGCTGGCGGCGGACGAGGTCATTTTCCCGCGCGCGGCGGCCGACGGGAAGACCTACGTCTTCCGGCACACGCTGCTGCGCGAGGCGGCCTATGACCAGATCGGCGCCGCCGACCTCAAGACCTGGCACCTGCGCATCGGTGAGTACCTGGACGAGATCGGCGAGCGCGAGCCGCGCGTGCTGGCGGATCACTTCGACCGCGCCGTCGACAAGGCCCGGGCCGCGTACTGGAGCGGGGTGGCCGCCGACAAGGCGCTGAGCGCCGGCGATCTGGGCGCGGCGCTGAGTCTGGTGGCGCGCGGGATCGAGTGCGGCGCCGCCGGCGAGACGCTGGGGGTGATGCGCCTGGTGGAGGCACGGGCGCTCTACGGGCGGGGCGAGCTGGGGATGGCTGAGGCCTCGGCGCGCGAGGCGCAGGCGTTGACCAGCGGAAGCGCGCGGCTGCAGGCACTGGAACAGTTGCTGGCGGCGCTCGGGCGGCAGGAGCGGTACGGCGAGGCCGAGCGCTGGCTGGCGGAAGCGCGCACGGCGGACGTGCCCGACGATGCGCGGCCCGCGTGGATCGCCTGTCTGGTGAGCGGCGCCGAGGGCCTGTTGCAGGCGGGGCGCAACACCATCGTCGAGGCGGTGCTGGGCGACATCGCCCCGTTCGAAACGGGGCTGCCGCCGGGGCTTGCGGCGCGCGTCGAGAGCTTGAAGGCGCGGCTGGCGCTGCGGTCCGGGCAGCGCACGCGCGCGGTCGCGGGGTTCCAGGCGGCGCTGCGGCTGTTCGAGTCGTCGGCGGACGTGCGCCGCATGGCCGAGATGCTGACGGCGATCGGCGCGGCGCTGGGTGAGGTGGGCGTGCTCGAGGAGGCGGAGCCGCGGCTGGTGGCGGCCCTGGCCACGGCCGAGCGGCTGGATCTGCAGTCGGTGACGCCCAGCGTGTTGCTGAGCCTGTCGCTGGTGCGGGCACACCTGGGGCGGCTGGACGATGCGTTCGCCACGGCGGACCGAGCGCGGGGCATCGCTCGCCAGCAGCGGGATCGCCGCCTCGAGGGCAGCGCCGAGCTCGGCCTGGCGACGGTGACCCACCTGGCGGCCAAGCACGCGGACTCCGCGGCCCACGCCACAGCGGCAGTCGGTCTCCTGCAGGAGGTGCCGTCGCTGCTGCCGGCCGCGGTGGCGGCGCTGGCGCGGGCGCTGCTGGCCCAGGGACGCTTGCCCGAGGCGCTGCCCAAGGCGCGCGAGGCGAACGCGCTGGCGGACGCCGGCGGGCGCGTCATCGATGACGGCGAGGGCGAGGGGATGATCCGCTTGATCCTGGTCGAGTGCCTGTTCGCGTCGGGCGACGAAGCGGGCGCGCGCGAGGCGCTTCGCAAGGCCTTCCACCGGCTCAAGGAGAAGGCGGCGGCGATCGACAAGCCGGAGTGGTGCGCGGCCTTCCTGAAACGTCTGCCGGATCACGCGCGGATCATGGATCTGGCCCGTCAGATCGGGACGCCGATGGTCGCTGCTTAACGCAGGGCATCAGGTGGTGCCAGGTGGTGCATCGCCCGGCGGGGACGTGTAATGTATTCGGCTTCACGTGGACGGCGAGGCGACCGAGCGGCAGGCGGAGGCGCGCGCGAGCGAGACACCGCCCGTTGTCGCCGAGGAGCTCTCGCTGCTGCGCGTGGTGCTGGGCAAGCTGGAGCAGGCTCAGCGCAAACCGCGGGTCGTCGTCGACGACGCCGCCTCGATGATCGAGCTGCGTGACGCCCTGGCCGAGGCCAAGCCGGAGGACATGGGGGCGCTCCTCGAGCAGATGCACCGGATCGAGGCCCTGTCGCGGCAGCGCGGCAAGGGCGACAGCCCTCCGGTCGACCGGCAGTCCCCGTACTTCGGGCACCTGCGTCTGGAGGAGAGGGGGCGGCGGCGCGACGTCCTCATCGGACAGCGCGGGTACGTCGAGCCGGGCGGGGGCGTGCAGATCGTCGACTGGCGAAACGCCCCGGTCTCCCGGCTGTTCTACCGCTACGAGGAGGGGGATCCCTACGAGGAGCGGCTCGGCGACCGCATGGTCGAGGGGGAGGTGCTGGCGCGGCGGACGGTGGCCATCGTCAACGCCGAGCTACGCCGCGTTGCCTCGGCGCAGGGGACTTTCGCCCGCGATCAGCGCACGGGCGGGTGGCGCGAGATCGCGGCGCGGCAGGCGCGGCTGTCGGTGGGGCGTGACGGGAGCGTGTCGGTCAGCGAGCCCGGGCCGGCGGTGACCGCGGCGGTGCGGGGCGACGCACGTACGGCCAAGCTGGGTCTCGACGTCGGCGGTGGGCAGCGGCGGCTCGACCGGTTCCTGCCGGCGATCGCGGCGCTGATCGATCCTCGGCAGTTCGAGCTCATCAGCCGGCCGAGCTCGGGGCTGATCGTGGTGCAGGGCTCGGCGGGCAGCGGCAAGACCACCATCGGGTTGCATCGCATCGCCTACCTGGCGTTCGCCGACCCGAAGCGCTTCCGGCCCGAGCGGATGCTGATCGTCGTCTACCAGCGGGCGCTGGCCACGTACGTGTCGCAGGTGCTGCCGTCGCTGGACGTCGAGGGCGTGCCGGTGATGACCTTCGCCGCATGGGCCGAGTCGGTGCGCCGCGTGGTGTTCCGGAAGCTCGACGTGGGCCTGACCGACTCGACGCCGGCGCCGGTGGTGCGCGCGAAGGCGCACGGTTCGATCCTGAAGATCCTCGCCGACTGGCAGCAGCAGATCGCCGACTGGTGTCGGAGCGAGCTTGCGTCGGCGCTGTCGGCGCTGTCGGCGCTGTCGGGTAAATCCGAGGCGGAGGCGGCGCTGTCGGCCTGGGGTCGGTCGAGTGGGCCCGTCGACCTGCGGGTGACGGCGCTGGCGCGCTGGGTGAAGGACGCTGCTCTCGCGCCCCAGGCGCGAACGGCGATCGAAGCGGCGGGGCAGAAGATGCGCTGGCGCACCCAGGACGTGGTGGGCGAGTGGGCGGCGCTGTTGACTGACCGCCAGGCGCTGGGCGCGGGCTTCGCCAGGCACGCTCCGGGCCTCTTCACCGAGGGGCAACTCGACACCATCCACCGCTGGTGTGTCGAGCGCGACCGCCTGCGCACGGCCGGCCACCAGGCGGACGACGAGGACGAGTCCTACGCGCTCGACGCCGAGGACGACGCGCTCCTCCTGCGCATGTACCAGCTGCAGCGCGGACCGCTCGGCGGGGCCAGGGGGCCGATCACCTACGAGCACCTCATGGTGGACGAGGTGCAGGACTTCGCGCCGGTCGAGCTGGCCGTGCTGCTGGAGAGCACCACTCCCGAGCGTTCGGTCACGCTGGCGGGCGACACGGCGCAGGCGATCGCCAGCGAGCACGGCTTCGTGAGCTGGACCGAGATGCTGGACGACCTGGGCATCCCGCACGACAGGGTCGAGCCGCTGCGGGTCAGCTACCGGTCCACGCGCGAGATCGTCGACGTCGCGCTGCACGTTCTGGGGCCGCTGTCGGGCGATGCCAAGCCGATAGCGCCTCGCGCCGGGGCGCCGGTGGAGTCGTTCGGGTTCGGCTCGGCGGGCGAGGCCAACGATTTTCTCGCCAACGCCATCAAGGAGCTGGTGCGCCAGGAACCGCTGGCGTCGGTGGCGTTGATTGCGCGGCACCCGGAGCAGGCGCGCCTTTACTACGACGCGCTGGCGGCGGCCGAGGTGCCGGGCGTGCGCCTCGTCGCCGACCAGGACTTCCTGTTCCGCCCCGGCGTCGACGTCACCGACGTGCGGCAGACCAAGGGGCTGGAGTTCGACATCGTCATCCTGCTCGAGGTGAACGAGGGCTCGTACCCGGCATCGGACCAGGCGCGCCGCATGCTCCACGTGGCCATGACCCGCGGCGCCCACCAGCTGTGGGTCACGTACACCGGGACGCCGTCGCCGCTGTTGCCCGAAGCGCTACGGTGACGGAGGCGTCCAGGTCGCTCTGACGGCCAGCGTGTCCTTGCGCTGGGGCCGGTCGAGGTAGATGTACGTCAGCAGCGAGCCGCCGATGGCCGCCGCTATCAACCAGCCCCACCAGGGCGCGGGCTCGCGCTCCTTCCGCGTGATGATGCGCGGCGCCTGTATGTCGGGCGCGTCCATGGACAGGCCGGGCGGCTGCGCCTTCTTGCCGGCCGGCAGGCCGCTCTTCGACGTGGGCGAGAGGATGCCCGCCGACGGAGGCGCGTCTGGATTGACCGACGGCTTCGGGATCTCGGCCATCGCCGTGAGGCGGCCGGTCTCCGGGTCGATCGGTGACACCAGCGCCTCGCTGCCGAGCCCGCCTTTTTCAGCGTCGAAGAAGCGCACCCTGGCGCGGTCGCCGGTCACCTCCAGCAACACCAGCCCGTCGGCGCGGGCGAGGTTCGCCAGCCGGGACAGCGCCTGCAGCTTCCCGGCGGCGTCGGTGCCGCGCAGGATGGTCAGCGTCGACAGCGCCTGGTCCATGCGGTCCTGGGTGCGCGCGATGAGGCGGAAGGCGGTGCGGGTCGGCAGCGTGCCGACCTCCAGCTTGCGGAACGCCTTCTTGTACCCGTCCTTCTGCACCTCGACGTAGACGGTGCCGGGAACGACCTTCAGCGCGTGCGGGGTGATCCCCACGCCGCGGAAGTTGATGGAGATCTGCGCGTTGCCGGGATCGCTGTCGACGTAGATCGGGGTCGTGGGCGTACCGGCCACGACGTCCTTGACGTGCGCGTCCCACAGCTCCTGGGTGAGCCCCGTCGGCAAGAGCGACACCAGATCGCGCAGCCGGCGCGCGGCCGTGTCGCGTTCCTTGGTGTGCCCCAGCTCGTGTTCACAGCTGACCAGCACCACGTAGATCGACCGCAAGAGCTCACGCTCGTCGTCGAGTGAGACGGACGCCAGGGTCAGCGCCTCGGCCTGGTTGGCGGCAGCCACGGCGGGCGCGCATTCGGCGTGGCCCCGCAGCTGCTGGGCCTCGCGGGTCAGCCGCACCGCTGCTGCCGCCGGGCCCTCGCCGGTGGCCAGCAGACGCTTCATCGACGCGTCGTCGATGGGCTTCATGTCGGGCTTGAGGCGCTGCACACTGCGCTCGAGCTCGGCGACGATCTTGTCGTGGCCGGCAGCGGGGGTGAGATCGACCACCGCGAAGTGAGGCGACTCCTGGCCCCACGCCGGGGACGCGGCGCCAACGGCTGTCAGCAGGAGCGCCAGGCGCACCGGTTCAGATCTCCGACGCAAAGAAGCGGTTCAGTGCCCAGACGTCGCGGGCGCGCAGGCCCTGGAACCGGATCCCCACGCCGACGAGCTGGCCAGGGACGGCCTTGTCCACCCAGCGGACCTCGCCGGTCACCTCGATCGGCTCGCGCTGGGTCGGCACCGAGAAGCGCAGGAGGACCGTGCTCTGCATCGGCGGCGCCTCGGCCACCTCCACCTCCAGGAACATCCCGCCCAGCGACAGGTTCCGGCTGTGCCCGGTGCTGGTCTTCGCGTTGTCACCTTGCCCGACAATCTCCACCTCGAGCCGCCGGTCGTAGCGAGGATCCGTTCGCCGAAACTGTTCCGCCACGGGAAGGCGAAGTCTAACATGCCCGGGAATCGACCCGTCGTCGGTACTGCTGCCGATACTGGCGCGGCGACGTCCCGGTCACGCGCCTGAACTGCGCCGAGAGGTACTCGATGTGCGAGTAACCGGTCCGCTCGGCGATGAGGGCGATGGGCAGATCGGTCTCGGCCAGCAGGATCTTCACGCGCGCGATGCGGGTGCGCACCAGCTCCTCGTGCGGAGTGCGGCCGACGATGTGGCGGAAGCGGCTCTCCAGCGCCCGGCGGGACAGCGATGCGTTGGTCAGCACGTCCTTGACCGCGATCCCGTCGGCGGTGTGCTCGCGGATGAAGCGCAGGGCCTCGGCCACGTGGCGGTCCTCGACCGCCAGAACGTCGGTCGACTGTCGGGACACCACCCCGAGCGGAGGCACCAGCGTCGCGGCCGAGCTGACGGGCTGCCCGGCCATCACGCGTGCCAGCTGGGCCGCGGCCTCGTACCCGGTGCGCCGGGTGTCCGGGCGGACGCTGGAAAGGGGCGGATCGGCCAGGCGGCAGAGCAACTCGTCGTTGTCCACTCCCACCACGGCCATCTCCTCGGGCACGGCGACGTCGGCGACACGGCAGGCGTCCAGCACCCGCTGGGCCATGATGTCGTAGCAGGCCATCACCCCGGTCGGCCGCGGCAGCTTGCGCACCCAGGCGGCCAGCGCCTTCTGTTGCTGATCCCAGGTCGGGGCGCGCGGCACATCGTAGACGTGGACGGCGTGCCCGGCGATCCGCGCCAGCTCGGTGAAATGCGCCTGGCGTAACTTCGACCAGGCGAACACCGCGTCGCCCACGTAGGCGAAGCTGCGGAAGCCGCGCTCGGCCAGGTGCTGGAAGGCACGTTCGGCGATGGCCACGTCGTCGGTCTCGACCCAGGGCAGCTTCGGCAAGAGGCGCGCGGCGCTGACGTCGACGGCGGGCAGGCGCGTGCGGGCCACGCAGGTCGCGATCCCGCGGTTCTCGATGCGGGCGATGATCCCGTCGCCTTTCCACTTCGTCAGCCAGTGCGGCGGGCGGGCGCCGCGCCCCTGCTCGGGCAGATAGACCGACCAGGGCTCGTGTTCCCGGATGTAATCGATCACCCCTTCCAGGATGCCGCGGGCATACGAATTCGACGTCTCGACGATCAACGCCACCCGGCGAGGACGGCGCAGGACGGGCGCGCGGGGCGGCATACGTCATATTTCTCAAATTTTCGGCCACCAGTCTCCTGGGATCGTCCGCCGTGGCGAACTACGCTGAACCCATGGGCAAGATCAACGTCGCCATCGTCGGCCTGGGTTTCGGAGCCGAGTTCATCCCGATCTACCAGCGGCACCCGGACGCGCAGTTGACCGCCATCTGCCAGCGATCGAAAGACAAGCTGGACAAGGTCGGCGACGAGTTCGGGATCGCCAAGCGCTTCACCCGCTACGAGGATCTGCTGAAAGACGCCGACGTCCACGCGGTCCACATCAACACGCCCATCCCCGATCACGGGCCGCAGGCGATAGCGGCGCTGAAGGCGGGCAAGCACGTCGCCTGCACCGTGCCGATGGCCACCTCCGTCGACGACTGCCGCGAGATCGTGCGCCTGTGCCGCGAGACCGGGTTGACGTACATGATGATGGAGACGGTGGTCTACGCGCGCGAGTTCCTGTTCGTGCGCGAGCTGTACGAAAAGGGGATCCTGGGGCGCGTGCAGTTCCTGCAGGCCAGCCACCAGCAGGACATGGACGGCTGGCCGGGCTACTGGTCGGGGCTGCCTCCGATGTACTACGCCACCCACTGCGTCGGGCCCTGCCTGGCGCTGACCCGGTCCCTGGCCGAGACCGTCTCTTGCTTCGGGTCGGGCCGCATCGACGAGGCGCTGATCCCCAAGTACGGGTCCCCCTTTGCAATTGAAAGCGCGCACATCAAGTTCAAGGGGAGCGACATCGCGGCGCGCATCTACCGGTCGCTGTTCTCCACGGCGCGCCAGTACCGCGAGAGCTTCGACGTCTACGGATCGAAGAAGTCGTTCGAGTGGCCGCTCGTCGAGCACGAGAAGCCGATCCTGCACACCAAGGGCAGGCCCGAGGCGGAGATCCCCGAGCGGGTCGAGGTCCCGGACTTCGCGAGCCGCCTACCCGAACCGATCCGCCGCTTCACCACCCGCGGCGTCTACGACTCGGACGACAAGCAGCACCTGTCGTTCGCACAGGGGGCGGGCCACGGCGGTTCGCACCCGCATCTGGTGCACGAGTTCGTCAGCGCGCTCGTGGCCAGGCGCGCGCCCTATCCCGACGCGGCGACCAGCGCCAACTGGACCTGCGTCGGGATCCTGGCGCACGAGTCGGCGATGAAGGGCGGGGAGCCGATCGCGCTCCCCGCCTTCACGCTCGGGTGATCGCCTATCGTTCGAGGCAGCCGATCGGCACGTGGACGGTGTAAATCGTCTGCGTCACGCCGTGAGTGACCCTGAATTTGACGTCCGCCTCGTTGCAGTGGGTCCTGGTGTGGTAGGTGCCGCCGGGCGCGATGGTCCGGTAGTTGCCCACGGCCCAGGGGGATCTATCGGTCACTTCCACGGTGACGTCGGGCGACGTGACGGTGGGAAACGGCCAGGTGTCCCAGGATATGGGACCGCCCAAGGTGTACTCGAAAATCCCGGGGTTGAAGGCTGGCGACAGTGTCAGCGGCATCCCGTCCGGCGGCCGATTGTAGTCGTTGTAGATGACTAGGCCGGTGAGGGCGCCGCTCGGCGTGGTCGGGTTGCAGCGGCCGTTCGCGCAGCCGCCGGGGCAGTCGCTGCGGGTCCAAAGGCCCTCCGAATTGCAGACCTCGCGGAGGTTGCCGGTGCAGCGGGCCGCGCCAGGCTCGCATACTCCGGTACACGAGCCGCCGTTGCAGATGTAATCGCAGGTATTGACTGCCTGCCACATGCCCTCCGCGTTGCACTCGATGACACTCTTCTCGTTGCAGCTCCGGGTGCCGGGCTTGCACACCCCCACGCAGGCGCCTTCGAAGCAAGCCGAGGGGCACTCCTTGCTGGCGACCCACACCCCGACCGCGCAGCGCTGGACCGTGGCGCCGGCGCAGCGCATGGCGCCCTCCGTGCAGCCGCCGCCGACGCACATGCCGTCGTTGCAGCCGTTCGGGCAGTCGGCCATCACGGACCAGCTGCCCGTGGTGTTGCACACCTGGATCGAGGCGCCACTGCAGCGCCGCGAACCTGGTACGCACCCGTCTGAGCAGGCGCCGTTGACACAGGCGAACTGACAGCTGGCGCCGCTCTCCCACTGCCCGGAGCCGCCGCAGGCCTGGGGGACGTTGCCGTTGCAGCGCTTGTCGCCGGGGGCGCACTCGGCGCCGTTGCAGCGACCGTTGGAGCAACCGTTGGTGCAGCTCATCTGGACGGCCCAGGCGCCGCGCGACGAGCAGCGTTCGATGGTGTTGCCGCTGCAGCGGGTCTGGTTCGGCTTGCAGACACCGGTGCAGGCGCCGTCGAGGCACGCGTACGGGCAGGGCGTGGTGGTGACGACGCCGTCCCTGTAGTCGATGCGCGTATCGCCGTCGCAGATGCTGGCCATGCCCTGCGGCAGCGGCGTGCCATCGGGGTTCACGCCACCGGAGTTGCCGCCCTCGTTCATGCCGGAACCGCCGTTGCCGGTCGTGTTCACGACGTTGACGCTGTCGTCAGGACAGGCCGTTCCGACGACGACGAGCAACAACCCAAGACAAGCCACGCGCGGTAAGCGATCAAACACCATTTTAGAAGCCTCCAGCCTGACATACTGAACCCGAGCATGCCTTGCCGTCAATCCGTTGCTTCGCCCGGTAGGCGGCGATGAGTGTCAGATCCTTGACGTATCTGTCGTCGGAGGCTGCGGTCAACGCTTTCGTTTGCGCAGGTTCTCGAACAGGTACAGCCCGGACTTGCCTGGGCAGACGAGATCCATGTCGCCGTCCTTGTCGATGTCGACCGCCTCGATGTGCAGGCCAGCGCCGGCGGTGCCGGGCGGGAAGTCCTCGAGGGCGTCGCGCTCCTTCGCCGTCGGCGGCGCGTTCTTCGCGGGCTCGCCCTGGTAGATCATCTCCTTGTTCCAGACGCCCTTCTTCCGGTCGAAGCGCAGCGCGTAGATCACTGGGCCGTCGGTGGCGCCGGGCTCCACCTCGTGGGCGTAGATCCGCTTGCCCGTGACCAGCGCGGGCTCGCCCTTGCCGTCGAGGTCGACCCATTTCGTGGTGTGCGCCTCGGACAGCTTGTCGTCGATGCTCTCCTTGGGGGCCCAGCCGCGCACGCCGTTGTCGCGCGTCTGCTTCATCCAGAAGAAGCCGTACCGGTGGGCCATGCCCCAGATCAGATCGGTCAGCCTGTCGCCGTCGACGTCGCGGGCCAGGATGAGGATGCTGGCGCCGCCGAGCTCGAACTCCTTGTGGAAGGTCCAGGTGCCGCCCTCGTGCTGCTGGAACCAGCCGTGCGGGCCGATCAGGTCCTGGCGCCCGTCGCCGTCGATGTCGCCGATGCCGACGCCATGGCCGGCGCCCTCCTTGCTGACGACGTGCTTCTCCCAGCTCGGCAGCTCGTACCAGACGATCTGGTTGACGGTGTTGGGGAGCAGGTCCAGCTTGCCGTCGCCGTTGACGTCGACCAGCGCGCAGGCCTCGCTGGGGCCCGGCTTGTCCACTTCGTGCAGCGTCCAGGGCTTCGACAGATCACCGGGGTGCTCGACCCAGCCAATCATTTTGCCGAAGTAGGTGCAGGTGACGAGGTCCAGCTTGCCGTCGCCGTTGACATCGAAGGGCATGTCGCCGAAGTCCTCGCTGTAAAGGGGGTTGAGGCGGGCGACGTCCCGCACCTTGTGGCGCTTCCACTTCGGCGCCTCGTACCAGGTGTCGCCGCTGACGATGTCGATCTTGCCGTCACCGTTGAAGTCGGCGGCGCCCGCGGCCTCGAAGGGCGACCGCGCGTTGATGTCGTGCTTGCGCCACTTCGCCGAAGGGACGGGCGCGGTCACCGCGGCCACGAGGAGGGTAATCATCACCATCGTCCGAGGGTAACCCCGTGGCCGCCGGCCGCTCAATGAGAGTGGTGGTGGAAAATTTGAGATCTCTGCCCTTAAGATGTCGCCCGTGCGTGGACGGACGGTGGCGGTGTGCCTGGCGAACGAGCAGAACGACTACCAGCAGATCCTGCGCGACGATTGCCTGGAGACCGGGGCGCGTCTCGGGTTCGCGATCCGCGTCGCCTCGGCCGATGGCGATCCCGAGAAGCAGGTGGCGCAGATCGAGGCTTTTCTGGCAGGGCACGCGGCGGAGCCGCTGGTGGCGATCCTGGTGAGCCCGGTGCGCGAGAACGTGCTGACGCTGGGGGCGTTCGACGCCGTTCGCGCGGGGATCGCCTGGGTGGTGCTGAATCGATCCAGCGAGTACCTGGAGCCGCTGCGGCGCGACTACCCGCAGGTGCCGATCTTCAGCGTGACGCCCGATCAGGAGGAGATCGGGCGGATCCAGGCGCGGCAGTTCCGGCGCATCTTGCCCCAGGGTGGCGAGGTGCTGTACGTGCAGGGCGCGCGCCGCACTTCGTCGGCGCAGCTGCGGCTGCGTGGCGTGCAGGAGGTGCTGGAGGGCAGCGCCATCACCCTCACCATCGGCCAGGGTGACTGGTCCCCGGAGAGCGGCGACCGCGCCGTGCGCCGCTGGGCGCGGGGCATCGACCCGCAGCGTCTTCGCTCCTGCGTCGTCGGCGCCCAGAACGACGCCATGGCGCTGGGCGCGAGCCAGGCGCTGGCGGCGGTGGCGGTCGAGACCGGCCATGCGGACCTGGCGCCCATCCCGGTGACCGGCGTCGATGCCTCTCCCGCCTTCGGCCGGCGGCTCGTCGACGAGGGCACGCTGACAGCGACGGTGGCCTTGCCGTCGGTGGGAGGCCCGGCGCTCGAGGCGCTTGGCCGCGTGCGCGACGCGGGGACGCTTCCGCCGGCGGAGATCCGGCTGCCGGTCACGTCCCTCCCGTCACTCGACAAGATCGCCGCGCGGCGCTGAGCGGGGGCGTAAAGGTGGGTCTACCTCCGACCGATGAGTGAGGGGTTGTTGTCCCCCAAGGAGGCACCGCGCTCGGACACGCTGTCGCCGACGAAGGCGGGCGAGTCGTGGAGCACGATCGAGCTGGCGGCGCTGAGCTGGAAGGATCTGGTCTTCCGCGATGCCATGGCCTGGGCTCTCACCGCCATGATGGTGACGGCGTTGCTGGGCGCGCTGGTGGACGTGCCGGTGTCGATGCGTGGTGGCGCCGCGCCCTCGGTCGCGCTGGCGACGGCGCTGTTCGCGGCTGGCCTCACCGCGGGGCTGGCGGCGCCCACGGCGCTATTCCTGACCGTGCTGGGCGCGGGGGCCCGCCTGGTCTGGCTGCGCTTCGGGCGGGCGTGGGCCTGGTTCGTGCCCAGCTTGCTGATGGCGTTCGCGGTCGGCTGGGTGATCATGGTTCCGCCGACGGCGCAGCGGATCCTGCCGCGCCTGCCCTTCGTGCTGGTGTTCACCTTCGCGGTCACCTGTGTGGCCATGCTGGCGCGCAAGGCCGATCGGCTGCGCAACCGCCTGATCATCGTGTTCGTGGGGCTGACGGCGATTGCCATCGACACGCTGCCGCCGGTAGGGATCTACCGCGAGCCGCGGAACCTGGCCTTTCTGCTCGGCATCCTGTGCGCCGACGGACTGAGCCGCCCGCTCCAGCACCGTCTGTGTCTGTGGCCGATGCGGCGCCTGGCCACCTGGCTCGGGTGTGGGCTGGCGCTGGCGATGACGGTGATGGCCCTGTCCGGGATCATCGCCCCCGAATGGCGGCGCGAGGCCGGCCACCACACCCGGTATGCCCGCCGGGTGCTCGACGTGGCGCGCATGCTGGTCGACCTGGACGCCGACGGTTACTCGCCCATCTTGTGGGGCGGCGATTGCAATGATCTGAACGATCGTATCAAGCCCCTGTCCGGCGAGCCCCCCGGTCATGGCGATCGCAACTGCAACGGCGTCGAGGCGCCGTTGCGGCCGTCGTACCAGGACTACGGCCTGGCGCCTCCCTTCGGGGAGCCGGACATGGCGAAGGGGGCCGTGGATCTGGTGCTCTTGCTGACGGTCGATTGCCTGCGCGCGGACAGTCTGCCGGACATGCCGAACCTGGGGGCGTTCGTTTCACGTCGCGGGATGGTGTTCGATGACATGTACGCGGGAGCGACGCGCACCATCGATTCGCTGCCGATGCTCAGCGACGGGTCGTTGCGTGGAAAGCCGCTCGCGCCGATTCTGAAGGCGGCCGGCGTGCGCAACGCGCTGGTGCTGGGCGTGTCCTACGCCGAGCTCAGCGCCCGCCTGGCGCCAGGTATGGACGAGGTGATCGCACCGCCGAATGCCGAGAGGTTCGACGCCGCCGAGACTGGCCGCGCGGTGATCGAGCAGGTGCGCCGCTCGCGGCGCGAGGACGTGCCCGCGTTCGTCTGGGCACACTACCTCGATCCGCATTCGCCGCTGTTCGTTCACGTGATGCCGCCCACGACCGAGGGGGGCCGCAACGAGGCGCGCGCCAAGTACGACGCAGGCGTCCGCCGCGTGGATCATATGATGACCCAGACCCTCGAGACCCTGGAGCGCGAGGGGGCACTGCAGCGAGCGGTCGTGCTGATCACCGCCGACCACGGCGAGGCGTTCGGCGAGCACGGGCTGATGTACCACAACACCTCGGGGTACGACGTGATCACGCACGTCCCCGGCATCCTGCTGGCCCCAGGGCTCGCGCCGGCCCGCTACAGCGAGGTGGTGTCCCATCGGGACATTCGCCCCACGATCCTGGGGGCATTCGGTCTGGTCGAGGAGACCGGGGGCGCCGAGCGGTTCGGGCGCAGCCTGCTGCGGTTGCGGCAGAACCGCGCCTCGCGCCTGCATCGCTTCGTCGCCACCCACACCTCGCGCTTCACCAGCGGCGCGCGGGTTTCGGGGCCGATGCTGGCGATCGTCCGCGGACCGTATAAGTTCGTCCAGGCGCTGTACGAGAAGGATCTGTTCGAGCTGTACGATCTGCGCGCTGACCCCGAGGAGGACTACGACCTTTCGTGGAAACGGACGGAGCTGCGCGAATCGATGCGCCACGACCTGGCGATGTACCAGGATCTCGACCGCTAGGTCGGGGGTGGCAGTGGCTCGTCCTGGCCGCGTCGCTGGCCGTGCTGCCGCACCTGGGCCTCGTGCTGGGGCGGGCCGAGCTGTTCTACGAGGACCACCGTCGGTTCACTCTGCCGACGGCCGAGCTGGCGTCGGAGGCGCTGTGCCACGGCCGGCTTCCCGGGTGGAACCCCTTCGCCGGGGTGGGGCGACCGCTGCTCGCGGATCGGCCGACGCTCGCTTTGTATCCGGGGATGGCGCTGGCCTGCGTGCTGCCGCCGAATCAGGCGATCGCCGTGCTGCTGGTGTTCCAGCTGGCGCTGCTCGCCGCCGGCCTGTGCGGCTTGCTCCTCGAGCTGGGGGTGCGGCCGCCCATCGCGGTCGGCGCCGGGGCGGCGTTCGCGCTGTGCGGCCCTGCGGCGTCGTGGATGTCGAGCGCGCCGTGTCTGGTGACGTTGTCATTCTTTCCCTGGGTGTTGCTGGCCGCCCACCGGATGGGGCGGAGGTCGGGGCTCGGCCCCGCGGTGGGCCTCGGGGCGGCGATCGGCCTCGGCACGCTGGGCGGCGACGTGCCTGGTGCGCTGGTGCAGGCGGCGGTCGCGCTGGCACTGGTGCTTGCCGTCGGCGGATGGCGAAGGACCGGGCCGTGGTTGCTGGGCGCCGGAGCGCTGGCGGTGGTGATCGGGGCGGCCACCTGGGTGCCGCTCGCCTGGTACGAGGGGCTGGCGGATCGGGCCGGGCGCTGGTCGATGAACCCGATCGAGCTGGTCGGGCTGCTGGTGCCGAACCCCCTGGGCCTTCCGCTGTCGGAGAACACCTTCTGGGCGTTCGCCTGGTTGGGTGAACCGCGCCTCTTCGTGCACAGCTACTACTTCGGCGCGCTGCTCGCGGGTTTCGGCCTCGCGGGGGCGATCGGCCTTCGGCGCGAGTGCTTCTTCGCGGCGGCGGCGATCTCGGCGCTGGTGCTGTTGATCCTGGCCACCGGTGCGACCACCCCGCTGTGGGCGGTGCTGCAGGTGGTGTTCAGGTACGCCCGCTATCCGTCCCAGATCGCGCCTGCGGCGCTGTTGCTGATCGCCGTGCTGGGCGCGGTGACGCTGTCGCGTGCTCTCGAGCGCCTGGCAACAGGCTTATGGCTGACGGTGGCGATCGGCGCCGTGGTGGCCGTGGGCGCGCTGGCCGGTCCGTCCTTGCAGAGCGTGTTCGCAGGCAGGGCCGGCGCGTTGCCCGAGCAGGTGACGCTGGCGGCGGAGCAGCTGCGCGCCGGCGCCATCGTGGCGATCGCGCTGACCTCGCTGGCGGCGTTGACCTTCCTGCTGGCGCGCCGGTATCCGCGGCGGTTCGGGCCGCGCGCGGCGCTGGTGCTCGGCGCCGTGCTGGTCACCGATGGCCTGGTCGCGGGCACCGAGCTGTGGTGGATCGTCGATCAGCCGCTGGGGGTGGGGCCGCCGCCCTGGGTCCCGGAGCGGCCGGGGCCGGGCGCGCGCGTGCTCCGCACCGCGGAGATAGGCACGGTGTCTCTGCACCGCGATCTCACCGGATATCTGCGCGAGGCGATGCGGCAAGAGCGGCTCCTCATCCCGAGGTCGAACGCCACGCGGCGGATCGGTGTCCTCGAGGGGCACGGCCTGGCGCTGTACCACGAGGATCCCCTCGCCGTGGTCGAGGTGACGGGCATCGACGTGGTCGTGATGCCGCCCGGCCGGCCTCCGAGATGGGTGGCGCGGGGCTTATCCGAGGCGCGGCTCGTTCCGGTGAGGTCCCTTTACGAAGGGGGCGTGGTGCTGCGGCCGACGCAGGCGCTGCCTCGCGCGTATACCGCGACGGCGTATCAGGTGGTTGCAAGAGATGCCGAGCTGGCGCGCATTGCCCAGGGTGGCTACCGGCAAGGGCCGGTGATCACCGACGGCGAAGCGCTGGAGGACGGGCGGCTGGTGACGCGTTCCACCTCCCTGGTCTTGAAGGAGGTGCCCTCGCGGCCGGGCGCGATCCAGACCGTGCCCTTTGGCGCCTGGTCGACGGAGTCGATGCGGTTCGAGCTCGACCGTGCCGAGCCGTCGCTGCTGGTCGTCACCGACGCGTTCATCGCCGGCTGGCGGGCCACCGTCGACGGGCAGCCGGCACCGATGCTGCGAGCGAATGGGATGGGGCGCGCCGTCCCCGTGCCCGGTGGCCGACACCTCGTCGAGATGTGGTTCGATGTGCTGTTCCTGCGCGCGGCGGTGCTGGCGAGCGTGCTGGGATTGCTGGCCGCGCTTGCGGCGGCACTTGTGGTTGCAAGGCGACCGGTTCGGCTATAGTGCCGGCCGTGCGGGTGCTGTCGGGCGACCGTTGGCGCTGGATGGCGTTTCCGCTCGGGTTGTTCCTGTCGTCGCGCCTCCTTTATGTGGCGCTCGGCTGGTTCGAGGTGCTGTACGCCAGCCGCTTCGGTCGGACTCCGCAGATCCCGGCGCGCCTGCTGGCTCCGTGGGCGCCGCTCTCGTTGCTGGGCAGCGGTGACCTCGCTGCCTACGCGCGCATCGCGCAACTCGGGTACCAGCAGCCGGAGGACACGCTGGTGTTTCCGTTGCTGCCGGGGCTGGCGTGGCTGGTGTCGCTGGCGTTTCCGGTCGCACCCACCCTGGTGGTTCTGGGCAACCTCGCCTGCGCGGCGGCGTTCGCGGTGATCTTCGCTCTTTACGACGAGCTCGAAGGGCCGTCTGCGGCGCGCTGGGGTCTGGGACTGCTGGCCGCCTTTCCGTTCGCGTTTCACCTGGCCGACGGCGGCGCGCTGGCCTGGGTGGCGCTGTCGACCGCGGGGGCGGCGTTGCTCGCGCAGCGGGGGCGGCTGGGCCTCGCGGCTCTGGTGGCGACGGCCGGCGCGCTCGCGCACCCGGCCGCGCTGGCGGCGGTGATCGCGCTGGTCGCGCTGCGGAGCCGCTCGCCCGTCTCGCCGCTCGCGCGGCTGGCGCTGGCGCTGGCGCCGCTGGCGGTACCGCTGGCGTGGGGGATCCTGGTGGTGAGCGGCGTGCTGCGGAAGTTGCCGGCCACCTTCTTCGCTCGCTTCGCCGCGCTGCCGTCCCGGCCCTGGCTGTGGGCCATGCTTCCCTGGACGGCGCTCGTGATCGCCGGCGTGCTGCTGCTGCTGATCCGGCCGGGCCCGCGCTGGCTGGCGGCTGCGACCGTGGCCACGGTGGCGTTGCTGTTCCTGATGCTCGGCCCGCCGATGGCGCGCGCGCTCGCAGTCTGCTGGGCGGCGTTGCTGCCCCTCGGCGCTCTCGCCGCTCGCTCGCCGTCACTGGGCATGATGACGCTGGCCACCGCGGGCCTGCATCAGGGCGTCTATCTGTTCTTCCACACCTACCAGCTGCCGCCGACATGACGAAGGTGCGCTGGGCGCTGTTTCCGATCGCGCTCTGGGTGGTGACGCGTCTGTCGTTGTTGCTCGCCGGATACCTGTCGATGTCCATCTCCGGCGAGATGCACGTCAACTGGGCCAGCGCCGCGCTCAAGCCCTACCCCGCGCTGGACGCTCTGTGCCGCTGGGACTGCGGCTGGTACGAGAAGATCGCCACCTTCGGCTACCGGGAGGTGGTCGAGCTGAACGTCTGGCCCGGGCTACCGCTGCTGGCGCGCGGCCTCGGCGCGGGCAGCGGCATGTCGATCGGGATGGCGCTCCTGGTGATCTCGAACCTGGCCGGCCTGGGCGCCTATCTGGTGCTGTACCGGCTGTTCACCCGCATCGACGGTGAGGCGGCGGCGCGCTGGGCGCTGGTGCTGTTCGCCGCGTTCCCGTTCGCCTTCTTCCACGCGGCGGGCTACCCCGAGACGCTCATGATCCTCGCCTCGGCGGGCGCGGTCAGCCTGGCGATGAGCGGCCGGCATCTTCTGGCCGGACTGGTGCTGGGCCTCGGGCTCCTGGTGCGGCACCTGACGGTGCTGGCGGGCGGCGCGCTCCTCGCAGCGCAGATCCGCGAGCGCGGCTGGCGTGGCCTTTTCCGCAGTCCGTCGGTGCTGGGGCTGTTCGTGCCGGGGCTGGTGGCGGCGCTGTACATGCTGTTCATCTGGAAGCGTTGGGGGGATCCCTTCGCCTTCCTGAAGGCGCGCGACATGTGGAGCCCGACGGCGCGCTGGTCGATCTTCGGCGTGCTGAAGGTGGCCCACGTCTGGCCGCACGTGGTGGCCCAGGCGCCCTTCGCGCTGATCCCGACCATCGGGACGGTGATGCTGCTGGGCAACGGTCGCTACGCGGAACTGGCCAGCGCGGTGATACCGCTGATGGTGATGATCTGGGTCATCGGCACCTTCGGCCTCGGGCGCTACGCGGCCTCCTGCTGGCCGGCGTACCTGCCGCTCGGCCGCTGGCTGGAACGGCGTCCGGGCTGGCAGGCCCCCGTCATCGTCGTCCTGGCGCTGGCCCAGGGCTGCTTCTTCTACATGTTCAGCCACCACTACGAGATCCAATGACTCTCGCTGGCCTGACCTCCTTCGTCGTCTGCCTCGTCGCGCACGTCGTATGGTGGCGCGCCCGCCGGCCGCGCTCGGACGTGCCAGCCCTCTTCCTGTTGTTTCTCCTGTTGCCGTCGGTGGTGGCGCTGGTCGCGCTGCTGGTAGCGCCCCCGCTTGCCGTGGCGGGCGCGTTCCTGCTGCACCTGGCGCTCGCCTGCGCGTACATCCAGACCTACCCGGCGGCGCAGGCGCAATCGCCGTCGCTGCACATCCTGCTCGCCGTCGGTCGCGTGCCCGAGGGGCTGACGCGCGCCGAGTTGCTGGCGGGCGGCACGCCCCAGACCCTGGTCGGCGCGCGCGTCGACGATCTCGTGGCCAACCGGTTCATCGTCGACTCGCAAGACGGTGACGGCAAGTACGTGCTCACGCCCACGGCGCGGCGGCTGGTGTTGTTCTTCGTCGCCTTTCGCCGCTTCCTGGGCCTGAAGTCGAAAGGGGGCTGACGGATGGCGCTGTTGTTTCTCGCCGCGACGCCGCTGGTGATCTTCTTGACCCACGCGGTGCTGGTGCGCCTGTGGACGGGCGCGGCGTCGCAGAAGGTGGCGGCGGCGGCGCTGGTCCTCGGCGCGGTTCCTCAAGCGCTGCTGCTCTCGACGGTGCCCCCGGTCGGCCTGGGGTACGCGGCCGTCGTCTACAGCGGCCTCGGCTACGCCTATTTCCACCTTTTCAATCTGGGGGAGACGGGCCGGCGGATCCGCATCCTGCGCGAGATCCACGCGGCCGGTGCCCTGGGGCGAGAGGAGATCGCCTCGATATACGGCACCGAAGGGCTGATGGACGTGCGCCTCGATCGCCTGGTGGCGACCGGGCAACTGGCCGTGCGGGACGGCCGCTACGTTCTCACGGGGCACACCCTTCACCGGATCGCCCTTTTGATCGAGGGCTGGCGTTCCCTGCTGGGTTTCGGGCGACGATGAACCGCCGTGACGCCTTGTTGGCTTTCGGCGCGCTGGGACTCGGGCGTGCCCACGCCGACGAGCCGGTCCGGGTCGGTGTCGCCGGAGCCGTGCACGGACACATCCAGGGCTTTCTGCGCGGTCTCGCGACCCGCAAGGAGGTGAAGCTGGTCGGGGTGGCCGAGCCGGACGCCGCTCTCGGCCGGGCGGTCCTGGGGCGCAACAACCTATCGGACACGCCGCTGTTCTCGCGCGTCGAGGAGCTCCTGGACAGCGCCCGCCCGCAAGCGGTGCTGGCGTACACGAACACCTTCGATCACCTGGCGGTGGTCAAGGCGTGTGCCGCGCGCGGGGTACACGTGATGATGGAGAAGCCACTCGCGGTCAGCGTGGCGCACGGCCGCGCCATCGCCGAGGCTGCCCGCCGCAGCAAGATTCACGTGCTGGTGAACTACGAGACCACCTGGTACCCCTCGAACCGCGCCGTGCGCGACCTGAAGAGCCTGGGCGAGATCCGGAAGATGGTGGCGCACGACGGCCACGCGGGCCCCAAGGAGATCGGCGTCGGGCCCGAGTTCCTGCGCTGGCTGACCGATCCGCAGCTCAACGGGGCGGGTGCGCTCTACGACTTCGGCTGCTACGGCGCCAACCTGATGACCTGGTTGATGGATGGGCAGCGTCCGCTGACGGTCACCGCCGTCGCCCAGACCATGAAGCCCGCCGTCTACGGCAAGGTCGACGACGACGCCACGGTGATCGTCACCTACCCGCGGGCGCAGGGGATCATCCAGGCGTCGTGGAACTGGCCGGTGAGCCGGAAGGATCTGGAGGTCTACGGCCAGACTGGCCAGGCCGTGGCGTTGAACCGCGACCAGGCCCGCATCCACCTGGCCGGCAAGCCCGAGGAGATGCTCCCCGTGCCGCCTTTGCCCGCGCCCGAGGATCACCCGATGGCCTATCTGGCCGCGGTCGTTCGCGGGCAGCTGGCGCCGGCCGGCCTGTCGTCACTGGAGAACAACCTGGTGGTCACCGAGATCCTGGACGCCGCACGCACCTCCGCGCGCACGGCGAAGACCGTACGCCTCGCGTCTGGCTGAGGGTCACCAGCCGACGGAGTCGACGTAAACCTGGCCGGTCCAGGCCACGCTGGTTCGCCATTCGATCCCGATCTGCAGCGGCCGGTTCAGCGTCGCCGGAAGCCGGAGCAGGATCGTGTTCCATGCCCCCGGTTTGAGGGACGAGACCCTGGTGAATGCGCTGATCCAGAACGGCGATCCAGAGGGGGGCCTTTCCAGCACGAATGGCTGGACGGCCGAGATCGGCGCATCGGCCGCGAACCAGAAGTGGAAGGTGACAGTCGCGCCCGCCGGCGGCGCCATGAGCGATGCTTCCCCGTCCCCGATGTTGATGTAGTCGGTCGCGCTCTGCGTCGTCAGCGTGATCTCGACGGACCCGGACCCTGCGAACGAACGCGCGGTCGAGTGGACGACCTGGTTGTTCTTGCCGCTCAGGTCCCGCCAGCTCTGCTTGTCGGTCTCGAAGTTGTACTGCGCCGGATCGGGGACGGCTCCGTCGGCGGTGACGGTATCTGCAACGAAAGTATCGACGGCTCGCGCGACGTCCGGCGCGGCGCGTTCGGAAGCGCCTGCATCCCACGCCGACGGCTGGCTGAGGTCGACGCAACCCGCCGCCGTCAGCGCCGCCAGCATCCATGGGGAAAAGACCGACAATTCGCTCTGTACTACATCGGCAGTCCGGCCGGATGGGTTGAAGGATGGCCGCCTGGTAGAGTGCCGCCCTCATGAAGCTGACCTCTTTGCTGCTTCTGTTGGCGCAGGTCGAGAGCCGTGCCGAACGCGAGAGGTTGCCCCCGTTCAAGTTCATTCCCGCGGCCAAGCCCGAGGAGTTGACGCCCGCCAAGGGTTATCCGGGCGAGCGGATTCACCGGACGTGGGAGCGGTCGCACGGCAACGACTACAACACCCGGTACTCGTTGCTCGACCAGATCAACCAGCAGAACGTGCGCACCCTGCGCGTCGCCTGGACCTACCAATCGCGCGATCGCCGCCCCGACATGACCGACAATATCCAGGCCAACCCGATCGTCGTCGATGGCGTGATGTTCGGCGTGACCATGGGCCACGCCATCGTGGCCGTCGACGCCGTGACCGGCAAGGAGCGCTGGCGATTCGCTCCCGGGGAGCGTCCCGCACACCGGGGCCTGACCTATGTTCGCGGCGACGACAAGGTCTCGCCGCGGCTGCTGTTCAACGCCGGAGACTTCCTGTGGGCGCTGGATCCACGGACGGGCAAACCGATCGCCGGGTTCGGCGAGCGCGGCCGGGTCAAGAGCGGCCCGTTCAAGGTGGCACCCGTGGTCCACCAGGGCCGGGTGATCCTGTCGGGCTACTTGCGCGATGTGTTCGCCTTCGACCTTCTGACCGGGGCGCCGGCCTGGACCTTCCACACCGTTCCGCAAAAGGGCGAGTTCGGCTACGCGCCGGGCAACGAGACCCTCACCTACGGCGCCAACTCCTGGGGTGGCATCGCGCTCGACGCCCAGCGCGGGATCGTGTTCATCGGCACCGGCTCGATGAAGCCGAACTTCGAGGGCGTGGCCCACCTCGGGCAGAACCTGTTCGCCAACTCGCTGGTGGCGATCGACGCCACGACCGGCAAGCGGCTGTGGCATTTCCAGGAAATTGCTCACGACATCTGGGATCTCGACATCCCCTCGCCGCCGGTGCTGGTGACGGTGCAGAGGCACGGCAAGCCGGTCGACGCCGTGGCGGCGATCAGCAAGATGGGCAACACCCTTCTGGTCGATCGCGTGACCGGCAAGCCGCTGTTCCCCGTGCGCCTGCGACGCGCGCCCACCTCCACCTTGCCGGGCGAGAAGACCTGGCCGTACCAGCCAGACCTCGAGCTGCCGCAGCCGTTCGCCAAGCAGGAATTCACCGTCGACGACGTGACGAACATCTCGCCCGAAGCGCGCGAGTACATCCTGAACAAGATTCGCCCCATGAACATGGGTTGGTTCCGTCCTTTTGATCTAGGCAAGCCGACGCTCCTGTTCGGGGTCCTCGGCGGTGGTGAGTGGACCGGGATGGCCTTCGATCCGCGCAGCGGATACCTCTACATCACCGGCCACGACGTGGGGACGTACATCACCGTCGTGCCCGCGGGCGCGTACACCAAGCGCGGCAAGGGCGAGCTGCCGACCGCTGGCGAGAAGCACTACATCACCTTCTGCGTGGCCTGCCACGGCGAGGATCGCACGGGCGTGGGCATGGGCCCGCCGCTCCTCGCGCTCGGCCACCGCTACAAGGACAAGGAGGTGCTGGACCTTCTCAAGACCGGGCGCAACGCGATGCCCGCCGCGCCGCCGATGACAGAGCAGCAACACAAGGAGCTGCTGGATTTCCTTTTCGATCGCGATCGGCCCCGCCCGGCAGCGAAGAAGGAGTCGCGCCCGCACTACGTCTTCCTCGGATTCCCGCGCCTCCTCGATCAGGAGGGCTATCCGGGGTCGAAGCCGCCCTGGGGCACGCTGAACGCCATCGATCTGAGCAGCGGGCGGATCGTCTGGAAGAAGCCGCTCGGCGAGCACGAGGAGCTCACGAAGCGCGGCGTGCCGAAGACCGGCACCATGAACATGGGCGGCGCTAGCGTGACAGCCGGCGGGCTGGTCTTCGTGTCGGGCACCAAGGACGATCTCATCCGTGCCTTCGACAGCGCCTCGGGGGACGAGCTGTGGCGGCACAAGCTCCCGTTCCGGGGCACGGCGGCGCCGACCGTCTACGAGGTGAACGGCAAGGAGTACGTCGTCATCGGCGCCACCGGCGGCGGCAAGCTGGCCGGTACGCTCGGCGATGCCTACGTCGCCTTCACACTGCCCTGACCTGTTCTCTCATGGTGCGCCTTTCAGCGTCTCCTGGCCGAGCCTCAGCGCGTCCTCGGCCGTCTTCGTTTCGATGATGCCTTGACTCGGTAGCTTGCCCAGCGGGTCGAAGGAGTTCCACCCCGGGGAAGCGAAGTAACGGCCACGAAATTGGAACACCTTGAACCCAGAGCGGATGTGGACCACCTTCGGGAACAGATCGCCTCCGGCGCGGTACGAGTGGTGCTGCATGTACACCTCGTAGGGCATCACCGCGATCTGCGGCACCGTCACCGCGATGACGTACTTCGGGCGTGCGTGGTTGGTGTACTTCTTGAAAAAGATCTCGACCACGGGCATGCCCACGGGATCGGAGATGCCGCCGAGGTGCTCGGGGGCGAAAGCGATGCCGAAGTCGGGCTCGTGGCGGTGGTCGGCGATGAAGCGCTCGATCTGCTCGATCACCGTCCGTTCGGCGCTGTCCATCTCGGCCCGCTCCGCATTCACCTGGCGCACCTTCCACCCCGAAAAGAGGGTCAGCACCACCAGCAGCGCCAGCAGCCCTTGCGCAACCCTGCGGTTCAACGTCTGCGGCAGCGACCAGCCGAACAACACGGCGGCCAGCACCATCGGGTAGTAGCCGTAGTAGGTGTTCACCTCCAGCTGGTTGTCCTCGGTGCGGAGGTTCATACGCCCGAAGACGTACGCGCAGGCGTACCCCAGCAACACCAGCGCCACCAGCGCCAGATCCAGCTTCCGGGCGCGGCGGAACCCGAGCACCGCCACCCCGACCACCCCGGCCAGCGTCAGCCAGGAAACCATCACCAGCGGACCCGGGTGCGTCAGCGTGGCAAGACCCAGCTCGGGCATCCACATCCGCGCATCCAATCTGTGTGTCACGAGCCAAGGCATGAACGGCTGCACCAGCGTGTACCGGAGGAACCGCCCCAGGTTCACCAGGCTGGTGGTCGTGGGGATCTTGGCCACGAGCGTCGCCAGATCCTCGCCCGCGACTTTCTCGACCGGGAATCTCGCCGCATCCCAGAGGTTGACGATCTGATACACGACCGGGATCGTCGCGAACGCCCCGAGCACCCGCGCTGCGCGCCTCGACCAGGCGATGTACGCGCCGATGGCGAGCGCCGTCACCTGGCCCAGCTCGCAGACGAACGCGGCGATCATCAGGATCGCCCAGACTGTCGCCAGTCGGGCACCTCGTGTCAGCCGATCGATGGCGATGAGGAACAGCAGGAGGAACAGCAGATAGCCGTGCAGGTGGCTCCAGATCACCATCTCCTGGACGCCCAGACTCACGCCCGCGAAGGCGATCAGCGCCAGCGGCAGCCAACGCTCGGGCCCCGACGGCGGCGCGCGCGCGGCGACGAGGCGCATGACGAAGAACAGAATCGCCAGGTGCAAGAGGATGCCGATCGCCTGGAGGCCGGCGCCGTGGTACCCGACCATCGCCTCCTCGATCGGCCACAGCGCCCAGAAGAGCGGCCGGTAGAGCATGGCGTCACCCTTGCCGAGGAACCTCGCTCGACCGTACGCCAGCGCGTGACCGAGCCGTTCGGAGAAGCTGTCGAACTCGTAGGTGCCCGCGAGATACAGAGAGTGATCGGAGCGCGGCAGGTGCTGCAACGAGGGCCAGTAGGCGACGGTCACCAGCAGGCAGATGCCGAGGAAAGCCCCCTGGTATTGCCGTGGAAGGGCAACGGGTAACGAAGAATCGCCGCCGGCCATCATGGACATGGAGACGACATGGAGACGAGGCGCCCCCGCTTTTCTATGCGATATGGTGTCTCGGATCCACCGCCAGGAGCGTCTTCACAGGGGGAAATTCGAATGCGACGGTCACTGGTTGTCTTGCTCGGTGTCTTCTTGGTCAGCGCGCCTTTTCTACCTCCGTTCCCGGTGGCGCCTTGGTAGCGCCGGCCTTCGCTGGCGCCGGCGCGACGCTCGCCTTTCTATCGCTATTTACGGACGCGCCGCTGGGCGACGCCACCGATCATCCACGACACCGCCCAGACGATCAGCGCACCCAGGATGGCCGAGCCCAATGAAGCGACCGAGAACCCCGGGACCAGCGCGGCGGCCAGCCCGAAGGCCACACCGTTGACGACCAGATAGAAGAAACCGAGCGTCAGGACGGTCAGCGGCAGAGTCAACAACGCGAGCAACGGTCGCACGACCGCGTTCACGAACCCCAGCACCAGCGCCGAAACGACCAGCGCCAGCCCCGAGCTGATGTGAATTCCGCCGAGCATCCAGTCGGCCACGACGAGGGCGACGGCGATCGTCGCCCAGTGAAAGACGAATGGTCCCATGCCGGCAAGCATGAGCCGCGCCGGGCCCGGGCGCCAGCCAGCCGAGACGGCGGCGGCGGCGGGATCACCGCCGTCGCGCCCCGGTCTCTGCGCGCCTTCCTAGCTCGTGGGCTGGGTGGCCGTGGCCGGCAACCCGGCGCGGATGATCTGGGTCAGCTGAGCCATCGCCAGCTTGGGCGATTTCTTCTCTTCCTCGAAGAGGATCTGCGCCAGCGTGGCCGACGTGAGATCGCGGTCCGTCGACTTGTCGACGACGCGGATCTCCTCGCCTTGCCGCACCAGGGCCGCGACCTGCTCCAGGGTCACGTAGTGGCTATCGTGAGTGTCGTACAGCTTCCGGTTCGAATATCGCTTGATGACGCGCATGTGTGGCCTCCCGTTTCAAGCCTAACCACGAGATGCGTCACCTCAAGCCGCACCACGGCGTTTTTCACGCCATCAAGGCGGTGAGGCTCACGGTGTCACGGCCCGCACCTGCGCCGAAGCCATCCACGCCCAGACCCACGGCGCGCATGCATGTGAGCAGCGCGCGCGTCATGTTCTCCTTGCTGGGCGAACGGTAGTGGATGCCGGACTTCAGCGCACCCCCGGCACGACCGGCGATGAGGACCGGCATGTCAGCGATGCTGTGGTTGGTCCCGTCGTTCACCTCGGAGGTTGCGTAGATGCAGCAACCGTCCAGCAGGTTGCCGCTGCCTTCCGGGATGCTCTTCAGCTTCTCCAGCAGGTACGCGAAGTGCTTCATGATGTAGACGACGACCTTGTGGACGTTCTCGAGCTGCGGCGCCAGCTTCGTGGCGAGGCCGCGGTCGTCGTGGGTCATGACGTGATCGCCTTCGGTCGCGCCGACCTGCCAGAAGATCGTGTCGGCTTGCATGCCGGTGTACTGGTAGGTGAAGGCGCGCGTCATGTCGCACGACAGCGCGATGGCCAGCAGGTCGGCCATCATCTTGTTGCGCTCGTCGAGAGGTTCCTTGGACAGGGTATCCATGAGGACGGTGGGGGCCGCCGGAGGGGCGCAGGTGGTCTTGCCTCGAAAATCGAGCGTGCGTTCGATGGCCCGCAAGCCGTCGAGGTGGGCCTCGAGGCGCTGCTTGTCGGTCGCGCCCAGGCGTGCGCTCAGGGTGGCTGCGTCCTTGCTGACCAGGTTCAGGATGCCCCGGCGCATGGCCTCGTCGCGCGCCGCCTGATCGGGCGCGGTCACCCCGAAGAGCCGTGTGTACAGGTTCTTCGGCACGTACTCGCAGGGTAGGGCGACATTCGGGCCGCTCCACGCCGTCTGTCCACGGCTGCGCCCGCCGCCTTTCGCGGTCAGGGAGACGCCCAGCTCCAGCGACGAGAATTGCGTCATGCCCTGCCACGCCTTGGCGGCGATCTGGTCGATCGACGGCCCGTCGACCGAACCGTAGAGGCCTCTGTTGACGTCGTAGGCACCGGTCAGGGCGGAGGCGCGTCCGACGTGGTGGCCGGCGCCGCGGTGCTTGACCTCGAGGCCGCTGACGACCGACACGTACGGCTTGACGTTGGCGAAGGGAGCCAGCTCCTCGGTCAGCTCCCAGTTGGGCCCCTGGGTCTTGGGCAGCCAGTAGTTGGGGCGCACACCGTTGCCCCAGAAGAAGACGCCGAGGCGTTTCGGGATCGGAGCGCCGGCGGCAAGCGCGTTGCCGTTGCCGTTGAACATCGCGTCCAGCGGAGGCAGAGCCAGCGCCGCCGACACGCCGCCCACCGCACCACGCAACAACGTCCTTCGATCGACGGCAAAGCGGCTGATGGCCATCACTTCACCTCCCCGACGAAGCGGAACCCATCGCTTGCGACCAGCGACGAAAGCAGCGTCTTGAAGCGATACCCGGAGGTCTTCCACTGGCCGGCCATCGGTTCGACGCCTCCTTCGCCCTCGCCGTCCTCGATGCGGCCGACGGCCTGGCGGTAGAGCTGCCGTGCGATGCAGGCGCCCGTGCGCTCGTAGGCGCGCAGGGCCGAGCCGAGCTGCTTGGCCCCCTCGAACTTCCTGTCCTCGAGCGCTCCCGAGACGTCGATGACCTGGTTGCTCTCCCTCGTGCGGTAGCTGCCGATGCCGTCGAACTGCTCCAGCGGAAGGCCAAGCGGATCCATCAGGCCGTGGCAGCCGGCGCATACCGGATCGGTGCGGTGGCGGTCCAGGCGCTGCCGCGTCGTCTCGACCTTGCCGGCCAGGGGTGGCGGCAGCGTGGTCTCCACGTCCGGCGGCGGCGGCGGCACCACCTGGCACAGGAAGCGCTCGCGCACGAACAGGCCGCGCAGCGTGGGGGAGGTCATGGTGGCGCGCGCATTGGAAGCCAGGAACGCGCCGGTGGTGACGAACCCGGCGCGCGGCCCGTCGGCGGGTAGCGTGGCCTTCACGAACGGGCTGGTGGTCGAGCCCGCGGGCGGCGGGGGCGCGGTCCCGGCCGGCAGACCATACAGCGAGGCCAGCGGGGCGTTGACGAAGGTGTCGCGGCCCTCGAAGAATTCCTGCAGAAAGTCCGCGTCACGATCGAACACCAGGTCCAGCACCACGCGCTCGACCTCGCCCTGCATGGCCGAGCCGAGCGTGGACGAGAATCTCGGGTAGACGACCTTGTCCTTGGACAGGCCGTCGAGGCCGGTCACCCCCAACCACTCGCCGAAGAACGCCTGCACCGTGGCGCGGGCACGTGACGACGCCAGCAGGCGGTCGGTCTGCGTCTTCAGCCCCGCGGGCGTGCTCAAGTCGCTACGAGCGGCGGCGTCCAGCAACGCAGTGTCGGGCGTGCTGTTCCACAACAGGTACGACAGGCGCGTCGCCACCTCGAAGTCGGTCAGCGGCCGGCGCGTTCCGTCCGACATCGAGGAATCGCCGAGCTCGGCGCGGTAGAGGAAGTTCGGGGACGCCAGCAGAGCGGCGGTGAGCATCTCGAGCGCGGTCCACACGTCGCCGCCCGGGATCGGCATGGCGATGGCCGTCTGATAGCGGGTGAGCTCCTCGGTGGTGAGGTTTCGCCGCCAGGCACGTCGCCCGAAGGTCGTGAGGAACTGCCGCACACAGGGATCGTTGGCGGCGACGGTCGGGTCGCAGCCGACGAAGGTTCGTCGGCCCGTGGTGTCGATGAAGATCTGCCGCGCCATCTGGCGGGCGCTGGCGTCGTACTGCTCGACCCCGCGAGGCGAGGTGGTGACGCTGCCCGCGCCGACGCTGCCGAAGCTGAAGCGCTCCTCGTCGGTGAGGTCCGGCTCCACGGCGCCCTGGGTGATCCTCGTGCCGAGCAGATCGCGAAGGCTGTTCTGATACTGCTGCGCCGTCAGCCGCCGCACCATGGGCGGGGCGAAGGTCAGCTTGGCGGCGGGACCGGGACCGGAGCGGCCGCCAGCACCACCCTGACCGCCCGGGATCATCATCTGGTCCGGATCGCCCCCCGGGACCTGTTCGCCGATGGTGCCCTCGCAACCCGTCAGCGCCAGGGCGAACAGCAAGCCACAAGACATCCGCGGGTACTGCATCGAGCGGTTGCTCCTCGGTTGAAGGCCCACCGCACCCGGACCATCGGCAGTCCGGGCGGGACGCTTGATTATACCCGTATACTATCGATTCACAATAGGCAGATTTCCGCTAGAACTGCGCGAAGAAGTCCCAGACGGCGTCGGTGCCGAAGCTGGGCCATTCGTGGCCACCCGGGTGGGAGCAGAACGTCGTCGGCTGGGCCGGGTTCGGGCAGGTGTAGGCAATGCAGGGAGGCGGCGGTACCGCTGTGCTGGTCGTGGCGCACCCGTTGCGCGTCCGCCAGAAGTCGCGGAACGACAGCCGGCCCGCGACCGCCTCGCCGTCGCCGATGGTGATCCACGCGGCAGGATTCCCCACGCACTGCCTGGGATCGAAATAGGTGACGGCGCCGCCGGTAGCGATGGCGCGGATGTCGCGGCGGTAGCAACCGAGCACCCCCGAGAATGAACCGCCGCCGCTGAACCCCATCGAGAACATCCGCTTCGTGTCGACGCACAGGTTCGCCTGGAGCCGTTGCATCATCGCCTCGAAGTACGCCAGGTCCATCGGGATGGGATCGTCACGCCAGTCGCCACTTCGCGCCTGGCCCATCACGATGATCGCCTTGCCCGCGGCGGCGCGCCGGATCGCACGCGTGCCCGTGAGGCTGTCCCAGTAACCGGAGTTGGAGCCGTTCGGGTGCAGCGCGAATACCAGCGGCCAGGGGCGCTGGTTGGTGTATCCGGCCGGTAGCCGGAGCACGTAGAGGCGCGCCTGGCCTCCAGCGTCGATGGTGGCCATGCCCTCGGGAAGTCCGGCGCCGGCCCCGCAACCGGCGCTGGGTCCGGGCGGCGCGTCGGAGGTCGGCCGCGTCACGTCCGAGGCCGCCGACTGGTCGGCTGAACGGTCGGCCGGTCGATCGGTTCCTGCGACTCCCGAATCGCGCGCCGACGTCCCATCCGGCGACGGCCGCGTGTCGGGGGTCGACTCGGCCGCGTCGGTCGCCTCCCCGTCGGGGATTTCAAGGCGCGAGGCGTTGTTCGAGGCGCAGGCTGCGACGAGAGACAGCAAGACACATCGGCGCATGGCGTGATGATAACCGAAGCGACAGCGACGCAGCGATCTCACGCCGGCGCTGTTAGAATCGACGGCCATGGCTGACGCAGTACAACCACTCGTAGGAGAAGCGCCGCCACCTCCGCCCCCAGCGCCCGTGCGCTTGTGGCGCACGAAGAAGTTCAAGAAGGTTCTGAAGATCGCGGCGATGGTGAGCGGCGTCGTCGGTGTCGGGATCCAGTTCATTCCCGTCAAGGGCCTGGGCGTGAACCCACCCGAACGCTACAAGCTGGAGGCGTCCGCCGAGGTCGAGGAGATCATGCGCGGGGCCTGCTTCGACTGTCACTCGAACGAGACCGAGTGGCCGTTCTACGCGCGTCTCGCGCCGGGTTCCTGGCTGATGGCCCGGGACGTGAACAAGGGCCGGTCGCGCATGAACATCTCCGAGTGGGGCGACGCCGACGAGTCGGACCGCGCGCTCGACAAGGAGAACTCGTGGGAGCAGATCGAGGCCGGCGAGATGCCGCCCTGGTTCTATCTGCCGCTGCATCCGGGCGCCATCCTCAGCGACAAGGACAAAGCGCTGCTCAAGGCCTGGATGCTGGAGAAGAAGCCAGAGAAGAAGTAGTCAGCGGTTCTTGCCGTCGTGCTTGACCACCTCGAGGTACGACCAGTCGACCCCATCGAGGCAGCGGACGTTGATCGAAACCATCGCCTGGCCGTCGGCGCCGGTACCTCTCGTGAACGAGGAGACGCCGCACACCTTGCAGAACAGGTGGTGGACGTTCTTCTTGTTGAACTGGTAGTCGGTCAGCGCATCCTCGCCGGACACCAGCTTGAACTGATCGGCCGTGACGAATGTGAGCGCCCAGCCCCGGCGCGAGCACATCGAGCAGTTGCACTCGATGACCTTGCCGAGCGCGGTGGTCACCTCGTAGCGGACTTTTCCGCAGTGGCAGCTTCCCGGGTAGGTCTTCGGCTGTGACATGGATCAGAATCCTGCCACGATGCCGATGCGCAGGCCCTGCATGCGGCACTGGCTCAGGTCTGCGCAGAAGCTGTCCGGCATCAACTGGAGGATGTCGTAGGCGACTTCGAAGCCGATGCGTCCGCCGGTGAAGAAGATGGCGCCGGCGCCGCCGCCAGCGCCCCAGCCGTCCTCGTGGTCGGCGATCAACACCCGCCCGGCGCGGCCGATGACATAGACCGAGAGCGCGCGCGTGCGGATCGGGACCAGGCGGAGCGTGCCCAGAGCGAGGCCGCTGGTGCGCAGGTGGGTGCCGCCGCTGGCCAGCACGTCCACGCCCGGCGCGACACCGTCGAAGACGAAGTAGCCGTAGTTGGCTCCCGCGGCCCAGGCGAATCCGCCGTCGCCGCCGCCGAGGCCGAGGACCAGCCCCACGTGGGACGTCCCCTGATCGCCGTAGGCCGCCGGCGGAGCGGGGACGGGCGCGGCTTCCGGCGCAACGCCTTGCAGGGCGAAAACGAAGGCGAGGGCGGCAGTCATCAGCGTACTCAAGTGATACCATCGAGTGCGCTTGGCGAGCTGGCTGGTTCCTTCGATTCTTTCGGTGATCGCCCTGGCAGCGGCGGGCTACGCGGTCATGCGTCTGTCGCGACCGCCGGTGAAAAAGCGGCCGCGCGAGGACGGCAAGAGCACGATGGAGCGCATGCTGTGGGACGCCCGGGCGCACAACGAGCGCCTCGAGCGGCTGCAGCGAGACAAGGACAGCCTCATCCAGGTGCTCGTCCATGACCTGCGGAGTCCGCTCACTACCATCATGTTCTCGCTCGAGCATCTACGACGGCGGTCGTCCGCGCTGGCCGCGGAGCCCGACTCGATGCAGACCATCGAGGACGCCTATACGACGGCCGAACGCCTGGCGGGAATGCTCAGCGAGATCCTCGACACGGCCCGTCTGGAGGAAGGGCGGATCACCATCAACCGCACGGCCATCCCCGCGCGCGATCTCGTGGAGAGGGTTCAACATCAGCTGGGCCCTCTCGCCCGCGCCAAGAAGATCGACCTCGGCGTCCAGGCGACCCAGGATCTGATGCTCGAGGGCGACCCGCGGCTCGTGATGCGGCTGCTGGAGAATCTGCTGTCGAACTCGATCCGGCACGCACCGTCCGGCGGCAAGGTGATGGTCAATGCCGTTCGCGAGGCGGGCGACTGCCGCCTCTCGGTGCACAACAACGGGCCGCCGATCGACGCCGCCGATCGGACGCGCCTCTTCAACAAGTTCGAGCAGGGGCGCGATGGGCTGCGTTTCGGCGGCTGGGGGCTGGGCCTCTACTTCTGCCGGATGGTGGTCGAGGCCCACGGTGGCGCCATCTCCATCGAGGACGTCGACGGCTGGCCCGCTTCGTTCGTGGTGCGTCTGCCGGCCCAGCCTCTCGGAGTTTCGTGAGCGGCGTCGGCGTCGTCGTCATGGTCGTCCTGGCGAGTGATCTGACCCAACGCCCGGGGCCGATCGAGCGCGGCTCCGACGAGGAGGCGCGCGAACTCCTCGGACGCAGGCCGCCCGCGCTGCCTGCGCTGACATGGCTCGACGGCCGCAGCCGCACGCTTGCGACGCTGGCCGGCCGGGTGGTGGTGATCCGCAACTTCACCGACGGCTGCCCCTTCTGCGTCACCACCATGCCGGCGCTCGAGCGTCTCTGGCGCGAGTTCGGCTCCCGCGGCGTCGAGGTGCTGGGTGTGTACCACCCGAAGCCTCCGCGCCCGGTGGACCGCGCCCAGGTCGTGGCCCAGGTCGGCAAACTGGGGATCGGCTTTCCGGTGGCCATCGATGCCGACTGGGAACTGGTCAAGCGGTGGTGGCTGGCGGAGGGCCGGCGCTGGACATCGGTGACGTGGGTTCTCGACAGGGCCGGACGCGTTCGATTCGTCCATCCGGGTGGCGAGTACCATCCAGGTGGTGGTCCCGACCACGAGCGGTGTCGGCAGGACGAGCGGAGACTCCGCTCGATGATCGCCACTTTGCTCGCCGAGCCGGCGCGCTAGGATGCACTGGATGACCGAGGAGGCCCCCGAGTTCGTGCCTTGCCTGACGGCGCCGCTGCCGGACGCCAAGGAGATCCTCGCGGCGTGCGAGGAAGCCGAGATCCCGGTGATGCTGGCGCGCGACGCCTGCTGCGGGCGGGGCGGCTGCGGCTGCGCGCCGAAGATGCAGCTCCTGGTGTCACCCGAGGATCTACCGCGCGTGGCACGCCTGCTCGACGAGCGCTGGAAGGCCCTCGTCGCGCGCGAGGGCGTCCAGGGTGAACCGGCGAGCAGGGCGGGCGAGGAGCCGTGTCCGGCTTGTGGCACCGCCGCTCCGCTGGTGGACGGCGCCTGCTCGGACTGCGGCCTGCAACTGGCCTGATCGACGATGGGACTTCTGGACGAGCCAGGCCTCGACCGGTTGGTGGATGCGGGCTGCCCGCGATGCCGTTCGCCCAAGCTGTCGTTCCGCACGTACGTCGACGGCATCCTGCCGGTGGCAGGGGCCGAGCCGATCGGCCGTGTCACCTGGGTCTACGACGGCGAGAAGTTCGTCGACGGCCCGCGGCCTGCCCTGGCTGCGAGGGTGACGAGATCCGCTACGTCTCCTTCCTGCCGGCGCGTGTCGCCTACGAGGGAAACCGTGCCGACAAAGCGCGCAGCTCCACCGAGCTGCACGAGAACGGCTTTCACGGTTATCGCGTCGATTGCCGGGATTGCGGCACGGTGGCCGAGCTGACCGACGCCTGCCCGCTGTGTGACGCGCCGGCGCCGCTGCGGCCGCGGCCAGGCTGATTCAGCAGCCCGGGAAGCAGGCGGTGCCCAGGCGCCCCGCGGCCTGCGCGCGCCCGGCTGCCGCTATCTCCAGGACCTTGGCCACCACGTCTTTCGCGGCGCTTTGCGTTTCGGTGGTGGTGGCGTACTTCGCCAGCAGACGCTGCCCGAGTTGCTGATGGGCCAACTCGTCGGGCTGGATGCAGTCGCGATAGATGCGCACCGTCTCGGCGTCCCCGCGCTGCTCGCAGTAGGCCATGAAATTCTCGTTGACGGCGTAGGCGATGGACTCGAGCGTGAAGAGCCCCGCGGCCACGCGTTCGACGGTGGTCGGCAGCGCCTTCATGTACCGGAACAGCGGGTTGTCACCGGGCGCGCGGAACTCGCCGACATCGAATCCCAGCGCCGTGAGCCGGTCGGCCACCAGCTGGAAATGCCCGGCCTCGTCGCCTGCCTGCCGGGCCAGCGCGAGCTTCACGTCCGTCTCGGGCGTGGTCGACACCCAGGACGCGGCGAGCTCGCTCACGCCGATCTCGTTGGCCAGGGCAACCTGCAGCAGCGTCTTCGCGTCGCCGGCCGCACCGTCGGCCAGCGAGGTGCGTCCCGGGCTGACGATGCGCGCCAGGTGCGCGGCCTTGAAAGCTTCCAGCTCGTCCAGGAAGGCGACCAGCATGGCGCATCCTACCAGGACGCGCCCGCTCCGCTCGGCGCTGCTATGCGTCCGCGCGTCTGACCTGGCGCCGTTGCCAGTACTTGTACGCACTCCACGCCGTCACGATCATGCCCAGCAGCCCTCCACCACCCGCGTAGTACCGCTGCGTGGTGCGACGGCGCTGCAAGCGGCGAAATAGCCACGTCCCCCAAATTGCTTTCCACATGCGTAAATTCTAGGCGCCTGGTTGGCCGTGGCCAGCCATAGAATGGGCGGCCCATGGGCATGATCGGCAACCTTCGAAGACTGAGTGACGACGACCTCAAGAAGCTGCTGGCGAAGCCAGCGCGGATCGCCGACTACCTCTACGAGGATGACGACGGGTTCGGCCCGTACGTCGACATGGATGTCGACAAGGCCTGGTCGGGCCTGAACTTCCTTCTCACCGGTGACGTTGGACCGGGGGCCTTCCCGCTTGGCTTTCTCGTCGCCGGGGGCACGTCTATAGGCGACGAGGACGTCGGCTACGGCCCGGCGAGGGGTTTCTCGAACGCGCAGGTCAAGCAGATCGCCGAGGCGCTCAAGGGACTGGACCGCAATGCGCTGATGGCCAAATACGATCCGGCCCAGATGGCCAGCAAGGGGGTGTATCCGGCGATCTGGAAGAGGCAGGAGGACACCGTCCGGAACTTCGAGTCCCTGCTGGAGCACTTCGACGAGATGCGCGAATTCATCAAGAGCGCGGCAGGCGCCGGTCAGGCGATGGTGGTGTACCTGAGCTAGCGGGTTCCCTAGGGAATGCTGGACGAGGATCCGTGAGGCAGGTTCTGAAGGACTGGCAGGCGGTGGATGATCGAGTGGTGCTGGCTCTTCGCACGGCCGGCGATGCGAGTGACCCGATCGGTCCTCGCTGGTTCGAGGAGATGGTCCGTGACGTGTCTGCGCTGGGCAGCCCGATCGTGCTTGCGGCGGTGATCGCGATCGCGGTTGGCTACCTGGCGCTGCTACGGAAGGGGCGGTCCGCTCTTTTCATCACGTTCGTGGCGATCGGTGGCCAGGCGGGCAGCCTGGCGCTCAAGGCGTTGTTCGGCCGGGCCCGCCCTGAGCTGGTTCCTCACGGGACGGCTGTCTACTCGCGGAGCTTTCCCAGTGGCCATTCGATGATGGCGGCGATCGTCTTCCTGGCGTTGGCGCTGGCGATCACCGAGCTCACACCCGATCGTCGCCTACGCGTCTTCAGTTTCGTCGCCGCCGCGCTCCTGACGGTGGCGGTCGGTTTCAGCCGCGTGTACCTCGGCGTGCACTGGCCGACCGACGTCCTGGGCGGCTGGCTGGCGGGGACAGGGTGGTGTCTGTCGTGCTGGGCGGCCAGGTCCTGGCTTGCGCGAGGGCGACCTGGCGCCTAGCGACGAGAGGTGAAATGCTCCGTCCCTGCAGATGGCAGCCCGCCGACTTTTTTCCGTGCAACTCACCCCGCCAGGCGCGCAGACCATCAACGCGTTCGTGCTCGCGTCGTCGGCCGAGGCCGCCAGCGAGAAGGTGATCAAGGTGACCGGGATCGAGAAGGCCTCCGTGGAGGTGACCGACTGCAAGGATCGCGACGTCGTCCTCATCCACGTCGAGGCGAACGCCTCGAAGGATGCCGACGGGGAAGAGGAAGTCAGCATCGATCTACGGTTCGACACCAGGAAGGCATGAAGTAGCATGTGTCTCCATGACTTTGCTTGGCCGTCCCTGGATCGGATTCGTCACGCTTGCCGCGGGGCTCGTCGCCTGTAGCGGCGGCAGGCTCGGGAGCATCGGGTCCGACGACGCGGCTGTCGGTGACGACGCGCCGGTGGGTCCCGGGCTCGACCTCGGCGCACAGATGTGCGGTGACAGCCGGGTCTTCGGGGGCGAGGCCTGCGACGACGGCAATACCGTCGGTGGCGATGGCTGCTCCGCCAACTGCTTGCTGGTGGAGCCGGGATTCTCGTGCCCGTCGGCGCAGGGTTTCGGCGGCGCCTGCATGAGGATCAACATGGCCAGGTGCGGTGACGGCATGAGGAGTCCCGGCGAGTTCTGCGACGACGGCAACACGGTCAACGGTGACGGCTGCTCGAACCAGTGCTCGGTCGAGGGGGGCTACGACTGCCCGGTCTTCGGCAAGCCGTGCAACCTGGTCGAATCGTGCGGCGACGGCAAGATGAGCGTGGCCACCCGCGAAGAGTGCGACGACGGCAACAAGACCGGCGGCGACGGCTGTAGCGCCACGTGCGTGCTGGAGACGAACTTCACCTGCCCCGAGCCCGGCAAGCCCTGCACGTCGACGGTCAAGTGCGGTGACCGCAAGGTGACCGGTGACGAGACCTGCGATGACGGAAACACCGGCGGCGGGGATGGCTGCTCGGCGATGTGCAAGGTCGAGAACGGCTGGAGCTGCCCGGCCGGGAGCACCTGCCGTCCGGCCCGCTGCGGTGACGGCCTGAAGGTCGGCCCCGAACAGTGCGACGACGGAAACGCCACGGCGAGCGACGGTTGCGAGGCCAACTGCACGGTGACGCTGCCGACCGCCACCGAGACCGACGGGTGGACCTGCCCGGTGCCGGGGCAACCGTGCATCCGCACGACCTGCGGCAACGGGACGCAAGAGGGGTCCGAGCAATGCGACGACGGCGATAACGACTCGGGCGACGGCTGCAGCCCGTTCTGCCGGAAGGAACCGGTCTGCCCCGCGGCGGGTGGCGCCTGCATGACCGCGTGCGGGGACGGCCTGCTCTTGCCGATCGACAAGACGATGGGCCAGGAGTGCGACGACGGGAACACCGTCTCCGGCGATGGATGTTCGACCGCCTGCAAGACCGAGCCGGGGTTCATGTGCGCCGACATGGCGCTCAACCAGACCACGCTCACCCTTCCGGTGATCTTGCGCGACTTCAAGGCATTCAACGCGCCCGCCAACGGCCACCAGGACTTCCAGCAGTTCAACGGGTGCGAGTCCGGGATCGTCCAGGACATGCTGGGGGCGAACGGAAAACCGGTCCACGTCACCTCAGACATGACGAAGACGGCGAACGACTACACGCCGGATGTGGCCGGCACCTTGACCGGCACCGACTGGTTCGCCAGCTGGTACGCCGACGATGCGGCCACCAACAAGACCGTCCGGGACACCATCACCTTCACCAGGCTGCCGTCCGGCGCGTTCCAGTTCAGGGCCGACGACAGCTTGACCGTCGCCACGGACGGTTTCTTCCCGCTCGACGGCAAAGGCTGGATGGACGACCAGACCGTGACCACCGGCACGCCAGCGGTGATGAGCACACGCAACTTCTTCTTCACCTCGGAAGTGCGCTACTGGTTCGAGTACAAGGGTGGCGAGAAGCTGGACTTCACGGGCGACGACGACGTCTGGGTGTTCCTGAACAAGAGGCTGGCGGTCGACATCGGCGGCGTCCACGGCGCCAAGAACGGGAGCATCACCCTTGGCACCGACGGGACCGGCGTGGCCGTCGACTGGACGCCGGGCATGTGCGGCACGACTCGCACGCGAACCCTGGATTTCCAGATGGTGGTCGGCGGCGTCTACGAGATCGTCGTGTTCCAGGCCGAGCGTCACACCTCGGCGTCGGCGTATCGCCTGACGCTGTCGAACTTCACGGCGATCCGGAGCAGCTGCAACACCGTCTGCGGCGACGGCGTCGTGGCAGGCGCCGAGGCCTGCGATCTCGGCACGGCGGGGAACACCGGCGCGTATGGCACCTGCAACGCCAACTGCACGCTGCCGCCCCGCTGCGGCGATGGGATGGTGCAGACGCCGCCCGAGCAGTGTGACGACGGCGTCAACCTCTCCACCTACGGCGGTGCCAACAAGGTGTGCGCTCCCGGCTGCCTGCTGGCCCCGTACTGCGGCGACGGCAAGGTCGATAGCGCCAGGGGAGAGGCGTGCGATCAGGGGGTGGACAACGGCAAGGGCTACGGCTTCTGCGCGGCGGCGTGCCAGCTCGGCCCCCGCTGTGGCGACGGAATCGTCAGCAATGGCGAGGAGTGCGACGGCACGCCCGGATGCACCACGGCATGCAAAGTGATCGTCATTCCATGAACGACAACTCGAATCGGTTCGTGGCGAGGGTGTGCCTCTGTCTGGGTCTGGCGGCCTGCTCGTCGTCGCCGGCCGGCTCGTCGGATCCGGAAGGGATGGATGCCGGGATGGCCGATTCATCGGTCGTTGGACCCGACGTCGGACCCGACGCCGCCCGGATGGCCGACGGTGCCGTCATCGTTGCGGCGCCTTCCCTTCTGGGCAGCGGGCTGGGCCTCGGCTACTACCACGTCTGCTTGCTCGACCCGATGCAGAACCTGATCTGCTCTGGCAGCGGTTCGCGCGCGACGCCGCCGGCGGGTCTGCGAGGCGTGCAGATCGCCGCCTCTCACGTCGACAACTGCGTGATCACCGTGCCCGGCAGCCCGCAGCGGGTCGTGTGTTTCGGAAACAGCAACTATCCGATCCCCAGGGGCCTCGATCCCATCCAGCTGGCCAGCGGCGACAGTCACCACTGCTCCATCGAACGCGACCGGACGGTCCGCTGCTGGGGCGCCGCTGTCGACATGAGCACTCCTCCTGCGGGTCTCAAGGCCAAGGCCATCGCGGCCTCGGGGGCCTTCACCTGCGCTGTCCGGTTCGAGGACGACGAGGTCGTCTGCTGGGGCGTGCGACCGGCACTACCCCCGCCGGGGCTGAAGGCGGTGCAGGTCGCCGTGGCCCAGAACGCGTCCGTCTTCCGGGCCGAGGTCGGTTTGTCGACGACGGTTCGCCACGCCTGCGCAGTGAAGGCCGACGGGGCCGTCGTCTGCTGGGGCGACGACACCTCGACCACCGTGCGGGAGACCGTCATCCCCGCGGGACTGGTCGCCAAGGAGGTTGCGGTGGGAAGCCATCACAGCTGCGCGCTTCGCCTCGACGGCACGGTGATCTGCTGGGGTTCGTACCCGAGAAATATTCCGATGCCGGCTGGTCTCAAGGGCCGCACCATCCGCGCCGGGCACGGCACCACCTGCGTGCTCCGCGAAACCGACGACACGGTCGCTTGCTTCGGCTCGGATGTTTACGGGATGGCCAGCGGCGTCAACGGGAAGCCGATCTACGTCCCGCGGTGACTAGCTCCTGCGAAGCTCGCTCTGGGCGCGTAGCCAGTGCTGCTCCTGGCGACCCTCGGGCCGACCCTCGGTGAGGTAGATCTCGAACGCGCGGCGGGCGATGTCCTGCTCGGAGATGGTGGGGCGCACCAGCTTCGGAGCCACGACGGGCGCGGATGTGGTCTTCGTCGATGCCTTCGGCAGTTTGCTCTTCCTCATGGACGCGAGGGTGCCTCGCGTCAGGGACGCGGTCAAAAAAGTCCTCCGCCATTGCCTCTGGCCCAGGGAGGACCAATAAGGAAGGTGTGACCTTGGAAACTTTTCTCCTGTGGGTGGCCATCGGCCTCATCGCCGGGTGGCTGGCGTCGGCGGTCGTGGGCGGAGGCTTCGGCCTCGTCGGCGACATCGTGGTGGGTGTCGTCGGCGCGTTCGTCGGCGGATTCCTGTTCCGCGCCCTGGGCGTCCATGCGCCGTTCGGGGGCCTCGCCGGGACCATTTTCGTCGCCTTCATCGGAGCCATCGTTCTCCTGGTCCTGCTCCGACTTTTCCGGCGAATCACGGCCAGCCCCTGACCCGAGGCAACTGTGACGTGAAACTCATCATGGTCGTCGAGGACGACCCCGACCTGCGGGAAGCGCTCAAGGATCTCTTGTCGCTGGAAGGATATGCCGTCGTCAGCGCAGCCGATGGCAGCACGGCGCTCGAGTGGTTGAGGAACGGTGGCCCGGAGCCCCAGGTCATCGTGCTCGACCTGATGATGCCGGGGATGGACGGCTGGGAGTTCCGGCGCCAGCAGCTGGCAGATCCGACCCTCGCTCACATTCCGGTCATCGTGACCACGGCGCGTAGCAACATCTCGATGAACCCGATCGATGTCCCGGTCGTCTTGACCAAGCCCGTCGACGTGACGAGCCTGGTTGCGGCGCTCGAGCGGGCCTCGCTCGCGGCTTGACGGGAGGGCCTCCTTTCTGATATTGGTCCTACCAGTTTGGTAGTGCCTTTGCCGACTCACAACGGGCCTCGAACGTGATCGCCACGGCACTCGTCGCCATGGCTGCGGCCATGGCCGCTTCGCCGATCAAGCAGTGGCAGCTCGACACGGGAGCGGACGGGTGGCGGGCCGAGGGCGGCGTGGGCCTGAAGACCGTCGCCGGCAGCCTGATCGTCACCGCGGGGGACGCCCGGCCGGCTCTGGTCACCGACGTCACGGCGCCGGCCGGCTGGCTGAGGCTGGTGCTGCGCGTCCGCTCGGAGAGGGGACTCCTCGGTCTCGCCTGGGCGGTCGCGGAGGCCAGCGGGGGCGTGCGATGGGAGCGGCCACTCGCGGTCGCCGCGCGCCAGGGAGCCTGGGACGAGCACACCTTCTGGCTGAAGGCCGACGGTGAGTTGCGTGCTCTCCGCCTCTTGCCCGGCGCTCACCCCGGCGCGTTCGAGATCGACTGGATCCAGCTGTTTCGCGGCGAGCCTCAGACGTCCGAGGCGCCGCCCGCGGACCGCCTCGAGGTTGCGCCGGGCTTCCGGGTCGAACGCCTCCATTCGGTCCCGAAACACCTCCAGGGCTCATGGGTGTCGATGACCTTCGACGGTCGGGGGCGCATCATCGCGAGCGATCAGCGCGGCCCGCTTTACCGGATCACCGTCCCCCGGGCCGGCCAGAAGGGCGAAACGCGCGTCGAGCGGCTGGACACGCCGGTGGGCGAGTGCCAGGGCCTGCTCTGGGCGTACGACAGCCTCTACTGTTCGGCGAATTCCACCAGCATCAAGGCGGGCCTGTACCGCCTGCGGGACCTCGATCGGGACGACCAGTTCGAGAAGGTGGAGCTTCTCCGCGAATTGCCCGACGACAAACACCGTCCTGCGAGCGGCTCCGAGCACGGCCCGCACGGGCTGGTCCGGGGGCCAGACGGTGGGATCTACGTCATCGCCGGGAACAACACGGCGCCTCCGCCCGCAGCGGCAGACTCGCCGCACCGGAACTGGACCGAGGATCTGCTGTTGCCACGGCGGCCCGATGGCCGAGGGCACAACACGGGCGTCATGGCCCCCGGCGGCTGGGTGGCGCGAACCGACGAGCACGGCCGCTCGTGGCGGATCATCGCCGGCGGTTTCCGCAATCCCTACGACCTGGCCTTCGATGACCACGATGAGCTGTTCACCTTCGATTCGGACATGGAATGGGACATCGGCACGTCCTGGTATCGGCCCACGCGTGTCATTCACGTCGTCAGCGGCGCCGAGTTGGGCTGGCGGTTCGGCACCGGGACGTGGCCGGCCTACTTCGTGGACAGCGTCGGAGCGGTGGTGAACATCGGCCTCGGGTCGCCGACCGGAATCACCTTCGGACGCGGGGCGAAGTTTCCCGCGCGCCACCAGCGGGCGCTCTTCGTGCTCGACTGGACCTACGGGCGAATCCTTGCCGTTCACCTCGAGCCGCACGGGGCGAGCTATCGAGCCACGTTCGAGCCTTTTGTTTCGGGCAAGCCGCTCCCCGTGACGGACGCGGCGGTGGGCCCCGACGGAGCTCTCTACTTCACGACGGGGGGTAGAAACACGCAGTCGGGTCTGTATCGCGTGACATACGTGGGTCGCGACTCGACGGCGCCCGCACGCGCGGTCGACACCCCTGCGGCCAGGCAGGCGCGCGAGCTGCGCCGGCGGATCGAGAGCTTCCACGGCCGTGCGGCGCCCGATGCGGTTGCCTTCGCGTGGCCCCACCTCGGCAGCCCTGATCGCTCCCTTCGCTATGCGGCGCGCGTCGCCATCGAGCACCAGCCACTGGCCACGTGGGAGACACGCGCCTTTGCCGAGAAGCGGCCCCAGGCGCTGGTGGCGGCGATGGTGGCGGTGGCCCACGATGCGGCGAAGGGGACTGCCTACGCCGATCGGATAGCCACCGCGCTCGATGGGCTGCCGCTCGAACGCCTCGACGAGGAGACACTCCTCGATGCGCTGCGGGCATATGCGCTGGCGTTCGCCCGGCTCGGCCGGCCGAGCGCAGCGGTCGCCGCCAGAACACTGGCCCGCCTCGATCCCCTTTTTCCTCATCGCCTGCGCTGGCCGGACCGGGAGCTGGCGCAGTTGCTGGTGTACCTGGAGGCGCCGGGCATCGTCTCCCGCGGTATGGCGCAGCTGGCTCGCGCCGAGACCCAGGAGGACCAGATCCATTACGTCTTCGTCCTGCGCAACGTGAAGCGGGGCTGGACGCTGGACCAGATGCGCACCTACTTCGCCTGGTTCGGCAAGGCCGCCACGCAGTACAAAGGGGGCGCCAGCTGGCTGCCCTTCCTCGAAGGGATCAAGCAGGACGCGATCGCCGCCTTCGTCGACGAGGCCAGCCGCAAGGCGTTACGTGACCTGCTGGATCCGGCGGCTGCGCCCGACACGGGCGCGGCCGGGGTGGCGCGCACCGTCTTCCACGACTGGAAGATGGATGATTTCGAACCGCTCCTGTCTCATGCCGATTCCCGACGCTCGTTCGCCAGCGGGCGCACCGCTCTCGTGGCCGCCCAGTGCTTGAAGTGTCACCAGTTCCACGGCGAGGGGAGTGGCCTCGGCCCCGACCTGACGTCCATCGGCAACCGTTTCAACACGCGCGAGCTGCTCGAATCGATCCTGCTGCCGTCGAAGGTGATCTCCGACCAGTACCAGACGACCCAGATCGTCACCAAGGACGGCAACGTCCACCTGGGCGCGCTGGTGGAAGACGCGCCCGCTGAACTGGTCCTGCGTCCGTCTCATCTGGCGCCCGACACAGTGCGGATCAAGAAGAGCGACGTCGCCAGTCACGGCCTGTCGGACGTGTCACTCATGCCCGAGGGATTGGCCGCGGCGCTGACCAGGGACGAGGTGTTCGATCTGATAGCCTACCTGCGATCAGGCGGGCGCCCGGACGATCGGGCGTTCAAGAAGCGCTGATCTCGTTGTCGATCGCCGTGGTAGACCGGCTGGCCGCGCTGGTTTGACGGCCATGAGCGACATCAGCACCCAGGTCTCCAGGCGACGCACGTTCGCCATCATCTCGCACCCCGACGCGGGCAAGACGACGATGACCGAGAAGCTCCTCCTTTACGGGGGAGCCATCCACCTGGCCGGCTCGGTGAAGAACTCGCGGGGGCGAAGACAGACCACCAGCGACTGGATGGAGATCGAGCGCCAGCGTGGCATCTCCATCTCCACCAGCGTTCTGCAGTTCGATTACGCGGGCCGGCGCATGAACCTGCTGGATACGCCTGGTCACAACGACTTCAGCGAGGACACCTACCGGACGCTGGCCGCCGCCGATTCGGCGGTGATGCTGATCGACAGCGTCAAGGGCATCGAGCCGCAGACGATCAAGCTGTTCAAGGTCTGCCGGATGCGGGGCGTGCCGATCACGACCTTCATCAACAAGATGGACCGCGTGGGGCGTGCCCCTCTCGATCTGCTGGACGAGATCGAGCAGGTCCTGGGGATCCCGTGCTGCCCGCTGAACTGGCCGGTGGGCTCGGGCACGAATTTCCTCGGCGTCTACGATCTCCAGCGTGGCGAGGTGCTGCGCTTCGAACGGGCCGACGCCGGCGAGCGGCGAGCGCCGATGTGGACCTGCGCGCTGACGGATCCCGCGATCGCCGAGGCGCTGGGTGAACGAGGCCACCAGGAATTGATGGACGAAGTCGCCTTGCTCGCCACCGCGGGAAACACCTTCGACCACCAGCGGTTCTTGCGAGGGGAACTCTCGCCGGTGTTTTTCGGTAGCGCCATGACGAACTTCGGCATCGAGCCGTTCCTGGACCGCTTCGTGGACCTGGCGCCACCGCCGCTGGCGCGCACCAGCTCCGAGGGGATCATCGAGCCTGCTTCTCAGCGCTTCTCGGGGTTCGTCTTCAAGATCCAGGCGAACATGGATCCGCACCACCGGGACCGGGTGGCCTTCTTGCGGATCTGCTCGGGACGCTTCGCCATCGGCATGCAGGTCAATCACGTCCGCACGGCGCGCCCGTTCGCGATGACACGGACCCTGCAGTTTCTGGCGCAGGACCGCATCACGGTCGACGAGGCGTTCGCGGGCGACATTCTGGGGGTATGGGACGGCGGCAGCCTCCGCATCGGCGATACCCTGGTCGAGGGCGCGTCCTTCGAGTTCGCGGGTGTGCCTCGGTTCTCGCCGGAACACTTCGTCCAGGTTCAGCTGTCGGATCCCCTCAAGAGAAAGCAGCTGAAGAAGGGGCTGGATCAGCTTTCGGAGGAGGGAGCGGTGCAGCTGTTCTTCGACCGCGGACGGCTCGAGCGCGACCCGATCCTGGGTGCGGTCGGTGTTCTGCAGTTCGAGGTCATCAAGTTCAGGCTCGAATCCGAGTACAAGGTGGCCGTCCACTTGCGGGCCCTGCCTTACAAGCACGCGCGCTGGGTGGAAGGCGAGCCGTTCCAGCCGAACCGCTTCGAGCAAGCGGGCTACATGACTTGCGTGCTGGACGCAGAAGGGCGGCCGCTGGTCCTGTTCGAGAACGACTGGGCGCTGCGCACGGCGACGCAGGATCATCCCCAGTTGCGCTTCATCGAGGCGGTACAACCCGCGCGCAGCCGGTCCGGGTAACGCTCGGCGCGCCTCCGCTACCGGGCGGCCACGGTCGGACCGCGCCGATGCGGCGTTGTCGGCGGATCTGGGAGTGGCACTCGGTGTGCAATGTCCTGGGTCGTGACTCGCAGCTGCCCACACGGGGATGGGGTTCGGGGTTCGGGGGCGTGGGCAGCTGCGAGCCACTTTCACAGGGCCCGCGGGTCCGTCTAGGGGCGGCTCGGTCGTGTTCCGGCGTTGGTGAGGCGTGGTGGGGGCGAGGACACGATCTCGAGTTGCCCGGCGGATCCGCGGGCCGGTGATCTCCGCGACAGAAGTAGGGGTCGCGGACCATGACGCAAGAAGCCCGGCAGCTCAACTCGCTGTCAGCTATGATGAAACCATGGCAAACGGAGCCGAGAAGAGAGCCCAGATCATCGCGACGCAGGCCGCTCGTGAGACCCCGCCGAGAAGCGACGGAAAAATAGCGCCTCCCAAGCGCCGCGCCCGCTGGGGTGCTTCGTTCTCGTCAGGGTTCGGGCGAAAAGACGCCCCACCGAAAAAGACACCCCCGGACGGCACGCCCTAGCTCAACGCGGTGCGCGTGGACCGCGTCCCTGAACGCTGCGCGCTTGTCTTCGTTCTGCCTCGAGTCGCGCTTCCTCCGCTGCCAGTGCCGCGGTGACCATGGGGTTACGACGGGTGATGGCCTTGTGCGGGTCGAAGGCGGACGGCGGATCCTGATCGGAGGCTTCGCGCGTCATTGCATTCTCTCCAAGACACTATCGGCGGTCAGAGGCAGTTCTTGACGTCACGTTGCTGCTGATTCGCGCTGGCGAAACTGACGCGGAGTCAGGCCCGTGGTCCGCTTGAAGTCCTTGCTGAAGTAGAAGCGATCACGGTATCCGACTTGTCCTGCGATGCGCTTGACGGAGTCGTTGGTGGTGGCCAGGCAACGCTTCGCCTGGTTGATGCGCTCGCGGCGTAGCCAGTCGATGGGGCTGGTGCCGAAGGTCCCGCGGAACAGACGGTTGAAGTGCGACGGACTCACTCCGCACAGCGCCGCCAGGCCCGCGACCCTGTGCTGTTCGAAATAGAACAATTTCATCTTTCGAACGGCGCGGTCGAGGACGGCGGGCGTGGAGGGTGCGGGCGCCGCCTGGGCTTGCCGGCACACGAACGCCAGCGCCACGAGCCGCGCGATGGCGGCGTGGATCAACGGCGCCGTTCGCGCGCCGTCGTCCTTCATCAGTGTGAAGACCTCGCGGAAGATCGGCGCGGCGGCTGCGTCGTCGAATCCCGCGAACACTGGCGAGACGCCGACCTTCAGCACCTGGGCCATGCGCGGTAGGACAAGGCCCTCGGCCCGCACCCAGTAGACCTCCCATGGATCTTCGGCCTGGGCGCCGTGCTCGTGCGGTTGGTGGCAGTCGACCCATACCAGCTGGCCCGCCGCTACCGGATGGGAATGACCTTGCACGCGCACGAACCCGCGCCCGCGCACGCACAGGATCAGTTCGTGGCCCGGAAAGTGATCCCGGCGGATGTGATGATCGGGTCCGCCCACCATGTGGCCGGCGCGCGGCACTGTGTAAAACAGTTCCTGATCCAGAGAACTCGGCGTGGCGAAAAGCGAGATCGGAAAGTGAGTCAGCGCGGGCTGCGTCGCCATGGTTGGATAGTACAACTTCTTTGAGCGGCGGCTCCATCCGCGTCCCCCGGTGCGGCCCTGTAGATTCAGGAGGCATGAAGCACCGGGCCCTTGTTACAGCGATGAGCGCCGTCGTATGCGGGTCGCTGGCCGACCGTGATGCCAGGGCGGAAGGTGTGAACTTTGGCCGCGACGTCCTGCCGATTCTTTCCGACAACTGTCTGGCCTGTCACGGGGCCGACGAGTCGAACCGCAAGGCGAAGCTGCGGCTGGACACGCGCGAGGGCGCGACGAGATCGCACCGCGACAGGGCGGCGGTCGTGCCCGGCAAGCCGGCCGCCAGCGCGCTCGTCGCACGGATCACCAGCGCGGATCCCGATGAGCTGATGCCGCCGCTCGATTCGCACAAGAAACTGACGCCGGCGCAGATCCAGACCTTGACCCGGTGGATCGCGGAAGGCGCGCCGTGGGGCACGCACTGGGCCTTCGAACGGCCCAGGCGGCCCGCGGTGCCCGTGATCGCGAGGCATCCGCATCCGATAGACGCCCTGGTCATCGATCGCCTGCGCCGCGAGGGCTTGTCTCCCTCGCCGCCGGCGCCGCCGACCGCGCTGGTTCGCCGCGTGTCTTTCGATCTCACCGGTTTGCCTCCGACTCCGAAGGCGGTCGATGCCTTCGTCGCGGATCGTCGTCCTGACGCCTATGCGCGGCTGGTGGACACGCTGCTGACGTCGCCCCACTTCGGCGAGCGTATGGCGATGTGGTGGCTGGACGCCGCTCGCTACGCGGATACCGACGGCTTTCAGGTGGACGCGGAGCGGACGAACTGGCCATGGCGTGACTGGGTCGTGGAAGCGTTCAATCGCAACATGCCGTTCGATCGTTTCACCATCGAGCAGTTCGCGGGTGACCTCTTGCCGCACGCGACCTCGGAGCAGCGGCTGGCGACCGCATTTCATCGCCATCACATGACGAACGGCGAAGGCGGCCGCGATCCAGAGGAATCACGCGTCGACTACGTCATCGATCGCGTGAACACGGTGGGCACCGTCTGGCTGGGTCTGACGGTCGGCTGCGCCCAGTGCCATACGCACAAGTACGATCCGATCCTGCACGCCGACTACTACGGCCTGGCGGCCTTCTTCGACTCGATCGACGAGGACGGCAAAGCTGGCCGGGGAGCCAAACCGTACCTCCCGTATCAATCGCCGCACGCCGCCCGCGCCATCGCCGAGGCGCAACGCCTGGTGGACCAGCGTGCGCCGCGGGAAGCACGCGCGCGCCAGGCGGCCGGGGCGCCGTTTGTGTCGTGGCTCGCAGCGCAGACCACGGCGAGGCGCGGGAATGTCTCGGGGTGGCAGGCCTTGCGCGCGACCGCGCTCGCCGCCACCGAGGGGTCGCACCTCGTGCAGGACGCGGACGGGGTGGTGCACGTCGACGGGCCCAATCCGAACCAGGACGACTACCAGCTGGTGGCGCGCACGTCGTTTCCGCGGGTGACCGGGCTCAAGCTCGAGGTGCTCCCCCATCCTTCGCACACGAACGGCAGCTACTCGCGAGGCAAGTCGGGCTTCTTCACGTTGACCGACATCAAGGTGCAGGTGCAGCGCACGGGCAGCGCCCAGGTGCGAGAGATCGCCGTGGCGTCCGCGGTCGCGGATGTCGTCGACGACCCGAAGAAGCACGGCGGCTACGGCGCCGTGAAAGACACGCTGGACGACGATCCCCGGAACGGGTGGAGCACGCGTGACAGCGATCCGCAGGGGACGCGTACCGCGCAGTTCGCGCTGGCTGAACCGCTGGTGCTGGCAGCCGACGAGTCGCTCATGGTGGAGCTGCGTCACCGGTCCACGGCGGGCGATGCGAACATCGGTCGGTTCCGGATCTCGATAACCGATCGACGGGGACCGATGCTGGCCAGCCTGTCGACCCGTTCGACTCGTGAGGATCTGTTCGCCGAGTTCCTCGCCGACCATGCACCGTACCTTGCGGCGAAGGCGCCGCTTGAGCGCGCGCAGCGGGCCCTGGCGGAGATCAAGGCGGCGCGCAAGGTCGACGTGATGGTGCTGGCCGAGCGTCCCGAGGCGCGCAAGACGCACATTCTTCTGCGGGGCGTGTGGGACAAGAAGGGAGAGGAGGTGCAGCCGCACGTGCCGGCCGCCCTCGCACCCGACCTCGAAGCGCAGCCGCGCACACGGCTGGGTCTGGCGGAGTGGCTGGTGGGCCGCAACCAGCCCTTGACGTCGCGGGTCGTGGCGAATCACCTGTGGCAGCTCTGTTTCGGCACGGGCCTCGTGAGTACGCCCGAGGACTTCGGCCTTCAGGGCGGCCGTCCCAGTCATCCGGAGCTTCTCGACTGGCTCGCGGTCGAGCTCGTGGAGAGCGGATGGGACATCAAGCATCTGCTTCGCACGATCGTGACCAGCGAGACGTACCGCCAACGAAGCGCGATCTCACCGGCGTTGCTCGCGCGTGATCCCGACAACCGGCTGCTGGCGCGCGGGCCACGCTTCCGGCTACCGAGCTGGATGCTGCGCGACGCGGCCCTGGCTGACTCGGGCCTCCTGAACCCGGCGCTCGGCGGACCGCCCGTGCGGCCCTACCAGCCGGAAGGCGTCTGGGAGGAGCTCTTCATGGGCCGCCTTCACTACGTGCCGAGCGAAGGTCCGGCCCAGTACCGACGGACGTTGTATGCGTTCTGGAGACGGTCCATCGCGCCCACCTTTCTCTTCGACACGGCCCAGCGCCGCACGTGCGAGGTCCGCACGTCCAGGACGAACACCCCCCTGCAGGCGCTCACGCTGCTCAACGACGTGGGGTTCCTCGAAGCCGCGCGGGAGCTGGGGGCACGCGCCATGCGCGGCTCCCCGGACCGAAGGAGGCGCCTGCTCGATCTGGGCCGGCGCGTGCTGGGGCGAACCCTCGATGCCGACGAGCTGGCCGTCATCACCCGGCAGCTCGAGCAGGCGCGGACCTATTACCGCACGCACGTCTCGGACGCTCGCGCGTTCCTGAAGGTTGGGCAGAGCGAGGCCCCCGCCGCGCTGGACCCATCCGAACTGGCGGCGCACACCGTGGTCGCCAGTCTTCTTTTGAACCTGGATGAGGCCATCACCCATGAGTGAGCACGATCGTCGGAGTTTCTTGCTCGGATCTCTGGCCTTGCCGTTTCTGCGGCCCGGACGGGCGATGGCCAGCGGCATGGCAGGGCTTCCTCACCACAGGCCGCGCGCCAAGCAGGTCATCTTCCTGGCCCAGTCCGGCGGGCCTTCCCAGCTCGAGCTGTTCGACGAGAAGCCGACCTTGGTGAAGCTGGCCGGCACCGAGCTGCCGGAGTCGGTCAGGCAGGGGCAGCGGGTCACGACGATGACCTCGAACCAGAAGCAACTCCTCATGCCTGCGCGCGTGCAGTTCAAGCGCTGCGGTCAGAGCGGCGCGACCATCAGCGAGTGGCTGCCGCACATGGCGGACGTCGCGGACGACCTGTGCTTCATCAAGTCGATGCACGCCGATCAGATCAACCATGCCCCGGCGATGACTCAGTTCCTGACCGGGAACCAGCTCGCGGGGCGCCCCAGCATGGGCGCCTGGGTGACCTACGCCCTTGGCAGCCAGAACCCGGACCTGCCCGCGTTCCCCGTGCTGATCTCCAAGATGCATCGCCCGAGCGATCAGCCGCTTTACGATCACTACTGGGGCAGCGGCTTCCTGCCGTCGCGTGTCCAGGGGGTCAAGCTGCGTAGTTCCCGCGATCCCGTGCTGTACCTGCGTGACCCGGACGGCCTTCCGCGCTCCCTCCGGGGCGAGATGATCAGGGGCCTCGGCGACCTCAACCGCAAGCACCTGGCTGCCGTGGGCGATCCCGAGATCGCCACCCGGATCGATCAATACGACCTGGCGCACCGGATGCAGACCAGCGTTCCCGAGCTGACGGATCTCGGCAAAGAGCCCGAGGACGTTTTCTCCCTGTACGGCCCGGACTCACGACGGCCCGGCAGCTACGCCGCCAATTGCATCATGGCGCGGCGGCTGATCGAGCGGGGCGTGCGCTTCGTTCAGCTCGTCCACCCCGATTGGGATCACCACAGCCGGCTGCCCTCCTGGTGCACAGCCCGCTGCCGCGATACCGATCAACCGACGGCGGCGCTCATCAAGGACCTGAAGCGGCGCGGTCTGCTGGAGGACACGCTGGTGATCTGGGGAGGCGAGTTCGGTCGCAGCCCGGTGGGGCAGGGAAAATGGGACAGCGCGGAGGCGGGTCGCGATCATCACCCGCGTTGCTTCACCATGTGGCTTGCGGGCGGGGGCACGAAGCCCGGCATCACCTACGGCGCGACGGACGACTTCGGCTTCAATGTCGCCGAAAATCCGGTCCATGTCCGCGACCTGCATGCCACCATCCTGCACCTCCTGGGGATCGACCACGAGCAACTGACCTACCGCCACCAGGGCCTGGACGTGCGCTTGACCGGTGTCGAACCAGCGAAGGTCGTCAAAGACATCCTGGTGTGAAGAGCCAGACGTTCGGCTGGTTCACTTTTCGCGCCGAGGCGGCCACCTATCCCGCAGCATGCCCACGTTCTCGTCCCCGGCAGCCGCCGCCCGCGCCGCGGAGTTCCGCTTCCCGGGGCACACCATGCTGAGCCCGGAGGAGCTCTCTGATCTGATCGCTTTTCTGGGTTCGTTGAAATCGCCGAGGTGAAGACGGCTAGGCCGCCGCTACGGCATACGAGGCCGTGACGGCATCACTGTCCCCGCGCATCTCCTGGAAAACCGGGCGTAGTCGCGCTTTGAGTCGTTCTTCGAGCTGGCGCGCGCGCTCACGGCTGATGCCGAAGCGGACGCCGAGTTCCCGGAGTGTCACCGGGTTTTCTGCCATCAGACGCTCCTCGAAGATGGCGCGATCGCGATCGCCGAGAGTCGCGGAGACCTCCTGGATCTTGCATCGAATGACGAAGCCCAGTTGCTGATTCTCCACCTCTTCGTCGGGACGGCGGTCAGACGAGGCCGAATCGACGGCGGCGGTGGTATCGAACTGAACCTCGCGGCCGCCGAGGCGAGTTTTCATCTCGATGACGGTCTTCTCGCAAACTCCAAGTCGACCGGCGATCTCCTTCGCGTCAAACTCCTTGCCTTCACTCTCGAGACGCTTGCATTCGCGGTTCAGGTTGAAGAAGAGCTTCCGCTGGTCGAACGTCGTCGCGACCTTCATCAAGCGGGAGTTCGTCATGATGAACTGATACACGTAGGCGCGAATCCACCACGCGGCGTAGCTGGAAAGCCGTATCCCGCGACCGGGATCGTACTTTTCCACAGCGCGCATGAGGCCGAGGCAACCTTCCTGGATCGCGTCCTGGAGCATGCCTTTGTTCGAACAGCACTGCCGCGCGATCTTCACGACGAGCCGCAGGTGACTCTCGACCAGACGGCGAGCGAGCGCGGGGTCGTGGTTCTCGCGATACTCCTGCGCCAGCCCGACCTCTTCCTCCCGGGTCAGCATCTGCACTTGCTTGAACATGCCGATCGTCTCCATGGCCCGCCGGCTTCTTCAAACAACGTGCCAGGCGACACCTTCCCGGAAATGGCGATGTTCCGTGAGTTTCCATTACCGGATGGTGACGACGCAGCTCTTGCGTTGCGATCAGGTGGCGGGCGGCGCACGCCGCGCTAGCCGGCCTGGCTGAGTTGCCTGCGGGGCTCGATGCAGGCGCGAATGGCGCTGATGAGCCGGTCGACGTCCACCGGCTTGTGGAATAGCGGCACATCCCCTTGGCCGATGTTGTGCGATGCCGTGACCAGCAAGACGGGGATGCAGGAGAGCGCCGGTTCCTTCTTCATGATCTCGAGGAGCTCGATGCCGTTCATGATCGGCATCATGACGTCGAGCACGACCACGGCAGGCCGGCAGGCCGCCAGAAGCTCCAGCGCATCACGTCCGCTTGCGGCGGTCATGACCATGAATCCCTGATCGACGAGCAGATCCGCGAGCGCCTCCCGGAGATCCGGTTCGTCGTCGACGACGAGGACGCTCCGACTCGAGTAGTCGATTTCCTGGGTCGAGTTCCCCTCGAATCCCGGCGGACCCAAGACCTGGCGCCGACTTGAGCGTGGACGTGACATGGCCTCAGTTGTGCGCAGGCATGAACCCGAAGCACCTGGCGCCGTCGGGCTGAGTCCAGATCAGGATCTCGTCCGTATGGATCCGGATCTCGCCCAGGAACTGCATCCCATCAGGGACGGTATCGGCTTTGGCCTCGGCGGCCGTCGTGGATCCCTTCTGATCGCGCATGGGCAGGCTCCTTTCGCGAAAACCACCCGCTCGTGCCGCCCCCACCAAACCTGCCCATACCATCCCGCAGCCGAGCTGGCTATTCAGTTGTGGCAGCGGACATATTCAGCTTCCGTGCCATCAACGGCGGTTCAGGCCGAGGCCGCAGAACCCCTGGGTTTGGGCGTGGGTTGTGTGCGCGGATTCACGGAGAGGCGTTCCCGCTCGGTGACGGTACCGGTAGGATTCTCGCCAACGCCGGCGTTACAAGCTCGGCTCCCACCACTTCGACAGGTTGGCCTCGGCCCGGCGCGGCTGGCTCTGGTAGTGGGATACGTCGTTGAAGAGCATGAGGCGTGCGCGGGCAGGGTCCTTGAAGTCCACCACGTTCAAGCAGGCCGGTGACTGATCCAGGCGGTCACGGTAGCCGCGGGCGTCGAAGCCGAGCAGGCTCGACAGGAGCAGACGCAAGGTGGCCTTGTGCGAGACCACCAGCACGCCGCCGCCCTCGTGAGCCATGACGATCTGGCGGATCACGGGCAGGGCACGCGCCAGGACCGCCACGCCCGACTCGCCGCCCTCGGGCGCGAACGTGAACGGATCCGCCTCCCAGGCTGTGTACTCGTCCGGATAGCGCACCTCCACCTCTCGGCGTGTGAGTCCCTCCCAGCGGCCGTGGCTGATCTCGCGCAGACCGTCGCGCTCGATGAGCGGCAGGCCGTGCGGCCTGGCAAGAAGAGTGGCCGTCTCGATCGCGCGGCCGAGGGGGCTGCAGTACACGGCGGCGATCGGATCGCCCGCCAGACGTTCGGCCAGCCGAGCCACCTGCGCGCGTCCCTCATCCGAAAGATCGACGCCGGCCGCGCCCGAAAAACGATCCTCGGCCGTGAGCCGGGTGGCGCCGTGGCGCACGAGCATGAGTCGTGCGGTCTTCATTGCGGTGTGTTCCAGCCGCCGACTTCGGTGACCAGGCGGTCAGCCTCGGGCGGTCCCCAGCCTCCCGGATCGTAGTCGTACATCGGACTCGGGCCATGGATCACCGGATCCACGATCGCCCAGGCTGCCTCGACCACGTCCTGCCGCGCGAAGAGTGTGGCGTCGCCCGCCATCGCGTCGCCGAGCAGCCGCTCGTAGGCTTCGAGGCGCCCGTCCTCGCCCTGTGCCGCATGCTCCACCAACGACAGCTCTATGGGTTGCCCCTTCATGCCTTCCCCCGGCCGCTTGGCGCGGGCACCCAGCGCTATGACCACCTCCGGGCTCAACCGGAAGCGAACGTAGTTGCCCAGCGACGGGGGCGCCTCGGGGAACACGACGGGCGGTGGATTCTTGAACTCCACCGTGACCTCGGTGCACGTCATCTTCAAGCACTTGCCGGCTCGGACGTAGAAGGGAACGCCGTGCCAGCGCCATGAATCGACGTGCAACCTCAGCGCCGCGTAGGTCGCCATGTACGAATCGGGCGATACGTCGGGCTCTTCCCGATAGCCGCGGAACTGGCCGCGGACCAGCTCGGTGACGCTCATCGGCCGAACATTGCGCAGGACCTTCGCCTGCTCGTCGCGGATGGCCTCTGCGTAGGTGCTGGATGGCGCCTCCATGGCCAGGTAGCTCACCACCTGCAAAAGGTGGTTCTGGATGACGTCGCGTATGACGCCGGTCTCCTCGTAGAATTTGCCGCGCCCCTTGACCCCGAACTCCTCGGCCATCGTGATCTGCACATTCTCGACGTACTGACGGTTCCACAGCGGTTCGAGGAAGGCATTCGCGAAGCGGAAGTAGAGGATGTTCTGCACCGCCTCCTTGCCCAGGTAGTGGTCGATGCGGAAGATCGCGTTCTCCGGGAATACCTGGTGGAGCGCCTGGTTGAGTGCGCGGGCGGAGGCCAGATCGCGACCGAACGGCTTCTCCACGATCACCCGCGCGTTCGCCGTACCGGGCACGCTGCCGAGCTTGCCGATGACCGTCGGAAACATGCTGGGGGGAATGGCCAGGTAGTACGCCGGCCGCCGGGCCTCGCCGAGTTCGGTGGCCAGGCGGGCGAAGGTCGCCGGGTCGTTGTAGTCACCGTCCACGTAGCGCAGCTTCGCCGCCAGACGGGCAAAGGCCTCCTTGTCCACGCCGCCGCTGGCAGTCACGCTGGCGCGGGCCCGTTCGACGAACTGCTCGCGTGACAAGCCCGACTTGGCCACGCCGATCACCGGCACATCCAGCCGCCCCCGGCGGATCAGAGCCTGCAGCGCCGGAAAGATCTTCTTGTAGGCGAGATCGCCGGTAGCACCGAAAAAGACCAGGGCGTCTGAGTGCATGGGCGCAGGCCGGGTTGCGTGACCCGCCAGGGGCTCATGCTACACCGAGTTGCCCGCCGCGATCAGGGGCCGAGCTCAGGTAACGGGCTCGTTGCGTCAGCCAACGCCCGCACGTCGTTCGTCGATCCCACGACAAGCAGGCTCTTCCCCGCCCGCCCGCCGCCGAGGGCGACGGTAAAATGTGGCCCATGGTCGAACTGCGCACGATCTGCGTGCTGACGCTCGGCCCCCGCAAGCTCTGCTCGCCTTTGTCGCCTGCGTCCATCCGAGCGGTGGCGCTTCGCTTGCACACTTCCCAGGCATGACCCGCGCGCGGCTTGTTCGCCCCCATCTCTGGTTGATCATCGTCGCCGCACTTGTACTGGTGATTCTCCTGGAAACGTTCATCGTCCCGTCAGGACGGGACGCTGTGCAGCGTGAGATCGGCCGCTCGCTGCCCGGTTGGCCCTGGTGGTAAAGCCGCTCGGGCACGCGCCTTGCTTGAGGTCAGTTGGCCATGCTCGGAGCGTCGCTGCGCGGTTCCCGCGTACGGCTCCTGGAGAGAACGGGTCGCTACGAGAAACGAGATGAATCCATGAGCAACATGTTCGCGAAGATGGAACAGTCGGCGGCCGCCTGGGTCAAAGAGATGATGGCGGAGCTCGCTACGTCCGATGAGCACAAGGGCCTGCATGCTCTGCGGGCAGGCCTGCATGCCCTGCGAGACCGCTTGACCGTGGACGAGGCGGCGCAACTGAGCGCTCAGCTTCCTCTGATCGTGCGCGGCATATTCTTCGAGGGATGGGATCCCACCGGCAAGCCACTGAAGATCCGACGCAGGGTGGAATTCCTCGAGCTCGTCCGAAAGAAGTACGCACCGAGGACCGACGCGGCCGCAGATGACATCGTGATCGCGCTCTTCCGAATCCTCCAGCGACACGTCACCGCCGGTGAGATCGGCGACATCATGATGAGTCTGCCGCAGGAACTGGTCGACGCGACGAACGGCCGGGGCGAAAGCGCCGAAGGGTGCGAAGAGTGAGGCCGGGGGTGGTCGCCAGATGTTACTCCGGTCGCGTCCTCCTCCTGGCGGGTGCCATGCTGCCGGCGCTGGTCGGATGCCTATCGGGCGCGGGTGAACCACCCCAGCACAAACAGCTGGCAAGGTCGCTGGCACCGCCCAGTCGCAGTCGGATGACGCCACCTGAGTACCTTCCCGAACCCGCCCGCGCCATCCTGAGGCATCTCATGACGTCGCACGCCCGGACCATGGGCGATCTGGTCTCGGCCATCATGGTCCTGGACTACGTGCGTATCGACTCGGATGCGCGAGCGATCGCAGGAGACGCCAGTCTGGCCCGACCGTTGACCGGCGACGCCACCGAGCTCAATTCGCTGCTGCCGGAAAAGTTCTTCGAGCACCAGGACGAGTTGCGACGAGAGGCTTCGGTCCTTGCTGTCGCTGCGGATCGCATGAATGCGATCGATGTGGCAGCGGGCTACGGGCGCCTTTCGGAGACCTGCGTTCGGTGTCATGCGACCTACCGATCGGGCAGGTGATCTAGCCTAGCTGGTCGGGAGTCTGTCGTCGGTCAGGAACACCCAGGACGCGTGCGTGCTGCGCACGGATACGGCGGATCGGGCCAGGTCGGAGACGACGCTCAAGGCGTCCTGCGAATCCTCAGATCGAAGGTGATCGTCACCTCGTTCTTGGTGCGCATGAGACCGCCCATCAAGACGGGGGCCTGCACCTTGAAGTCGCTCATCCTCAGTTGCTGCGAGCCGATCAGCCGAACCTGGCCCGACCCGACGAACGCCTCGGCGGTGACCTCGATCGGCTGCTCGACTCCTCCCACTTCCAGTCGACCACGGATCTTGACGGCGAATGCCGCGCCTTTCGTCGAAGGGAAAGCCTGGTATGAGCTCATCTGGAAGCGAATGTTCGGATAGCGCTCGGCCCGCAGTGCCTTCCACATGTTCTTGTCCAGACGCTTTTCGCTCGAGCTGAGGCCGGTGGCGGCGAAGGAGATCTCGCCGCTCTTCACCCCGTCCCGACGTATCAGGGAGGCCAGGTCCTCCTCCGCCGGGCCGTCGAGGACGAACGACGCCGCCAGCTTCGAAGCGACGGCGTGGTACTTGTGCAGCGTCGAGTCGCCGTCGAGGCGCACCTGACTCCCTTCGACGAGAGCCAGGCTGGGCGTGGCGCCGAGGGCGCTGTGACCGGACGCCAGGAGGATGGCAGCCATGAGGAAACGCATCTAGAACGCATCTAGAACTGCGCCTGCAGCATGAGGCGTCCCTCGATCACGTTCTGACGCTCCACCTTGCCGCCCTTGGCCAGCAAGGTGCTCTGGCCGGGCAACTCCGTGCCCACGTAGGCGCCGACCTTGGGCTCGATGAACACCGGCGCGTTGATCAGGAACGGGGCATCGACGACCAGCTTCATCATTTGACCCTTGAAGTAGTAGGTCAGGCTCGGCGTCAGCTCCTGGATCGCCTGGGTGCCGGTGATCGCCACCCCTCCGTTCGAGAAGGCCTCGCTGGGAAAGAGGACGGCGTGACGGAGGGCGAACTCCATCTGGCCGCGCCGCGCCCCGGCCTGGACGCGTCCGCCGGAGATGCGCATCTGACCGCTGTCGTTGGAGAAGCCCGCATAGTTCGCCTCCACCTCGCCTGTCACGACGTAGCGGCCCATGGGCACCCGGACGGCCGCATCCGCCCCCACCTGCCACCACTCACCTTGCGAGAGCGGAGGATCGGCGATGAACGGGTTCCAGGTGCTGTCGAGGAGCAGCGACTTGTCGGCCAGCTTCACGTTCAGCGCACTCGAATGGCCGACCAGCGAGTCGTGCGTGTAGAGCCCATTGACGAAGAAGGCGGCCTTGGTCGTCTGGTCCTCGAAGTCGGTCTGGGAAAGGACGAAAGGATCGTCGTCGACGTTGCCGATGCCGACGCGCGCGACCATCATGGGCACGCCGAGCTTCTGCGGCAAGTAGCGCTGGGGCGGCACATCGCGACCACCGCCGGTGAAGACGCCGCCCATCAGGGTGAGGAGACCCGGCCGGGAGACCACGGCGATTCCGACGTCCCTGCCAACGCGGAAGCCGAGGTCCTGGATCGAGCGCTCGTTGAACTGGAGGTTGGCGGAATAGGTGAGGCGCTCCCGGCCGTAAGGGACCTTGAACTGGCCGACGCGCAAGTACGTGGTCTTCGAGGACGCGATCGGGATATCGAAGCTCATGTCGAGCAGGCTCAGCGAGACGCCCGGGCTCGGCGCCACGACGGCCGCCTCGCCGCCGAGAGCCATCTCGAGATGAAAGCGGTACTGGTCGTAGTGGCCGCTCATGCGCAGCCGTGCCGCCTTCAGGAACAGATACAAGCGGTTGTCGTCGGCAGAGGGATCGTTCACGCGCTGGGCGAATCCGAGGAGCTGGGACATGCCACCGATCTGGAGCTCCTTGTCGTCACCCTTGGCCACGCTGATCTCTGCGCGCGGAGAGGTCGAGGTGGAAATCGAGAGGACAATGGCGATGAGCGAGGCGCGAAGAATGGGCATACCGCCTACCAGTGCAAGGTCGGTGCCTGCGCCGCGCGCGGTGATCCCGCCCGTCCGGGCGCAAACCTCGCCGGCTGAGCGATGCCGTGCGCACGGTTTGCGCGTTCGGGGGGACGTAAGCCGTCTTTGCGATGGCATGCCCGCTGCACAGGTGTGGGGCATGAGCATGAGAACGACGGCATCGAGCCCGCCGCCGGCCCGGAACTACATTCGCACCGTCGGCCAGTTCGAGCCATTCAGTGCCGCTGAGGAAGTGCGACTCTGTTCGGAGTACCAGCGGACGCGGGATCCCAGGCTGGGCCGACGACTGGCCGAGCACAACTTGCGCCTGGTGATCACCATCGCCGCGCCCTTTGCACGGTCGAGCGGCATGCCGATCGAGGATCTCGTGCAGGAAGGAAGCGTCGGTCTGATGGAGGCGGTCGGGCGCTTCGACCCCAGGCGTGGTGTGCGCTTCGGTAGTTACGCGCCCTGGTGGATCCGGGCATTCATTCTCAAGTACCTCCTCGACAACGCTCGCCTGGTGCGTGCCGGACGGAGTCGCGCCGATCGGCGGGCGTTCTTCCGAGGCGAGGCGAACCCGCGCGAGTTGTCGCTGGACGCCACGGTCGTTGGGAATGACGTCGGGAATGGCGTCCCGCTGATGGATGTGCTGACGGATGGAGAGCAGCCTCGGGTGGATCGGTTGCTGGAGGAGGCGGAGATTGCGGCGCTCGCCCGTCGCGAGGCGATCGCCTACGGCCGTACGCTTTCGGGACGAGAGGCGGACGTGTTCGCGACTCAGGTGCTACGTGAGGATTCGGGCGGGCGGACGCTGCTCGCCACCCGTCACCGGGTCTCGCGCGAACGCGTGCGCCAGATCGAGAAAAAGCTACTCGAAGGGCTGCGGCACCACGTTGGCACCGCACTTGGAATGAACTGAAAGGGGGAAAGTCATGTCTCAATCGAAATACGCGAAGGTGCTGGTGGCGATCGATCTGTCGGAGGCGACCGGGCCGATTCTGGAGCGAGCCATCGAGCTGGCCAGCAAGCTGGGATCGACCCTCGACCTCGTGCATGTGCGCGAACCGTTCGACTATCCGCTCACCGAGGGGTACGTGGCCTGGAACGATCACGACCGCGTGGTGGTGGACTGGATAGACAAGTCGCTGTCCGCTGCACGTGACAGCGTCGTCCGTGCAGGACTGACCTGTGGGACCACCGCCTTACGAGGTCCGGCAGCCAGCGAGATCGTCCGCCACGCTCGGGACACGAAGGCCGACCTGATTGTCGTCGGGACTCACGGACGGACGGGGATGAGCCACGCCCTTCTCGGGAGCGTCGCCGAACGCGTGGTGCAAAGAGCGGGGAGGCCCGTGCTGGTCGTACCCACGGGACGCTGATGGCCCGCGTGGCTCATCTGCCTATGCGGTTGTCTCCGCCCCCGCGCACGGAGCGGTGGCAAGGACGCCTGCGCCCGGCTCTGGCGCTGATCGGGGTGCTTGTCGCCGTGGTCGGGTTGGCGGGGAGCGTCGGCAATGACCCGCGGGCTCCGGCGGCGACGGTCACCACCGCGGTGGTCGCCGTGGAGACGGTGACCGGGACGGTGGAGTTGTCCGGGACGCTCGAGCCACAGCGCATGATGAGGGTGGCGGCTGGCCTTCCGTTTCGGGTGACCACGGTGCTGGTCGATGTCGGTGATCGGGTCATCCGCGGTCAGCCGCTGGTGAAGCTCGACAATTTCGAGCAACGAGCGCGGGCCGCCGAGGCCGAGGCCCAGGTCGTGGCTTCCGAGGCGAAGGTGCGCCAGTCGGAGGTGCGGGTCGCCCGGGTGATCAGGGCTTTTTCGGACGAGCCGCCGATCCCCGGCGACGATCTGACCTATCTGGATGACGTCGAGCTGGCGGCCGTGGCGGTCGAGGCGGACCTGGTGCACGCCATGGCTGTGCAGACCCGGAGTGACGCAGCGGTGATGCTGACCCGCGGACGATTGGCGCGTACGGTTCTGCGTTCGCCCCTCGACGGCGTGGTCCTGTCTCGCCATGTGGAAGCGGGCGACCTTCTGGCCGCGGGATCCGCCGCCGTGGTGGTCGGGACGCCTCTGGACCATCTCCGGCTCGTGCTCCTCGTGGGTGAGAAAGATGTGTCGCGGGTTCGTCCAGGAACGGTCACCTTGAACGTTGCGCCGTTGCCGACGCGACATTTTCCGGCAGAGGTGCGGCAGGTGGCGTTCATGCCCGAGGCGCTGCGTAGTCCGGCGCAGTACCGCGTCATCCTGGAGGTTCCCAACCTGGACCTGGCTCTGAGGCCAGGAATGTCGGCCACGGTGAAGCTGCCGTTGGTGGTGGTGGTTCCCGATGTGGGATCCATGTGACGGCGGGAGACCATCGAGGCGCGTGGTAAAACCCGCGCTCGTGGTCGGCGAGACTTTCTTCCAGGCGCTCAAACAGTACGTCGAGTTCAACGACGCGTCGTCCGCTTGCCTGAGGGCGTTTCGCGACACCGCCGTCCCCCACATCCCCGAGATCATCGACGACTTCTACGCGGCGATCGAGGCGCATCCGGGCGCCAGTGCCTCCATCACCGGCGGCAAGGCGCAGATCGAGCGCCTCAAGGAGACACTCCGGCGATGGTTGGACCAGCTTCTGCTCGGGCCGCACGATGAGGCGTACTACGAAATGCGGGCGCGCATCGGACGGATGCACGTGCGGATCGCGCTTCCCCAGGCCTACATGTTCACTGCCATGGATCGGATCCGGGTCCGCCTGCTGGAGGTTGTGCGAACCGCTTTTCCGAACGATCCCGAACGCGTGCGGGAGACGAGCAAAGCGCTCCACCAGATCATGGACCTCGAACTGGCGATCATGCTCGAGACCTATCGTGAGGACCTCGAAGCCAAGAACCGCACGGCCGAGCGGCTGTCGACGATCGGCGAGTTCGCCGCGGGAATTGGTCATGAATTGCGAAACCCGCTGGGCGTGATCGAATCGTCGCTGTATCTCGTGCGGCAGAGGATGGCGCAGCAGGGGATCTCCGACGAGAAGCTCACCAAGCACCTGGACAAGATGTCCGTGGAGGTGCAGCGCTCGAACCGCACCATCAACGAACTTCTCGAACTGGCCCGAAGCCGTCCGCCCAAGCTGGCTGTGGTCGATCTGGCGCAGGTGACGAACGTCGCGCTCGAAGGCGCAAACATCCCCGCGGGGGTGAGGGTCAGCGTGGAAGCGCCGGAAGGGTTCACGTTATGGGCGGATTCCGACCAGTTCGCCCGGGTGCTGGCCAACCTGTTTGTCAACGCGTCGCAGGCCATGTCAGGCAAGGGGAACATCGCGGTGCATGGGGAGCGCGTCGAAGGCGACGTCCACGTACGCGTGCGCGACGACGGGCCGGGCGTGCCGCAGGAGGCGCGGTCGCGGATCTTCGAGGCGCTCTTCACGACGAAGGCCCGGGGTACCGGGCTCGGTCTCGCTCTGTGCCGGCGGATCATGGAGGCCCACGGTGGTGTGATCGCCCTCGAATCCGACCCGCGGGGCGCCTGTTTCCGCCTGACGTTTCCGGACGCCGACGAGCGGCGGGAATGATTCCTACAGGCAAGATCTTGGTGGTCGACGATCACATTGCCCTCGCGGACAACGTGATCGAGATCCTGGAGGAGGCCGGCTACCGGACTGCCTTCGCCGAGTCCGCAGAGGTAGCGCTCGAACGCATGGCCAGCGATGACATCGCCGCCGTGATCACGGATTTCAGACTACCCGGCCTCAATGGCGCGGAGTTCATCTCCGAGATGCGCCGCCGAGGCTACGATCAGCCCGCCGTGGTCGTGAGCGCCTACACCGACGAGTCGACCGTCAGCTCCTCCCACAGGGCGGGTGCGCTCGCGGTACTACCGAAGCCGGTCGACATCGGAGAAATGATGGACCTGGTCGCCCGGCTCGGGAACAGCGAAGGACTCGTCCTGGTCGTCGACGATCACCGGCAGCTTGCCGAAAACATCTCCGAGGCCCTGCATGAACGCGGCGTGGAGGCTGTGGTCAAGACCTCCGCGGCCGAAGTTCTCGCGTTCAGGGCCCGCCCGGGAACGGCGGTGATCGACTATCGCCTGCCCGATGCCACGGGTGTCGAGCTGGCGAAACACCTCGCCGCACGCAACCCGCACGTGCGGGTGCTGTTCATCTCTGGCTACGCAGACGAGGTGCGGACGGCCATGAAGGACGCGCCGGTCGAGGTGCTGGAGAAGCCGGTGAACATCGAGCACCTGATCGCCTGGGTGATGAAAGCCCTTGCCCATGGAAAAGCGACGCGTTCTCGTCGTTGATGACGACGCGGCTCTGGCGGAGAACCTCGCCGAGATCGTCGCCGAGCTCGACGTCGAGGTCGAGGTGGCCGGCTCGAGTCGGGCGGCGCTGTCGGTGGCCGACATACGTCCCGCCGACGTGGCGCTGGTCGATGTGCGATTGCCCGACGGCAGCGGCATCGATCTGATCCCGCAACTGGCCGCGCGCTGTCGTTTCATCAAGGTCGTCCTCATCACGGGCGATGCGACTCTGGAGAGCGCGATCGACGCGGTGAGAGGCGGGGCCTTTGCGTATGTGCTCAAGCCGTTCTCGCCACCGGACCTGCTGGACACGGTCCGGCGGGCATTGACGCAGGTGGGATTGCAGAAGGAGCACGAACAGCTTCGCCTGGACCTGGAGCGCTCCGAGTTCCGTCACCGTCAGGTTGTCGACGCTGTCCCGGCCTTCGTGCTCGCCCTCGACGCGAGCGATCGGATCGCCTTGTGGAACCGCCGCCTGGAAGAGAAGACCGGTGTTTCTCGCGACGACATGATCGGGCAGCCAGGCGGCCACCTGGTGCGTAGCGACCGGCCGCAGCTGCTCCCCATGAAGAACGACGGCGAGCTGCTGGTGCGCTGGGAACGGGCCGAGCTGGACCTTCCCGAGGGGCACTCGACCTACGCGGTCGGGATCGACGTCACGACCGAAAAGGAGATGCTGAGGAGGGTGCTCCGGGCGGAACGCTTGGCCGCTGTCGGTACCCTGGCAGCGGGACTGGCGCACGAGATACGCAACCCGCTGAACTCGGCCAGCCTTCAACTTCAGGTGCTGCAGCGGCGTCTGGCGAAGGGGGAACACGAAGAGGCGGCTCTGACGCCCGTCATCGATCTCGTCCGGGATGAGATCAGCCGACTCGAGCGCCTGGTCAGCGACTTCCTGGCGTTCGTCAAGCCGCGACCCCTCGATCTGAAACAGACGAGCGTCAATGACCTGTGCCGTTCGGTACTGGAGCTTCTCCGTCCCGAAGCGGACGCCAAGGCGGTACGCATTCGAGAGGACCTGGCCGAGACGCTCCCGTCGCTATCGGCCGATCCCGAGCGCCTTCGCCAGGTGCTGCTCAATCTCGCTCGCAACGGGATCGACGCCATGCCCGAGGGTGGTGAGCTGGTCGTGCGGACGCGATTGGCTGGGGACGATCTGGAGATCGAGGTGGAGGATACAGGCGTTGGCTTCGCGGACGAGGCGCCGATCTTCGATGCGTTCTTCACCACCAAGGCCGGCGGCACCGGGCTGGGGCTGACCATCGTGCACCGGATCGTGAGTGACCACAGGGGAACGATTCGCCTCCGTTCGCGGCCGGGTCAGACGTGTGTCACCGTCGCCCTGCCGATTTCATGAGTTCCTGCCGTCGACAGCGACTTTTCCCGTCTTCGGCGCGGCCTCGTACTCTTGCAGCTTGTACTGGATCTTGCGCACGCTCATACCGAGGATCTCCGCGGCCTGACTGGTCGAGCCGCCCGTGCTTTCCAGCGTCGTGAGGATCGCGTAGCGCTCCAGATCATTCATCGTCGATCCAGGGACTTGGATCCCGCCTTTCGGCTCCGAAGGCGTCAGCGACGGCGGTAGCTCGGCGGGAGTGATCTGGTTGGCCGTGGCCAGTACCACCGCGCGCTCGATGACGTTCTCCAGCTCGCGCACGTTGCCGGGCCAGCGGTAGCCGGCCAGGATGCGCAGCGCCTCGTCGGAGAACCCACGCAGCTCCTTGCCACTCTCCTTGGCGTACTTGCCGAGGAAATGCGCGGCCAGCATCGGCACGTCGGACGCACGTTCCCGCAGCGAGGGCATGTGGACGTTGATGACGTTGAGCCGATAGAAGAGATCTTCGCGAAACCGCCCGGCGGCCACCTCGGTCTTGAGATCGCGGTTCGTCGCCGCGATGACCCTGACGTCCACGTGCACGGTCTCGTTCCCGCCCACGCGTTCGAACTCGCGTTCCTGCAGGAAGCGCAGCAGCTTCACCTGCACCCCCGCGGAAATATCGCCTATCTCGTCCAGGAACAGCGTGCCGCCATGGGCCTGCGAGAAGCGCCCCTCGCGCCGGCCTGCTGCGCCGGTGAACGAGCCACGCTCGTGGCCGAAGAGCTCGCTCTCGAGAAGTGTCTCCGCCAGCGCGGCGCAATGGAGCTTGACGAACGGTCCTTTGGCACGCGGGCTTCGCTCGTGAATCGCTGCCGCAATCAGCTCCTTGCCGGTGCCAGACTCGCCGCTGACGAGTACGCTCGCCTTGCTCGTCGCGACCTGGGCCACGACCTTGAAGATCTCCTGCATGGCGGGGGCACTGCCGACGATGTTCGCGAAGCTGTAGCGCTCGGCGAGGCGAGCGCGAAGCTGACCGGTCTCCTTGCGCAACCGGGCGCGTTCGAGCTCGCGTGAGAGGACGAGGACCAGCTCCGTCATGTTCAGTGGCTTGGTCAGGTAGTCAGCCGCGCCCTCCTTCATGGCGGACACAGCCGTGTCGACCGCTCCGAACGCCGTCATGACCAGCACCACAGCCTCGGGATCTTGCGCGCGCAGCTTCCTGAGTAGCTCCAGACCGTCCATCCCCGGCATCTTCAGATCAGTCAGGACCACCTCGGGCGCGAAGTCGCCGAGCTTGCCGAGTGCTTTGAATGCGTCCGCGGCTGTCTCGACGGTGTAGCCCTCGTCACGCAATAGCTCGGCCAGCGCCGCCCTGGCGTTCACTTCGTCGTCCACCACGAGGACGCGTCCTAGACTCATGGGTTCCGTCCTCGCAATAGCCATGCCCATAGCAATCCTGCGCCGCCCGGGCCGTCATGCGCAAATCCTGCGCCCCGGGCCATCTTGCGCGCAGTCTTTTCACGCGTCACGTGCGGGTCCGTTCTCCATCGACCGTCCCTCGCTGGCACGGCACCTGCTTGTTACCTCGTCCATGAACATCCTTTGCGCCACTGATTTCTCCGAGGTGGCCTCCCACGCAGCGCGTGTCGCCGGTCGCCTCGCCCAGCGCTTCGATGGTTCGGTCACCCTGGCGCATTGCTGGCGGCTTCCGACCATCGACTACATGGGCATGGCGACGGGAGGGGCGGAGGTCGCCGAGACAGCCCGCCAGTGCGCTGGCGAAGAGCTCGACAAGGCGGCGGCTGAGCTGCGACGTGTTGGTGCGACGGTGAAAACGCGCCTGGTCGAGGGGGACTCAGCTCATGGCCTCGCCGCGCTCGCCCACGAACTGTCGGCGAACCTGATCGTCATCGGCACTCACGGCCGACGCGGGTCGAGTCGGATGCTGCTGGGAAGCGTTGCCGAGAGGATGATGCTCCTGACGGAATGTCCGATAGTGGTCGTGCGGCGGGCGGTGGAAGACGTCGAGGTCTGGGCCGGAGGATCGCGTCCCCTCAAGGTCGTCGTAGGTCTCGACCACAGCGCTGCCAGCCGCGCCGCCCTCGCCTGGGTCGGGGAGCTCCGCCGAAAGGCACCCTGCGACGTGAGCCTGGTTCACCTTTACTGGCCCGGCACGGAGTACGAGCGACTGGGACTCCGTGGTCCGCGCGATCTCGCAAGGTCAGATGACGAAGTCACCACGGTGATCAGACGCGAGCTCCGTCCCCTCATCGAGGGTCTCCCGGGCGATGGGCAGACGTCGCTGCTGGTGGTTCCGACCTGGGGCTCGCCGGCCGATGCACTCATCAACGAGGTGGAGAAAATCAGGGCCGATCTACTGGTGGTTGGCACGCACCAGCGCGGGGCCATGGCGCGGGTGTGGCTGGGTTCGACGGCCCATCCGGCCGTGCGTATCTGCCCCGTACCCGTGGTGTGTGTTCCGGGCGCAGAGGAGTCAGCGCACCCGGTCCCGAAGATCCGATCCGTGTTGGTGGCCACGGATCTGTCGCCGCTCGGCAACAGCGCCATCCCGTTCGCATTCGCATTGCCGAACAGTCCGGGAGCGACGGTCACCATCTGTCACGTCCATGAGCGGGCGATTCCCCGCCCGACGTACGCTTACAAGGACGAGGTCGGAACGCTCCATGTGGACGACCGCCGCACGCTGGAGACGCGGCTCAAGGCTCTCCTTCCGCCGGCGTCGGAGCGACTTGGCGTGCGCACGGAAGTGGTGGTCGTCGACGGCGGAGAGGCAGCGGAGGGGATCAATCAGGAGGCCAACCGACGCGGTGTCGACGTCATCTGCCTCGCCTCGCACGGCCGATCGGGGCTCGGCAAGGTGCTCCTGGCGTCCGTCGCCGACACGGTCGTCCGGAAGGCGGAGCGAGCCGTCACGATCGTGCGTTCTCCGCGGCGCTAACCACGAGCGGTCGAAAGGGGGGCGTCGTACAGCACCTCGATGGTGAGGTGTGAAGCCTCTTCGTGTTTCATGTCGGCCAGCACATCCGCGATCAGCGCTTGCAGCGCGAGCCCAATTCCTCGGCCGTCCTGCTCCTGGGTCGACAGGTCGGCCATCGTCTGCAGTTCCTCGCGCTGCCGGGCGTGCTCCACGATCAGCCGGTCGGCCCGCAGCCCACCCCAGGTGTCCGTCTCGCGCAGGATCGGCACCAGCACGGCCTCCTCGTACACCATGTGCCTCTCGAGCGACCTCAGCAGGACTGCGGCCCCGGACCGGAGCCGCTTGACGTACTCGGCCTCGGGGGCGACGGCCTGGACGAGGCGGTTCGTACAGTCGAGCAGCCGCCGCAGCTCCATGTGTTGCGACAGGATCTCCTGTCGTACGGCGGCGGCGTCGTTTGCCGGTGGGACGAATGCGTGGCTGTTCATGTGCCCAAAACGATGCAGATCCCGCGCCACGAATAGCCGGTTCAACGGGTCGATTTCGCGCAAGGCGTGCGCACTTGGGCTGGGCAATGCGCAGACGTTACGCGTTTGCCCGGCTGCCCCGGGCTGGTACGGCCCCTGCAGCTGTGATTGGCAAATGGAACACTCGGAGCTCGGGAAGCTGGCGTTGCTGACGCTGCTGGTGGCCACGGTGACCTGTGCCTCGGAGCAGCGAATGCGAATTCCCGACAGCGCTCCCGAACGGGTGGCGGCAATGCGCGCGAGTGACCGTGAGTCGAAGGCGGAATCGAACGAGGAGCGCTTCGGCGTCGATGAGGCCAAACAGCGCCGAGAGGCGCGCCGGCCGGCGGTGGATGCCCGCCCTAAAGTCGAGGTGGATCCGCCGCAGGGCCTTCCGCGGTAGCCGTCTGCCGAGCCAGCACTGTCTCCTCGTCGGTGGGAACGACCCAGACTTCGATCCGGCTCGCGGGTGCGCTGATACGGGCCGGGGCGTGGGCGGCGGCATTCGTTCGCAGCCCATCGACGTCCTTCGGCCCGGTCCAGCCCTTGGGCGTTCGCATGACGATCGCAAGAGCGGGTTGTCGAGGAGATAGATCTGCCCGACGGACAGGTAGTTGGCAGCGCGCCAGTAGGCATCGACCAGCTCCAGGGCGGGTTCGGTCATTGAGCGGGCACGATGAAGACTGGCCGCTTCGCGTGCTGCAAGACGGTCTGTGCTACCGATCCGAGGGCGACTTTCTGCACGCCTGTCCGCCCGTGGGAGCCGAGGCAGATGGCATCGACTCCCAGTCGATTGGCTTCATGCGTGAGAGCCTCAGCGGGTCGAGATCCCGTCAGGATCGCGATACGAGTCACGACATTCCCGTCCGCAGGGACGAGTGCCTGGAGCTGCGTCGTGAGTGATGCCTCTTCGGCGGGTGTCATCGGTCCGTCGTGGACGTGACAGAGGGTCACCGTGCCACCATGCCGGGTCAGCGCGTAGGCGTAGGCAACCGCTCGATTGCCAATAGTGGACAGATCCGTCGCAGCGAGGACGCGGGCGACGCGCGGTGTGCTGTTCAGGCCGGCCTCGTCGGCGGGAGTCGCCGGAACACAAAGGACTGGCATCGTTGCCGCTCGAAGGGTGGGATGCACCGTCGAGCCCAGCCACAGGCGCTGCAGGGCGTGTTTTTGGTGAGTCCCGAGGATCAAGAGGTCGGCGGTCCTGGACTGGGCCATGCCGACCAGCGCCTCGGCGGGGCGCCCCCAGGCGGGCTCCACCCGGAACGACACGTCATCCGCCTCGAGGAGATCCGCCATCAGGGGCCGCAACTCGCGTGTGAGCACCGAGAGAACCTCCTTGTCGGCGGCTGCTGCGTCCGGCATCGGCTTGAGTCCGAGGCGAACGCACTCTTCGACGGGCCAGTACACGTGAACGAACGTCACCTCGCACGGACCGATGTTCCGCAGTTGTCGTGCCCAACGGACCGCCGCGACGGACGCAGCCGATCGGTCGACTCCCACGACGACCCGCAGCGGCCGTTTCCCATCGAGCCACTCGGTCAACCCGGTCTTGCCCTCTCGAACCAGGAGCACGGGACGGTCGGCGTTCAGCAGGATCCGCTCGGCCACACTACCGAGCAGCAGACGTGACGCGCCTCGCCTGGCGTGCGTTCCCGTAACAATCAGCCGCGCATCGATCTTCTCCGCATGCTCGGCGATCGCCTCGGCGACCCAGCCGTCCAGCAGTGTCTGCTCGACGGTGACGCCCGATGCGCGCAGCTCTGCCGCAGACCTCCTCAGTCCGTCGGTTCCACCTTCGCGGAACGCCCGGTCAATCAGCGGGGAGTCGACGGGGAACTCGACATAACCGAGCCGAGCGGCATCGATGACATGCACCAACTCCACGGAATCACCGAGCCGCCGTGCCAGCCCACACGCGAGGCGACCTGCATCGGCCGCCGAAGGGGAGAAGTCAGTGGCGCAGAGAATTTTCATGGGCTGACCCGCTCGACGTACGCCGAGGCAAAAGCGGCCTCGGCGCAGGCGTCCCGCGGCGCTACTTTCCCTGCAGTTCCTTGGCGCGCAGCGTGTGGTAGCTAGCAGCCTTCTCCGAATCGGTTGCCAGGGTCGTGGCATCCGACGCCAGCTTCTTGCAGTGCTTCTGCATCTTCGCGTTCCACGGGTTCTGCATGCCGCCCTTGTGGTCCGGGTGAGCCTTCGCGTACGCCTCGGCCATCTGCTTGTGGTCCTGGGCCACCTTGCGGTACTGCGTCTCCTGGTCTTTGTACTGTGTGGCGAGCGCCTCGTGGTCAGCCACCGTCTGCGGGATCTTTGCCTCTTCTTCTGCTCCTGCGAATGACGTGCCCGCAGTGAGAGCGAACGCGGCAAAGGTAAGCGCTGTGAGCATTGTGCGGATCTTCGTTGTGAACATTATCGTGTCTCCTGTGGAGTCGACTGTAGACACGGTGGTCAGCCAAGCAACGCGTGATCCCACAATCGCAATGCTCCTCCGCTTCGCTCGGCGCGAAGTGTGATCTGTACCTCTCTCTGCCAGCGCTGGGGCACCGAGACGGCGCAAGAGGCCCTACCCCATACCCCGCAGGGGTAGAAGGGCTAGCCGATGGATCTCGAGACCAGAAACGAAGTCCGCAGACTCCGCACAGCGAGGGTTGTGAGCGCAACTCTGCTCGTTGCATTGACCCTGCTTGCATCGAGCCCAGTTGCAGGCGATTCGGCCCTCCCGAGCCCTCTGCGGCTCGACCACGTGCTCCGGTTCGCGCGTTCGAATCGGGCGGAGATCACGGCTGCTCGGGCGCGAGCGCGAGCATCAGGGGAACGTCTCGCCATCGTCTCGGCGCTCGAAGATCCGATGGTGTCGCCCTCGCTCGACCATCTTCCCTTCCGACTTCATGGAGCGGACTTCAGCCTCACGGTGGAGCAGCGGTTTCCGCTGTCGGGGATCCGGGGGAACCGGCGACGGGTGGCCGAAGCAGAGGCCCAGCGCCTCCGCGCAGAGACCGACCGCGTCGGCCTCGATGTGGAGTTCGACGGAGCGAATGCCTTCTTCATGCTTCACGAGCGCCGGCGGATGGCACAGATTCTCGACCAGCAGGTCGCGCTCGCACGCCAGCTCGTCACCGCCGCCAACGCTCGCTACGCAGGCGGGACGGGCGCACAGCCCGACGTGCTCCGCGCGGAGATCGAGGTGGCACGGCTCGAAGGCGCTGTTCGCTCGATCCGTTCCGAGGTTCGTGCCGCCGAGGCGATGTTGAACACCAGCCTGGCCAGGCCTGCGGATGCGGAGCTCCCGGCGCTCGATAGCACGGCAGCGGAGGCGATCCCGGCGGAATGGCCTGAAGTTCGCGATGCGGCACTTCGAAGCCGCCCCGACCTTTCGGCCGGCCGCTCCGAGATCAGCCGCGCCCAAGCCGAGGTTTCGGTCATGAACTCGATGGACGCGCCCATGGCGATGGTGCGAACCGGCCCTGCGTACACGATGACAGACGGACCCGGGTGGATGGCGATGGTGGGCGTCAGCATTCCCATCTGGCGTGACCGTCTCAACTCGGGCGTCCGTGAAGCCCAGGCCATGGCCGACATGGCGCGCGCCGATCTGAGCGCGATGACCCGGATGGCGGAGGGGGAAGCGGCGGCTGCCCGTCATCGCGTACTTGCGTCCCGCGACCGATTCCTTGCGCTGCGCGACGAGGTCATTCCGCGCGCTCGTCGATTGATTGATCCCTCCATCGCTGGGTATGCGGCGGGAACGCTCCTGCTCGTCAGCGTCATCGAAGCGGCCGAGGCTCTCTGGTCTGCGGAGGCCGAGATGGTGTCTGCCGAGTTCGAACTCGCCCTGGCCTGGGCCCGGCTCAACCGGGCGACCGGCGCGAAGGCAGAGCCGCCTCGATGAACCTCAAACGTGAATGGCGGCCCTTGAGCGTTGGCGCCGCGGTCGTGCTCGTACTGGCCGCGGGAGTGCTGCTCATTCAGCACCTACGACACGGCTGGCCCTTTTCCCTGCACCACAACGTCAGCACGACGCCCGAAGCGCGTCATGCTCGACACCCACCAGATGCCGGCTCCGGCCAGACTGCCCATCCCCGTGCACCGGTAGAGCTTGAACCCTCGCGCCTGGCGGCGATTGGCGTGCGCCTGGACCAGGTGCGACTCGAAAGGATCTCGGTGCCGCTCCGTGCCATCGCCACCGTAGTTCTGGATGAGTCCCGCGTCTCGCACGTGCACACGCGCGTGTCCGGCTGGATCGAGCAGCTCTACGTGAGCACCACAGGCCAGAGCGTTCGCGCGGGCCAAGCCCTTGCCGGCATCTTCTCGCAGGAACTGCTGTCCTCTCAGAACGAGTACCTCGCGGCTCGGCGCGGAGCTGGCCAGACCCCTCCCAGTGTCGTCGTCCAGGGTGCAAGGTCACGGTTGAAAGTCCTGGGCATGACGGAGGCGGAGATCCGGGCCATCGACGATGCAGGCGAGGCGCGGCGCCTGGTCACCGTGTCGGCTCCACGAGGTGGGGTCGTCGTCCATCGCGGCATCTCGGTGGGCACCGCCGTCGACCCCTCGACAGAGCTGCTCACGATCGCGGACCTGTCTCGCGTCTGGGTGCTGGCAGAGGTTCCGGAGGCCGACATCCCCAACGTCACACGGGACACGCCGGCGCGGCTCGAGTTCGTGGCCTCGGGTCGGCCACCTTTCGAAGCGCGGGTCGATTTCCTCTACCCAACGCTCACGGAGCGGACGCGGACCCTACGCGTGCGATTCGTGGTCGACAACCGCGACGGCTCGCTGCGTCCCGGCCTCTACGGAGGAGTCGACTTCCAGGTGAAACCTCGTGACGCCCTTACCGTCCCCCGTGACGCCCTCGTCGACACGGGCGGAACACAGCATGTTTTCGTCGTCGAGCGGGACGGTCGCTTCGTGCCCCGGCTCATCAAGCTTGGGGCCCGACTCGAGGATCGCGTCGAAGTGCGCGAGGGACTGACCGAAGGGGAGTCGATCGTGGCTTCTGGCGTGTTCCTGATCGACTCGGAGAGCCGCCTGCGCGCCTCGGGCGGCGGCACCGGTCACGCACACGGCGTACGACGACCCGACTCGCGACACGAGGGGCATTAGCAGCCCGCCGTGATCGAGCGAATCATCGAGCTGTCTGCGAAGCGCCCCAAACTGGTCTTTGGCGCGACCGCTCTCTTCGTCGTGTGGGCAGTCGTCGCGATGAAGCAGACGCCGCTCGACGCGATCCCGGACCTATCCGATCCGCAGGTCATCGTCTTCACCGACTGGATGGGCCGGAGCCCCGATCTCGTCGAGGACCAGATCACCTATCCGCTCGTCCGCGCGCTGCAAAGCACGCCTCACGCACGGACGGTCCGCGGCTACTCGATGTTCGGGATGAGCTTCATCTATGTCATTTTCGAGGACGGCACCGACATCTACTGGGCGCGAACCAGGGTCCTCGAGCAGCTCGGGCGTGTGCAGCAGATTTTGCCGCCAGACGTCTCTCCCGTCCTGGGCCCGGACGCGACCGGCGTCGGCTGGGTGTTCCAGTACGTACTCGAGGATACGTCGGGCCGGCTCGACCTTGCTCAATTGCGTGAGCTTCAGGACTTCACGATCCGTCCAACTCTTCAAGCGGTCTCTGGTGTCGCCGAAGTCGCGTCGCTCGGCGGCTTCGAGCGCCAGTACCAGATCGTCCTCGACCCGAATCGGCTTGCTGCGTATGGGCTCTCGCTAGGCGACGTGACTCGCGCCGCGCGGGACGCGAACTCTGAAGTCGGGGCACGTGTGCTCGAGCTTGCGGGACGCGAGTACATCTTGCGTGGCCGCGGCTACGTCAAGACCCTCGCAGACCTCGAAACGAGCGTTGTGACCGTGGGCGCGGGAGGCACGCCCGTCCGTCTGCGCGACGTGGCGCGCGTTCAGTTCGGTCCGGAGATCCGTCGAGGGGCCGCGGATTGGAACGGCCGTGGTGAGGCGGTCGGTGGCATCGTCGTGATGCGCATCGGCTCGAACGCCCTGGAGGTCAACGACGCGATAAAGACCGAGATTGCAGGACTGAGCTTACCCGACGGGGTCCGCGTCGTGCCGACCTACGACCGATCCGATTTGATTCGTGGTTCGGTTTCGGTGCTGACCGATACGCTGATTCAGCAAGGCGTCATCGTCGCCGTCATCTGTTTCGTTTTCTTGTTCAGCCTTCGGTCCGCCTTTGTCGTCATCGTCGTCATTCCGCTCGCGGTCTTGATGACGTTCATTCCCACCTATCACGTCGGAATGACGATCAACATCATGTCTCTGGCCGGGATCGCGATCGCAGTGGGGGAGCTCGAGGACGCTTCGACGACATTCGTCGAAAATGGGGCGCGCAGACTTTCACTTGCATCGGCCGGCACAGACCGGCGACGCATCATCCTCGACGCGCTCAAGGAAGTCGGGCGCCCCACGTTCTTCTCTCTCCTGTTGGTCACCGTCAGCTTCATCCCGCTCCTCAGTTTGACCGGCCAAGCTGGGCGACTGTTTCGCCCACTTGTGCTCACACACACGTTCGCCACGTTCGCGGCTGCAGTGCTCGCCGTGACGCTGGTCCCGCCCCTCATGCTGCTGGTGATGCGAGGCCGGTTCCGCCGAGAAGAGGAGAATCCGATCAGCCGCATCCTGACCAGAATCTATAGACCGCTGGTCCGCTACGCGGTCAGGGCGCGATGGTTGGTCCTCGCAGCAGCAGGCGTGTTGCTCGTGGCGACCGTGCCCATTGCCATGCGCCTCGGCTCGGAGTTCATGCCGCCTCTCGACGAGGGCTCCCTCCTCGTCATGCCAACGACGTTCCCGGGGATCGCGATCGAGGAGGCACGCCAGGCTCTCACGGCTCAGCATCGAATCATCAAGAGCTTCCCCGAAGTGGAGTCGGTGCATGGCAAAGCCGGCCGAGCCGAGACGGCAACCGATCCGGCACAGCTCGACATGATCGAAAGCGTGGTGACCTTGCGGTCAAGGGACGAGTGGCCGAAGCGACTCACCTCGCGCTGGTATGGCGGGGCCCCGGAATGGCTCAAGGTGCCGCTCCGATGGGTCTGGAGTGAGGAACGTCCGCGCACGATCGAGGAGCTTGGCCGGGACATGGATGCGGCGCTGCGAATGCCCGGTTACCAGATGGCGATTGCGCCGCCGATCCGGACGCGAATCGACATGCTGACGACAGGCGTCCGGACGCCGGTCGGCATCAAGGTCTTTGGAGCCGACCTCGTCCAGATCGAGCGCATCTCCATCGCTCTCGAAGGGATGCTGCGCGATGTCCCGGGGACGCGCAGTACCTTTGCAGAGCGTCAGACGGGCCGCGAGTACATCGACGTCATACCCGATCGGCAAGCCATTGCCCGATACGGCCTCTCCGTGCGTGACGTGCACGACGTCCTCGAAGCGGCCGTTGGTGGAATGCCGGTATCGACCGTGATCGCGGGTCGCTCGAGGTTTTCAATCAGCCTCCGCTACGCCTCGGACTACCGAGCTGATCCCGACGCGCTCCGCCGCATTCTCATCCCGGCCGTCGCCTCGGAGCCCGTGGGAGAGGTCGAGCTCGGCGGTTCGGGTGCCGGCTCGTCTCCAGCGACGGGCAGCATGCAAGGGGGCGCTTCGCCCATGCGGGCCGGCGGCGCTGGCTCGATGAGTGGCATGGGTAAAGGCAGCGCAAGTCGCTCCGCGGCCGCTGCGACCCCGCCGCCTGCGATGGGCGCGCCTGCCGCCTCCGCTCCAGACCCGAGCGATCGCTGGCGACAGTCCGGGGCCACGGTTCCCCTCGGAGCGATCGCGGACGTACGTGTCGTGACCGGGCCACCAATGATCAAGGACGAGAACGGTGTCCTCGTCGGCTACGTGTTCGCTGACATCGATGCCTCCAAACGCGATCTCGGCGGCTGGGTGAAAGACGCCAAACGGCTCGTCGAGCGCGAGCTGTCATTGCCCGCCGGCTATCGGCTGCAGTGGACGGGCCAGTACGAGTTCATGGAGGAGATGCAGGCGCGAATCGCCTGGGTAGTGCCACTGACCCTCCTGCTGGTCGTCTTTCTTCTTCGTAGAGCCATGCGCGGGTGGGCGCAGACCGGACTGGTCCTCACCAGCCTTCCCTTTGCACTGATCGGAAGCGTATGGCTGCTTTTCCTGCAGGACTACAACGTCTCGACCGCCGTGTGGGTGGGACTCATCGCCGTCATCGGAACTGCGTCCGAGACGGGCATTCTCATGGTCGCGTTTCTGGATCAGGCGGTATCGCAGCGTCAGCAGGCCAAGACCTCCCTGGGTCCGAACGATGTGGATGAAGCCGTCGTGGACGGGGCTTCGTCGCGTGTACGACCCATCGTGATGTCGGTGGCCAGCACGGTTCTGGGCCTGCTGCCTCTGCTTTGGGAGGCGGGACCAGGCGCCGACGTTTCCGCGCGTATTGCCGCTCCGGTCGTGGGCGGCTTGGTGTCGTGTTTGGTGCTTACGCTACTCGTGCTGCCGGCTGCCTACACGGTCTGGCGCAGCAGGCAGATTCGATGAATGGGGACGGCACGTCACGCGGGCTGAGCACCGCCGAGGCCACCGCGCGTCTTCGGGAGAACGGACCCAACGAGATTGCACGGCAGAAGGCGGCGTCGCCGTGGCTCCTTCTTCTCGGTCAGTTCAAGAGCCCCGTCATCTGGCTTCTGCTCGCCGCTTGCGCGATCTCGGCCGTGCTCCGCGAGGTCGTGGATGCCATCGCGATCGGCGCAATCGTCGTGATCAACGCGCTGGTCGGCTTCTTTCAGGAGTACCGCGCCGAACGCTCTGTGCTCGCGCTTCGGGCGATGACCGCACCGCGGGCCCGGGTGCTCCGGGACGGGCGAGCCACCACGATACCGGCGATCGAGATCGTTCCAGACGACATGCTTCTCCTCGATGCGGGCGATGTCGTCGCTGCCGATGCGCGGCTCGTCGAAGCGAATGCCCTGCTCGTGAACGAGGCCTCGCTGACAGGCGAAAGCGTGCCTGTGGAGAAGAGTACGAAGCCAACACCCCAGGACGCACCGCTCGCCGAGCGCCGTGATCGGGTCTTCATGGGTACCGCCGTGGCCAATGGCACCGGCCAGGGCGTCGTCGTGGGCACCGGTATGAAGACCGAGCTCGGCAAGGTGGCTCATCTCCTGGCGACAGCCCAGGAAGAGGCGACGCCGCTCCAGAAGCGGCTCGCGCGCGTCATCCGAGTTCTTCTCTACGTGTGCCTTGCGATCGTTGCTGCGGTTGCAGCACTCGGGCTCCTTCGCGGTCTTTTCTTGATGGATGTGTTTCTGTCAGCCGTTTCATTGGCCGTCGCCGCCGTTCCGGAGGGGCTTCCCGCCGTGGTGACCATCGCCCTCGCCATCGGCGTGCGGCGCATGGTGGCGCGCCACGTTCTGGTGCGCCGACTTCCTGCCGTGGAGACGCTCGGTTGCGCGACTGTGATCTGTACTGACAAGACAGGAACGCTCACAACGGGCGTGATGAAGGTGCGCGAGCTGTGGGGTCCCGATCATGCCCGGATTCTCGATGCATCCGCGGCGTGCTGCGACGCAGAGATCGACGCCACGGAGCAGGCCGGAACCGGCGACCCTACCGAGGTTGCGCTGCTTCTCGCCGCTGCGGAGCGTGGCGTTCGCCGGTCGGACATCGAGCAACGGCGCCCGCGGAAGTCTACGAATCCGTTCGACTCGGACCGCAAGCGCATGTCCGTGCTTCGGGCGGATGGAGTCCTCTACGTCAAGGGAGCCCTGGAATCGATGCTGCCACTCTGCAGCGGCACGGAGGGATCTCGCGAGGCCAATCAGGAGATGGCCGCACGCGGGTTGCGCGTTCTTGCCGTTGGAGTTGGCCACAGCGACCAGGAGGAGAACCTCCAGCTGCTGGGGCTCGTGGGAATCGCCGACCCCCCTCGGACGGAAGCTATCGAAGCAGTGCGGGCGGCACGCGCCGCCGGGATCCGAACGGTCATGATCACGGGCGATCACCCCACGACGGCGCAGGCGATCGCCCGAGAGCTGGGCATCCTCGCGCCGGGCGAAGAGCCTGGAGACGTGGTCCATGCGCGCGCAACCCCCGAGGACAAGCTCACCATCGTGCGGAGCTGGAAGGCCCGAGGCCAGGTCGTCGCGATGACGGGCGACGGCGTCAACGACGCGCCGGCCCTTCGTGAGGCCCACATCGGTATTGCGATGGGAAGAACGGGTACGGAGGTGACACGCGAGGCCGCCGACATGATCCTGACCGACGACAACTTCGCCAGCATCGTCGCAGCGATTCGCGAGGGGCGAGGGATCTTCGACAACATCCGGAAGACTCTCGTGTACCTCCTGGCGGGCAACGCGAGCGAGCTCGCGGTCATGTTCGGCGCTGCAGTCGTCGGCCTTCCTGCCCCCCTGCTGCCCCTCCATCTCTTGTGGATCAACCTCGTCACCGATGGCGTGCCGGCGCTGGCTCTCGTGACGGACCCAGTCGATCCGGAGGTCATGCAGAAGCCACCGCGTCACCCGGAAGAGCCCATGCTGGGTCGCTCGCAGTGGACTCTCATCGCCCTGACGGGACTACTCGAGGCGAGTGTCACGCTCGGCGTCTTCGTATGGGCCCTGCAAGCGAGGAACTTTCAAGAGGCGAGGAACCTCGCTTTTTCAGTGCTGGTGTTCGGGGAGCTCTTTCGGGCGTTCGCGGCGAGAAGCACGACGCGTCTCTTCTGGGAGGTTGGCGCCTTCACCAACCTCCGCCTTCTGGGAGTCGTGGTGCTGTCCGTGCTTCTCCAGCTCGCCCTGCACCACATCCCGGCCACTCAGGCGCTGTTTCAGATCGAAGCTCTCACGCTTTCGGACTGCGCATTGGCGCTTGGCCTGGGTTTGATCCCCGTGTCGATTCTCGAGGTGAGCAAACTTCTACGGCGTGTAGCACGAACGCCGTGAACGAAAGCGGGCCGGGCGACTGGCGAAGGTATCAACCGGCCAGCCCGAGCCCCCACTGTGGTACCCGTGTTGCGTATCTTCGTGACGTCAACGCGCGCAGGGGCCGCGCGCCTGGACCGCGACGTTGCGGTCGCGGGTGTCGCCGACGCCGAGCTGGGCGCCCTGGTTGCGGCCCCAGCACCAGAGGCTGCCGTCGCGCCGGAGCGCACAGGCGGAGAAGGCACCGAGCGCGATGCGGTCGACGCCTCCCAGCGGGGGGCCGCCCTCGGAGGTCAGGACTCGCACCGCACGGGCCGACACCTCGGCGTTGCCTCCGTGCCCCACCTGCCCGAAGTTGTTCGCGCCGAAGCACCACACTCCGCCGTCGGCGTCCAGCGCGCAGGTGAAGGCGTTGCCCGCGCGCACTTGCGTGATCCGGGACAGCGGCGCGCCCCCCGCCGTCTGCACGCGTACCGGCACGGGCGATGACTGGTGATCGCCTGCGCCCAGCTGACCGAACTGATCGAGACCCCAGCAGTACAGCTCCCCCGCCTTGGTCACCGCGCAGCTGTGACTGCTGCCGACGCCCAGATCCAGCACCTGCGACAACGGCGTGCCGTCCTGCCCCTGGACGGGCGCCGGTCGGGGATTGTCGCCCTTGCGGCCCGCTCCGAGGCCGACCTGGCCGTTGCGGTTGTCGCCCCAGCACCACACCGTTCCGTCCGCCCGGGTCGCGCAGGTGTGGCTCTGGCCCGCGGCGACGCGCAGGAACGCCAGCTGTCCTGCCGGGATCGGGCGTGGCAGTGGCACTGGCTCTCGGTCCGTGCTGCCGAGGCCGAGCTGGCCATTGCGGTTGTCGCCCCAGCAGCGGAGCGGCCCGTGCTCCTCGATCACGCAGGTGTGGTGCGTGCCGGGCACGATCCCCACGATGCCGGACATCTCGGCGGTCGCGGAGGACCTGACCCGCTCGGCGCGCGCGAACCGGCGGCCGTTCTCGACACGCCCGTTGCCGAGCTTGCCGTACCGGTTTTGCCCCCAGCACCAGGCCATTCCTTGCAGCTCGCGCGCGCAGGTGGTGGTGTAGCTGGAGGTGATGTTCGCGATCCTGGTGAGCGCCCGTCCCTCGGTGTTCCGGATCTGCAGAGGCTCGAGGCGACTCTCGGGCTCGAAGTCGTTCCCGACGAGCGGATCGTCGAAGCCAACCTTGCCCCAGCACCAGACCGTGCGATCCCGACGGAGCACGCAGGTGTGGTTGTACCCGAGCGCGACGTCGGCGATGCAGGCCCCGTCCCCCGACGCCAGATGGCTCAGCCCCCATCCCGCGAGGGCGAGAACCACGGCGCCCGCGGCCCCGAGCAACGCCAGACGCATCCGGCGGAACCTCGCCTGCGCCGTCTCCTGCGACAGCGCGGCCAGCAGCGCGTCCATGGAGGCGAACCGCGCCGCGGGGTCCGCGCTCAGTCCCCTGGCGAGCGCCGCGTGGATCCAGAAGGGAACGGCACTGTCCGCAGGCGGCTCCGATCCCGGCTTGTGCCCGTAGAGCGCGGCGTAGAGCGAAACGCAGAAGCTGAACTGATCGCTGCGCGCATCGGCCTCCTGCCCGCGCGCCTGCTCGGGAGCCATGAACCCGGGCGTGCCGGCGATGGCCTCGGGCGGCTTCTCGTCCAGCAGCCGGGCGAGCCCGAAGTCGGCCACGCGAGCCCGACCGTCGGCGCCGATGAGGACGTTGTCGGGCTTGAAGTCACGGTGCACGAGGCCGCCGGCGTGCGCCGTCGCCAGCCCCCGCCCGGCCTGCAGGAAAAGATCGAGGATCGCCCGCCAGCCGCGCGGCTCGGCGCGCAGCCACTGGGAGAGATTCTGACCCTCGACGAGTTCGATGACGATGAACACCTGGCCATCGTCGGTGGTCCCGAGGTCGTAGACGTTCACCACGTTCGGGTGCGACAGCCGCGCCATGGTCTGCGCCTCGCGCAGCCAGCCTGCGCGCACGTCAGGCGTCTCGGCGCGCAGGACCTTGAGAGCGACCTTGCGCCGTAGCTCGGTGTCGTTCGCCCGGTACACGACGCCCGCGCCACCGGCGCCCAGCGCCTCCTCGATCACGTAGCGGGACACTCTCGTCCCGGGGGCCATGAGCGGTGGCCGATCGGTCGCTGGATTCACACTGTCCGGACGTGACAGCCGGGCGGCGTCGGCGACCAGCGCGCAGCAGTCGGGGCACTCGCTGAGGTGCCGCTCCACCTCGCGCACGGCCTCCTCGGCGAGGGATCCTCGAACGAAGGCCACGACCGTCTCATCGATGAGGCACGTCACGCAGGCACGCCGGGATCGGGCAGGCGCCGCGCTCAGCGCCCGGCGTGGATCCAGTGTAGCCTATCGCGCGGTGGCCCTGGAGCTCGCGCCGCTGTTCGCCGCGCAGGCGACCACGAAGGACGGTCCGGTCGTGCCGTCGCCCGAGCTCGAGGCGTTGCTCGGCCGCCTTCTCGACGAGGCACGCGCGGCCTGGCCGGGGATCGCCCTGCCGGTGCCCGCCTTCCTGGCCCACCTGGCCGAGCGGCTGCCCCAGGACGTGGAGGCCACGGCGGCTCTGGCGACGGTCCACGCCAGCGATCTCTACCTCGCCTGTGCCTGCGCGGCCGGTGACGTCCAGGCGGTGGCGCTGTTCGAGGACCGCTTCATGGCCAGCGTCGCCCGCTTCCTCGTCGGCATCGACGACCGCCCGGTCGAGGTCGACGAGGTCAAGCAGATGCTGCGCATGCGTCTGCTCGTCGCCGAGCCCGGGCAGGCCCCGCACATCGCCGAGTACGCAGGGCGTGGTCCGCTCGGAGCCTGGCTGCGGCGCGCGGCCGTCCGCTTGCTGCTCGCCCGCCGCCGGGCGCGTTCTTCCGAAGGGCCGCTCGTGCCCGAGGCCGTGTCCTTGCCGTCGGCCGTGCCCGATCCGGAGCTGCTCTATCTCAAGGTCCGCTATGGTCCCGATCTCGACGCCGCCTTTCGCGAAGCCCTGGGCGCGCTGTCCGAGCGCGAGCGAACACTCCTGCAACTCTATTTCGTCAACGGACTGACCGCCGACACCCTGGCGGCGATGTACCGGGTCGCCGAGAGCACCGTGCGCCGCTGGCTGGCCGAGAGCCGGGCCCACATCGTGGACGAGACCCGGCGGCGGCTGGCGATCCGCCTCGACATCTCTGACGCGGATTGTCAGAGCCTGGTGGCGGTGCTGCAGAGCCAGCTCGATCTCAGCGTTCTCAAGCTACTGAAAGAAAACGACGAAAAAGGATAGGCGCACTTTCTTCGATAGGGTCGCCCCGGGCGCGCATCACCAGTTATGAGGGATCGCTGGTTTGGCGGAATCCCCACCGAAAGGAGGCGCCTACGTGACTCGCATGGCCGTCGCACTGCCGTTGGTCCTGGTCGCGTGCACCGGCTACATCGGAGACGATTCCTTCGGGGAGCCACGGACGGAACCACAGGCCGCGCCGTCGCCAGGCACCTCGCCGCTATCCGGCCCGCCGCCCGCCGATGACAATCCGACGCTCGGCACCGTGAGCGGCGCCCGTCGCCTGACCAACCGGGAGTACGCCAACACGGTGGCTCAGCTCCTGGGCGAGCGGTTGACGGAGTCCGACATGGCGCTCTACCCGGAGAACGTCGCCAGCATCTACGGCAACGACTACCAGCAGCAGACACCTTCGCGCACGCTCATCGACGGGGCCGAGACGCTCGGTGAACGTCTCGCCGCCAAAGCGGTGACGGCGGCCGGCCGCGAGGCGTTCGTGGGCTGCCGTCCCGCGATGGCGGCGGACGCGACCTGCATGACGACCTTCTTGCGCGCCTTCGGACGACGCGTGTTGCGACGGCCGGTGCGCGCGGACGAGGTCCAGTTCTTCTTGCCGCGCGCGCTGGCCCGAGCCACCGCCGACAACGACTTCTACCGCGGCGTCGAGTTCCTGGTGCGGACGCTGCTCCAGGATCTCGAGTTCCTCTACCGCATCGAGGCCGGGCAGCAGGTCAGCCCTGGCATCGCCAAGCTGACCTCGCACGAGGTTGCCACGCGTCTGTCCTACCTGCTGTGGGAAGGGCCGCCCGAGGACGCCACCGGTTTGCCGCTGGCCAAGCTCGCCGACGAGGGCAAGCTGCGGACGCGGCAGGAGGTTCGCGACGCCGCCCAGATCATGCTGGCGCAGACGCGCGGTCAGGCGCAGCTGCGACGTTTCCACGCCTTGTGGATGGGCTACGACTTCCTGTCGACGGCCGATGCGGCCCGGGTCGAGTCGAGCGCCCTCGTGGATCGGATCCTGTTCAAGGACCGGGGCAAGCGTCCCTGGGTCGACCTCTTTCGCATCGAGGAGTCATACGTCAACGAGGCGCTGGCCAAGCAGTACGGGATGACCTGGCCCGCGGGCACGCGCGGCTACGCCTGGGTGCCCTACGGCGCCACGCCGCGCAAGGGCGTGGTCTCGCACGCCTCCGTGCTGTCGCACGGCGTGGCGGACGAGGAGACCAGCCAGATCCACCGCGGCAAGTTCGCGCTGGAGACGTTCTTCTGCATCGACGTGCCCGAGCTGACCGACGAGCTGCGCATGCGCATCGCCATGACCCCTCTGCCGCCCAGCACCGGATCGGACTGCAAGATCGATCGCGCCCGGTCGCGCCTGGATCCGTCGACGCTCTGCTCGGGCTGTCATCGCCTGCTCGAGCCCGCGGGATTCGGCCTCGAGAACTACGACGCCGCCGGGAGGTACCGGACCCAGGAGCCGACGACGGGATGCTCGATCCTGGGCGTGGGCGAGATCCTGGGCGTGGGCAAGTTCAAGGGGCTCGGCGGGGGCAACGGGCTGCCGGGGATGGGCGATCTGATGGTCGACAGCCAGGCCGTCGACAGCTGCGGCGTCAAGCAGTACTTCCGCTTCGCCATGGGGCGGTACGAGGCGGACGAGACCGCCCAGATCGACGCTCTGGCCGGGCGCTTTCGTCAGGGGCGGCACGACTTCACGGCCATGGTGCTCGATCTCGTGTCCTCGGAAGCGTTCCGTTATCAGAAGGAGGTGCCATGAAGTCCATCACCTTGAGCCGGCGGACGGTGCTCCGGGGCGCCGGCGGCGCGCTGGTCGGCCTGCCCGTGCTGGAAGCGATGCTGGATCGGAACGGCGAGGCCTTCGCGCAGGGCGGCCCTGCGAAGAAGAAGCTCATCATCTGCATGTGCGGCCAGTCGATGGGCACGGGAGCCCGCGCCGACGGAGGTCCCGAGCGGTACTACATCCCCAGCGACGCCGGCCCCGGCTACAGCCTGGCGGGCAAGGTGGTGCTGGCTCCGCTCGAGCCGGTCAAGGAACACGTGACGGTGGTGACGGGGTTGAAGGTCCCTTCGGCCGTGCTCGGCACGCCGACGCCGGCGGGAGGATGGTCGGGGCTGTTTCACACCCACTCGTGGGCGCCCGTGCTGACGGGATTCTCGGCGGCCCAGTCGACCACGGTCAGGGGGCCGACGGCGGATCACATCGCCGCCAAGGTGCTCGAGGCCGACACGCGCCGCCTGCCGCTGGCGCTGCGCGTGCAAGCCGCGACCTACTACGGCGGCAACGGCGCCACCAGTCAGCGGGGAACGATGTCGTACCGGCAGAACACCGACGGCAAGTTCGGCCGGCACGATCCCATCACCAGCCCCGACGGTCTCTGGAACTCGCTGTTCAAGGGGCTGCCGGCGCCCACGGGAACCGGCTCGGCCTCCCTCCCGCCGGCCGATACCATGCGCCTGTCGGTCGTCGATGCCGTGCGGGAACGCGCCCGCCTGCTGATGAGCCGTCTCGGCAAGACGGATCGGGCGCTGCTCGGGCAGCACCTGGAGGAGATCTATCAGCTCGAACAACGGGTCAAGGAGCCGCCGAAGCTGACGGCGGGGTGTCAGCGGCCGCCCGCGCCGGGTCCGGATCCGAAGCTGGGGCTGCCGATCCAGACCATCGGCGGCGAGGGCCCGACGGATCTGTCGGACGGCCACGGCTGGAGCGACGAGGATCGCCGCGCCCAGCTGATGATCGATTTTCTGCGCATGGCCTTTGCGTGCGGGTCGACCCGCGTCGCCACGCTGATGCTCACCTTCTTCCAGTCCTACATGAACTCGTACTCCGTCACCGGGCGCCGGTCCGACGTGCACGAGCTGAGCCACGGCGGCGGGAGCCTGCTGGACCACGCGCGGATGATCGCCTGGCACATGAAGTGGTACGGGCAGCTGATCGCCGCCTTCAAGGCCACTCCCGACGCGGGCGGAACGATGCTGGACAACACCGTCATCGTGATGCTGCAGGCGGGCGGCTACGGGCAATCGCCCGAGAGCGGCGGCAAGACGTACTCCGCGCACTCGACCGAGAACATGGCGACGCTCTATGCAGGGGGATCGAGCGCGAAGATGCGCAACCTGAAGTTTGGGCACCACATCCGGGCCACGGGGCAGCACCCGGTCGGCGTCCTGATCTCCGTCCTGGACGCGCTGGGGGTGTTCCCCGGCGGCGAAAAGAAGATGGGCGAGGTCAGCGGGGTGATTCCCGAGCTGTTCGGTTGACCTGGCCGACGCGCCGATAGCGCTGCTGGCCCGACGCACTGGGAACCTTGTCCGGCACACCTGGCGACCGGATCCGAAATATGTAATGCAATAAATCGACTCCAGAGTCGATTTGACGTATAACATTTTCATGCTCTACAGCCCGCGTCAGGCGGTGGAAATCTTCCACCTGCAGTTCCTGAGGCTGCTGACCGGGGAGTCGGACCGGGGCCACTACACACTCAAGGGGGGGTGCAATCTGCGCTTCTTTTTCGGAAGCGTCCGCTACTCGGAGGACATGGATCTCGATGTGGCGGTCGTGGCGACGACGACGCTCAGGAACAAGGTCGACAGGTTACTGGGGGGCCGGCCACTGGCAACCTTGCTCGGCGCCGCGGGGCTCGGCATTTCCGGAGCGAACGCGCCGAAGCAGACCGAGACGACGCAGCGCTGGAAGATCGTCCTTCGCATGGAAGGTATGAGTACTCCGGTGCGGACGAAGATCGAGATGTCGAGGCGCGTGGCGTCCGGAAAAACGGTCTTCGAAGCGATACGCCGCGACCTGGCGGCCGCCTACAAGCTCACCCCACCGCTCGTCGGGCACTACACACCTTCAGCCGCGCTGGCGCAGAAGATCGAAGCTCTGGCAGGTCGTAAGGAGCCCCAGGCCCGGGACGTTTTCGATCTGCATCTTCTGATACCCCAGGTGGAGCAGAGGCTTAACGCTGCCAGGATACGGGCCCGGCTGCCACTCGCTCTGGAGAACGGCCTCGACATCTCGTACGACGATTACCGTGCTCAGGTGGTCGCCTTCCTCGAACCGGAACATCAGGATGCACTTGGCTCGCGTCAACACTGGGACCATATCCAGACGACGGTCGTGCAGTACCTGGAAGGCCTCCGCCCGTGACTTCGACCGAGGGGTTTGCCCGGCTCAGGAACCTGGGGGCGACGATCATCGAGACGGCTGATGCCGCCGCCGCATTGCACATGTCACCTGACGCCGCTCAAAAACTTCTCGAGCGTCTGCGGAAGGCCGGGCTTGTGCGGCGCGTCTTCCATGGTCTCTGGGCGTTCATCGAACGCGTCGATCCGCTCATGTTGCCTGACCATCTCACCGCTCCTTTTCCGAGTTACGTCTCGCTGCAAACCGCCCTTTACCACCATGGTCTCATCTCCCAGATCCCGGCGGTCATGTACGCCGTGACCCTCGGGCGAGGCCGGCGGGTGCGAACGGACGTGGGCACCTTCTCGCTGCACCACGTGTCGCCGGCGTTGTTCGACGGATTCGAGATCGATCCGGCGGGACTGAAGCTGGCGACCCCCGAGAAGGCCCTGTTCGATGTTCTCTACCTGTCGGGGAAACGCACCCGCGAGTTCTCAACCCTTCCCGAGGTCGAGTTCCCGGCCGGCTTTCGTTGGTCCGAGTTGCGACACTGGATGGCGCGCATCTCCTCGCCTCGAGACCGGACGATCGTGGAGCGACGGATCCAGGCGCTTCGCGGGCGGGACTCCTCGAAAAACTGAGGTCTCGCATGCCGCCGGTCGCGGCTTGCGGCCACTTCGGGCCTGGCCCGGCCTTTGCTGTCAGGAGCGGCAGAGGTCGCATCATGACTTGCCGCTCACATTCCCTGGTTGGCCTGTCCTTCACTGTCCTGGTCCTGCTCGCCGCCGGCTGTCCCTTCGAGACGACGCCCACCGATCTCCAGGCGGTCACAGACGGTGGTGCCAGAACGGATGCGACGCCGCCGCCTGCAGGCGAGTGCCGCCGGGGCGGCTGCTCGGGCGAGCTGTGCATGGAGGTGACGACCGGGAAAGCGGGCGCCTCGCCTCCGAGCGATTGTCTCTGGCGATCCGAGTTCGCCTGTTACCAGGCGGCCAGGTGCGAGCGGCAGACGAACGGCGCGTGCGGGTTCACCGGCACGGACGAGCTCAAGGCTTGCCTCGGAAAGAATGGCGTCTGCTTTTACAACGGCGCGAGTTATCGACCGGGGCAGAGCTTCCCGTCGACCGACGGGTGCAATACCTGTAGCTGCACCGAGGGCGGCGGGATCGCTTGCACCAGGCGCGCCTGCCCTGTTCCGCCGCCGGCAGGGGAGTGCCGCCGCGGTGGCTGCTCGGGCGAAATCTGCTTCGAGGTCCAGTCCGGCGCTGCGGGCGACCCACCGGCGTCGCCCTGTCTGTGGCGACCCGAATTCGCGTGTTATCAGGCGGCCAGGTGTGAACGGCAGTCGACCGGCAAGTGCGGCTTCACCCTGACGGCCGAGGTCAACGCGTGCCTCCGGAAGAACGGCGTGTGTGCCTACAACGGTTCAACCTATCAGTCGGGACAGAGCTTTCCGTCGACAGACGGTTGCAACACCTGCACTTGCACCGAGAGTGGCGGGCTCGCTTGCACCGAACGTGCATGCCCGCCGCCGCGCTAGTCGCTAGTCGGGGGCTGGCGCGCCGTTCAATGGCGCTCAGCGCACGCAGCCGATCCGCTGGCTGTCGAGCGCGATCTCGTCGACCCAGAGCTCGAACATTCCGCCAGCCACGGTCTGGTACTCCGCCCACCCTATCTGGAGTCTGTTGAACACGGGCATGTTGTAGGGCGCGGTCGCGGTACCGCCGTTGCCGTAGCCGTGGTTCGTCGCCGTGGTGTGGAGCGACTCGTGGTCCACACCGTCCCAGTAGAAGCGGGTCTCGTTGTTCGCGCCGTCGTGCATCCACTCGATGCACATCCACTCGTTGAGGGGAACGCGCCGCGGGTTGTTGCGCGGGTCGTTGTCGTTTCTCGTCCAGTCACCGGTCGGACCGGCGTCGCTACCGACGCCCCAGAGATCGCGCTGACCACCGACCCGGATCTTGCTGGGCACGCCCGTGCCCGTCGCTTCCACCATCGTCCAGTGGGTATAGGCGCTCGTGACCAACGACGTGACGTAGACGAACATGCGGCCGAAATAGGTGTTGTTGGGGGCGGGAAAGATCTTGGTGGTCGTCAAGAACGAGGTCTGGCTCGTGGCGAGCCTGATGTGCCAGGCCTTCGTGCCGCGCGCGGCGTGCACCTCGTCCACCGAGGCGCGACCCGTCCACAGGCTCGTGCTCGCAACGCCACTCTCGAAGTCCTCGCAGGCAAGGAGTCCGGATCCTGCACAGCGGCTCGGTCCGGCGAGGCCGAAGTCGCCGCGGTTGGTGGAGAACGCGGAGCTGGCATCGCCAGGCCGGGGCGCATCACTCATCGGTCGGGGAGCGTCGCTGGTCGGTCGATCCGCCGAGTCCGTGGGCCCGGCAGCGTCCCGGATCACGACGGTCGAATCACTCGGACCAGCAGAGTCCTGCGCTCGGGCGCCGTCCGTTGCCGCCGGAGGGCCGTCGATTGTCGAGCCATCGGGTGTCGACGACCGACGCGCATCGGCGCCACATCCACACGCGACAACGGCGGCCATGGCAGCAACCCGCATGACTGCTGAGACATTCTGTTTGAACACCACCATCAGAATGCTCCTCATGGGCGGCCGGGCCGCGATCGATGTCGGATCCTAGCGTAGCTGGCGCCGATCCGGACTTGATATCGTCCTCGGGTGAGGGGGAAACGTAGGCTACGGAACTTCCCTGGCCCCCCCCGTCGCCCCTTCGAGGGCCTCCAGATGTTGTGATAAACCTCCCCTCCCATGAAGTTCTTGATCGTCGTTCTGGGTGGTGACGGGATCGGTCCCGAGGTCGTGGCCGAGGCCACGCGGGTGCTCGACGCCGTGGGCAAGAAGTACCAGCACGAGTTCGTCCGCAAGGAAGCTCTGCTCGGCGGCATCGCCATCGACAAGACCGGCACCGCGCTGCCGCCCGAGACGGTCGCCGTCTGCAAGGAGGCCGACGCGGTCCTCCTCGGCGCCGTCGGCGGCCCGAAGTGGGACGATCCGAATGCGTCGGTGCGCCCGGAGCAGGGGCTGCTCGGCATCCGCCGCGAGCTCGGCCTCTACGCCAACCTCCGTCCGGTGACGGTGCACCCCAAGCTGGTCGGCGCCTCGCCGCTGCGCCCCGAGTTGCTCGAGGGCGTCGACCTGCTGGTGGTGCGCGAGCTGACCGGCGGTATCTATTTTGGCGAGAAGAAGAAGGAGGCCGATCGCGCCGTCGACACCTGCGTGTACACATCCGAGGAAGTGCGACGGGTCGTCCGGCGCGCCGCCCGGTTCGCTGTCGCCCGCCGGGGCAAGCTGACTTCCGTCGACAAGGCCACCGTGCTCGAGACCTCGCGCCTGTGGCGCCGGGTCACCGACGAGGTCGTGAAGGCCGAGTTCCCGCAGCTCGAGCTCGACCACATCCTGGTCGACGCCTGCGCGATGCACCTCATCCGCCGCCCGTCGGATTTCGACGTCATCGTCACCGAGAACATGTTCGGCGACATCCTCACCGACGAGGCCTCGATGCTGGCCGGCTCGATGGGTCTCCTGCCGTCGGCCTCCCTGGGCGATGGCGAGAAAGGCCTCTACGAGCCGATTCACGGCAGCGCGCCGGACATCGCCGGCAAGGGCATCGCCAACCCGTATGCCACCATCCTCTCGGTGGCGATGATGCTGCGCCACTCGTTCGGCCTCGAGACCGAGGCCAAAGGCGTCGAGAAGGCGGTCAGCGACTCGGTCGACGCGGGCGTCCTGACAGCCGACATCGGCGGCAAGGCCACGACCCGGCAGGCCGGCGACGCGGTGATCAAAGCCCTGGGCTAGACTGTGGGCGCGTGAAGCGCCTCGCCGTGGTCCTGCTCCTGGCGTCCAGCGCCGCGCGGGCCCAGGAGCTCGGCGCCCTCGAGACCAACGCCTTGAACGAGGCGCTGGCCGCCCGTGGCCTCACCGTCGACCCGGCTCCGCACGGCAAGGTCATCGGGGCCGTCTCGGTCACCAACCTGGAGGTGTTCGGCCGCGACGAGGGCTTCCTCCAGTTCTTCAACCGCTTCCACCGGACCACGCGGCCGGAGGTGATCCGCCGCGAGACGCTGTTCCACCCGGGCGACCGCTACGATCAGGTTCTGGTCGACGAGACCACGCGCAACCTGAAGAACCCGTTCCTGTCGAACCTGGTGGTCATCGTGCCGGTGCGTACGCCTCATCCCGAGCGGGTGGACGTCCTCATCGTCACCCGGGACGTCTGGAGCTTGCGCCTCAACAGCGACTTCGAGGTGCAGCAGGGGACGCTGGTCTTTCTGACGGCCTCGCTGTCCGAGAACAACCTGTTCGGCTGGCGCAAGCAGGCGGCGCTGGTGCTGCACATGGATCAGGGGGCGGTCCAGCTCGGCCCCACGTTCGTCGATCCGAACATCCGCGGCACGCGCCTCACCCTCAGCGGCTCGGCGCGGGCGATCTTCGCTCGTGAAGACGGTGCTCTCGAGGGTTCGTGGTCGTCGCTCAGCTTCGGCTATCCGCTCTATTCGCTGGCCAGCCGCTGGGGCGCAGGCGTCGACGTCGGCCACTCGGATAGAGTTGTCCGCAGGTTCCTCGGCACGCAGCTTCGCACCGTCGATTTTCCCGAGACCCCGCGCGACGTCGAGGTCGAGCAGTTCCCCTGGGAGTATCGGCTGCGCGGCATCGGCGTCGACAGCCACGTCACGCGCTCGTTCCCCGGACGCATCATCCAGCGCGTCTCGGTCGGCCACCAGTTGACCACGAACCGGCCCAGCTTCCTGCGGGACTTCACCGACGATGCGCCATCGCGCGTGCGTTTCGCCCGGAACGTCTTCCCGCTGTCCGAGCGGATCTCCGCGCCGTACGTGCGCTACCGGCTGTTCATGCCCGAGTTTCGCGTCTACCGCGATCTGAACGCCTTCGACTTGCGCGAAGACGTGCAGCTGGGGCCGCACTTCGACGCCATCGTCATGGCCGCCTCGCGAGCGTTCGGCTCCGATCGGGGTTTCACCTATCTGGGCACCAGCGCTGCGTGGTCGTTCGAGATCGCCCGCGGCCTCCAGAGCGTCGGCGCCAGCTGGGGGGGGCGCATCCAGGACGGCCGCGTGGTCGACAAGCGGGTGAGCGGCCGGGTGTACTCGGCCACCCCGATGATCGGGGGCGTCCTGCGCGTCGTCGCCCAGGCCCGCGCCTACTTCATCCTCGACGACCTCCAGAACCAGTTCTATGCGCTCGGCGGCGAGAATGGGATGCGCGGCTACACGCTCGGCGACCTGGGCGGCAAGACGGTGGCCGTGGCGAATCTCGAGCTGCGCTCGCGTCCGCTGCCGCTCGCCGCGCTACGTCTGGGCGGCGTGCTGTTCTACGACGTCGGGGACGGCGCCACCCCTGATGTCGCTGGCGGTGATCTGGATCGTATCCGGCAGTCCTACACGGCGCTGGCTCCCCACCACGACTTCGGGATCGGGCTGCGGCTCCTCATCCCCCATCTCAACCCCTACGTGCTCCGCCTGGACTGGGCCATCGCCACCAACTCGACTCCCTACACCCAGGCGGGGTTCCCTGGCCGCTTCTCCCTGGGCTTCCGCCAGGTTTTCTAGGCTCGACACGGCTCCTTGGGGTTGATAACCTCGGATGCTGCAGCGAGTCCTTCCGGTGTTTTCGGGTTCCGACCTCCGCATCCGACTTCCGAGAGCCCAAGGGCTGCACTAGGCCAGCCGTACGTCCGGACATCGAGAGAAGCAGAGGAGAAAGCATGGGAACGAGGCTCTACGTGGGGAACCTGTCGTACAACGTGACCGAACCGGAGTTGCGGGAAGTGTTCGCCGAGAACGGACGCAACGTGGTCGAGGTGAAGATCGTGCTCGATCGAGATACGGGGAGGCCGCGCGGCTTCGCCTTCGTCGAGATGGGCAGTGACGCCGAGGCGTCGACGGCGATCGAGACCTTGAGTGGGCGCCAGGTCCAGGGGCGGCCGATCAGCGTCAGCGAGGCGCGTGAGCGTGCCCCGCGCACCGGTGGTGGCGGTGGCGGTGGTGGTGGTGGCTACGGCGGTGGCGGTGGCGGCGGTGGTGGCGGCGGTGGCCGTGGCGACCGCGGTGGTCGCGGCGGTGGCGAGGGCGGTGGTCGTGGCGGTGGCCGTCGCGGCGGCGGCGGCTGGTAGAGCCTACGCCAACGTTCGAAGGCCCTCTCGATCCGCGAGGATCACCTTGCGGCCCTCGGTCTCGATCAAGCCTTTGCGCTTGAACTGAGACAAGGTCAGCGAGACGGTCTCCCGGGTCGAGCCGATCAGATTCGCCATCTCCTGGTGGGTGATCTTCACCCCCAGGACGAGGCCCTTCTTTACCTCGATGCCGTGTTCGGAGCCGAGCTTGAGCAGCAACTCGGCCAGCTTCGAGCCGACGTCCTTGAAGATCAGCTGCTCGACCTTGGACTCGAGCTCGCGGCGGCGCGAGATCATCGCGCGCGTGAACTGGTAGCCAAGCCCGGCGCTGGTCGCGAGCAGCCGGTCGAATGCGGTCTGCTCCACCTCCACGGTCATCGACGGCTCCATCGCCTCCGCCATCTCCTCGCGCGGGCCACCTTCGAGGAGGCACGCCTCGCCGAAGAAGTCGCCGCTGGTGCGGTAGGCGAGGGTCAGTTCCTTGCCGTCGCGGGTCACCTTGGACACCTTCACCCGGCCGCTGGCCAGGAAGTGCAACCCGAACGCGCGGTCGCCCGGAAGGTAGATGACCTGGCGAGCCCGGAAGGTTTCCACCTTCGCGTCCGTGAGGATGCGTCCGAGGATCTCTGGCGACGCGTCGGCCAGCACCGGGGCCTTGCGAAGCACGCCCAGGACCTTCTTCTCGTCGGCGTTCGGCATCGGCGATCCGTTTACCAAAGGGCGGGCCCGGGGAACAGCGCAATTGTCATGAAGACTACATTCGCCCCCGTTGCACCAGCCGCAGTCCGATCGCCGAGAGCACGACCGCGCCGCCGGCGATCGCCGCCGAGCCAGCCGTTCCGATCTTCGCCAGGTGATCGTCGATGTGCGCCGTCGCCAGCGTCACCAGGATGGCGTTGTTCAGCATGTGGGCGACGATGGAGGGCACGAGTGACCCGCTGGCGAGCGCGAGCCAGGACAGCAGCACCCCGAGCACCGCCGTCGGGAACAGCCGGTAGAGATCGAGATGGAAGGCGCCGAACAGAAGGCCGGTGACCACCACCGCCGCTGCCGGCTGCAGGCGCGTCGCCAGGCCACGCAGCACGACACCCCGGAACAGCATCTCCTCGCAGATGGCCGGGGTCACCGCCACCAGCAGCAAATTCAAGAGAAACGGGCGCTCCCCTTCGGCGAGCAGTACGCGGCGCAGCTGCTCCAGCACTTCCTTGGGAACCGGGACCAGCCACTCGCTGACGATCGCCACCGCGGCCCAGGCGCTGCAGCCGACCAGCGCCGCGCCGGCCAGCACCGACGGTGCGACCGGACGCAGCGCCACCAGCGACCGAAGCGGCTGGCGTCGCATCCGTGCCAGAAGGACCACCAGGCCCAGCCACCCCAGCCACTGGCTCGCGAGCAGGCCCTGCACCATGTCTCGCTGCTGCCAGCGCACGAAAAGGAACACGAGCAGCACGAAGGCCAGGCCGTAGAGCAGCATGGCCTGGCCCGCGCTGGGTGGGCCGTCGCCGACGGGGGCTGCGCGCCTCCCCTTTTCGTTCGGTTCGACCAGGCGCTCCGAGTCGTAGAGCCGGGCCGCCAGGGCCAGCGCCAGGCAGGCGTAGACCACGGTCGAGCCGAGCGCCACAAGCGCCGGCCCGAGACGGGCGGTGCCCAGCACGAGGTCGCGGGCCAGCAGCGTCACGTTCATCGAGGGCACCAGCGCCGTCCGAGCCCCGAGGGGATACTCGCCCACCGCGCCCACCAGCGCCGGCGCGATGGACAGGAAGTACACCGGCATGAGGTAGTTCTGGGCCTCCTTGAAACCGCGCGCCAGGGCGCCCACGGCCACGAACAGGGCCCCGAACAGGAAGGCCGCCGGCACCACCACCAGCGCGGCGGCAGCGGCGCGGCTCCAGGGCACCGGCAGCATCGCGCCCTTGTCGGCCAGATGCAGGGCCTGCATCAGAGTCACCGTCATCGATCCCAGATTCACGAGCCCGGTGATGGACGCGATCACCGCCACCGCCATCACCTTGCCCAGCAGCAGGTCGAAGCGTCGCACCGGCGTCGATAGCACGGTCTCGAGGGTGCCGCGCTCGCGCTCGCCGGCGGTGACGTCGATGGCCGGATAGAACGCGCCCAGCAGCACCATCAGCACCACCGCCAGCGGTAGCGCCTTGGCCAGCAGGTAACTGCCGAGTTGCGCCTTCGAGGCGAGGTCCTGCCGTTTCACCTGGATCGGCGCGCACCCGGCGGGCAGCGCCGTGGCCATCACCTCGGACAGGCGGTCGCTGGCCGCGCGCGATTCGTCGCGGGTGGCGTCGAATATCACCTCGGCCTGGCGTCCGGCCTCGGTCAACACCACGGCGTCCAGGCGGCCGGTGCGCACGTCGTGGGCGTTGCCGGCCTCGGTGAGCGTGAACAGCTTCGGCAGATCGCGCACGCGCTTGCGCAGATCGTCGGCAGTCGCGCCCACGCCGACGATGGCGACGTGCGAGGCGCGGGCTTCCTTCTGTTGCTCCCGCGAGAACAGCACCTGCCCCAGCAGCAGCGACAGCAACGGGTACACCACCAGGGGGAACAGCACCATGACCGCCAGCGTGCGGCGGTCACGCAGCGTCTCGCGCAGCTCCTTGGCCAGGGTGACGAAGGCGTGTGCGCGCATCAGCTCTCGGCCATGCCGACGAAGCTCAGGAAGGCCTCCTCCAGCGTCGTCGCCTTCGCCTCGGCGCGCAGCACCGCCGGGGTTCCTTCCCGCACCAGCTCCCCGCGGAACAGAAGGCCGACGCGGTCACACAGCAACTCCGCTTCGGCGAGGTAGTGCGTCGAAAAAACGATGGCCTTGCCGCGCTCGCGTTCGCCGCGGATGTGATCGCGCAAGAACCGACTGGCCAGCACGTCGAGGCCGCTCGTCGGCTCGTCGAGGATGAGGACCGGCGGATCGTGCAGCACCGCGCGCGCCAGCGATACCCGCTGCCGCTCGCCGGTGGAGAGCGCCTCGCAGCGGCGATCGAGGAACGGCTCGAGCGACAACGCCGGGCCCAGCTCGCGGATGCGGCGATCGACCAGGCTCTGCGGCATCTCCTGCAGGCGGCCGAAGAAGCGCAGCGCCTCGCGCGCCGTGAGCCGGGCATACAGCCCCGTGCTGGCGCTGAGGTAACCCATGCGCGCCTTCGCCCGCTGCGGATCCTGCCCGACGTCGACGCCGGCGATGACCGCGCGCCCCCCCGTCGGTTGCAGCAGCCCCGCCAGCATCCGCAGCGCCGTGGTCTTCCCCGCCCCGTTCGGCCCCAAGAGCCCGTAAATCTCACCCCTGCCGACCGACAGGGACAGCCCCACCACCGCCCGCACCGCCCCAAACTCCTTGCGGAGCTGATCCATGACCACACCCGGCTCGGCCACGGCCCAGAGTAGCCCACAAACGACGCGGGCCCCAGATGCCCAAGCACCCGAGGCCCGCCACAATCGTTCCGAGCTGATTCGCGTCGGGCTCCGGCGAGCTTAGCTCGACGGAGCCCATCGCGGGAGGTTCGGAACCCTCCCAGGGTTCCGAATCAAGCGATCGCGTCCTTGGCGGCCTTCACCGGGCGGGCCTTGATCACCTTGCGGGCCGGCTTCGCCTTGAACACGGTTGGCTCCTTGGTGAACGGGTTGATCCCCTTGCGCTCCTTGGTGGCGGGCTTCTTCACCACGACCATGCGCACGAGGCCCGGCAACACGAAGATGCCGTTCTTCTTGAGCTCCGACTGGCCGATCTCGGCGATCGACTCGAGCAAGCCACGCACGTCCTTGCGTGTGAGCTTGTCGCCACCCTTGTCGGCGAGAGACTGAACCAGACCAGACTTCGAAAGAGGACCCTTAGCCATTCGCTGCTCCTTTGTTTTGTGCGTGATTGAATCGAAACGCGCGTGAATCTAACCGATCTAAACCGCTCCGTACTACGAAATTCTCGGGAAAATTGCACGATCCACTATCTCGTCGGTCGTGGGTGCGGGCACGTCGTGCAGCAGCGACCAGCGTTCGATGTGCGTGGTTTCCCCACCGGGCGGGAGCTGCACGAGTGGTCCCAGGGTCTCGAGTTCCAGCATGTCACCGTCGGTGTACGTCTCGAAGTTGCAGCCGCGATCGGGATAGCGCGCGCCCTCCTCGTGGCCGAAGCGTTTGACGAACAGCAGGCCCTGGTTCCAGTAGGCGGCCAGGCCAGCACGCTGCGAAAGACCCAGTTTCGTGGGGCCCGTGGCGTTCGGGTCCTGGCGCAGACGCACGCAGGAACGTCCGAAGGTGACGCGCGGATCATCGAAGCGGAAGTAGGGCCACAGCACCAGTGACAGGTGCGGCGCGAAGTCCTTGGCCGATTGCGCCGCCGCGCCGGGATGCGGTCCGTTCGGCGGCAGCGGCAGGATCGCCACGCCACCGGGGGCCATCACCGTCAGGGCCCACGCCGCCAGCTCCGTCGCTGCGGCGCCGAGGTTGCGTAGCTGGTGCACCACGGTCACCTCGCTGCCGGTATCGGCGAGCGTCACCTCCATCGTCCGCTCGATCCCGTGGCGGGTGTCGGCGGTCGCTGTCGCACGAACGCACCTATCTTCCACAGCGTAGGTGGTCGGGGCGTTGTCCGGCACGTAGGTGCGCCCCGGCTCCTCGGGCGAGACCCAGAGGCGGTGGCCGCCGCGCATCTTCCACGTCGGCTCGCCCGAGCGCCCCAGCTCGGCGGCGACCTCCTTCAGCAGGTTCGGGCCGCCGATCGGCGCGTACCGGATGATGCGTGGCCCGACGTCGAGGGTGACCACGACCTCGACCTCGCCGTTCGACAGGCGGAGGTTGTGGTCCCAGCCGCCATACGCTATCGGCTCGACTGTGGCGCGCGCCTTCATCAGGGCGCGCCAGTGTAGCCGATTATCCTCGGTCTACAGAGACACGATCTTGTCGTGGTAGTCGGACCGCAGGCCCTTGGTGGCGTTGCGGGTGTCGACGACCAGACGCGCGCGCTCGACCAGGCTCCGGTAGTCGACGTCGCTGTGATCGGTGGCGATGACCACGCAGTCGTACTGTTCCACGTTCTCCAGGGACACGTTCTTCACCGACAGCCCCATGTGCGCGGTCTTCAGCTGAGGCACGCGGCGGTCACTGTAATCCACCTCGGCGCCGCGTTTGTGCAGCATCTCGATGATGTCGAGGGCGGGCGACTCGCGCATGTCGTCGATGTCCTTCTTGTAGGTCACGCCCACCACCAGGATCTTGGAGCCCTTGAGCGCCTTGCTCCGATCGTTGAGCGCGTCGGCGACCTTGACCACCACGTGATCGGGCATGGCCGAGTTGATCTCGTCGGCCAGATTGATGAAGCGCGCGTTGTACTTCAGCGTCTTCAGCTTCCAGCTGAGATACAGCGGATCGATCGGGATGCAGTGCCCGCCCAGGCCCGGGCCCGGATAGAACGGCATGAACCCGAACGGCTTGGTGGCGGCGGCGTCGATCACCTCCCAGGTGTCGAGGCCGAGGCGGCTGCACATGATGGCCACCTCGTTGACGAGGCCGATGTTCACCGCGCGGAAGGTGTTCTCCAGCAGCTTCACCATCTCGGCGGCGTCCGTCGAGTTCACCGGGATCACCTTGTCGATGAAGTGCCGGTAAAGAGCGGTGGCGTGCTCGAGGCTCTTCGGCCCGGCGCCGCCCATCACCTTGGGCGTGTTCTTCGTCTGGTACTTGACGTTGCCCGGGTCGACCCGCTCGGGCGAGAACGCCAGGTAGAAGTCGCTCTCCAGCTTGAGGCCGGTCGATGTCAGCCTCGGTAGCAGCACCTCGCGCGTGAAGCCGGGGAAGGTCGTGCTCTCCAGGACCACCAGCTGCTCGGCGTGCATGCGCGGCACCATCATCTCGGCGCAGTCCAGGATGTACGAGTTGTCCGGGTCCTTCGTCTTGTTCAGCGGCGTCGGCACGCAGATGATCACCGCGTCAGCCTTGCCGAGCACGTCCGGATCCACGGAGGCCTTCAGCTTCCCCGCGGTCACCAGCGGTCCGACCACGCTGCTCGGCACGTCCTCGATGTACGACCGGCCAGCGTTGATCGCGCTGACCTTCTCGGACGACTTGTCGTACGCCGTCGTGGAAAAGCCGGCCTTGGCGATCTCGACCGCCAGGGGCAGGCCGACATACCCCGCACCGACCACCACCACGTTGGCGCTGCGGTCATTGATCCGCTGAATAAGTGAGCTGCTCATCGACCATGAAATAATACCGCGTCGGGGCGCTGTCGACGGGGGATCACCTCAGATAGCGCCCGGTGTGGCTGGCGGCGACCTTTGCCACATCCTCGGGCGTGCCCTGGGCCACTATCTGGCCGCCGCCGGGCCCCCCCTCGGGGCCCAGGTCGATGACCCAGTCGGCGGCGCGAATGACGTCCAGGTTGTGCTCGATGACGATGACGGTGTTCCCCGCGTCGACGAGGCGGCCAAGCACGTGGAGAAGCTGAGCAATGTCCGCGAAATGCAGGCCCGTGGTCGGCTCGTCGAGGATGTAGACGGTGCTGCTACCCGAGCGCTTGCCCAGTTCCTTGGCCAGCTTCACCCGCTGGGCCTCGCCGCCGGACAGGGTGCTCGCGGGCTGCCCCAGCTTCACGTAGCCGAGACCCACCTCACGCAGGGTGTCGAGACGCTGCCGCAGACGCGGGACGTTCTCGAAAAAAGTCGCCGCCTGCGTGACTGTCATCGCCAGCACGTCGGCGATGCTGGCCTGCCGGTAACGGACTTCCAGCGTCTCCCGGTTGTAGCGGCGGCCGGCGCAGGCCTCGCACGGCACGTGGACGTCCGGAAGGATGTGCATCTCGATGGTCAGGATGCCGTCGCCCTGGCAGGACTCGCAGCGGCCGCCCTTGACGTTGAACGAGTAACGGCCGGCCTTGTAACCGCGCGCCTTCGATTCGGGCAGCGCCGCGAACAGATCGCGGATGTACGTGAAGAGGCCGGTGTATGTCGCCGGGTTCGAGCGAGGCGTGCGGCCGATCGGGCCCTGGTCGATGTCGACCACGCGATCGACCGACGCCAGACCCTCGACGGCGGCGGTGCGTTGCTTGAGCGCCGGCAGCAGCGTGTCGATCACGAGAGACGACTTGCCCGACCCGGAGACGCCGGTCACGCAGGTGAGGACGCCGAGCGGGAACGCGACGGTGACGTCGCGCAGGTTGTGCGTGCGTGCGCCGTGCAGCACCAGGCTGCGGCTGCGCGACACCTGCCGGTGCTTCGGCGTCGGGATCGCCTTCTTCCCCGACAGATAGGCGCCGGTCAGCGAGGTCGGGTGCGCCTCGATCTCCGCGGGCGTTCCCGCTGCCACCACCCGCCCGCCCTGCTCGCCGGCGTGCGGGCCCATGTCGATGACCCAGTCGGCGGCGCGGATCGTCTCCTCGTCGTGCTCGACCACCAGCACGGTGTTGCCGAGATCGCGCAGCTTCTGCATCGTTCCTATCAGCCGGGCGTTGTCCCGCTGGTGCAGGCCGATCGACGGCTCGTCGAGGATGTAAAGCACGCCCTGCAGGCCGCTGCCTATCTGGGTGGCCAGGCGGATCCGCTGCGCCTCGCCGCCCGACAGCGTCGACGCCGGGCGATCGAGCGAGATGTAGTCGAGGCCAACGCTCACGAGAAAGGACAGCCGGTCGACGACCTCACGCAGCACGCGCGCCGAGACATGACGATCGCGAAGGGACAGGGGCAGCGTGCGGAAGAAGTCGTGAACGTCGCGGATGGACAGCGCCGTGACCTCGACGATGCTCTTGCCCCCGAGGCGCACGAAGCGCGCCTCCTTGCGCAGCCGGGTGCCGTCGCACGCCTCGCACGGCACCTGCGCCATGTAGCGGTGGAACTCGTCGTACACGGCCTCGAAGTCCTCGTCGGTGTGGCGGCCCTGCTCGCGCCGCCGCCGCTCGTGGTCGTCGAAGCGCCGCTGCAGGTTCGCCAGGACGCCCTCGAAGTCGCGCGTAAAGGTGTGCTTCTTGCCGGACTTCTCGAAGGTGAATTCCAGTTCTTCCTTGCCGGATCCTTCGAGCAGCAGCTTGCGGGTCTCGTCGGACAGTTTGTTCCAGGGGGTGTACAGATCGAACTTGTAGTGGGCGGCCACCGACTCCAGCAGTTGCTGGAAGAAGGGGCGATCCCAGGGATCGATGGCTCCTTCGCGCAGCGACAGCTCGGGGTCGGTCACCACCAGCGCCGGATCGAAGAACATCCGGGCGCCCAGGCCGTCGCAGGCCGTGCAGGCGCCCGCCGGGTTGTTGAAAGAGAACAGCCCCGGCGTCAGCTCGGGGTAGCTCACTCCGCAGGTCGTGCAGGCGAACTTCTCGGAGAACAGCATGTCGTCGCCCTCGAGCGGCGCGACCTTCACCAGGCCGTCGGCCAGCTTCGCCGCCAGCTCCATCGAGTCCGCCAGACGCTGCCGGATGCCGTCCTTGTTCACCAGACGGTCGACGAACACCTCGATGGTGTGAGCCTTTTCCTTGTCGAGCGGTGGCGGCTCCGCCAGCTCCACCAGTTCGCCGTCGATGGTGGCCCGCACGAAGCCTTCCTGCCGCAGCTTGGCCAGCTCGGCGGTGAATGAACCCTTGCGGTCGCGCACGGTCGGCGCCAGCACCGAGAAGCGCGCTCCCTCGGGGAGCGCCAGGACCCGGTCGACCATCTGGTCTATAGTCTGGGAAGAGATGCGCTGGCCGCACTGCCAGCAGTGCACCTCGCCGATGCGCGCCCAGAGCAGCCGCAGATAGTCGTACACCTCGGTGATGGTGCCGACGCTCGATCGCGGGTTGCGCGAGGCGGATTTCTGCTCGATGGCGATCGCCGGCGAGAGGCCTTCGATGGAGTCGACATCGGGCTTGCCCCGTTGCTCCAGGAACTGCCGGGCGTAGGCCGACAGCGACTCCACGTAGCGGCGCTGTCCCTCGGCGTAGATGGTGTCGAAGGCAAGCGTCGACTTTCCGGAGCCGGAAAGCCCGGTGATGACGACCAGCTTGTCGCGCGGGATCTCGACGTCGACGTTCTGGAGGTTGTGCTCCCGCGCCCCCTTGACGACGATCTTGTTCAGGCGTTCCAAGCTAGCAGAGAATGCCGGCCATGCTGACCATGGCGCTCTTCCTCGCCGCCGCGCCGTCCGTCACGGTGGCCAACGACAAATTGGAATTGACGGTGATGACCGAGGGCGGGGCCCTGTCCGCCCTCGTCCGCAAGGACGATCCTGCCCGCACCAATCCTCTGTGGGAGGGGTTCGGCGGCACGGGTCGCGGCCACTTCACCTGCGTCGACGGCTTCGGCGGTGGCTCCGCCGAGGAGAAAGGAGCCGGTCTGCCCGGGCACGGCGAGGCGCACAGGCTACCGTGGCAGACCCAGGCTGGCAGGAACCACCCTGCTGGCCTCGCTCGGCCTGCGCCGCGTAGTACGCATGGCCGACGTTCTCGCTGACCAGGCTCGGCCGCAAGCCCGTGCGCTGCACGCGATCCGAGGCGCTGCCGATCCGCGGCGATAGGAGCCACCACCAGCGTCGCCGCCATCTCGGCGTGTGGGCGTGGGCGATGGCTGCCAGGCGCCGTCGGACTTCAGCGGCGGAAGGCGGATGGTGCGCCGGTCGCGGTTGATGAGATCCAGCAACTCACGCTCGGCGTCGTTCGGATCCTGCGCGGTCAGTGGGTCGTCGACGAACGCCGGCGGAACCTTCGGCGCGTCGACCCCACAGAACAGGGGGAAGTTGGCCAGCACCGCAGGCCCGCGTTCGTCCTCGGCGGTGACCTCGACCTGGTTCACACCGGCGCCGTCCGCGCAGGCACGGTGGACTCGAAGCGCGGAGGTCGCCCGGAATCGACCAGTGCCAACTGAAGCCGACCTCAGCCGGCACCCCGGCGCCGGGAGCCGCCGATGACCCGGGGTGGAGCACGCTACCCCCCACCCGCCGGCACCTCGCCACGAACCGCCGGCGCACGAGCGACATCGACCGGAGGAGGCCCTCCTCTACAAGACAGTGCAACGGCACTGGCGAACCTTCCAGGCCGAAGCCGAGCGCGAGCATGAAGGTGGCCTTCCGCGCTTCATCGTGGCCGAGTTCGAAGCCTACCTGCGATGCGGGATACTGGCGCACGGCTTTCTGCGTGCGCGCTGCGAGAGTTGCGGTGAAAGCCGTCTCGTGGCTTTCTCGTGCAAACGGCGAGGATTCTGTGGCTCGTGCATCGGCCGGCGAATGTGCGACACCGCCGCGCATCTCGTGGACAACGTGCTGCCGCAGGTTCCCGTGCGCCAGTGGGTACTCACGGTGCCGCATGGGCTCAGGTATGCGATGGCGCACAATCCCGCTCTCGCCGGCGTCGTGCTCCGCGTCTTCATGGGTGCTGTTTCCTGGGCCCAGCGCCGCCGCGCGCGCAAGCAAGGCCTTCGGGGTGTGCTGAAGACGGGTGCCGTCACGGTGATCCAGCGCTTCGATTCGGCGTTGGCGCTCAATGTCCACTTCCATTCTCTGGTGCTCGACGGCGTCTACGCGATGGATTCACGGGGGCGGCCCGTGTTCCACCCCGTGGCGGCACCCACCGACGGAGACGTCGCGGAGGTAGCAGCCCGCGTGTTTCGGCGGGTATCGCGCATGTTCGACCCGGACGCCGACGACGTCGCCGGTGATAGCGATCCGTTGCTGGCGAAGATGTCAGCCGCGTCGTTGCGCCGCCTGGTCGCCACTGGTCCGCGGCGAGGGCGCCCGGTCCGACGTCTCGGCCACGACGTCCGTCCCCAAGCCCGGATCCTGGGAAAACGCTGCGCCGATGTAGAGGGCTTCAACGTGCACGCCAACGTCCGCATCGCCGCGAATGATCGGGTCGGCCTCGAGGGTCTGTGTCGCTACATCGCGCGCCCCCCTCTCTCCGTGGACCGCCTCACCGAGTTGCCCGACGGAAACCTCATGCTGCGGCTCAAACGCTCATGGTCCGACGGCACCACGCATCTGGTCCTCTCGCCTGGAGAGCTGATCGAAAAGCTGGTCCCGCTCGTGCCACGCCCGCGCGCCCACATCACCCGCTACCACGGTGTGTTCGCACCGGCAGCGGGCTGGCGCCCCCAGGTCGTGCCGCAGAATCGCTCGGTCGCTGCCCCCGTTCCAGAGCCGTTGGAAGGAAGAACGACAAGCGGACCCGCCCACGGCCGGCGCACGAGGTGGGCCGAACTTCTCAAACGCGTCTTCCTTGTGGACGCACTGGTGTGTCCTCGGTGCCCCGGTCGGATGAAGATCCTTGCCGTCGTCTTGCGGCCGGACGCCATCAAGGCCATCCTCGAACATGGTCACATGGCCCCCCACCCGCCGCCCATGGCCCCCGCCCGGGCCCCACCCGAAGACAACGGCGGGTGGGACGGAGCAACGCAACAGAACGACTGGCAGACAGCCTGAGGGTTACAACCTCACGCCGCCGAGGGCACACTTCCGTCCGGCCCTCGATTCCTCGGTTCTGGGGCGTCGCGGATCCTTGTTTCCCCCCGGGGGCCGACGGGGGGAAGTTTACAGAAGGGACCTTATCGGCCACAAGTGACGCCGTAGGACGGGTCGCTTGAATCACCTATGCACC
>JANPFD010000118.1:0-68868 GCA_031423255.1 Myxococcales bacterium | reverse complement strand
TGCTAGGCGTTGGCGTCCCGGCGGATGTTGACCCAGGTGTGGACGTGCGGGCTGCCGCGGAAATACCAGAGCATCGCCGGCCCCTCGATCTGCCAAATGTCCCAGACCCCATCGTTGCCGAGATCGTCGCTCTTGCTGAACGCGAGGTGCAAGTGGTCGAAGCCGTTCGCCTCGACGAGCTTCATCGCCTCGTCCGCGTCCCCCTTGCGGAAGGGCGCCAGCAGATCGCGCAGCACCTTGCCCACCAGCGCCTTCTGATCGGCGGATAGCTCGGCCAGCGGCACGCCCGGCAGGCCCTTCTTCTTGCCCGATAGCTTCACCGTGTCGGAGGCCTTCTCGGCGCGCGGGCTGGCCAGCAACGCCGCCGTCCGCTGCTTGCCGTCGAGCGCCTCGAAGACGTCGTTGGCGCGCATCGCCTGGAACCAGTAGGCGTTGCCCGTGTGCTTCGGATCCTCCATGAACTTGGGCCCCGGCTGGTGCCCGTAGAACATCGGACCGCCGAAGGCCGCACCGGCCACCGAGTCGCCATCGCAGCGCCGCGTGACGTGGCGGCCGGTCAGCACGAACTCGAACTTGCCCGTGCCCGGCTCGCCGAACAGCGCCACCGAGCAGCCACCCTCGAGCCCGTCGCCCTGCTGATCGTGCACCGTCGCCTCGTACACCTTGTCGACGTACTCGGCACTGTGCAGACCCTTGTAGATGTCGCGGATCATCGCTTGCTGATCCTTGTCGAACACGTCGGCGATGGTCTTCGTGATCTGCCAGTTGTTGTCGACCTTCGACCGCAGCGGATGATCGAACGGGAAGGCGACCACCTTCTTCTGATCGGGGCGCAGGCTCTTGTGCAGCGTGGCCACCAGGGTCTCGGGCTGCCCCGGCGCGACGACAGAGGCCCCCACCGCTTGCAGGAATTTACGGCGATCCATGGGGGTACTACACCCCGGATCAGGTCAGCGTTGACGGAAGATCGAGCGGATCCAGCGCCATAGCGTGACGGGGGTCGGCTGGGCGTAGAACTGGGTGAAGCGGACGCTGGTCAGCCGGGTTCCCTGGGCGCGATCGGCCAGCCCCTCGTAGAGATTGCGGGCCTCGTCATGGGCGCCTGTCTTCACCAGCATGCGCGCCAGGTGCCTGGTGGCCTCGTAGTGCCAGGGCTCGATCTCGACCGCCAGGCGCAGGATGAAGATGGCCTCATGGCGGTTGGCCCACCGACGGAAACGTTTCCGCGCCACGAGCAGCGTCTTGACCGCTTCGGCCTTGTATCCACGCTCACGATAAAGGCGTGCGATGTCGACCCAGAAATCTCGGTCTCGCGGCAGGTATGTCACCGCGCTGCGATACACCCCGATCGCCTTGTCGACGAAGCCCTGCTCCTGGTACAGCTGCCCGGCCGCCTCGAAGTGTTGCCGCGCCAACACGAACTGTTTCTTCTTGGCCATCAGCGGTGCCACGTGGGCGTGGACCGCGGGATCGTTCGGGGCCTGTTTAAGAAGTTGAAGGTACTCGAGAATCGCCTTCTTGACCCGGCCCCTCGCGAGTGCGGCGGACGCGGCGTCCAGAAGACTCCGTCGTCTGCGCGGTCGAGTCACCGCGGGGCTTCTCATGGCTGCCGCCGGCCTCATGTCGAGGCTCGGATCATCGGCGAGACCGCCCCTCATCTTGAGGCGTGTTACCGTCGTCCCCTCGGTGAGCCGTCCGAAGCGTCCCCCGGCCGACAGCAGCGCCGCCCGACGCGCGCGTATGGTGGACGTCGCCCGCCTCGCCGGCGTGTCGTCGATGACCGTGTCGCGGGCGCTGCGCGAGCCGGACCGCGTGTCGCCGGACACACGCCGGCGGATCGAGAGGGCCATCGGGCGCGTCGGCTACGTGCCCGATCTCGTCGCCTCGGGTCTGGCGTCACAGCGCACCAAGGTGATCGCGATGATCATCCCGACGCTGGCGAACTCCATCTTCAACGACACCGTGCAGGGGGCGTCCGACTTCCTGCGCACCCATGGTTACCAGTTGCTGGTCGGCGACAGCGGTTACTCCGAGGAAGAAGAGGAGCATCTGACCATGACCTTGCTGGGACGACGGCCCGACGGGCTGATCCTGACCGGTACCGATCACCGGCCGCGCGCCCGGCGGCTGCTGTCGGAAGCGGCCATACCCGTGGTCGAGACCTGGGAGCTGTCCAACCAGCCGCTCGACAGCGTCGTGGGTTTCTCGAACCGCGGTGCGGGGCAAGCCATGACGCGCTATCTGATCGAACGGGGGTACGAGCACATCGGATTTCTGGGCACGGCCGACCGGCGCGCCGTGCGCCGCTGCAATGGCTACGAGGCCGCGCTGAAGGAGAAGGGGCGCCCCGCGCGCGTGCAGCTGACGGAGGGCCCGAACTGGATGCAGGGTGCAGGGCTCAACTTTGGCAAGCTGATGGAGAAGCACCCCGAGACCGATGCCGTCTTCTGCACCAGCGACATCCTGGCGGCGGGCGCGCTATTCGAGTGCCAGCGGCGCGGGTGGGCGGTACCGGGGCGTGTGGCGCTGGCGGGCCTCGGCGACTTCGACATCGCGACCGAGGTGGTCCCGCCGCTGACAACCCTGCGCATCCCCCGCTACGAGATGGGCCGCCGCGCCGCCGAGGTGCTGCTGGACCGCATCGAGGAGCGCGTCGACAGCGGAATCACCGTCGACGTCGGGTTCGAGGTGATCGCGCGCGCGAGCGCCTGACGCTACGGCGCTTCTTCGGTGTCCTACTTCAAGATGCTGCGGAAGTGAGCTCTCGGGCGAGCCGCACGTAATCGTCGCGCACGTTGTAGAGCTGGGCGGAGATGCGCACCAGGCGCCGCGGGTGCGCCGGCCAGGGTACGATCGGCACCTCGATCCCGCGCTCGAGCAGGCGGTCCTGCAGCGGGTCGGCGTACAGGGACGACGTGGGCGGCGGCTGATCGGGCGGCGCGTCTGGCATCGGCACGGCGGCCAGCGCTCCTATCATCGACTCGGGCACGGGCGGCGGCACGCGCAGCGCCTCGCACAGGATCGCGCGCGCCTCCAGCGCCAGCGCGTGGTTGCGCGCCATCACCTCCGGCCAGCCACCGGGCACCAGGCTGCCGACGGTGCGGATCGCCTCGGGCACGCACAGCCACGGCGTCGGATCATCGGTGCCGGTCCAGTCGAAGAGAAGCTGCAACCGCGGTCGATCGCTGCGGCCCGAGTTCCAGCCGTGGCTGACCACCGAGGGGACGACCGCCGCCTGGCGATCGCGGCGCACGTGCAGGAAGCCGGCTCCCTTGGGCGCGCAGACCCATTTGTGGCAGTTCCCCGCGAAATAAGCGGCGCCGATCGCCTTCAGATCCAGGGGGAGCATCCCCGGCGCATGCGCCCCATCGACCATCGTGTCCACACCGCGTTCCGCCAGCGCGGCCACCATCTCGTCGATCGGAAGCACGAGTCCCGTGGGACTGGTGATGTGATCCAGCAACGCCAGGCGGGTCCGGGGCGTCACCGCGGCCTGCACCCGTTCGACCGCGACCGCGGGCGTGAGCCCCGTGAACGGCAGCGGCACCGTCACCACACGCGCGCCGACGCGCGCCGCCACGTACTCGAGGGTGTTGCGGCAGGCGTTGTACGCGTGATCGGTCGTGAGCAGTTCGTCGCCCGCCGCAAAGGTCAGCGAGCGCACCACGGCGTTCACGCCGGCAGTCGCGTTGCGCACGAACACCAGGTCCTCGGACTCCGCTCCCACGAACGCCGCCAGCGCCGCCCGCGCCTCATCCAGATGCCGCTCGAGATCGCGGACGAAGAAGCGCACCGGCTGGGCCTCCAGCCGGGCGCGCCAGACTGATTGAGCCTCCAGCACCGCCCGCGGACAGGCGCCGAAGGAGCCGTGGTTCAGAAAAGTGACACCCGGATCGAGCGTCCAGTGCGCCGCGAGCGGTCCGGGCATCGACAGAGACTACTTCTTGTCTCTTGCCTCTTGTGGCTCTTCTGCCGCCGGCCGAGACATCTGCTCGTCGCGTTGCTGGAGCTGGGCCATCGCCTTTTGAAAAATCTCCTTGGCGTGCGCCTCGTCCCAGGGCAAGTCGAGCGCCGCGAACAGCGCCCTCAAATTAAGCTCGTGATCCTCCCCGTCTCCCAATCTAAACCGGTTCAAAACGATCCCCTCCTTCTGGTACTGCGGTCGCGTACGTAAGTACACTCAGACTAACGTCAACGTTGTTTCTGGACTGTTTCAGATGCAAAAAAATTCTGTCGCTGTGTTCGCGTCATCAGGAGCGCCCGATGCAGCGACCACTGTCCGCGGGCACGCACCAAGTTGTGCTCGCCTTTACCTGTGAATCGGGCCGGATTCCAGCGAAAATACGACTCGTTCAGCGCATCCGCGGCGAATCGCGCGGCCAGCTCCAGACTCACCCACTCCACTCCGTGAAGTAGGGCACCAATTTCTTCTGCGGTGAGATCGCGGCCCAAGCCTTGCCGGTAACCGTCGAGCGCGGCGCGCAGCACCTCGAGATCCAGCTGCGCCTCGGGCTCGTCCTCGCCACTTCGGTTGCACCACGAGCGCCAAGCGTCGCCCAGCTCGAATGCGAGTGACATCGGTCCCACGGTGTCGAGATCGATGAGACACACCGCCTTGCCCGGGTCATCCCCGGCGAACAGAACGTTGTTGAACTTCACGTCGCCGTGGCAGATGCGTTCCGGCAGCGACGGCAAGGGCGGCATCTGGTCCGCGCCTGCCAGGATCTCGGCGGCCAGCGTTGCCACCGGCGCCGCCAGCCGGTGCCCTCCATGGGTCGCGACCGCCTCGCGCAACCGCGCCAGGTGCTTGGGCGTGTCGTGAACCCCGAGCCGCATGCCGACGAAGGCGTGCGAAAGGCCGTCGACCGCGCGGTGAAAGTGGGCCACCAGCTCGCCCGCGGCGCGCGCCTGAGCCGCGCTGCCGACGACGTCGTGGCAGGCCCCTTCGACGAAGGTCATCACCCTCCAGACACCGTCGGGGCCCCGATCCTGAAAGAGCGCACCGGACTTCGTCCGAACCAGCTCCTGGGTGACGAGACCCGCCGCGGTCAGCCGGGCCGTGACCGCGGCGATGTTGTGGTGGATCGCCGCCGGGAAGATCGGGCTGACGCGCTGGAGCACGAAGCGCGCCTGACGCGCGCGCACCAGGAACGTGTCGTTGATGAGCCCTCCGCCGAACCGCTCGACCGTGGCGCTTCCCAGCCCCTCGTAGGCACCGATGACCTCGAGAGCGATCTCGTCAGTCACTGTGCCGGGAGCGCCCGGACACGGATGTTCCGGTACTCGACCTTGTCACCATGGTCCTGCAGACTGATCCGCCCGCGCGCCAGCGTGCCGTAGGTCGGCACCTTCGACCACTTGCTGGCGGCCAGCCGTGCCTTCCAGTCGTCGCTGCCGATGTCCGCGTCGACGACCTTCTCACCGTTGAGCCAGTGCTCGAGATGATTGCCGCGGGCGATGACACGTGCCTCGTTCCACTGCCCTGCGGGCCGGGCTGCTTTCGCGGGAGCGTAGAGGTCGTAGAGCGCGCCCGCCGTACGCTTGCCCTCGCCGCGCTTGCCGTCGGGGTGCTTGTCGCTGTCCAGCACCTGGCACTCGAAGCCGGTCATCCAGGGAGCTTCTTCGCTCTCGCCGGCGCGGTAGACGATGCCGCTGTTGCCACCCTGGGAGATGCGCCACTCGAGCCGCAGCTCGAAGTCTCCGAACTCCTCCTCGGTGACGATGTCCCAGGCGCGATCGACGCGCGCCTGGACACCGTTCGCGACCTTGAACCCGCGCGGCGTGTCGGGTTGCTTCGGCGTCTCGATGCGCGTCAGCACGCCGTCGATCACCTGCCAGGTGCGAACCGGCTGGTTCTGGTACCCGCGCCACCCGGCCAGGGTCTTGCCGTCGAAGAGAGGGCGGAAACCAGCATCCGGTTCAGACCCGGGTTTCCGCCCCGTCGTCGCGCAGCCGGCAATGAGCGCGAGGGCGAGAAGTGGCCTCACTACTTCTTCGGCTTCACGAATTTCAGCGTCATGCGATCGCTCTCGCCGATCGCCGCGTACTTGTCCTTGTCCTTGTCGCCTTCGCGGAAGCTCGGCGGCAGGGTCCAGACACCCTTCGGGTAGTCCTTGGTGTCCTTCGGGTTGTTGTTGATGTCGGACTTCTCGACCAGCTTGAAGCCGGCAGCCTCGGCCAGCTGGATGGCCGTCGCCTCGGGCACGTACCCCGACTTCATGTCCTGGTCCGGTTTCCCACGGTGCTCTTCAATTCCCAAGGTGCCGCCGGGCTTGAGCACCTTGAACGCCGCCGCCAGCACCTTGTCGGCGTACTTGGCGCCGATCCAGTTGTGCAAGTTGCGGAAGGTCACCACCAGATCCGCGGAGCCGGGAGCGCCGAGGTTGAGGTCGTCCGGCGGCACCACCTGCGCCACCTGAACCTTGCCGAACACGTCCTTTTTGCCGTCAATCAGCTCCTTGTAGGTCTTGCCGTAGCCCTTGCTGGGGTCGGTGTTGGTGGCGACAAGCTTGCCCTTCTCGGCAAGCACAGGCGCCAGCACCTCGGTGTACCAGCCACCGCCGGGCCACAGCTCGACCACGGTCATGTTGTCCTTGAGGCCGAAGAAGCTCAGCGTCTCCAGCGGATGGCGGTGCGGATCGCGGACCTTGTTCTTCTCGGAACGGTGCGCGCCGGCGAGCGCCGACTTGATCTTGGCAGTGGTGGCGGCGTCCGGGGCAGCGACCGCCGGGGCGGCCATGAGGGCGATGAGGGCAACGGTTGCTGTTCGCATGGCGCGCATCATACACGCCCTCAGATCAAGATCCCGTCGACGATCTTCGCGGGCTCGACCCCCGTCAGCTTCTGCTCGAGACCGGCGTACTTGAAGGTGAGGCGGCCGTGGTCGATGCCCAGGCAACGCAGGATCGTGGCATTGAGATCGCGGATGTGCACCGGGTCTTTGACGACGTTGTAGCTGAAGTCATCGGTCTCGCCGTGGGTGATGCCGCGCCGGATACCGCCGCCCGCCATCCACACCGTGAAGCATCGCGGGTGGTGATCCCGGCCATACATCTCGCGGGTCAGCTTGCCCTGACAGTAGGCGGTGCGGCCGAACTCGCCGCCCCAGACCACCAGTGTGTCGTCCAGCATCCCGCGTTGCTTGAGGTCCTGCATCAACGCCGAAGATCCCTGATCGACGTCCTTGCACTGCATCGGCAGGTTGCCCGGAAGGTCGCCGTGGTGATCCCAGCCGCGGTGGAAGATCTGGGTGAAGCGCACGCCCCGCTCGGCCATGCGCCGCGCCAGAAGGCAGTTGAAAGCGAAAGTGCCGGGGATGCGCGCGTCCGGGCCGTAAAGATCGAAGGTGCTCTCCGGCTCCTTCGAGACATCGGTCAGGTCAGGCACCGAGGACTGCATCCTGAACGCCATCTCGTACTGCGCGATGCGGGTGCTGATCTCGGGATCGCCTAGCGCCGCCAGCCGCTTGTGGTTCAGCGCCGCGACCGTGTCCAGCATCTGGCGCCGCGCCGTGCGGTCGACACCGGGCGGGTCCGACAGATACAAGACGGGATCGCCCGACGACCGCAGGCAGACGCCCTGGTGCTGCGACGGCAGGAAGCCGGGACCCCAGAGGCGAGAGAACAGCGCCTGTGCCCCCGACTTCGATGAAAACTTCGAGGTGAGCACCACGTAGGTCGGCAGATCCTGGTTGGCGCTGCCGAGGCCGTAGCTGAGCCAAGAGCCGACGCTCGGCTTGCCCGGCACCTGGTTGCCGGTCTGGATGTACGTGATGGCCGGGTCGTGGTTGATGGCCTCGGTCCAGACCGTCTTCACGAAGGTGACGTCGTCCACCACCTTCGAGATGTGCGGCAAAAGTTCGCTGACCCAGGCGCCCGACTCGCCGTGGCGTGCGAACTTGTAGATCGAGGGCGCCAGCGGAAAGCGCGTCTGCCCCGAGGTCATGGTGGTGAGCCGCTGGTTGCCACGCACCGACGGCGGCAGATCTTTGTCGAACATGTCGGCCAGCTTCGGCTTGTGATCGAACAGATCAATCTGTGAAGGAGCGCCCGCCATGAACAGCGAGATCGCGCGTTTGGCCGTGGGCGCGAAGTGCGGGATGCCGGTGAGGTTCGCCGCGGCGGGCGCGGGCAGCATGGTCGCCAGCGCGGCAGTGCCCAAGCCGTGACCTGCAGAAGAAAGAAATGCGCGACGGTCCATTGATACCTCTCCGCTAGTTCGTGATCGCTTCGTCCAGGTTCAGGATCGCGCTCGACACCATGGTCCAGGCGGCCAACTCGCCTTTGGGAAGGGCGGCGGCGGGTGAGTCGCCCACTTTCAGCAACGCATCGGCGGCGTTCGAGTTCGCCCCGTAGAAGGTGCTGCGAGCTTCGAACAGAGCTCGCAACGCCTTCTGCTCGTCGGCGTCGGGCCGGCGCGCCGTGACCACCTTGAAGGCCCAGGCGATCCGCGCCTCGGGGGTGGCGCCGCCTTCGCGCAGGATCCGCTCGGCCAGCTTGCGCGACGCCTCGACGAACTGCGGGTCGTTCATCAGCACCAGCGCCTGCAACGGCGTGTTCGTCCGTTCGCGGCGAATGGTGCAGTACTCGCGCGACGGGGCGTCGAACGTGATCATCGCCGGCGGCGGCGAGGTGCGCTTCCAGAAGGTGTACAGGCTGCGGCGGTAGAGCGCCTCGCCGCTGTCGGGCTTGAAGTTGCCGGTGTTGCTACGGGGGAAGGCGACCTCCTTCCACAGATCGCCAGGCTCGTAGGGCCGTACACCCGGACCGCCGAGCTTGTCGACGAGGAGGCCGCTCACCGCCAACGCCTGATCACGGAGCACCTCGGCGTCCAGCCGGAAGCGCGGCCCGCGCGATAGCAGGCGGTTCTCGGGATCGCGTTCCCGCTTGCGCGCCGTCGACGTCACGTCCTGCCGGTAAGCCGCCGAGGTGACCATCAACCGCTGCAGTGCCTTGCTGTCCCAGCGCGCCTCGACGAAGGTGACTGCCAGCCAGTCCAGCAATTCGGGGTGAGATGGCCACTCGCCCTGCACGCCGAAGTCCCACGAGGTCTTCACCAGGCCATTGCCGAAGTGCTGCTGCCAGAAGCGGTTCACCGTCACCCGCGCGGTGAGCGGATGGTTGGGATCGACCAGCCAGCGCGCCAGACCCAGGCGGTTCGCCGGCGTGCCCGCGGGCGGGGGCGGCAACACAGCTGGCGTGGCGGGCGCCACCTCATCGCCGTGATGATCGTACTCGCCGCGGACGAGGACGTGCGACGGTTTGCGCTCCGCCTTGTCCTCGAACACCAGCGTGCGCGGGATCGTCTCGTCCAGCGCCTGCCGCTGCTTGTCCAGCGGGGCTCGCCGCACGTTGAGCGGCGCGAACATCGCGCGCGTCGTCTCGCAGGCGTGCACGAAGAAGTGGTCGCGAAGGAGGCGGCGCTCTTTCTCGGTGCGCTTCTTCCGTGCCTTGCCCAGGATCGCCTTCAGGGGATCCGGCACGTTCATGTTGGTCTTCGACTTGCGCTCCTCGAGCGTCTCCCAGAGCAGCAGCGAATCGAACAGCTTGCCGTCCTCGGGTGCCAGCGACCGCACGCCGAGCTGGACGACGTGCCCGCCGGTCACCGTGAGCGAATGGATCTTCTTGCCCACGGGGAGGCGCAGCTTGCCGGCGGTGACCTCGAGACGCCCGCGCTTCGGCACCAGCTTGTCCGCGCGGTACACCGTCTCGTCGACCTTGGTCTCGACGGTGACCAGCTTGGCGCCTGGCTCCACCTGGATCACCAGCTTGTCGCCGCCATTGACCAGCAACGGCGTCTTGCCGTCCCAGACGCGCTCCGTCGGCTCCAGCTTCGCCAGGGCCGCCTCGGTCAGCGGATCCTCGTACTGGACCTCTTCCAGCTTCGCCTGGATCTCTCGATCGATGGCGCCGATCTCCTTGTCCAGGCCAGCCAGCGCCTTGTCTTGCTCGACGGTACCGAGGCGCAGGAATGGCAGAGGCGACTCGGCGTTTCCGTCGAGCGGGGTGTCGAGGCCGTTGTCGAAGTACGCCGACAGTTGATAGAAATCCTTCTGCGACAACGGATCGTACTTGTGGTCGTGGCAGGCGGCGCACCCCGTGGTCAGCCCCAGCCAGACGGCCGAGAAGGCCTCGACCCTGTCACGCACCAGGTGCACCTTGGCTTCCTCGGCGATGAGGCCACCCTCGTTGGTGGTCATGTTGCAGCGGAGGAATCCGGTGGCGGTGCGCTGTTCGCGCGTGGGCGCCGGCAACAGATCGCCGGCCAGCTGCTCGACGGTGAATCTGTCGAACGGCAGGTTGGAATTGAAGGCGCGCACCACCCAGTCCCGGTAGGGCCAGATCGACCGCTTGTTGTCGTAGTGCAGGCCATGCGTGTCCCCGTAACGAACGGCGTCCAGCCAGATGCGCGCCTGCTGCTCGCCGTAGCGCGTGGATCCCAGGAGGTGATCGACCACCCGCTCGTACGCGTCGGGGCGGCGATCGGCGAGGAAGGCGTCCACTTCGACCGGCGTAGGCGGCAAGCCGGTGAGATCCAGCGTGACCCGGCGGATCAGCGCCTCGCGCGAGGCCTCGGGCGCAGGTGGCAGCCCCGCCTCTTCCAGGCGAGCCAGCACGAAGAGATCGACCGGATTGCGAATCCAGGAGGCGTTCTTGACGGCGGGCACGGCCGGCTTCTCGGGCGCCGTGAACGACCAGTGCGGCTGCCAGTTCGCGCCCTGCTCGATCCAGCGCTTGAGCACCGCCACCTCGTCGGGCGACAGCTTCTTGCCTGAATCAGGAGGCGGCATCAGGTCGTCCGGGTCCTTCGTCGTGATCCGGATGTGAAGCTCGCTCTTGTCCGGGTGGCCCGGCACGACCGCCTGGTAGCCACCGAGGTCGGCAAGCGCGCCCTTCTGGGTGTCCAGCCGCAGGCCGGCCTCGCGCGTCTTGGCGTCCGGGCCGTGGCAGTGGAAGCACCGGTCCGAGAGGATGGGGCGGACGTCGCGGTTGAAGTCCAGCTTCCGGGGGACGGAGGCCTCGGCCGCCCAGACGCTCAGCGTCACGGCCGTCATTGCCAGTACTCTGACCATGAGGAGCATATACGACGGTTGCCCGTCACCTGATGAGACGCCTCGAACCTCCGCCGCGGACGTGGTTTCGGCGGCCAACGCTACTGATTCTTCTTCTTCCCGTTCGCGGCTGCCTTCTTCTGGTTCTTTTTCTCCTGGTCCTTCTGCTTCTTCAGCTCGGCTTGCGCCTCTTTGTCCATCTGCTTCTGGCGCTTCTCCTCGCAGCCGACCGGCTCGCATTCGCCGGGGCAGGCGCACTTTTTCTTCTTGTTGGTGCAATGGCAGGTGCCGGTATCGTCCTGGTAACAACCGCAGGCGTTCAGCTTCTCGCCGGCAGCGAAGGCGAATCCCGACCCGATCGTCAGGCTCAGGAAGACCAACAGGGTGCGCATGGGCGACCTCCTCTGGCCAAGGATAGCGCCTTTCGGGGCCGCCTCAGCAAGCCACCGTTCTCGAAGGACGGCGCTTTCCTCGCTTACGTGTCGCGGTATCCTCGGCCTACGTGACCCGGCGTTTCGCGTTCCTGGCGCTCGCGATTCTGCTCTCGACGCCCGCGGTGGCGGACAAGCCGGACCCCTACGCCCGCGCGCGCAACCACCTGGTCGATCAGCTGGCGGCCAGTGGGATCGCCGATGCCTCCGTGCTGCGGGCGATGCGGGCTGTGCCACGGCACGAGCTGGTGCCTGCCGAACGGCGGCCCGACGCCTATGACGACCGCCCGCTGCCCATCGGCGAGAGTCAGACGATCAGCCAGCCGTGGATCGTCGCCCGCATGACCGAGCTCATCCGGCCGCGGCGAGGGATGCGCGTCCTGGAGATCGGCACCGGCTCCGGGTACCAGGCCGCGGTCCTGGCCGAGCTGGGCGTCGAGCTCTACACCATGGAGATCGTCGAGCCGCTGGCCGTGCGCGCGCGCAAGGACCTCGACCGGCTCGGTTACCGCAAGGTCCGCACGCGCATCGGCGATGGGTTCGCCGGCTGGCCCGAGGCCGCGCCGTTCGACGCCATCATCGTCACCGCCGCGCCGCCCGAGGTGCCGCCGCCCCTGAAGGCACAGCTCGCGGTCGGCGGCCGCCTGGTCATCCCCGTCGGCGAGGGTGCGCAGGAGCTGCGGGTCCTGACCCGCACGCGCACCGGTTTTCGGCAGGAGACGGTCGCTCCCGTGCGCTTCGTCCCTATGACCGGGCGTGCGCAGAAACGGTGAATCCAGGATGCGCAGCCACGGAGTCTCCGGAGGACGATTTTACGAAGGGTCAACCTGAGCCCGTCCCGTCCCCCCGCTCGCCCCCGGAATGTTCGCGGGACGAAGGGTGGACGCCTGGCTCGCGCGGATGGAGTCGCCGCAGCGCTGACGGCTACGCGCTCTTGCGAGAGGGCGCGACAGCGACCTCGGGCAGGAGCAGCCCGCGGACCGAGATGTCCTCGTCGAGCTTGGGCCAGTGGATGCCGACGCCCTGGCCGATGAGGCGCCACTCGTGAAGCTGATCATTGCTGGCATCCCGCAGCCGAGGGAACCACTCCAGCGGCACACGGACCGTCCTGCCGTCGACCAGGTGGACGACGAGCTCGCCCTCGACGAACTCAACCGACTGTGCCCGGGGCTGCTCAGGTACCGAAGTGCTCACGCCATCTCTCCCTGAAAGAAGCTTGGTGCTCGACCACCAAAAGTCTAGCGCGGCTCGGTCCCCTCATTGCTGAAGAAGAAGAAGAAGAACCGGAAGCCCTCGACGACGAGCAGCGTCGGCACGCGGCGAAAGTAGCACGGCGGTCGGTGCGCCCACTCCTTCCTTTAGCCGCCCCGCGGTACACCCGCATCGTGCAGCTCGACGACTGCGGATGGGAGTTTCAAGCGACGGTTCGCCCGGTATCGCCTGTCTGATAGCCTCTCCGCCGGGTTCTGGGGCGCGCACGCGGTCGGAGGGTCTGAAATGAAGCGCATCTGCAACCGTCGATGGCGACCGGTCAGGGCAAGCCGTCCCACCCGGAAGGGGCGAAGGCGCTCGCCGGCGCGGACATCGCCGCTCTCGGATTCAGATGGCCGCCGACATCCCGGGGTTCGGTGTGACTTCGTTGAACTGTCTCTGGGGTATGCGGAGCCGAGTGCGACGGGCAGCCTGAAGTCCTCAGTCGCTCGTCTCGCGCGCGCTCAACAGCTCGGACGGCGCCAGTTCGGGGCCGACCTCGAACAGCGGGCCGTCGGTGATCCGGCCACACACGCCATCCTCGCGCTCATAGACGGGACCCACCACGGCGCCTTCCCTTCGAGCCGGGCAAACGCGGGCGGGCGGGCTTTTGACCCACAAGTGTCGGACTGACGACCATCTCGTGCGATGGCGACTGCGCGCGTGCAGGTCGGATCGCTGAACGCAGGCCCGCCGATCACAGCCGAGACGGACCGGGCCGGCAGACACCGCAGTTGACCATCGGACGCGCGTGAGAATGTGCAGAGCGTGTCGAGCACGCTGTCACGAAATAGATCGTGCACGTAGGGGAAGCCGCCCTCGGCTTCGGACACGCGCAACTGCACGCGGACGCCTTCCGGCAGGAAGAAAGGCGTCATCCTGGCGAAAGCGCCCGCTTTAAGAATCTCACCCGCCCGAAACGCGGGCACACCCTCCGGTAGCGGTAAGCGAGTGCAGGAGGCATTCTGTTCGTAGACATCGCTGATGCGGTCGCCCGGCCGGATGAACAGCGGGCCATCGCATTCATGATCGACGCGGAAAAATGATGGCGGAGCGCAACCGGGACTAGGCCTCAGCATCTCCGAGACCCATGCGGCTATCCAGCGAGGCATCGCCGCGAGGCAACTCGAGCAGGATCTCGTCGCATCTGCTAGCGTGGCCCACGCTTGCCACCAGCCCCGTTCCTCCGTTGTGGACGCGCCACGCTCGCGGTCTTTGTCATGCGGCTCCTCGCGCCCGCCGCCGCTCACGCGCAGCCCGTCGCCACCGAGGATCGCGGCCTCCGCATGTTCACTGGCTTCCGTAGCCGGCCCTACACGGAAATGGGCAAGAGCGAGGTGCAATACGAGCAGCGCGCGTTCGTGAGCGGCACCTACCGCATCGTCGGCGGACTTGACATGGGGCTGGGACTGCCGGCCGTGCGCTTCCGGCCCGCGCCGATCGGGCCCGCGAACCCGTACCTCGTGACTTTCTGGCACATCGCCCACGATCCCGTGTGGCTGTCCACGGTGACTTTCGTCGACGCGCCGGTGTTCCAGAACACACGTTGGCGGACCGAGCTCGGCCTCGACGCCAACATCCGTTCGTTGCCTCCGTTCGAGATCTTCACCGGCCTGCGCGCGGTGTGGCCGCTCGTCCACCCGGTCGAGGGCCTGCTGGTCTCGAACTCGGGCGTGATCTGGCGCGCCTTCGAGACCTTCGCGTTCGGCCCGGAGATGCGCTTGCGCTGGACCCGCACCGGCTACGACGAGTACGCGGTCGGCACGCGCATCCGCTGGGAGTTCCGGCGCAACGATCGGCCGTTCGCGGTCTGGTTCGTGAGCCTGACGTTCCCGCGCGCGCAACTCGATGACAGACGGATGGATCTACTGACGTACATCACCTGGTACTGGCGCATCTGAGCGCGCCGTCGACGCGCGCATCCGCAGGCGCGCCGCTCTCCATGAAGGGCGGTGAGCTGTGCTTCGCAAAAACTCGGTGCATAGGAAGTTTAAGCCGATCGTCCCGCCGCGTCACAGTGTCCGATAACATTCCCTTCCGTCAACTTCCGGTTCTTCCAGCGCTCGCCCCCGGCGGGGAAGTCCATCCCCGCCACCAACAAACATGTCGAGTTCCCCTACGCGGGTTTCGCCCGCATCAAGGGGGGCAAGGTCGTCGCGATGGACGTCTACTTCGACATGATGGGCTTCATGGGTCAGCTCGGCCTGATGGGCCCGCCGCCCAAAGGTACGCCCGCCAAGTAGGCCCGTCGCCCCTAGATCTGTTTCGCGTCGCGCGCCGCCCTTTCCAGCGCGCCGTGGGCGTCCGTCGTGATCGCGCGCGTCGGCGGATCGTGATACGTCGCGAGGGTCTGGATCGACCAGGCGAGCACCTTCTTCCAGCATGCGGCGACGACGGTGGAATCCTTCGGCCGTCGAGCCATGTCCATCAGCCAGACCTTGTCGGGCTTCAGCATCTTGCGACCCATGAACGGCAGCTTCCGGTACTCGTCGGCGGGGTAGTACCAGGCCAGGTTCTCCCCCGCGATCACCATGCCCGTCGGCACGTGATGAAGCCACAGTTCGTCGACGGGGTCGCTCGGGCCACTCATCATCATGGCCATCATCTTCACCATCGACAGGATGCCGTCGGAGCCACCCTCGGCCGGGGTCTGGTGATCGGGGAAGCCGACGAGTCCGTGGAAGACCACCGCCTCGAGCTGGCCGCGGAACTGTGGAAGGGGATCATCGAGATCCATGGTCGCGACCTGAGCCTTCTTCATCAGGATCTGTCCGTGCCGGGTTCGGGGCACGCGTACGGGAGGCAGAAGGACCTTCGCTTCCGGAAACGCGTCGATCCACGGATCCATATGCAGATGATGGCCGCCCCCAACCGAGAGGATGTAGCGCACGGGAAGGCCGGTCTCCCCTTCGAGCCGCCGGACCTCGCCGAGCGACTGGGCCGGGTCGACCGCATTGGCGACCAGGAGGATCGGCTGACCGTCCGAATCGTTCAGGCGGAACACCAGGCAGCGGTTGTTGATCTCGAACATCCGCCTGGACAGGCCAGGACGATGGCGGGTGGCGATCATCCAGAAGCCGTCGGCGACCTGCGCCGCCTTGCCGAACTCCTCTTTCTCCAGATTCGCTCTCATGTCGCGCTCCTCCCTATCCAATCGGCGAGCCTTTCGTCGTAAGCCACGGCTTTGCCCCTTCTCTAGCCGCTTCGAGCCCGCATCCGGTTATTGCGCGGCTGGTGCTCGACCTCGGCGAGCTTCAGCGCCTCCAGCACCGGCGGTACGTAGACGCCGAAGCGGCCGCGCAGACCCTTCTTCAGCCCGTACCAGCCCTTGACCGGGTTCTTCTGCGAACGTCCCCAGGCCTCGACGCTCCCCTCGGCGGCGGGCTTCTGCTCGTCCGCTCCCCCGAGCGGCATCCAGTCGCCGTGCTTCACGAGCATGGCATGGAGATCCTCGATGCAGCGAAGGTGGTAGCGCAGCTCGGTCTTGCCGACTCGGACGACGAGGGCCGGGGGATCGAGCGTCTCGTCACGAAACGCCTCGAACTCCGAAGATCCGGGTGGTGTCTTGAGAGCCCAGGGCTTCTCGCGGGTGCCACTGCCGCTGCTCTTCATGGTCGAAAAATGTACCAGGGTTCGGCGGGGAAGCGGCACGGCGTTATATTCAACCAGTCGGTTGACAGTTGTGGCCGCCTGCTGATAATCAACCATATGGTTGACCATGCGACAGAGCACCTCGATCGCGTCTTCGGCGCGCTTGCCCACCCGGCACGCCGCGAGATCCTGCGCCGGGTCGCGCGCAAGGAGCACACGATCACCGAACTGGCCGAGCCATTCGAGATGTCCCTGGAGGCGGTCTCGAAGCATATCCAGGTGCTGGAGCGCGCGCGTCTTCTGCGTCGAACCCGCAGCGGCAGGGTGCACCGTTGTCGGCTCAGCCCCGCTCCCCTGCGAGACGCCGCCAAGGTTCTCGCGCAGCTGGCGAGCCTCTGGGAGAGGCGCCTGGACTCGCTCGAGCACCTGTTGCATGAGCTGAAGGTCGAGGGCTGAAGTCATGACCATCGTGAACGGCGTCGCTGTGAAACGTGTTCTCGACGCGCCCTGTGCGCGCGTCTTCGAGGCCTGGACCCGGCCCGAGTTGATGGCAAGGTGGTTCTTCCCGGCGGAAGGGTGGACGGTGATCGTGAGCGCCGATCTGAAGGTCGGAGGTCGCTACGAGCTCTCCATGCGCGACCTCGAAGGCGCGACCCATCTCCAGTTCGGTGTGTACCGCGAGATCGTGCCGGTCTCACGACTGGTCTTCACCTGGACCTGTCCCGATCTCGGCGTCGTCGACAGCGTCGTCACGGTGGACCTCATCGAGCGAGGCGAGCAGACGGAGCTGTCGCTCACGCACGAGTTGCCGACGGATCCGAAGATCCGCCGCGGGCACGAGGAAGGCTGGCAGGGATGTCTGGGCAATCTGGAGAAGGTGGTGAACACATGAACGCAATCAAGGACGAGGTTCGAATCGGCGTGTCGGCAGGGAAAGCCTACGAGGCTCTGCGCCGTCAGACGGGATACCGGGGCTGGTGGAACGCCGTGGCCGAGGTCCCCGAGACGGCGGGAGGCGAAGCAGTCCTCCGCTTCGTCAAGGACGGTAAACCGGTGAACATGCGCTTCCGCATCGACGCGATGAACGCTGGAGAGAGCGTCCGCTGGACCTGCACGGCCCATGACTTCCCGAGCTGGGTGGGCACCACGCTCACCTGGACGATCAAGCCGGCAGGTAAGGATGTCGTGGTGGCGCTGGACCACTCTGGCTGGAAAGAAGCGGCTCCCGAGATGGTCGCTCAGGGGTGGAAGCATTTCCTCGGAAGCCTGAAGGCGTACCTCGAGACTGGTACCGGCCAGCCGTGGTGAGCGAGCTGGGTCCCGTCTTCCGCTGCTTGCGGATCACCTCGAAGAGACCTAGACCAATGCGAGTCGCGACAGAAAGGCCACCCCGATGAAAAAGTTCCTCGTCCTTTACAAAGCGCCCCTTGCATCGTTCGACCAGATGATGAAGGCCACTGCCGAGCAGCAGAAGGCCGGCATGGACGCCTGGATGGCGTGGGGCAAGAAGGCGGCCGGGTCGATCGTCGACATGGGCGCTCCTCTGGGAAAGACCCTGCGGGTCACGCCGTCGGGCGCCTCACCTACGAGAAACGACATCGGCGGGTACTCAATCCTTCAGGCCGAGTCGAAGGAGGCCCTCGCGGAGACCCTCAAGGGGCATCCTCACTTCATGATGCCCGAGGGGTTCATCGAGATCGTCGATCTGCTACCCGTACCGGGCATGTGATCACCGGTCGAGACGCCTAGCCCTCTATGAGGGCCCGATTCCTCTGCACCACGCGGGCAAGGAACTCGGTGACGGCGCGCACCCGCGGCGTCTTCCGGGTCTCCTCGTGAGTGACGAGGAAGAGGTCACACCGCGCGAAGCCCAGGGTAGGGACGCGAACCAGTTGCGGCTCCTGATCGCCCAGCATGCATGGCACGGCGCAGAGCCCGAGGCCAGCGGTGGCAGCGCCGACCAGGGCTTCGGGATCGTTGGCGCGGAAGGCGACACGACCTCCCCGGGCGGGATCGCGTAGCCATTCGAAGCCGGGCATTCCTCCGAGCGTCTCGTAGACGAGGACGTCGTGCCCTTTCAGCGCCTCCCGCGAGGTGGGCCGACCCCGCCGCTCGAGGTAGAGCTTGGAGCCGTACACGCAGCCGCCAAGCTCCACGAGTTTTCGGGTAGCCAGGGAGCGGTGGGTCGGCTTGACGTTGCGAATCGCCACGTCCGCCTCGCGCTGGGCAAGATTCAGGATCTGGTTCGTCCCCACGAACTGAACGTCGAGTTCTGCATGCTGCGCCTGGAGTTCGGCAAGTGCGGGGATGAGGAGGCGAGCGGCTAGCCACGGCGGCGCGGTCAATCGCACCGTGCCGCGGGGATGGGCATCGCTGGCGGCCATCAGGCGCTGTTCGAGCGATCCCAGATCCGCGTCGATGCGTTCAGCGGTGCCGATGGCCTCTCGCCCCGCGGCAGTCAGGGTGAGGCCAGAAGGGTTGCGCTCGACCAGTCGTACGTCGAGGGCGCGTTCGAGAGCCGCCAGGCGCCGGCTGCATGTCGCCTTGGTGACCTTCAGCTCCTTGGCGGCCCGAGCGAGCGAGCCGTGCCGATGAACGGCGAGCAGGTAGCGGAGGTCGTCCCAGTCCAAGGGTTGCGATTATCGCACCCCGGGGTATCGCCTTTCACGTCTCCTCTACCCTCCCGGAGCGCGGTACCTCTGGTCAGGAAGGAGACACGCACATGGCACTCATTGTTCATTTCACTCCCAAGGGTATGGACGAGAAGAAGTACGCGGAGGTGCTACGGCGCCTCGATGCAGCCGGGGCCGGCACCCCCAGGGGGCGGCTGCATCACGTCTGCTACGGCGACAAGCCCGCCTTGCGCGTGACCGACGTCTACGACACCGGGCAGAGCTTCGATGCTTTCGGGCGAACCCTGGTCCCGATCCTGGCAGAACTTGGCATCGACGTCGGTCAGCCCGAGGTCATCGAGGTCCACAACATCATCGTTGGTTGAGGCCAAGCCTATGCGGGGACGCGGTGGACTGGCCCTCTCCCGCTAACCTCGTCCCAGAACCGCACAGGGTGCATAGGTGGTTCAAGCGGCGTATCTACCCGCGTCAAATTGTCCGATAACATTCCCTTCCGTCAACTTCCGGCTCTTCCAGAGGGTTCCGTCGGGCAGTTCGGCGAGGCGGTCTGCCGAGAGTGGCGGGCGCGCCACGTAGCGACACAGGCCTTCGAGCCCGGCGCGATCGTTCGCGGCGATGCAGACGTTGGCGTGCACGTTGAAGCCCTCGACGTCGGCGCAACGCTTTCCGAGAATCCGGGCTTGCGGAGGACGGTCGTGGCCGAGGCGTCGGACCGGGCGGCCTCGGCGCGGACCGGTGGCGACCATGCGTCGCAGCGACGCGGCCGACATCCGGGCCAGCAACGGATCGCGATCGGCGGCGGCGGCGTCTGCGAGTTCGTCGAATATGCGCGACACGCGCCGGAAGACGCGCGCGGCGACCTCTGCCTCTGCGACGTCTTCGTCGGTAAGCGCGGGCACCGGGTGGAACAGGGGCCGGCCTCGTGGCTCGCCGATGCTGGCGTAGACACCGTCGAGCACCAGGGAATGGAAGTGGACGTTGAGCGCCAGGGCCGAATCGAAGCGCTGGATCACCGTGACGGCGCCGGTCTTCAGCACGCCGCGGTGGCCCAGCTTGCGGGCGCGGCGGCGGAGGGTCCAGGAGACAGCGCCCATGAAGGTGCGGAGCACGGCGCCTGCGAGCGCGGGGTCGTGCGCCATCGCGTACCGCAGGCCGTGAGGCACCGTCAGCACCCACTGGCGGACCGGAACCCGTGGCAACACGTTGTCCACCAGGTGAGCGGCGGTATCGCACATGCGCCGGCCGATGCACGAGCCGCAGAACCCTCGTCTCTTACACGAGAAGGCGACCAGGCGGCTGTCGCCGCAGTCCTGGCAACGGGCGCGCAGAAAACCGTGCGCGAGGATGCCACAGCGGAGGTAGGCCTCGAACTCGGCCACGATGAAACGCGGCAGGCCACCTTCGTGCTCGCGCTCGACTCCTCGGGCCGATGGCGCTCGTGCGGCGGCGGTTCGTGGCCACGGACGGGCGCGTGGGTGGCGTGTTCCACCCCGGGTCATCGGCGTTCCCCGGCGCCGAGGTGCCAATCGCCACTTCGCCGGCCGATGTCTGCGGTCGGGTCCGGCGATCTCCGGAACACCGCAGGGAGATCGGGCGACCGTCCGGCGATCTCCGGCACGCGCCCGCGATATCCACCCGGCGCCTGGCCATGTCCGGACCGGGCGTCGCATGAACGAGCGCACCTCCGTTCATGTCGGCACCCTCGGCTGGATGAACGAGGGGCGCTCCGTCGGCTTCCGCCGACCACCTCGGATGTCCAGGTCCCGCCCGTCCATGTCCGGACCGCACTCGGGATATCGGATCTCACCTCTGGAAAGGTCCGGAGCACGGTTCCGATTTCCGACGGCGATCCGGAGATTGACGGAAGCCACATGGCTGGAAGGAAGCGGGCTTTGGACTTGGGGATGTAGGTGACGCGCGTCTGGCGACGGCCGCCCACTGTGTGCATGCCACTGCGACGTTTCTGCTCGGGCGGCGGGCGCGGGCCGCGCGGCGGGCGGGGTTGTACCGGCACCGCCCGTGCATTGGTGTCCGTGCGACGGAAGGTGGCCATGGTGGCCATCGGAAGTCGAAACGGAACGAGAACGAAGGAGACAGTGTCATGGGCAGGTTGATCAAGTTCGGAGCGGATGCGGATCGGGTGAAGGTGCACGTGCGGCGGTCGTACGACAAGGCCGTCAAGTCGGGAGGAGGCGTCGAGGCGGCGGCGAGAGCGAAGATGGCGGAGGCAGTGGCGGCCCTCGCCGAGTCGGAGGTGGCGTACGGGGAGGCGGCGCAGGCGGAGGAAAGCGCCTGGAACACCGTGCTGGTGGAGAGCGGGAAGTGCGAGCTCGCCATCGGCGCTACGCGGGACGCGCTGTGGAACGCCCTCGGGCGTCCCCGGCCGAGTCCGGCGATGGACAAGGTGTTCCCGAACGGGGTGCTGACGTACCGGCACGGGGACAGGGCCGACCAGCCCGAGATCCTGGGGGTGCTGGTCTCACGCATCCTCGCGGCGGCGCCGGGCCTGTGGCCGGCGCAGCTGCGGGAGACGCTGGCGGCCGACATCACCACCCGCCGCGAGTCGCTCCAGCGGGCGCTGGACGCCTACCGTCCCACGAAGGCCACGGCCCGGATCGCCCGATCCGTCTACAGGGCCGCGGTGGAGACCGCCCACGACCGGCTGCGCGCCTTCAAGCGCGACCTCCTGTCGCTGGGCATGACGGAGGCCGCCGTGCACGAGATCATCCCCGATGCCTCGCGACCGGAGCACGGGAACGATACGGAGGCACCCACCAAGCAGGCGGCCTGAGTGATGGAGTGTCGTGAAGCAGTACCGCTCGCCGGATTGCCGCAGTTCAAGCGACCATCCGGCGAGCCTATGTCTGGGCGCGAGGGCGACTAGGCGAGCGCGACCACGATTGCAGTGGCGGGTACGGCGGCGTGCTCGACGACGTGCTCGAGGTGGATCTTCTCCCCGGGAGCGACGCTCGGCAAGCAGTTCAGCGGCTGCGCAGGACCTTGAGGAAATCGCGAGCAGAGACGATCTGGAGCGGCTGGTAGCCGCTGACCAGCTTCACCTTTAGGGGCAGGAGGTCCCGTCGGTCCTCGGTGACCAGGTAGTCGGCGCCGCCTTCGAGGCCCGTCGCGACCACGTGGTTGTCGTCCAGGTCGGTCGGGACTGCATCGAGGTCGACGTAGTTGCCAGGCACGAGATCCGCGCTGCCGCGCAGAGCCCGCAGGGCCATCTGGATCTGTGCCTGTGGGACAGTGAGCCGCTTCTGAAAGGCGGGCCGCTGGAGCACGTCCTCCAGCTCCGAAAGGATCGAGGTCGACAGCACCAGATCGAAAGCTGCGTCGTCCGTCAGCGCTCGCAGGATGCGACGGCTCGGGCCCGTCGTCCGCGTCAGCCCACGCAGAAGGACGTTCGTGTCGAGGACTGCTTTAGCGCGCCGAGCGGCCGGAGCGCTCACGTCGGACCTCACGGACCGTTCGGTCGATGGCCCGATCCAGGGCGCGCTTCGGTACGTGGCGAACGCGCGACGCCATCTGATCCATCACCAGCCGTAGCTCCATCTGGGGCGTCAGGACCTGCTTGATCACCTTCAGCTGGTCGTCGGGCTTGAGCGCTTCGATCTGCGCTGCCAGTTCCCGGATGTGCGTGGGCTTCCGTGCCATCGCTCTCGTCCTTCCCGTCGATCGTACCATGCTCCCTCGGGGGGCACCGCTCCAGGGTCTTCTTTTCATCCCCGACGCGAACTCATGTGTGGGCGCGAGGGCGACTACGCGACAGGCTCGGCGCCCTCGGCCTGGTAGCAGCTGCGGCCGGGCAAGCAGCGCTCGCCGTGGCAGGGCCGGTCGTCGGGGCCGACGGTCTTGCCTGATTCGTCGCACCACCAGTTGGTGCCGTCCCACGCCATGGTGTTGGAGTCGTGCCTCAAGAGCTGCCGCTGGCTCGAGTCGTTCTCGGGCTTCTCGCCGATGTTCACCAGCATGCCCTTGCTGCGGACGTGGCGACACAGGCCATCGCGGACCGTGGGAGCGTGGATGCTCTTCTTCATCTCAGATCTCCTTCTCGCCCGCGGCCGCAAGAATCGCCCGCTTGAGGATGGTCTTGCCGAGCGGCACCTTGTAGCCGTTGTCGGCCATCGGCGTCGCCTTGGTGAAGGCGACCTCGGCGGCAGCCAGGGCGTTGGCGGGCGTGACCGCCTTGCCGATCAACGCCTGTTCGACGGCCGGGACCCGGTAGGGAACGGCGGCGACGGCGCCCAGGACGACACGCGCCGACTTCACCTTGCCACCGACGAGATCCATCACCACCGCCGCGGACACCAGCGCCCAGTCCTGCGACTCGCGCTCGCCCGCCTCGCGGTAGGCGTTCTTCTGCGACGCGGTCGCAAGCGGGATCACCACCTCGGTGATGATCTCGCCCGGCTCGAGGATGTGCTCCTTGGTGATGTCGACTGTCGTCGGCACGAAGAACTTCTCGGCGGGGATCCTGCGCTTGTTGGTCACCACCGTGGCGTCCAGAGCAACGATCGGCGCCGAAAGGGACGAGCCGTGCACCACCGCGCAGTCACCGTTGTCGAACAGCGCGTGGTACTTGCTCTCGCCCTTGTGCGTGTAGCAGGTGTTGCCGCCCTTGCGCGCGCAGGGAAAGGTCGGACTGCGGAAGTACCAGCAGCGCGGCCGCTGGGCGATGTTGCCGCCCACAGTGGCCACGTTCCGGATCTGCGGCGTGGCGGCGGCGCCCGCAGCGTGGGTCAGCACCTCGGGCGCTCCTTCGTAGGCCGCCAGATCCGCCAGCGTCACCAGGGCGCCGATGTGCAGCCCATCGTCCTTCTTGCTGATCTGGCGCAGCTCGGGCCCCTTGACGCTGAGAAGATTCACCAGCGTCGCGGGCTGGATGATTTCCGACTTCATCATGTCGATGAGGTCGATGCCGCCCGCCTTGAGAACGGCGTTCTTCTCGCTGGCGGCACGGCTGGCCTCGGCGAGCGTCTCGGGCAGGACAAATGCGAAGTTGCGCATGTCAGATCGCCTTTCCGTTCTTGCTGGCCAGAGCCGCCAGCAGCTTGTCCGGGGTGATCGGCAGCGAGCGGACCCGCACACCGGTGGCGTTGAAGATGGCGTTGGCGATGGCCGCCGCCGTCGGGATGTTGCACGGCTCGCCGACGCCCATCATCCCGCAGTTGTTGCCGGCATTCGCGATGTCGAAGGCAATGGGGACGATCTCCGGCATCTCCATGGGCCCGGCGATCTTGTACATCATCAGATCGGCGTTCATCTGCGGGCCGTAGTTCTTGTCCAGGATCCGCTGTTCCAGAAGCGCATAGGACAGCCCCTGGATGACGCCGCCGACGAGCTGGCTCTCGAACAGCAGCTTGTCGATGACCCGGCCGGCGTCCTGGATGGTGATGACCCGCAGCACCTTGGTGTAGCCGGTCTCGGTGTCCACCTCGACCTCGATGAACTGCACGCCGTGCACCTGCTGCGCGTACGACTCGTAGTTGGCCAGCCGCTCGCCCCGCACGGTGATGGGGTTCTTGCCGACGAGCTTGGCCGCGTCGGCGAACTTCAGGCTCTTGCCCTGGCCGGCGACGAGGCCGTCCTCCATGCGCAGCTCCGCCGCTGCCACACCCAGCTTCTTGCTTGCGAGCTCCAGCAGCTTGCCCTTGGCGAGGTACGCCGCCTGACGGGCCGCCGGGCCGATCGTGGGCGCCGTCTTCGAGCCGCCCGAACCCGGGCCGACCGGCCACTGCGTGTCGCCCAGCGACACCTTGATCTGCGACGGCTTGAGGCCGAGCTCCTCGGCGACGATCACCGCCATCAGCGTGCGCGTGCCGGTCCCGATGTCCTGGGCGCCGTTGCGCGCCTCGACGGTGCCGTCGGCGTGGATGAGGACGTCCACCTCGCACTTCGGGCCGCCCATCTGCCGCCACGTGGATGAAGCCATGCCCATGCCGCGCTTGAGCGGTCCCTTGCCCGCGCCCGGCACCTTGTTGCGGCCGGACCACCCGATCTTCTGGGCGCCCAGCGCCCACTGCGCCAGATACACCTCGTCGTTGATGTTCTTCTTGCGGAACTCCAGCGGGTCCATGCCGATGGCGTGCGCGCACTCGTCGAGAAAGCTCTCCATGGCGAAGATGCCCTGCGGCCAGCTGGGCGAGCGCATCGCGGCCGATGGGCCCTGGTTGGTGACCACGTTGCTCTCGGTCTTGAATTTCTCGCCCACCTCGTAGATGGCCGGGTTGGCGGCGCCGGTGCCGCCCATGGCCACGCCGCCGGTGCCGTGGATCTCGGCCTGATAGCCGACGATCTTGCCGTCCTTGCGAACGCCGGCCTTCATCTTCTGCTGCGAGCCGGGTCGGCAGCCGCCGGTGGTGTGCTCGCCTTCGCGGCTGACCATCACCTTCACCGGTCGCCCGGTCTCCTTGGCGAGCGCGATGGCCGCGCGGCCCGAGACGCCGAGCGAGAACTTGGAGCCGAAGCCCCCCCCGATCATTTGAGAAATGACTCGCACCTTGTCGTCGGTCAGCTTGCTGACCTTCACCGCCTCGCCCTTGCATCCGAACGTCGACTGGGTGCTGACGTAGCAGGTGAGCGAGCCGTCTTTTTCGAAGGTGGCCATCGTGCCGTGCGGCTCGAGCGACGAGTGCGTCTGCACCTCCGTCTCGTAGCGTGCCTCGATCACCTTGTCCGCCTTGGCGATCGCCGCCTGCGCCTTGGCCTTGTCGCCCTGGGGCTTGGGCGCGGCCATGTTCTTGTCGCCCGCGAACACCATCGGGGCGTCGTCCTTCATCGCCACGGCGATGGTGGTCGCCACCGGCAGGCGATCGTAGGTCACGACGATCGCCTGCATCGCCTCCTCGGCGGCGTCCTCGGTCTCGGCGGCGACGCAAAGAATCTCGTCGCCGTGGTACTGCAGCGGCCGGCCCACGTCCTTGACGATGTGGATGGCGACCACGCCCGGGATCGCCTTGGCCGCCTTGGTGTCGATGGCCTTGATCGTCGCGGCGCCGTAGGGCGAGTGGAGGATCTTCCCCCAGAGCATTCCCTTGGGGTGCTGGTCGTGGGTGTACTTCGCGCGCCCGGTCACCTTGAGCACGCCGTCGATGCGCTGGACGTCGGTGCCGACGATCTTCAGCTTCGCGTCCGCGCCCCAGGGAGCCGGGTCCTTCTCGGGGACGTCGACCTCGATCTCCTTGATGTGGCCGGCAAAGCCGACCTTTGTCTTCATCTTGGGCATGACTCAGGCCTCCTTGGCGGCGGCCTGCACGGCCTGGAAGATGCGGGTGTACGTGCCGCAGCGGCAGATGTTGCCGGCGAGGCCGCGCTTGATCTGGTGGAGCGTGGGCGTCTTGTGCTTGTCGAGGATCGCCTTGCAGGCCATCACCATGCCCGGCGTGCAGAAGCCACACTGGAGCGCGTCGTACTTCACGAACGCCGTCTGGATCGGGTGCAGCTTGTCGCCGTTCGACAGCCCCTCGATGGTCGCCACCTTGCGGCCGGCTGCGTCGACGGCGAACACCATGCACGAGTTCACCAGCTTGCCGTCGAGCTGCACGCTGCAGGCGCCACACGCGCCGCCGTTGCAGACCTCCTTGGTGCCGGTGAGATCGAGCTGGTTGCGCAGGGCCCGCAGCAACGTGGTGCGCGGCTCGACCTGCAGGTTCTGTTTCTTGCCATTCACCTCGAGGGTGATGCCCACCTTCTTGGGGCCGAGCGTCTTCGTCTTGGCGGCTTGCGCTTCCTTGGTCGACAGCGCCACGCCGGCGACCGCGCCGGTCCCCAGGAACCCACGACGGCTGATGCCCTTGTCTTTACCCTGACCCTTGCGCTTGCTTGCCATGGCTCTCCTCGCCCAGTTGGTGCTCGATGATGCTGCCCAGGATGGAAACCGCTATCTCTGCGGGAGTCTCGGCGCCGATCGAAAGGCCCAGCGGCGCCTCGACCCGCGCTAGTTGTACCTCGCTGATGCCACGATCGCGGAGGCTGGCGAACATCTCGCGGCGCTTGAGCTTACTGCAGATGAACCCGATGTGGCCCCCAAAGCGGGTCACGCACTGGTAAAGCGCCTCGGTGTCGATCTTGTACGAGTAGCCGAGCAGGAGGACATGGGTGAAGGCCCCGAGGTCGTGCGCCGGGAAGAATGTCTCCGGGCGCCCGACGTGGAGCTGGCGCGCCGTGGGGAAGCGCTCGCGGCCGGCGAACTCGGGCCGGTCGTCGAGAACCGAGTAGCCGTAGCCGAGCTGATCGCACAGCCGGGCGACGTCCAGGCCGACATGGCCGCCGCCGCAAAGCAGGAGATGCCGAGTCATTTCACGCCTTTGTGGGTGGCGATCACCCGGGCGACGATGCCCACGGCCATCTCGGCCGGTGTGCGTTCCTCGCTTGGCTTCCCCACCTCGATGACCTGCGAGAACGACGACGGCTCGCCCTCGGACGCGTGCAGGTACTCGAGCTGGTCGCACAGACGCGCCACCTCGCGGGCAACCGGGCCGCCGCCGCGGATCAGGACCTTGGGGACCGCGCCCATGTACTCGACCAGGATGTCGACGGCGCCGCCGCACAGGCTGTCGAGCGCGCCCGGCCGGCCGGTCATCAGCTCGAAGCTCTCGGTCATCGTGCGGCGCTCGGCAATGCTCCGACGGGCGAGCACCTTGGTCTTCTCTTCGAGCCCGGCGCCACCGACCGTGCCGAACTGCGCGCCGTCCGCCAGCACGATCATCTTCGCGCCCGTCTTGCCCGGCACGCTGCCGCGCGCGGCGACGACGGTGCACAGCGCGAACGAGACGCCGGCGTCGAGGAGCTCGGCGGCCCGCCGCATCACCTTGCGCGAGACCTCCATCGAGCCGGGGAGTGTATCACCGGATGCGCGCGAGGCCGCGCCGGTAGTCCTCGGGTGTGTCCATGTCCAGGAGCACCAGATCGGTCGCCGCATCGACATAGACGATCTCGTCCGCGTGCGCAGCGATCACCTCGCGCGCGGAGCTCGTCGGCGGCAACGCGAGAAACTCGGACGCGAGCGCGGCGTCGATCAACACGGGATGTCCCCGGCGCCTCTGGTACGAGGGGATGACGATGCGGCCAGCCGTGGCGACCAGACGCTGCACCTCCGTGGCAGGCACCAGCGGGTAGTCGACCGGAAACAGGAGGAAGCGGGCGGCGTCCGGCGGCAACTGGCGCAGCCCCGCCTGCAAGGAAGACAGCTGGCCCTCTTCAGGGCGCGGGTTGCGGACGTCGATGAAGCTGGTGATGCGGGCGCGGATGGCCTGACCGGCGGGTGCGGCCGTGACCACGATCGGCATGCCAAGTCCCTGGCATGCTTCAAGAATCATCTCGATCGCGCACCGCCCATGGAAATCGAGCAGCGCCTTGGGCTGGCCCATCCGGGACGATGCGCCGGCGGCAAGGATGAGGGGGCAGATCAGGGTATTCACGGCGGTGTGTGCCCGTGTAGTCTACCGGTTCCGATGTTCGTGGTGTTCGAAGGCATCGACGGCAGCGGCAAGACCACGGTCTCGAACCGGGTCGCCCAGAAGCTTCGTGAAACCGGTCTCACGGTCGAGCACCTGCGCGAGGGCGGGAAGTTCACCTCGAACGTCACCCAGGCGATCCGCGAGTTCGGCCGGGACGTGCGCAACCTGGACCTGACCCCGCACGCCGAGTTCTTCCTCTACGTCACGCGCGACGTGCAGCTGCTGGACGAGATGACCCGCCCGGCGCCCGAGCGCGCCCAGGTGGTGATCGCCGATCGGTTCCTGTTCTCGGCCGAGGTGCTGGCGCGGTTCGGGCGCGGGCTGCCCGAGGACTACGTGCGTCCGGTGCTGGACGCGGCCGCGCGCGGGCTGGAACCGGATCTGGTGGTGCTCGTCGACATCGATCCGCACGTGGCGCGCGCCCGGCGTCAGGTGGCCAAGGCGCTGACGGCCGACAAGCGGCCGCCGTCGCGCAAGGGTCAAGGAGGCGGGGGGATGCAGCAGCGATTCCGCGCCGGTTACCTCGAGCTGGCGGCGCGCGACACCAAGCGCTGGGTCATCGTGGACAACGATCGCGATCTCGACACCACGGTCAACCGGGTGTTCTCGCTGCTGCAAGAGGCCGCGCGCAAGAGCGTCAAGGAGGCGCGGCAGCGGTGGCGCGAGGAATGCGACACCCTGGCCCCCGTGCCGGCGCCCGTCCGCACGCCCGGCGAGGCGCTGGAGCACTTCCTTCGCTGGATCGACGATCGCGCCACGCGCGAGCCGCACGTCGCCGCCTATTTCCTGTCAGGGCTGTGGGGCCGCGGCGTCGACGAACGACGGCAAGCGCTGGTCGAGCGGGCACCCGAGACCATCGTCGGCGGCCTCAACGGCCTCGACGACGAGGTGTCGTGGACGCTGCGCGAGGCGCTGAAGGAGAAGGCACCGGTGCGGGTGGCCCGATCGGTGAACGGCTTTCCGTCCGCGCACCCGCGCGCGCGCAAGCTGCGTGCCGAGATGGTGGAGCGGTTTCCCATCGACGTGCTGTCCGGGTTCGAGGCGTCCGATGAGGAGGAGGCGTGGATCCTGCGGGATCGGCTGTACGCCACGGCGCCGGACATCGTCGTCGGAACACTGATGCGGGTGCCGGGAGCGCGCGCCTGGGCGATGCGCGAGACCTGGCTTGGGGCCAAGGGCGGCGAGAAGGCGCTGGAGAACTACGAGACCGCGCGCATCCTGTGCAAGGCGGTGAGCGGCCTCGACGACGACCGGGCCTGGGAGCTGCGCAAGGAGGCGCGCGACACGGCGCCCATCGCGGCCATCTCGTCGCTCTACTACGTCGACAGCGACAAGGCCTGGAAGTGGCGCGAGCGCTGGCTCGAGCGGGCGCCGAAGACGGTGTTCGGGACGATGCGGCGTTCCGACGACGAGCGCGCCTGGCAGATGCGCGAGCGGCTGGCCGCCGTGTGCAAGGAGGCGATCGACTCGATCCAGGACCTCGATGGGCCGCGGGCCTGGGCCCTGCGCGAGCAGCACGCCGACACCTGGATCTCGACGGTGGTCAAGAGCCTGGGGCCGCTGGCCACGACGCCACGCGGCCGGGCGCTGGTCGAGCAGCAGCTGACGAGGCACCCGGGCAATGTGTCCTTGCTCAAGCACGCCGCGGCGATCGCCGTGGGCGCGAACGTCCGCTCGGAGATCGTTGTAGAGTAGGTTCCCTTCATGACCGCCGCCGCCGACGCCCGCATCACAGCGGAACGCCGGGAGCTGAAGTTCCTGGTCCCCCCCGCGGAAGTCGCCCGGCTCTCGGCGGCTCTCGGCAAGAAGCTCCCCCATCACCGGTTCACCGGCGAGGGTGCGAACCGCCTTCCGGCGCCGCGGCACTTCGTCACCACGATCTACTTCGACACGCTGGCACGCCACCAGTACCAGGCGGCCCAGAGGGACGAACAGCACAACCTGAAGATGCGAGCCAAGGAGTATTACGACCTGCATCCGTCGCTGGCCGAGCTGGCCACGGACCCGCGGCAGATCGTGAAGTTCCAGCCGGTGCTCTGGCTCGAGCTGAAGTTCAAGGATGGCACCACCACCGGCAAGCGGCGCATCGGGATCCCCAAGAAGGACGTCCCGAGTTTCTTCGCGCACGGGGCGATCACCTCGGAGATGGTCGAATTGCAGCGCCCCCAGTACGGCCTCGAGGGCGAGTCGGTGCTCCGCGAGATCGCCGAGTACTGCGGGCGCTACGGCGAGCCGTTCCAGGCGGACTGCCTGGTCAATTACCGGCGGCTACCCTGGCAGGACGAGGAGGGGAACCTGCGGGTGACGCTGGACGTGGGGCTGGAGTTCTACGCCCCGCCCACGGATCTGTGGCACCGGAACTTCGCGCTCGTGCGGGAGACCCTGGGGCCGGCGCGCGGCCGCAACGAGAAGGGCGTGCTGGAGGTGAAGGCGCGCGGGGCCCTGCCTGACTGGCTGGAGGCGCTCCTGACGCAGGTTCACGCCGAGCGGGCGCATTTCTCGAAGTTCGAGTCCGCCGCCCAGGCGGTTCATGGCTGACCCACGCCTGCACCGCCGCGCCCGCCTGGCACTGGCCTCGGCGCTGTCGATCGCGCTCCTCGGCGCCTACTGGCTCGTCGGCGGCAGCGAGGACGACGAAAGCGGCAACGTCGTCACCCCGTTCGACGCCAGCGACGAGGGCGAGCGTCTGGAAGTCGTGGAGGTCAGCCCCGGCGACCCCACGCCGGGGAGCGCTCTCGAGATCCGGTACACCGGCGGTAACGCGAAGGGCGTGCCGCTACGCGCCGGGCTGAGCATCGCCGGCGCCAACGGCTCGGCGAAGCACGACCTCGAGGTCCTGCACCGCCGGCCCGGGGAAATGGTGGTGCGCATTCCCGACAAGGCGCGCCCCGGACGCGCCAAGCTGCGCATCCAGCACGGCGACGACGAGGAGTCGCGCAGCAAGCCCTACGACCTGCGGGTCAAGTCGCTGTCGCGGCGCAAGCTGTTCCGGAGCGTCCTCGGAGGGATCGCGCTCCTGGTGCTGGGCCTGCGGACCATGTCGCGGGGCACACGCGCGTATACAGGTCACCGCAGCCAGGGGGTGCTGGCGAGCATCGGACGCCGTACCCCGGCGGCGGTGGGCGTCGGCGTGCTGCTGGGCGGGCTCACCCAGTTCACCACCACGGCCGCCGGACTGGTGGTCAGCCTCATCGAGTCGCACCTGCTGGCGGTCGGTCCGGCGGCGGCGATCTTGCTCGGGGCACAGCTGGGATCGGCGGCGGCACCGTCGCTGATTGGCCTCGCCTCCAACGCGCGCGAGGGGCTGCTGGTCGTCAGCCTGGGGGTGCTGTGGCTCGGCTTCGCCAGCGACCGCCGCAGCAAGGCGCTGGCGAACATCATCCTCGGCTGCGGCCTGCTGTTCTACGGCCTTCACCTGCTGCGCATCGGCTTCGAGCCGCTGGTGAGCGACCCCGAGCTCTTGCCTTACATCGATCGTCTGCAGACGGACGATCTCGCGGGCCGTCTCGGCTGCGTGCTGGCCGGCATCGTGCTGGCGGCGCTGCTGCAAGGGCCGGGGCCGGTGTTCGGGCTGGTGCTCAGTCTGGCGCAGGCCAGCGGACGCATCGATCTGCAAAGCGCAGTCGCCATCCTGGCGGGCACGGGCATGGGCGCGGCGCTGGGGACGATCGTGGTTGCGTGGCCCTTCGGCCCCGAAGCCCGGCGCCTGGCACGCCTGCATCTCCTGCTGGCGATCGGGGGCACCATCTTCCTGGCCGCGACGGTGAACGTGTGGGCCTACCTGGCCGACATGCTCGTCGCCGGCCGCCCGGGCGAGATGGCTTACGGCAAGAAGGTGCTGCTGCCGCACATCGGGCGGCACCTGGTGCTCGCCTTCATGCTGTCGCAGGGCGCGGCCACGCTGCTGTTGACGATGGCGTTGCGGGTCATGCTGCGGCGGGCGCGGCCCGGGACGACCGGTGCCAAGACGCAGGCCCCGCTCTCCGAGGCGGCGGCGATGCAGACGTTGCGCGACGGGCTCGGTCGGGTGATCGCTGTGCAACGACGGGCGCTCGCCTCGATCTCCGAGCTGTGCCTGGGCGGCGACAGAGCCAAGGGGATGGACGCCGAGCACGCGCTGGCGGACGCGCGCGGCGAACTGGAGAGGGTATTCACCGGATCGGTGCGGACGCGTTCGGAGGACATGGATCTCGGGCGACTCCGGCAGGGGGCCCTGGGGATGCTGCAGCTGCAGCGCGCCCTCGAGGATCTTCTCGGCCAGGCCGAGCGAAGCACCGAGCGGGCGCTGGCGCTGTCGAACGCAGGCCAGGCCTGGCACGTCGCTCCCGAGGACGAACGGGTGCTCAAGGCGCTCCACGATCTGCTTGGCGAGGGTCTGGATACGGTGGCGCTGCAGCTGTCGAACGGGACGCCGCCCGACGTGGACCAGGCGCGCTCACGCGAGATCCGGATGAACGGCCTCGAACTCGAGACGCGGCAACGGCTCCTGACCGAGGCCGACGGCGCCAAGGAGACGCGCGGCGTGGCCTTGCGCCTCAACACCACCGACGTGGTGAATGCCTACGAGGCCGCCGGCAACCAGCTCTACCGCCTGTGCGAGGCGCTGGCGTCCGAAGTCGACCAGGACGCCATCGCCTAAACCTAAAGAAGACCGCGGATATCGACGAACCGCATGCCGGCGCGGCGCGCGGCCTCGACGCCAAGGTCCGTGTCCTCGTAGACGGTGCAGGCGCCGGGCGCGACGCCGAGACGGCGCGCGGCCTCCAGGAAGACATCTGGCTCGGGCTTGTGGCGGGGCGTGTCCTCGGCGGTGACGATCACCGGGAACCAGTCGAGAAGGCCGATCTGCTGCAGGGTCAGCTCGACGATCCGCCGGCGGCCCCCCGAGGCCACCGCCATCGGCGTACGGCCGCGGCGGGCGCGGGCGATCGAAACCACTTTCTCGATCGGGGTCACCTCGCCGATGCGGGTGAGGAACGCTTCCTCCTTGGACTGAGCCACCCGGTGCAGATCCACCTGCTCGCGTGCTGTGGCCATCACCAGCCTGGCGATCTCCATCGTCGGCTTGCCGCCGAGCGAATAGAATTGGTCCTCGGGAAACGGGATGCCGTAGGGCCGGAGGATATCCAGCCAGGCCAGGTAGTGCGCGGGCATGGTGTCGGCCAGGGTGCCGTCGCAATCGAAGATCAGAGCTTCGTCCATCCGCCTTCCTTCATAGCACGGCGATATACTGGCCCGAGGTGGCGGCGCCTACCACGATCCTGGACCGCAAGACGCCGCGCGCGGCGGACGAGGCGGGCTTCCATCTGCTGGTGATGGGGCCGGAGCTGTTCGCGACGCACGCCCTGCCAGCGCGAGGCGAAGTGATCATCGGGCGCGCCTCCGACGTAGGGGTGAACCTGGAAGATGGGCTGGTGTCGCGTCGGCACGCGCGGCTGCGAATCGGCGCCACGTTCGAGATAGAGGATCTGGGCAGCGCCAACGGCACGCGCCTGCGCGAGGCGCGCCTGCCCGTGAACGCTCCCGCACGCGTGCACCCGGGCGAGGCGATCGCCATCGGCTCGACGATCCTGATGGTGCAGCCGAACCGGCCGCAGCCACAGGCCGCGCGGCGGCGTCCGTTGCCCCACCCCGAGTTCGGCAGCCGCGTCGAATGGGAGTGCGCGCGCGCCGAGGCCACCGGCGGCGTCTTCACCGTGCTCCGATTCACCGAGGACATGCTGGACGAGAGCGTGCTGCGACCGATGGACGTGGTCGGGCTCTACGCGCCCGGCGAGTACGAGGCGCTCTTGCCAGGACTGGATGCCGGCGCCACGAAGGCGCTGGGGCGAAAGCTCGGGATCGCGTCATACCCCATCGACGGACGGCACGCGGGTGCCTTGCTGGCCCGTGCCGGCGCCCGTCTGCGCCGTCAGGCCGACCAAGACGATGACGCGCCGGTGGTGGCCGACCAGCAGATGCGGCGCCTGCACGCGCTCGCCGAGCGCGCCGCCGCCGGGACGATCAACGTGCTCATCGTGGGCGAGACCGGCGTCGGCAAGGAGGTACTGGCGCGCACCGTCCATCGGCTGTCCCCTCGCGCTGCGCGCCCGTTCGTCTGCGTCGATTGCGCGGCGCTGTCGGACGCACTTCTCGAAAGCGAGCTCTTCGGCCACGAGCGCGGCGCCTTCACGGGAGCCGGCCAGGCCAAACCGGGGCTGCTGGAGACAGCCCCCGGGGGAACGATGTTCCTCGACGAGATCGGCGAGCTGCCGCTGAAGCTGCAGGCGAAGCTGCTGCGCGCGATCGAGGCCCGCGAGGTGGTGCGGGTGGGCGGGCTGCGGCCGCGCAAGATCGACGTCCGCTTCGTGGCCGCCACCAACCGCGACCTGGAGGCCGCCGTGGGCGCGGGCACCTTCCGGCGCGATCTGTATTTCCGGCTCAACGGCATGACCCTGGCGATCCCGGCGCTGCGCGAACGTCCGACGGAGATCGCGCCCCTGGCCCGCGCTTTCGTGCGCGAACTCGGGGGACGCAAGGCGCCCGTCCTTTCGGACGAGGCGGTCGCCGCGCTGGAGGCGCACGCCTGGCCGGGCAACGTCCGCGAGCTACGCAACGCGATCGAACGGGCGCTGCTGCTGGTCACGGGGTCCACCATCGGTCCCGAGCACCTGGACGGGCTGTCCTGCCCGTCGGGAATCGCCGCCGCGGGCTCGGAGCGCGAGCGCATCGTCGCCGCGCTGGCCGCATGCGCCGGCAACCAGAGCCGCGCCGCGAAGATGCTGGGGATCTCGCGCAAGGTGCTGATCGCCCGCCTCGATCAGTACGGCGTCGCGCGGCCACGCCCCCCACGCAAGGACCAGAGGCGATGAGCGAGGACGAATCCACGGTCGTGCTCCCGGGCACGCCCGAGCGGGCACCCACGCCGGCGCCACGGCCAACGGGTGAACGCTACGTCCTGGATCGCGAGATCGCCCGGGGGGGCATGGGGCGCATCTACGCGGGACGCGATCTGCGCCTCGGGCGCGAGGTGGCAATCAAGGTTCTGCTCGAGCACGACGACGCACTGGCTGCGCGGTTCGAGCGCGAGGCGCTGGTGGCGGCACGGCTGCAGCATCCGGGCATCGTCACTGTATACGACGCCGGCTTCTGGCCCACGGGCGAGCCGTTCCTGGTGATGCGCCTCGTGCTCGGCCGCTCGCTGGAGCGGGTGATCGCCGAGGCCGAGACGCGGGCGGAACGCATCGCCCTCTTGCCCCTGGTGATCGCCGCGGCGGACGCGCTGGCCTACGCGCACGACCAGGGGATCGTCCATCGCGATCTCAAGCCCAGCAACATCGTCGTGGGCGCCTTCGGCGAGACAGTGGTGATCGACTGGGGGCTGGCCAAGGACGTCTCCGCAGACGAGGGGATCCTCACGCCGAGCAGCCCGCCCTCGTCGCCGGCGCTGACTCACCGGGGGGCGGTGATGGGGACGCCGGCGTACATGCCGCCGGAGCAATCCGCCGGGCTGCCGGTCGACGCACGGGCCGACGTGTTCGCCCTGGGCGGCATCCTGTACCACATGCTGGCGGGCACGGCGCCCTCATCGACCCCGCTGGCGACGCTGGAGCCGCGCGCCCCTGCGGATCTGCTGGCGATTGTTTCGAGGGCCATGGCGGCCGACCGCGCCCAGCGGTACCCGTCGGCCTTCGAGCTGGCCGACGAGCTGAAGCGGTTCCAGGGCGGGCAGCTCACGGCGGCCCGACGGTCCTCGGCGCTGGCGCTGATCCTCGCCGGCGCCGCTGCGGTGTTCGCGCTCAGCCGTTGCTAGGCTGGAACACGAAGGGGAAGCTCAGCTCCGCGCTCCCGTGGGGCGGCGGAGGAAACCTCCAGCGCCGGGCGGCCGACAGGACGCAGGCGCTCACCTCGGCATCGTGGAGAGTATCGTCGTCGAGTTCCACGGAGGTGACCGTGCCGGCGGCGGCGATCGTCAACCGCAGGACCAGCTTGCCCGTGATGTCCGCACGCCGCTTCAGGGCCCGTTCGTAGCAGGCACGGATCTCGGCCAGGTGGCCACGGATCTGCCTGGTGACGTCGAAGCCACTTGCCGCCACCTCGTCCGGGGCGGGCGGATCGACCCGAACCACCGAGACGCGCCTCTCGGCCACCGAGGGCCCCACGTCGGCCACGGAAATGTGCATGCCGAGGTTTCTCAGCTCCGTGGTGCCGCTGATCTTGCCGCCGCCCATGTCCCGCATCAGGTGAGCGGGCCGCTGGTCGGAGGCGGTCTCCACGCTTGTCACCTGCGACAGCACCAGCGCGGGGTCCTCATCGGGCCGGCCGGTCCTCAGGAGATCATGCAGCGCTTTTTGCCCGCCGACGCTGGTCAGCACCGCGATGAGGCCGATCGTCTTGTGCAGCGGCCGCGGCGCGCGCGGCGTCCGGGGACCGGTGACGACGGGTTTGCTGCTCGACGGTGGCGCCAGCGGGATCCGCCTCATCACGAGATGCACGGGAAAATCCGGCAGATCCTCGACCGCCGCTCCCCGCGGCCAGTCGATCCGGCGCAAGTACTCGGTGAACCCAGCGTGAAGCAGAAAGCTCAGGAGCGCGATCACCGCGAAGGGGCGATCCACCTCGCGCCAAAAACGCCTGCGCAGAGATACTGGCAGTTGCGGGAGGGGGCGGACCGCCGGCGGGACCACCAGCTGGAACAGGATGGCAATGTCACCCATCGCCACGCGGCCACGGGTCACCTCCGGCAAGTCCACCTCGTGCCCCGCGCTGACATCCTCGACGGCAGACCCTCTGCTCAGGCGCGCCTCCATATGGGCCGACAGGCGCAGGCGGTAGCACCCGCGGTGCCGCTCGAGGAGACGCCAGCTCTTCATCCGTGGGGACGGGAGCACGAAGGTGCAGCCGTCCGTGCTGCCGACCGTGATTTGCCGGGGAGCGATGAGAAGGCGCTCCTCGACCAAGGTTCCGCTCTGGACGATGCCAATGCGCACAGCGAGAGGTGAAGCCATGGCAGGGGCTTCTGCACGGGGCGCGCCACGACGAACCCAAGCGCCGGCGTGAACCTCAGGTCAGCGGGACGGAGCAACCTGTCCCCACGGAGGGAACAGGTTGCTCCCTGGGATCGAGCTTCATCGCGCGTGCTCCGCGATGAAGGAAGCCGCAGCCGCCAGCAACCGGCGATCCCATTCCTCCTGTTCCTTTCCCTTGCGGACCTCCAGCGAATGATTGCCGCCTTCCACCACGAAGAGCCGGCTGGGTGCGGTCATCTGCTGGCGCACGCGCTCGAGATCCGCGAGGGGACAGAGGGGATCGCGTGTCCCCTGCAGGAACAGCACCGGCGTACGCAGCGCGCGGAGCACCTCGTCACGCAGCTCGCCCGTGCGCGCGGCCCGCAGCGGGTAGCCGAAACAGATCAGCGCGGCGACCGGTGTCTCCAGCGAGAGGTGGCAGCCGATCCGCGAGCCCATCGACTTGCCTGCGAGCACCACCGGACCCTTGCTGCGAAGGCCGGCAAGCGCCAAGCGGTGCGCTTCGATGAGCGCGGGCAACCTGTCGGGGTACTTCCGCCCGGCCTTCATGAACGGATAGTCGAAGGTGGTCACCTCTCCGACGGCGCCGAGGCGCTGGGCCCAGGACTGCATCCACGTCGACGCCGAAGGAGCACCGGCGCCATGCGCGAACAGGATGGAGGGACGGATCATCCTAACGCCGCCGCCGCGCGCTCAGCCCTTCGAGCGCCCGCTCCCAGAAAAAATAGGCGGCCGCCTCGTCGTCGGGCCGCGCACCAGCCAGCCGCACGGCGCAGACGTGGAGCAAGGATCCGAGGACATCATCGAGCGACCGCTCGACACCCAGCGCCCGGACGCGGGTGGCGTGAGCGTCGAACACGGCCGCGAACCCATCGTCGGCGGTGCCTGCCAGGACCGCGGCCAGTCGCCGCTGGCGGGCGCGGTACTCGGCGTCGTGCTCCCGATCGAGCCAGGGCGCGGCCGCGTCTCGGCGTCCGCGTGCCATCCGACGTCGGCCCTCCAGATCCTGTCCGAGGCCCTGTGCCAGCGCATCGAAGCTGCGCACCAGCAACTCGACTCTATCCGCCTCCTCGGTCTCGACCTCGAGCAGCCGTATCACCAGCTCGCTGTCCAGCTCGAACAGTTTCTCGACGAGCTCGTAGCACTCCTCGCCCCCGTAGCGCGCGATCTCGGGGAAGTACTCCGCGGTCTCCACCGTCACCAGATCGCCGGCCTCGCGAAGCGGCGCGATGGCCTCGGCGAGTCGGAAGGCAAACGCCGCGGCGTCACCGCGCACACGCAGCCGCAGGTGGTCCCGCCGTTGCTCGACGTAGCGCTGGAAGAACCAGCGGTCGATCGTGCCGGCTGCCTGCGCCTGGCGCACGAGCGGCGCCACCGCCGACCGCAGGACCTGGTCCTGGCGGTCCTCGGCGCCGAACAGCTTGTAGGTGGTCCAGCCCGACGCGGGCATGGGCCGTACGGGACGGGTGCCCGCGATCGGTCGCTTCGTATCGCAGACGACGGCCACCACGGCCTCTATCCGGCGGCCGTCCCGATCGATCGTGCGGTCGAGCGGCGGCCAGACCTCGAAGAGACGTGTGCCAGCGGTCAGCTTCGGCTTCTGCTCCAGATCCACCAGCAAGAGCTCGTCGCCCTCGCCCATCTGAACGAAGCGCGGCAACCCGGCGCTTGCGCGCCACCGGGAGAGATCGCGTGGCGATCGCAGGTGCGGAACTCCCCAGCTGGCGGGCGCGACCACGAATCCACCGATCGACACACGCGGCAACCTGGGCAGCTGCGCCAGCACGCCCCAGCCAAACGCCCAGGGCGCATGCTGCCGCTGGAAAGACCAGCCCGCCAGCAGGCGGTACAGCCCGGACGGCGCGGTCGTCGAACGGACCCTGTGCAGCGGGCTCGGACACACCGGCTGACCCGCGTGGTCGCGCAGGCCCACCACGCCTCCGTCGAGGACGAGCTGAAGATCCTTCACCGCCACGGCCTCCCCCTCGGGCCAGCCGACGAGAGCGAGCGATCGCCGCCGCACAGGCGGGTGGCGGCACAGGTCGGCCAGGTCTGGCGTCGGCGCGAAGCTCACATCGAGCCGCTCCTCCAAATCTCGTTCCATGGCTGCCAGCTCGGCGAGGGCCTCGGTCCCGACGGCGTGGGCGTAGCGTCCCCAGCTGGCCCCCGCCGGCGCGTGAAGTCCCAGCAGCCAGCCGGTCCCCGGCCGGGCGCGCGGCGGTTCACGACAGGGTGTCAGCACGAGCTCGAAGGTAGGTGGCGGCTCGGTGAAGGGAAGCAGCCGGTCCAGCTCGTCGGGATCGAGCGCCACCTCCTCCGCTCCCAGCCTCTCCACCAGATACTCGAGCAGGGGGGTCGGTGGCGGGACGGCCTGTGGCGCCGCCTCGTCGACGCTGGCGAGAGCCGCGCCAAAGCCCCCGGCCAGCAGTGCCGGGACGTCGTAGGCGCCCGCGCCGAAGATCTCCTCGATCGCGGCGAGATGTTCGCGCAGCTGGGCGCCAAGGTCGCGCTCCGCGCCAGGCGGACTGAGCGCCTCCTGCAGGCGGAACAGCAGCGGCGCAACAGACGCCGCCGCGGTGACGGCTGCCGTCGACAGCGTGGCCCGCGGGCACTCGTGCACCAGCACCGTGTGCAGACGCCCCTGCCCTGACAGCGGCCGTCCGATGAGCGGCGGTTCCCGATCGTGGTGGAGGAGGCCCTGATCGACGAGCAACAGCAATAACTCGTCCGCCGCTTCGGGATCATCCGGGTCGACAGCCTCGCGCACGCCGCTCCACGCAGTCCACGTCGCGGTGGCGGCCAGCACCGCGGCCAGCGTCTGGTCCACCTCGGCCCGCCGTACCTGCAAGCCGTCACCGTCCCCGCCCAGAGCCAGCCAGACCGCCTCTCGTCCGTGCACCGCCAGCGAGGGAGCCACCCGCAACCGAACGGTGTTGACGTCCAGCGCAGCCCGCGCGCTGACGGCGGCGTCGGCCCAGGCGCGTTCGTGATGACCCCGCGGTGTACCAGTCGCGATCGCCGTCCGCGCACCGAGCTGCCCTACGCCCACGCCGGCGAGAAGACCGTGCGGCGTGGCGCGGAAGGCTGCGCGACGCCCGTACCTGTCCAGGGCCTCATGCGTCTGTGTGGTCGGGCGCCGCTGCAACGCCGCCGCGAGATCGGGGCTGGCCAGCGCCACCGCCTGAACACCCAGCGGGTCGGCCAGCAATGCCTCCGCCGGCCGCCTGAGCGCGGACAGCGGCAAGAGCGGCGCACGCAGCAGGAATCGCGACACGAGCCGCGGAGGCATCAGCGCGCGGTGACCTCGAGTTCGCCGAGCCAGATGCGCGTGCCCGGTCCCTCGTCGCCGTCCAGCTGGGCCTCGAAACGGACGGTCAGCGGTCCACCCGGGTGCTCCACCTCGATCTCCACCGGGACGGTGTCGCCGACCCGGCTGGCGCGATCGATCTCGGCCATGTCGATCGGCTTGCCCACGGCGTCCCCGGCCGAGAACGACGCCGATCCCTTCAACGCCCCCTCGCTCAGCGGCGCCTGATCGACCGCAGCGCGGATCCGGTACGTGCCGCCCGGCAGGACGAGTTCGGTCTCGGCACCGACCGGCTGCCGCCCGAGCGCCAGTCCCAGCCCGTTCCAGACGCCGACGAGCGGCGACTGATCCGGACCACCGACGCGCGCGTACCACTTGCACAGCCGGGCCTTGCCTTCTGCGCGGCACACGTGAACCGCCCAGCGGTGGGTCTCGCGCCAGCTCTCGCCCGCCGCGGTGACACACGGCCAGGCGAGGAAGACGCCGGCGACGACGACCGCGCCCACCATCACCTCACTCACCACCTCGCGCAGGAGGCGCTCACGCCACAGCCGTCTGGGCGCCTCCGCCAGCCAGACCAGTGCTCCACCCGCGGCGGGAAACAGGAGGAAGGCGATCGGCAGGTGGTACCGCGCTTCCGCGAAGAAGGCGGCATAGAGCCCGATCAGCGCCAGCTGCATCGGCACGAACGACAGCAGCTCCCACCGCTGCTGGGTGCCAGCGACGGCCAGCCCGACCAGGCCGGCGCCGATCAGCAGGCGCCAGAACCAGTCCACCACCGTTTCCAGCTGGCGCCGGTGGTCGTCGAACGTCTGTTTCTTTCCGTCGCGCAGCACGCCCGCGCGGTAGAGCGGCCAGTAAAGAAGCGCGCGCTCGTTGTCGAGCAACCGCTCGGCCTTGCCCACGACCAGCCCCAGGGCGTACATCGGCGAGAAGATGGTCCACTCGCGCGCCAGCTCGTACGCCTTGCGGTCGACCGCCCGGTGCGGCTCGCCGAGAACGGTGTACCCGGTAGCCTCCTTGAACATCCGGTTGAGCGATCGCGAATACGTCCCGTCGCTGTCCGGGTTGGCGCCCACGAGCGCCGTCAGCCCGCCGTGACTGTCGGTGAGAACCGTCTCGCCATAGCGGAACTGGTTGCGCACCACCCAGGGTGCAAGCACGACCAGCGCGGCCAGGCAGGCCAGACCCGCGCGCGCCACCGCGCCCTTCCACGATTCACTGCGCGCTCGCAAGAAGAAGACCGACAGCACCGTCAGCGGCAGTGCCACCGCCCGGATCCAGGTGGCGATCCCCATCATCACCCCGAACAGGATCGCCGCCAGCGTCGGCCGCTCGTTCGCCAGGCGCACCAGCACGTAGATGGCGCCCGCGATGGCAACGGCCGCCGGCATGTCCGTGCCGGTGACGCTGGCGATGGCGATCCCCGCCGGCCACAGCGCGCACATCAGCCCCGCGACCAGCGCCACCGGGACGCTGTCCCACAGCTGCCGCGCGATCCCGTACACCGCCCCCGCGCCCAGCCCGCCGATGACCGCGCCCAGGATCTTCGCCGCCAGCCAGCCGCCCCCCAGGATCTGGATCGGCGTCAGCAGCAACACATAGCCCGGCATGAAGATGAACTCGGGGTCCAATTCGTGGTGCTCGGCCAGATACGCCGCCGATTCGAGGTACATGGCGAAGTCGCCGACAGGTTTGGTCGGCACCAGCAGCACCCAGACGACCCGCAACGCAATCGCGAGAGCGACCACGAGTAAGGCGGGCATGGGTGACATAATACCGCCCATGGCGCCTCCCCCCCGGAACAACAAGACGCCCTATTTCGTCCGGCCTCCCACGGCGGTGTTGACACGCGGCTTCGATCCGCGGCTGTCGGTCGGCTCGGCGCGTCCGGCCGTCTTCCGGTCGTCGACCTACGTCTTCTCCAGCCCGGAGGCCGCCGAGCGCGCATTTTCAATCGCTCTTGGCCGCTCGCGCCCCGCCGAGGGGGAGAGCATCGACCTCATCTACTCGCGCCTGTCGCACCCCAACGCCGAGATCCTCGAGGATCAGATCGTGCCGCTCGAGCCCGGTGCGCAGTCAGCGGCGGTGTTCAACTCGGGGATGGCGGCCATCTCCACGCTGTTCTTCACCTTCTGTCCGCCCGGCTCCACCTTCATCTACACGACGCCGGTCTACGGGGGCACGCAGCACCTCATTCACCAGTTGCTCGAACCTTGGGGCCTCAAGGGCATCGGCGTCGACGCGGGGGACGCCGTGGCGCTGAGGGCCGCCATCACCTCGGCCACGAATCTGCGTCTGGTGTTCCTGGAGACGCCGGCCAACCCGACACTGCGCATGTGCGACATCGAGTCGGCAGCGAAAGCCGCGCACGCACGCACGGACCGGCCGCTGGTGGTGGTGGACAACACCTTCCTCGGACCCACGTTCCAGCACCCGCTGTCGCACGACGCGGACCTGGTGGTCTACTCGGCGACCAAGTACCTGGCCGGCTTCTCCGACATGCTGGGAGGCGTGGTGCTGGGGCGGGACATGGACCTCATCGCCGTCCTGCGCGGAACACGCGCCATCCTGGGCAACATCCTGCAGCCGGACGAGTGCTGGATGCTGGACACGCGGCTGCCGACGGTCGAGCTGCGCATGGGCCGTCAGAGCAAGAACGCCCAGCGCATCGCCGAGGCGCTCGCCACACACAAGAAAGTGCGGTTGATGCACTACCCGACTCTGTTCACGGAGCCCGAGCAGATTCGCATCCGCGACGCGCAAGCCACATTCCCGGGCGCCATATTCGCGTTCGAGGTCGAGGGCGGCAAGGCCGGCGCCTTCGACTTCCTCCGGCGTCTCAAGATCGCCCGCAACGCCGTCAGCCTCGGTGGCGTCGAGACTCTGGCCTGCCACCCCGCCACCACCACGCACTCGGAGATGACGCCCGACGAGCTGAAGCGCACGGGCGTGACCGACGCCCTCGTGCGGGTGTCGGTGGGCATCGAGGACTGGCGGGACCTCCTGGCCGACTTCCAGTCGGCGCTCGACTCGATCTAGACACTCCGCGCCACGACGGGATTTGCTCAACGCCTGGCGCTCATAAGTGGTATTGACCAGTTATGCGCACCAATCGACGTGATTTCTTCAAGGTTGCTGGCGCTGTGGGCGTCGTGGCCGGGTCGGGGCAGGCGCTGGGGAGCGCGTTGCCGACGCCCCGCGCGAACCCCAAGCGATTCCTCGGGGGCAAGTTCCCCAAAGGTCCGGTGGCCGCCACCGGGCGGGTCATTGGCGCCAACGACCGCGTCCTCCTCGGTCACGTGGGCCTCGGCGGCCGCGGCACCAGCGTGATGAACACGTTCACGAAGAACGCCACGGACTGGAACGTCCGCTCGATCGCCGTGGCCGACCTCTACAGCGCTCGCCTCGAGAAGCGGAAGGCCGAATTGCTGGGCAAGGATCCCGAGACGACGTCCATCCAGGCCGAGAAGGACTACCGCCGCCTGCTGGACAACAAGGATCTGGACGGCATCGTCATCGCCACGCCCGAGCACTGGCACTGCGAGATCGCGGTCCACGCGCTGCAGGCGGGCAAGCACGTCTACTGCGAAAAACCGATGGCCCGGTATCTCGACGAGGGCTTTCAGCTGTACGACACCTGGAAGAAGAGCGGCAAGGTGGTGCAGATCGGGTCGCAGGGCTGCTCGGATCAGAAGTACCACCGCGCGCGCGAGGCGATCACGGCCGGCAAGCTGGGGCCCATCGTCAGCGCCCAGTCGTCCTACACGCGCAACTCGAAGGACGGCGAGTGGAACTACAAGATCGACGAGGACGCGGGCCCCCACAACATCGACTGGGAGGCGTGGCTCGGCTCGGCGCCCAGGCGGCCGTGGAACGAGGATTCGAAGGCGCGCTTCTTCCGCTACCGCAAGTACCGCGACTACTCGGCGGGCATCCTCGGTGATCTGATGCCGCACCGGATCCACCCGCTGCTGCTGGCGCTCGGCGGGAACTCCTGGCCGCTGAAGGTCCATTGCGTCGGGACGCGCCTCGTCTCCCTGGATCGCGAGGTGTCCGACACCACCCACGTCATTGCCGAGATGGAAGGGGGATGGACCTACCTGTTCGTCGGGTCGACCGTCAACGAGCAGGGCGTGACCGAGCAGGTCCGCGGCCACCAGGCGACGCTGTACCTCGCCGGCAAGGATCCCGAGATCAAGCCCGAGCGGCCGTTCGCCGAGGAGGTGGAGGCAAGCACGCTCACCATCGAGAAGTCCGGCGACGACGGTCCGCACCAGAAGAACTTCATCGACTGCATCCGCGACGGCAAGCTGCCCAATTGCAACATGGAGCTGGCCATGCGCACGCAGACGGTGATCTCACTGGCGGAGATCTCGGAGCTGAGCGGGAAGGCCGTGCACTTCGATCCGAAGAAGCGAACCTACAAGGTGGCGTAGGCTACTGACCGAAGTAGAGCCCGCCGTTGACGTGCAGGACCTCGCCCGTGATGTAACGGGCGGCGGGCGATGCCAGAAACGCGACGGCCCCCGCAACGTCCTCGTTCGTTCCGGCGCGACCGATCGGGATGCCCTTGACCAGCGCGACCATCGCCTCGGACGAGGTGTGGACGGCGTGGAACTGGTTGTCGATGACGCCGGGGGCGACGCTGTTGATGGTCACCCCCTTGGCCGCCCATTCCTTGGTCAAGGTGCGCGCCAGGTTCGACACCGCCGCCTTCGCCGGACCGTAGTGAGGCGTCGTCGCGGCGCCGCCGTTGTGGCCGGCGATGGACGAGATGTTGACGACGCTGCCGCCGCCGTGCTCGGCCATGTGTGGGATCAGCGCCTGGCACATCAAGAGCACGCTGGTGAAGTTGAGACGCAGCACCTCGTCGATCAGCTCGACGGTCAGCTCGCGCAGGCCGGCGCGCTTCACCATGCCGCCGGCGTTGTTCACCAGGATGTCGATCCGCCCGTTGCTGAACTTCATGGCCTCGGCGACGAGCCGGTCGATGTCGACCTTTCTCGAGACGTCGGCGCGGACGGCAATGGCGCGGCGGCCGAGCGCCTGGATCGCCTTGACGGTGTCGGCGGCCTCTTTCTCGCTGCCGAAGTAGTTCACCACCACGTCCGCGCCGTTGCGTGCCAGTTCGAGGGAGATCGCCCGTCCGATGTCGCGTCCACCACCGGTGACGAGCGCGACCTTGCCGCTGATGTCGAAGGACATGGGGCGGCAGCTTAGCGCGAAACGGCGGTCCAGACGCGTACGTCGTCGAAAAGCGCCGAGCCGTTGTCCACCTGGAGCGTGACGCTGGTGTGGTCCACGTCGATCCCCGAGGGCGCCGTCCCACGCGCGACGTCGCCCGTATCCAGCTGCGCGACCATCTGGTTGCCGACCACCTCGACGAGCAGCGTGTACCAGCGCTGCGGATCCAGTGTCACCCGCTTGGTCCCCAGCACGGTGTTGCTGGTGGTCGGACCGTACCCGGTCGTGCGGTAAACGGCGAGCATGCTCGGGCGGATGCCGATCCGGCAATTGTGAACCGGGCCCGCCTCGTTGATCATCACCGAGATCCCCGACGAGGTATCGAGCTTGAATTTCAGCTCGATGATGAAGTTGTGGACGGCCATGTCGTGGGCGATCCCCGCCGGGTGCATCTCGGCCGGCACTTCGCTGCCGCGGATGGCGCCCGACTCCACCGTCCAGGTCCCCTTGCCGTCGCGCCAGGCGCGCGGCAGCGTCGCCGCCGCGAAGTCGTCCTGGAACAGCACCGCACCCGGCGTGCTGATCATCGTCATCAGCGTGATCGGGCCGCTGTCCATGCTCGCGGGAGGACCGTCACGACGGACGCCGGTGTCCACGGCCCACGGCACGCTTCGATCCGGTGAGGGGTCACGTGCGTCGGCCGTCAGCTGGGCAGCGTCGCTCTCGCCCGCGTCGGGCATGCCGCCCTTGGTGGTGACATCCCCGCCACAACCCGCGGCAAGGAGGCACACGACCGCTGAGCGCATCAGGTCAGCCTGTCCAGGGGGCCGACGCAGGTCTGACCCTTGGCGCTGGTGATGTTGCCGACCTGGTTGATGTCCAGACCGAACTGCCGGGCGAGCGACACCAGCAACCGGCTGTGCGGCGGCCCGATGCGCTGGTAACGCTCGCCGTTGCCCCCACCGCCAACGCCGACGTTCGGATCGGCGCCTCCCCAGCGCACATAGCGGCCCATCTTGAAGCCGCCGCCGCCTGCCACGACGATCGGCAAGTGCGCGGTCTGGTGCTCCCAGCTGCCGCACTCGTTCGCCCACACGACGATGGTGTTGTCGAGCACGGTGGTGCCGTCGGGCTCCCTGATGGCGTCGAGTTGCCGCAGGATCCCGGCCAGCTGCGCGGCGTGCGTCTGATAGTACTTCCCCATCATCATGATCTTCTGGGCATCGGTCCCGTGGTGCGCCATGTCCTGGTGTACATCCATGCCCGCCGGCCCGCCGAAGTCGCCGATGGCCATCTTGTCCAGCTGGATCGAGGCAACCCGGGTGACGTCGCAGGCGAACGCCAGGGAGACCAGCTTGCCGAATCCGTCGATCTTGTCGCGGAGCGCGGTGCCGGCTCCGGGCGACGCCACCATGGTCGGACAGCTGGCCGAGTAGTAGGCGCTGCCGCCTGCGCCCGCACCCGACAGGCGTAGCTCGAGGTCGCGCAGCATCTGCCGGTGCGAGTCCAGCCGCTGCTTGTCCGAGGCGCTGACCTTCGTCGCCATCTTCGCGTAGCGGGCCTGCGTGAAGTCGAGCACGCTCGCGCGACCGGCCGCGATCTTGTCGTCACGCGTGGGAGGGCCTCCCGTGGGCGGTGGTGTCGGCCCCGGCGTGGTGCCGTTCGGGAAGAGGCGGCTCCACACCTGCGCCGGTGTGCGCAGGATCGGCAGCGACTGACCCGCCGCTTGCCAGATGCAGCCGTAGTTGTCGATGAGGTTGCTCCCCATCTCGATCGAACGGAGACGTCCCGCCACGCCGATCCTCTGGGCAATCATCTGGTCGACCGAAGGTCCCGTGGACTTGATGGTGGTGCCGCCCACGACCATCTTCGCGCCATTGCGGTCGTAGGTCGACGAGGTCAGGAGCGTCGCCGGCCCGCCGTTGTGGCCCTGCGGGTTGTCCTGGATCAGGTTGGCCGCGTTCGACAGCGCGTCCAGGATCAGCAGCTTCGACCGAAACTCCCACAGGGGCTGGTAGGCCATGCTGAAGTCCGCCTGCGCCAGTGCCTTCAGATCGAACTCGTGGTCCGCGTTCTCGCTCAACCCCGGGCGCCGCATCTTCCAGTTCTGATAAGGGCTCGAGTGCCAGGTCAGGAACATCAGCAGCCGCTTCGGGATCATCGGCGCCGCCTGCGTCAGCGACGGCAGATACAGGCTCCCGCCCGCAAGCCCGAGTGCGTGGAGGACATTGCGTCGGGTCATGTTCATGTGCGTGCTCCTCACTGGCTCACCGTGCGCGACGAGAACTCCGGCCACAACGCCGTGGCCACCACCAGCTCGACGAACTGATTCCCTGCTCCCTTCAGCTTGTCGCCCAGGTACTTCAGGCGGCATTCGTCGTCGGTCTCCGCCTGGCGGGCCATGGCGAACCGGAACCAGTTGGCGACCATGCAGTGTTTCACCTGCTCGCTTCCGGCCATCTTCTGCGACATCTGGATGGGCCCGGAAAAAGCGCCGTCGACATCGGTGCCGACCATCGTGCTCTGCGCGTTCACCGGCTGCATGTTGTCCTGCCGCCGGAACCGCCCGATGGCATCGTAGTTCTCCAGACCGTAGCCGAAGCCGTTGAGCACGCTGTGACAGCCGGCGCACGCCGCGGGCGAGGTGCGCTCCTCGAACAACTGGCGGTTGGTCTTCATGCCGGCGGTGGGCGACTGCGCCGGGTTGCTCTGGTCGGCGTCCGGTGGCGCCGCGGGCAGCTCGTTACAGAATGCCCGCGAGTAGATGGCGTTCCCGCGCAGCGGGGGCGAGCCGTTCTGCGAGTGCGAGTGGCTGGCCAGGAAGTTGGGCCGCGTGAAGAAGCCCGCGCGCTCACCCGCGGGGAGCATCGCCGCGCCCCACCCGGCCGGATTCGGCGCCGCGACGCCGTAGAGCCGGGCCAGCAGCGTGTTCACCTCGGTCTTGGTGCTGGTGAGCAGATCCGCCAGCGTCCCTTTGCCGTCGAAGATCACGCCGCCCACGAAACGATCCGACTCCTCGCGAATCGCGGAGACCAGCGTCGGCGACCAGATGGGATACAGCCTGGTGTCCTTCTCGCTCTCCTGTTCGAGTCGATCGAACTCCAGCCACTGGCGGTGGAAGTCGATGGTCGTCGCGCGCGCCCTGGGATCGCCGAGTAGCCGTCGCACCTCGCCCTCGATCCCGGCCACGTTCCCCAGCTTGCCCATGGCCGCGGCCGTGAGGAGTGCCTCGTCGGGCATGGACTCCCACACCAGGAACGACAGGCGCGACGCCAGTTCGTAACCGGACAGCCCGGCGATTCCGCCCTGCGCCGGCTGGCTCAGCTCGAAGCGGTACAGGAACTCCGGCGACTGCAGGAAGGCGTCGACCGTCAGCTGCAGCGCGCCCGCAAAGTCGATGCCGCTGTGAAACCGCTCGAACAGCGCCACGAACTCGTCGACCTCCGCCGGCACCATCGGCCGGCGGAACACCCGGCGCCCGAAGGTCTGGATGAACGCCTTGCCGCAGGCGCTCTCCGCCGCCGCGTTGCCTGCCGCCGGCGGACAGCCCGCGATCCCTTGCAGCATCATCGCCGCCCGCGAGGCCGTCTGACCGATCAAGCTGGCGGACCGCTCGTAGCTGTCGACGAGCAACTGGTTCGCCACCAGCTGGTAGGCGTCGTTGGCGAAACCGGCGCCGACGTTGTCGCCCGGAATGTCCAGGGCAGGCACCATCAACTTGCCCTTGAACATGTCGGCGATGGTGTTGACGTACTCGTTCTCACTCAGGCGGCGCAGCGGCGTGGCGCCGGGGCGCATGCAACTGGGCGTGATTGTCGGCGCGGGACCGCCACCGGGATTGGGGCCAGGACCGGGGTCCATACCGGTGCCGCCGGTGCCGGGTGGGCCGCCGTTCCCGTTCGACGAGGGGTCGGTGTTGCCGCCGCCGATCGAACCTTCGCAGCCGGCCGAGACCAGCATCATGATTACGAGACTTCGCTTGCCCATCATTCTCCTCCTCCTCCGACCGGGTCGAGGATCTTCAGGTTGTCGACGTAGAACAGGGCGCCTCCGGTGTAGCCGCCGATGACGGTGACGCCGTGGATGTGCGCGCCCGGCGTCAGCCTGCTGCTGCCGTGCCCCCAGAGCCCCTTCACCGCGAACCGCGCGTGGGCCCAGGTCCCGGTCTCCAGCTTGTTGGCCTTGAGCCGGCCTCGGTAGGTCTGAGCCCGGTCCTTGCTCCACAGCTGCAACACGATCGGGCCGCCCTCGTTTCCCACCCAGTAGTCGAAGGCGATCACCAGGGTCGGCGAGAACGGGATCGCCGTCTCGTCAGGGAAGTGCACGGAGACCGCGGTCCGCTTCGGCTCCCACAGGTTCACCGTGCCGAGCAGCGCGAACTTGTTGCCTGCCCGGGGCGGCCCCGCCTGGACGTCCCCGCGCCCGAACCCCTCGGGCAAGGCGCCGTCCTCGAAGTCGAACTTCCTCGGCGGCCGCACGGGGCTCGCCACCTGCGCATTCCGCGTCGCGCCGACGACCCGCGGGCTGGTGCTCTTGCCGTCGACGAAACCCACTTGGCCGTCCGCCACCTCGAGCAACGTCCGCCTGGCGTCGACAGTCAGCACGAACGTCGCGGCCGTGGTCACCACCACTTGCGCATGCGGCGTCACCACCACCAGCGAATTGCCCGCGGGCTGCGCCTCGGCCTCGGCCCGAAGCACACCCGCGATGACCTCGAGACCAGAGCCCCCGGTTCGCACCGTCGTCGAAGGAGCAAGCGAGAACGTCGCCAGACCGTGATGGATCATCCGCCGTTCAGCGACACCCGTGCGAATCACCTCGCCGGCGGCGATCGTGGTGTCGGGTTCCGGCGCCGCCGGGCTCGGCACGTGCGTCGCCACCGGCTCTGCGACCGGCCGCTCCCAGCGCAGAGCCACCGCCGCTGCCATCACCGCCACACCGGCCAGCGTCACCGTCCACGGCCGAAGCCAGCGCCGCACGACCGCCCTCGGGCCCTGGGCGTCGGCGTCGATCCTGCCGCGGAACGCATCGACGAACGCGTCCACCTTGCGGTCTGCGGCCGGGATCTCGGCGAAGCTCTCGACGAACCGGTCGACCTCGTCGGGGCGGCGGGCCAGCTGGTGCAGCACGGCGTCCAGCGCCGAGTCATCCAGCACCTGGCGACGGAACGCCTCGTCGCGGTCGCCCGCCGCAACCAGCGCGCGCATCTCGGCGCCGTCGAGCGCCTCGCCGGCGAGGTGCCGCGCCCAGAGCGACTCGATCTCGCTCACCGCAGACCGCTTTCGTCCGCGAGCCGCCGCTGCACGCACTCACGAAGCGCCTGTCGCGTTCGCAGCAACGTCATGCGCACGGCGCTGGTCTTCTTGCCCAGCGCCTCGGCGATCTGCACCAGGGATCGCCGCTGGAAGTAGTGCTGGGCCACCAGCTCCGAGCTCGTGCCCGGGAGATTCTCGATGCAGCGGCGCAGCGCCGCGAATTCGTGGTCGCGGGGATCGACATCCGTGGCTGCGCCCTCGCCCAGCGCCAGCCGCCACTCGGCCAGCGCCGCCTCGATGGTCCGCTCCTGACCACGCTTCGACCGCGCCTCGGTCCGCAAGTGCTTCCACACCCGGTTGCGCGCGATCCCCAGCAGCCACAGGTGAAAGGGCGACTCGCCACGGAACTCGGCCAGTTGCCGGTAAGCGATGAGGAACACCTCCTGGGCCAGATCATCGACCACGTCCTTACGGCCGAGCTGGTAAGCGAGGTGCAGATGGACGCGCGCTTGATGCAGCCGCACCAGACCGCAGAACGCCTCGGCGTTACCGGCCTGAGCCTTGTTGAGGAGCGCCTCCTCGCTCTCCTCGTCCTGCACGACCACCATTCAGTGAAGAGTCCCCGGTCCAGGGGAATCGTCACATCGGGCCGCGATCGTGAGCGAATGACGCGACGCCCCTGGCTACAATCGCCGGCTTATGAGCGCCCTTCAGCACAACAGCTACTTCGACGGCCAGGTCCAGAGCGTCGGGTTCGAGCGCCTGGGCCGCCGCATGACCGCCGGAGTCATCGCGCCAGGGGAGTACCACTTCGGCACCGATGCCCCTGAACGCATGACCGTCACCAGCGGCGAGCTGCAGGTCCGCCTCGACAGCGGCAAGGAGTTCCGCACCTACCCGGCCGGGACGGTCTTCGAGATCGCCGGCAAGAGCGGCTTCGACGTCCGCGCCTCCGCACCAGCGGCCTACCTGTGCGAGTTCCTCTCCTAGTCATCCTTCTTGCCCTTTCCGCAGGGTGCCAGGACCTGCGGGAGTACGCCGGCGACTGGGTCGGGCCGGTCTCGGCCGATCCGCACCTGCGCCAGGGGTTCGATCCGAGCGCCGTCGTGCGAACGAAGATTGCGTTGGCGACCCGTGAGCGCCTGGACGCCACGCTGGAGGTGCCGGGCACGTCGGATCCGATCCCCTTCGAGGCGATCCGCGGCGCCCAGGCCGATGCGCTGGGCGAGATGCGCCTCGACGGCGAACCGCTGCGCAGCTACGTCGGCTTCCTGCGGCCCGGGGGTATCGATCCCTATCTGGCTGTGATTTCGCTCTTTCCCGAGGAGCGGATCGTCGCCCGTGTGATCCGCGGCCCCGACGAACTCTACGGGGTGTTCGCCCTGCGCCGGGCGCACGAAGCCCGTTAGTCCGCCAGCACGCGGAACATCGGATTGAAACGCTGGACGTAGGCGTGCCGGAGGTCAGCGCGCTTCGACACCAGGCGCTCCCACTGACCGTCGGTGAGACCAAGCGCGCCCGGGCGGCGGGTGACGATCTCGTCGGCCAGCTTCTGCCACATGTCGCCAGTGAAGTAGCCCTCGTACGCCGCAGGATCGTGGGGAATGAACGTGTAGCTGACTGGCGTGCGGTGATCGGTGACCCAGTAGGTCCAGCCGGCCGCCTCGCCGATCACCACCTGATCCCCCGGCTTCGTCCGCTGCGCCACCAGCTTGGCGAACGGGAGCTGGGAGACGAACGCCTCCGAGAAGGTGGCGTACTGCCGCGAGATGGCCCACGTGATCGTCACCTTGTGCGCGTACGAGGCGAGGCCCGCCAGACCGACGACGCACAGGGCAATCCCGCCGTGGCGCCGCAGGCGTTCGAAGAAGGCCAGCGGCAACGCCGCGCCGACGAGCGCGAGCGCGCCGACGAACGCGATATGCGTGACGTCGCCCCGGACGACGCCGACGAACAGGGGCGCCACCACCGCCAGCGTCACCAGCGGAAGCGCCAGCTGCCGGCGGTCGCGCCCGATCGCCGCGGCCGCGCCCGCGACGGCGACGAGCGGCAGCGCCACGATCAGACACAGAACCCCGCCGGCCAGGGCGCGCCACGGTTGCGCCAACACCGCGTGTCGCTCGATCGCCGAGCCCAGATGAGAACCGTACCGAGGCGCGTCCGTCTGGCCGGCGGCGTAGTGCGAGAATGGCCACACGAACATATCGTGTAGCAATGGCCCGAGTGCCCCCGCGACGGCGAAGGCCAGGCCCAGTGGCACCAAGACGGCAGCGGCACCGACGAGAACGTCGCGCGCGCGGCGGCGCATCGCCCCGGCGACCACGGCGGCCACCAGCGCCGGCAGGCCGAGTGACTGGATCGTCGCCACCGCCAGCGCCAGCAGCGCGCCCGCACCCCTGAGCCGCCGCGGCGATGGATCCTCGACGGCCAGCAAGGCCAGCGCCCCGAGCACCAGGGTCTGCGCCAGCCAGTGCGGGTAGGCGCACGGCCAGGCGGGTATGAGCACGCCCGTGTAAAAAGCAGCCGCCCCCACGCCGGCCAGCCGGCCCGCCCGGCGCGACACCACCCAGGCAAGCAGCGCGGCGCCCATCGCGGCGATGACGTTCTCGACCACGCGGGCCGCGACGATGCTCGGCCCGATAGCCCGGAACAGGCCCCCGAACAGGTAGTAGAAGACCGGGCCCTGGAACTCGAAGAAGTCGCGGTACATCACCTCGCCGCGCGTGATACGGAGCGAGTCGTACAGCACCGTGCCCTCGTCGCGGCTGCCCAGCGACGGGTTCACGCCGCTGGTCATGGGTCCGCCGGGAAACAGATACGGCAGGTGCAGCACAAAGCAGCCGGCGAACACCAGCGCGCACCAGCGGAGGCGCAGGGGAACGACGATCGTTACCCCGCGCCCATCTGGAGGAGCTTCGACAGCTTCGTCGCCAGATTCGGGTCGCCGGTGATCTTGAGCTTGCCGCTGAAGAAGAGCTGCATCGCCGCGGCCATGCCTCCATCGATCATTGCCCGGAAATCCTCGTCGGTCGCCTCGATCGTGCATTCGGGAGTGCCCGAAGCCCCGGGCAGGCAGGTGGGTGGGTTCGTTTTCAGATCAGCCGTCCAGATGCCGCCGTCGGCCCCGCTGATGGTGAACAAGTAAATGGCCGCCACGTCCTTCGCCTTGTCAGGCTGCTTGGCAAGCTGGTCAGGGACCTTCTTGTCGAAGAACTCCTTCACGGACGTCGGCATGCCAGCAATATTGGGCCGACGCCGATCCGTGTCAAATCGCCGATTTGCGCTTCGGTTGGTAACGGGCCGCCAGGCGCTCGGCGTAGCCCGGTTTGTGGGTCTGCGGCGAGCGCGAGATCGCCAGCGCGCCGGCCGGCACATCCTCGGTGATCGTGGCGCCCGCAGCAACGACCGCTTTCGCTCCGATCGTCACCGGAGCCACCAGTTGGCTGTCCGAGCCGATGAAGGCCCCGTCCTCGATCGTGGTCTGGAACTTCTCGTAGCCGTTGTAGTTGCAGGTGATGGTGCCCGCGCCGACGTTCACCTTCTCGCCGATGATGGCGTCGCCCAGATAAGACAGATGATTCGCCTTGCTGCCGCGGCCGATCTTCGTTTTCTTCGTCTCCACGAAGTTGCCCACGTGAACCTCCGGGCCGAGCACCGTCCCGGGCCGCAAGTGCGCGAAGGGTCCGATTTTCGCCTTCTCCCCGATCACCGCCTCGGTGGCGACGCAGTAAGGCTTCACCTCGGCGCCGTCGCCGACGACCGTGTCGGTCAGGATGACGCCGTCGTCGATGCGCGCGCCGCGCCCGATCGTCGTCTTGCCCCGCAGCGAGACGTTGCGGCCGATCTCGGCATCGGGAGCGATGGTCACTGTCGCCTCGACGTAGACCGATTCCGGATCACGGAAGGTGGCGTGCGCCAGGTGGCGTTCGACGGCACGCCGGCACAGCACGCGCTCGGCCTCGGCGAGCTGCCGGCGATCGTTGATGCCGCCCACCTCGCCGATGTCGGTCAGCACGGCGTGCGCCCCGACGCTGCCGGCGGCGCGCTCGATGACGTCGGTCAGGTAGTACTCGCCCTGGGCATTCTGTGCCTTCAGCTTCGCCGTCGCTTCGCGCAGAAATTCCGCCGCGGCGACGTAGATGCCGCCGTTCACCTCGCCAATCAAGCGCTCGTCGGGCGAGGCATCCTTCTGCTCGACGATCCGCTGCACGCGACCGGCCTTGTCGCGCACCACCCGCCCGTAGCCGGTGGGATCGCGCACCTCGGCGCTGAGAAAGGCAAGACCGCCCCGGTCGCGCGCGACCTTGACGAGAGCCGCCAGCGTATCGCTTCGCACCAGCGGCACGTCGCCGCACAGGATCAGCACCAACCCGTCGAAGCTGGCCAGCGGCTTGAGCCCGAGCTTGACCGCGTGCCCGGTCCCGCGCGGCGAAGCCTGTTCGACCACAGCGATTCCGGTGAAGCGCGCGGCGAGGGCCTTTTCCACCTCGGCCCGCTGGTGCCCCAGCACGGCGACGATCGGCGCGGCGCCCAGCTCCTGTGCACGCATCACCGGGTGGTACGCCATGGGTATGCCCAGGACCGGGTGCAGCACCTTGACCCGGTCCGAGTTCATGCGGGTCCCCTTCCCTGCGGCGAGAATGACGCAAGCCAGGTTCTTTTTCGGTTGGCGGCGGATCACGGGTCTCCGACGGATTGTAAGGCATAGGTTGGTCCACGGGCGTCGTTGCGGTAAAAATGCTCCTCTGTCATGCCGCCTTACCTCCTGGTGGTCGAGAGCGACCCCGATCTGCAGCAGCGGATCGGCGACACCCTTCGTGAGGCCAGCTACGAACTGGCCACCGAGGCCGAGGGGAAGTGGGCCCAGCGAAGCCTTTCGGTGCGCCCGCCCGATGGTGTGGTGCTGGACACGTCACTCTCCGACGGTAGCGGCTTCCTGGTCGCCGAGGAGCTACGCAAGGATCCCGACACACGCAAGGTGCCCATCTTCTTCGTGGCCAGCCGCTACCGGGGCGCCGGGCACCAGACCGAGGCGCGCCGCCGGTTCGCCCCCGCCGAGTACCTGACGACGCCGCTCGACCTCAACAGCCTGCTGGCGCTGGTGCTGGAGACTCTGCCACCGACGGACGCCAGCACCCCCGCCCCCGTGCCGAACTACCCGAGCATCGTCGCCGATCCCGCCCAGAAGCAGGAGACGAAGACCGTCGAGCACACCGCCCGGTCGGTGGCTGCGGACGCGGAGATCAAGGGATCGCTGGCGCGGCACCCCTTCGCACGCGTGCTCCAGCGGATCTATGGACAGCGGCTCTCGGGCGCGCTGGCTCTCGTGCGCGAGGGAAGGAAGAAGATCGTCTACTTCGACAGCGGCTATCCGGTCTCGGTCCGCTCGAACGCGCTGGACGAATGCCTGGGCCAGATCCTGGTCGACCGCAAGATGATCTCCCCCGAGAACCTCGACGAGTCACTCCGCCGCATGAAGCAAGAACGCAAGCACCAGGGGCAGGTGCTGGTGGAGATGGGGGCGATCTCGCCTTTCTCGCTGCAACGGGCGCTGCTGGCGCAGATGGAGGCGAAGTTCTACGAGATCTTCACGTGGACCAAGGGCGATTTCGCCTTCCGCCAGGGTGGCCGCCCGCCCGATGAGCCGGTGCGCCTGGAGAAGGCGCCCGCGGCGCTGATCCTCGAGGGGATCCGCCGGCACTACGATCAGGATCGGATCCGCGCCGTGCTGGCCCCACTGTCTGGCCAGTACGTCATGCCCAGCAAGGACCCGCGGCGGCGCTTGCAGGACATCACCACCGATCCTGCGGAGCTGGAATTCGCCAGCAGCCTCGACGGCAGCAAGAAGCTGGAGGCCGCCCTCGCCTCGACGCCGATCCCGATGCCGAAGGCGCGTCTGCTGGTGGTGGCCATGGCCGAGGCGGGGATGATCGAGCCGGCGCGAGTCGCTCCCCGTCGCGAACCCGTCAAGCCGGCGCCGGTCGAGAGTGCACCCTCGGTCGAGAACAAGAGCGCCGAGGAGCTGAGCGCCCTCTTGCAGGCGATGCGATCGCAGACCCACTTCGAGGCGCTGGGCCTTGGCGTCAGCGCCACCGCCGACGAGGTGGATCGCGCGTACGAGCGCCTCGCCCGCGCCTACCACCCCGATCGTTTCAGGCGCCGCCCGGACGACGTGCGCGCCACCACGACCGCGATCTTCGACGTGCTGTCCGAAGCCCAGATGGCCCTGCGCGATCCATCGCGCCGGCGCCGTTACCTCTCGCAGCTGAGCCGCGAGCGCACCAACCTCGGCGCCACCGAGAGCACGCGCGTGGTGCTGGTGGGCCTGGAGGCGCCGAGCCCCGCGGCCGAGCAGGTCCACTTCGGCGGTGTGCAGCACCTGAAGTCGCGCCGATACCGCGAGGCGGTGGAGTCGTTCCGGCAGGCCGTCGCCCTGGCCCCGGACCACGCCAGCTACCGGGGCGCCCTCGGCTGGGCGCTGTTCCGTCAGGCCCCCGCGGATCCGAAGGCCGTCGAGGAAGGGCTGACCGAGCTGCGCATGGCCGTCGAGCAGAACCCGCGCGACCCCTGGCTGCGGGTGTCGCTGGGCCGCTTCCACGCCGCGACCGGCCGCCCCGACGAGGCGATCGCCGAACTGGAAGCCGCCCTGATGATCAACCCGGCCATGCCCGAGATCGAAGAAGAGATACGCCGTTTGCGAGGATAGAGAGAGACCGCCATGATCAAATCCGAAGTCGCGTGGATGAACGGCAAGCTGGTGCCCTTCGGCCAGGCCAACGTTCACGTCATCACCCACACCCTGCACTACGGCCTCGCGGCCTTCGAGGGTATCCGCTGCTACAAACGCGCCGACGGGCGCAGTGCGATCTTCCGCCTGCGCGAGCACATCGAGCGGCTGCTCGAGTCGGCGAAGATCGCCACCATGGATTGCACGTACACCCGCGAGCAACTGGAGAACGCCTGCGTCGAGACGATGAAGGCCAACAAGCTCGAGGAAGCGTACCTGCGCCCGCTCATCTACCTGGGTGCGGGCATGCTGGGCCTGGGCGCCACCGCCAACCCGGTGGAAACGGCGATCGTCGCGTTCCCCTGGGCGCCGCTCTTGGGCGAGGAGGGAATCAAGCACGGCATCCGCGCGCACATCTCGACCTACGTGCGCGGCCACCTGAACCACACCATGTCCAAGGGAAAGATCTCGGGCCAGTACGTGAACTCGGTGCTGGCCAAGCGCGAGGCGAACCGCCTCGGCTACGAGGAGGGGATCATGCTGGACGCCCAGGGCCGCGTGGCCGAGGGGACCGGTGAGAACATCTTCATCGTCTATCGAGGACGCATCTACACGCCCCCGCTCGAGATGCCGATTCTCAACGGCATCACACGGGACGCGGTACTCGTTCTGGCACGGCAGGCGAAGATGGAGATCGTCGAGCAGCCCTTCACCCGCGACATGCTGTACGTCGCCAGCGAGGTGTTCATGACCGGCACCGCCTCCGAGGTGACGCCCGTGCGCGAGGTCGACGCCCGGCCGATCGGCGACGGCAAGCCCGGTCCCATCACCCGCAAGCTGCAACAGATGTTCTACGCCGCCGCGCGCGGCCCAGGAGAGGAGCACCCCGAATGGCTGCACTGGCTCTGATCGCGCTCCTGGCGGCGGCTGACCTGGAGGATCCGTTTGCGGTGGCCTTCGATCGCAAGGGCACCATGTATGTCGCCGAGATGAAGCCCAACCGGATCCGCAAGGGCGACGCCGTCCTCGGTGACGGCTGGAAGGGACCTCACCACCTGCTCGTCGCTCCGAACAACGACATCTACGTCGCCGACACCTTCAACAAGAAGGTGAAGAAGATCGACGGCAAGACGGGCCTGGTCACCACGTTGGCCGAGATCAGCGTGTACTGCCTGGCGGCTGATCCGAAGTGGAAGAAGCTCTTCATCGCCGATCTCGACGGACGCCGCGTGCAGGCGTTCGACCTGAAGACCGGCAAGATGACGGTGGTCGCCGGCAACGGTGAAAAGGGCGTCCCGGAGGATGGCGCCGACGCCGTCAGCCAACCGCTGGTGGATCCGCGCGCCGTGGCCGTCGACGCGAAGAGTGGCACGCTCTACATCCTCGAGCGCGGGGGCCACGCCCTGCGCGCCGTCGACGCCAAGGGGAAGATCCGCACCGTGGCCGGTACCGGCAAGAAGGGCTTCACCGGCGACGGTGGTCCCGCCCTGGAGGCCACCTTCAACGGCCCCAAGCACCTCGACGTGGCACCGAACGGCGACGTCCTCATCGTCGACACCGAGAACCACGCCATCCGCCGCTACCTGCCCAAAACGGGCCGCATCGAACGCTTCGCCGGCGACCTGGAACTGAAACGGCCGCACGGGGTGATCGTGGGGCCCAAAGGCGTGGTCTACATCTCCGACAGCGAGAACAACCGCGTCGTGACTGTCGCGCCAAACTGAGGAGAGAGAGGGATTCGAACCCTCGAACGGTTTCCCGTTACATGATTTCCAATCATGCCCCTTCGGCCACTCGGGCATCTCTCCAGTTGTATTCCTCCCGCGATGGGCTCATGCGAACAAAGCTCGCCTGAGCCCGACGCGGTTGGATTTTTTTTCGAGGAGAGAGTGGGAGTCGAACCCACGAACGGTTTCCCGTTACCTGATTTCGAATCAGGCGCCTTCGGCCACTCGGCCATCTCTCCGGTGAGGGCTGCATTTGTAGCACCTTCGGGTCGCTCAGATCGACCGAATCTGCGGCGTAGTCGGCCTCGTTGAATGCCTCGGGCCGGGCGCAAGGTGCGCGTACCGCTCGGTGACGTTGACGCTGGAGTGCCCGAGGATCTCCCGGAGCTTCTCGATGGACCGGCCGTCCATGACCCAGTGGGCAGCGAACGTATGCCGGGTCGCCTGGTACCAGGTCAAGCCAGGTACGCCGCCAGCGCCGCTTCGAGTGCGGCGCGGAGGCGGTGAGGCTTGATGAACGCGCCATGGCCGGACGGCGGGAAGATGCGCGGATCCTCGTCCTTGGTGAGCTGGTCGTAGGATGTCCGCCTTCGTCCTGAGGTACGGCGTCTTGCGCGGATCGTGGTCGGGCCTGAACAACCGGCGGGTGTGACGATCGAGGCGGCTGACCGGGTTCGACGAGATGCGAGGTAGGGCAACAGGTGCTTTCCAAGCCGGCCCAGTCCTGGACGCTGTCGTGCGAGGCCACAGGCGCCTCCTTCTGAAGTCGCAAGACGAACTGCTCCAGCCTCGTCACTCCAGAACAGAATGCTTCTCCAGGCTCTCGCGGAGAACCGCCACGTGGGTCACCACGACGTCCCAGATCTTCTCCACTTCGATTGCCCGGTAGTGGTGGCCAAGTTTGTCGCGGAGCCGCGAGATGTTCTTCCAGTCGATGGCTGGCAGCTTCGCGCGGAACTCTTCGGACAGGCACTTGGCGCCCTCGCCGACGATGGACAGGCGCCGCGCCACCGCGTCCTGCATCATCGCGTCCGCCTTGAATTCCCCGAGGGTCTTTCCCCGCGTGTAGGCCTCGATCGCCTTGCAAGAGTCGACGATGTCCTGGACGTAGGCGGCGTGCCTGTCGGGCCGGCGCCTATCGGCCATAGATGATCCGAGCGCTCTCCAGGATCGAACGCTTGCGGTACGGGTTCGGCATCGCTTCGACCGCGCTCCTCGCCAGGAGATCGACCCGCCGTCCGAACAGCTGCTCCAGCTCGTCGGCCATGTTCATCTCGGCGAACAGTCCCGACGACGTTCCGTCCTCCGGTTCGAACATGACATCGACATCGCTGTTGTCGTCGAACTCGTCCGTCAGGACCGAGCCGAAGAGGTAGAGCGTCTTGATCCTGTGACGGGCGCAGAAGGCGGCAAGAGCTCTGGGGTCGAGCGTCGGCCGCGGCGTGCCCGGGCCAGCCAGACCTCCGTGCATCGCACGCTCGACGGCTTCGGGCGGGACCAGCGCCGCGATCGGTCGCCCGCGGCGCTCGATGACGATCGGCTCCCGCTCGTATCCGACGCGCTTCAGAGTCGCGAACAGGTTGACGCGCAGCTCCGTGGCTGGAATGGTGCGCACTTATGAAATGTACATTTCATATCAATAAGCATCGACACGAAACGTACATTTCTAGTGGCCGTCCTCCGTGTCGGACCGCCCATTTGCCCCGTCGATGATTGGGGCCGGCGCGATAGGCATGGGCGAAACCGGCGTGGGAGTCGAGCTGTAACGAGAGGCGCGAGGATGGTGATTGACTGTGGCGCCGGTGAGTCGGCCGCGGTGACCACCTGCACCCGAGCCGGGCGCGTCCCGGCCGTTGGCTTCGTCTCCGGTGGTGGACTGTAGGCCGGAGCGGTCGCTGGATTCGAAGGTTGGGCCGCAGGGACAACCCGGATCCGCTCGGGGTCGCTAGAAGGAGATGGGGGAGATGACGGGGACGACCGGAACTCGATCACCCCGTAGGCCAGGGCCGTCCCCGCGAGTAGCGTGCTGGCGATCGCCAGCGTGAGGCGTCGAGCTGTGCGCCGGCGTCCGTCGGGCGACACTCGATCCTCGATGGCCTGACGGACCTGTTCGCGCAACTCGGCAGGAACCGCGGGATCTCCAGCCGCTCGCAGGAGTGCTCGGTCCTCCTCGTTGCCGGACATGCGGAGTCTGTCGAGGTCCTTCGGCGGTGTATGATCGGTCTCTTCAACGGGAAGACCGACGCCCATGTCGAGCGAGGACTGCAGCCACCTGAAGACAGAGGTCGCGGCTCGCGGGTTTGCTCTGGTGCCCGGCTTCCTGGAGGGCGAGTGGCTGGACCGCATCCTCGATGTCGTGATGACCGGCCCGGCACCGGGAACGCGGCGGCGGGCGTCTCTCACCTATGCGATCCGGAATCTACTGTCCCAGCGAGCAGGTCTGGGCGAAGCACTGCGGGACGGCGGGCTGGATCGCCTCGCCTGTGACATGAGTGATGGACCGGTGGTGCCGGCGGACGCCACGTTCTTCGACAAGAACACGGCGACGAACTGGAAGGTGCCCGCTCACCAGGACCTGATGATGCCAGCCGAAGCAACGTCTCCCGGGGCCGATTCTGTCCAGCGATATGGGGCTTCTTACGCTGAGCCGCCTTCCGAGCGTCTGGGCCTTCATGTCGCGCTCCGGATCCACTTCGACGATTGCGCCGAGGACAATGGAGCTATCCATGTGGTTCCGGGTAGTCATCGTCGGGGGAAACTGGGCGACGATGCCATCGGACGGATAGGTCGAGATGAATTCGTCTGCTGTCCGGCGCGAAGGGGCGACGTCCTGGTGGTGAAGCCTCTTCTGGTTCACCGATCGTCAGCCGCTGCGGATCCGAAGCACCGTCGCGTTCTGCACGTGGTGTACCGTCCCGAGGCGCGCCGGTGACGGCCCATGCGGCGCACTGGCGTGAGGGAGACTGCGGTCTCATTGGCAAGACCCTGCGGCGATCTCTTGGCTGAATCGAATGCCGATCACGCCGTTTCACTTCGGGCCGGGACTTCTCGTGAAGGGTCTTCTGCCCCGGAGCTCTTCGTTTATCGCCTTCTGTGCGGTGCAGGTGGTGATCGACGTGGAATCGCTCGTCCATCTCGTACGAGGCGACTGGCCGGTTCACCGGGAAGCGCACACGTTCTTGCTGGCCGGCCCCATAGGGGTACTGGTCGGTGTCGCAGTCTGGGCCGTGGCGCGGCCGTTCCTGAAACGCCTGGCGGATCGACCTCTTGCGGTCCGCTCGGAGGTGTCCCTCCGCGGCGCGCTCGTCGGCGGTACGCTCGGCGGACTGTCTCACCCGTTCTTCGACGGCATCATGCACGGCGATATCCTGCCGTTCTGGCCGTTCACTGCCGAGAACCCGCTCTATCAACTCCTACCGCTTGGGCCCCTTCACGTCGGTTGCACGATGGCTGGATTGGTCGGGGCCCTGCTCCTCTGGTGGCGTCGAGCGAACAAGGGATGAGAAGAGGAGGTGGGATTCACGGACTCCCGGACCACCGACCGAGCCGCCGCAACGGCGCCTCACTGGCACCCGTTGCGGCGGGGGAGTCGGAGCGCTCCCAGCGGGGCCTGCATTCTTAGCACGTCGTCAGCGTCGTTGGTGCGCGTACGGCGGTCGTGTTCAAATCGCGGGCCATGAACCGAAGAAGGTTTCTCACAGGCGGTTCGTCGGGATTGGCGCTGGCCACCGCTCTTCGGTCCGGGGAGTCCTTCTCGGCCGGGGGCCGAAAGCTGAAGGCTGGCCTCATCGGCTGCGGCTGGTACGGGATGGTCGATCTACGCCACTTGATGGCGACTGGCCGCGCCGAGGTGGTCGCGCTCTGCGACGCCGACAAGACCATCCTCGGCGCGGCGGCAGACGAGGTGGCGGGCGTGCAGAAGGAGCGCCCCGCGACCACCGGGGATTTCCGAGCGATGTTGAAGGCGCACAAGCTCGATGTCGTCATAGTCGCCTCGCCCGACCACTGGCACGCCCTGCACACCATCGCGGCGCTCGAGTCGGGTGCCGACGTGCTGGTGCAAAAACCGATCAGCCACACCTTCCTCGAGGGCGAGGCCATGGTGAAGACTGCGCGGCGGCTCAACCGCGTCGTTCAGGTCGGCACGCAGCGACGGAGCACGGCGCACATCGTGAAAGCGCGCGAGTTCGTGGCCGAGGGGAACCTGGGACCTGTCGGGATGGTCCGCGCGTACAACTACCGGGACGGCCGCTCGGCCGGCAATCCGCCCGACGGACGCCCGCCGCCCGACCTCGACTACGAGATGTGGACCGGACCGGCTCCGATGCGCCCTTACAATCCTCTGGTTCACCCCAAGCGCTGGCGCCTGTTCGAGGAATACGGGAACGGGATCCTCGGCGACATGGGCATCCACATGCTGGACGTCGCGCGCTGGTTCCTCGGTCTCACCTACCCGACACGGGTGACCTCCACGGGAGGCATCTTCGTTCACAAGGACGGTAAGGCGAACACCACCGACACCCAGCTCGTCACCTACGACTACGGCTCGTCGACCCTGATCTGGGAGCACCGGCTCTACAGTCCGCCGATCGATCCCAAGTGGACCTGGGGGGTGGATTTTCACGGCGAGAAGGGAACGTTGCGGGTCAGCGTCGATGCCTGGGACTTCACCCCCAGCAAGGGCGCAGGCAAGCCGGCGCACGTCGGCGCCGAGTACGAGGAGGATCCCAGGAAACTCGAGGCGCCCTACGCTCGTCGCGCGGGTCGCGCCCATATGGCCAACTTCCTCGACGCCGTGGCCTCGCGGCAACGTCCGGTAGCCGACATCGAGGAGGGTCACATCTCGACGGCTCTGTGCGAACTGGGCACCATCGCCCAGAAGGTAGGACGCACCCTGATCTGGGACGCGAAGAAGAAGCGCGTCGTCGCCGACGAAGAGGCGAACGCTCTCTTGCGACGCGCGTACCGCAAGCCCTGGGTCTATCCCGAGGGGTGAAACAGCGATGACTCTGGACAAGTACCGGACGAAGCGACGTTTCGATGTCACGGCGGAGCCGAGGGGCAAGGAACTGGGCTCCCGCCCGCGTGCCCGGAAGCTCGCCTTCGTCGTGCAGAAACATCGGGCGACGGCCTTGCACTACGACGTGCGGCTCGAGTGGGGCGGCGTGATGCTGTCCTGGGCGGTACCGAAGGGTCCGAGCTACGACCCGTCGGTCAAACGCCTGGCGATGCATGTCGAGGATCATCCCATCGAGTACAACAAGTTCGAGGGCATCATCCCCGAAGGTGAATACGGCGGCGGCACGGTCATGATCTGGGATCACGGGACGTGGGTCCCCGAATCACCCGACGTCGATGCGGCGTTGCGGAAGGGAGACCTCAAGCTCTCGCTCCATGGCAGGAAGCTTCACGGCTCCTGGGTGCTGGTGCGCACCCGCGGGCGACCGGGTGAGTCCGGCTCGCCGTGGCTCCTCATCAAGCACCGCGACGAGTGGGCCAACAAAGAGGACATCACGGAGCTTGCGCCCCGCTCTGCCGTCTCGGCTCGGCTGCTGGTGGAAATTGCGCGGGACGAAGGCGGCGATCTCAAGAAGGCAGCCGACGGCGATCCGCCGGCAGAGCTGCGCAAGATCCTCGATGACCCGGCCCTGCTCAAACCGCCCAGGAAGGGTCGCAAGAAGTCGGTGTGGCACTCGAAGAAGGTCGGCTGAACGAACGACGGGTCGCCTGGATAGTACCCGTGCGATGAGACGGTACGCCCGCTTCGGCACCCACGTGAGCGTCCGGCTCGTCGTGGCTGCCTCTCTCGCCTTCGGCTTCGGTTTGGCAAGCCGCGCAGAGGCCGCCAACCTCGAGCGGCGTCTGCGCATTTTTTTCGACTGCGCGCGGGCCGATTGCGATCTGGACTTCTTCCGCCGCGAGCTGACCTTCGTCGACTTCGTCCGGGAGCCTGCCGTCGCCGACGTCCACATCCTGACCGCCGAGCAGAAGACCGGCAGTTCGGGCCGTCAGGTGACGCTGGCCTTCATCGGAATGGGGATCATGAGCGGCAACGCCTCCTCCCTGGATCAAGCATTCGAGTCTCAGACTCCCGAGGACGAAATTCGCCGCAAGCTGCTTCGACTGGTCCGGATCGGCCTGGCCCCGTACATGGCGAAGGTCGGATCGGGCGCCTATTTCGACGTCGACTACGGCGGCGGAGATCCTCGGCCGACCGCTCCCATCGATCCCTGGGATTCCTGGGTGTTTCGCATCCACCTCGAGGGACAGGCCGAAGGCGAGACTCGGCGCCACTCCCGCAGCGCAGGCACCGAGCTCACGGCGGCACGTATCACCGATGACTGGAAGTTCGCCGTTGAGCTCGACGGAGAACTCCACTGGAATCGCTACCAGCTGAAGGATCGAACCGTCGTCGACAACCGCTACGAGTATCGCTCGTCCACCGAGCTGATCCGCAGTCTTGGCGATCACTGGTCCCTGGGCGCAAAGGGGTTCGTCGAATCGTCGACCTATGACAACCGCCGGCTCGAGTACGGGGGCGGTCCGGGCGTCGAATACAGCGTCTTTCCCTACGCGCAGTCGACTCACCGCCTGCTCGGGTTCGCGTACGTGCCCGAGGTAAGTCACGCCCGCTACTTCGAGGACACCGTGTATTTCAAGCGACAGGATCTGATAGTGCGCCACTCCCTGCAGGGGTTTCTGGCGTTCGTCCAGCCGTGGGGTGACGCGTTCTTGCGGGTGGAGGGAAAGGCCCACGTGCGCGACCACCGAAAGCACAGCGTCGAGGTCGAAGGCGGGTTCAGCATCCGCCTGACCCGTGGCCTGTCGGTGACCTTCGACGTGCAGGTCGAGCGCACCAAGGATCAAATCAACCTGGCTCGCGGCGACGCTACCGACGAAGAAGTTCTATTGCGGCAACGGGAACTCGGCACCGACTACCAGTACGAGACGGAGATCGGTCTGCGATACACATTCGGTTCGATCTACAACAACGTGGTGAACCCACGCCTGAAACATTTCAACTGAGAAAGCGCGGCCCTTCGACGGAGTCGGCGAAGTGGCCGCGCTCGGTTTCTGCGACGGACTACTTCTTGGCCGCCGCCTTGTCCCCCTCGGGCACCACGTCCCATTTTCCGCGCGCGTCCAGCGAAAGCACGCACTCCGCGCCCGCTTCGCACCGGGTTGCATGCTTCGTCTTGCCAGACAACATGAAGAAGGATCCCGGCGGGAGCTTCTGCTCCTGGCCGTCGACGATCAGGACCACATTGCCCGTCACGACGGTGACGTAGTGGTTGGCCGTGTGGTGGTGAACCGGCGCAGTGAAGCCGGAGGCGAACTTCAGGAAAAAGTGACTCGGCCCCTTTCCCGGATCGCCGTCGACCGGCGCTATCTGCACGCCCGTGAAGCCGGGCACGTCGCTCCACTTCATGTCCATCGTCGGGACGAAGCCCGAGCCGCCCTTCTTCCCCTTGCCGCCAGCGCGCGCCCCCGGCGTGAGCGTCGACATCGTCCCGAGCAAGACCAGTAGCATTGCAAACGAGTTCTTCATGGCTTCCCTCCTGAGTGGGCGGCATGTCTACCATCTGATAGGGAGGGCCTACAAGCGACGGCTGACATGCGGCGTGCGTGCCCCGAATCACAGAATTGCGCCGTCCCGCGGACCGCGCGCGTGCAGGCGCCCAATCGGTGCTCATCAGATTGTCATGGCTCGCAATGTGATCGGGATGTGTCTCGTCGTCGGCGGAACGTTGCTTGTCGCGGCGTCTGCCCTCGGGCAAAAGACCGACAGCACCAGCTCGGATGGCCCGACCCGCGCGGCGGCGGCCACACAGGAAGCCGCGCCTCCGGCTCCAGCGCCTCCACCTCGGATGTACAGGCTCGCGCCAGTCATCATCATCGTCCCCGCCAGGGCGACTGCGCCGAGGACGGGAGGAACGACGGTCCCCGCCGAGCCGCCCGTCGCGCGATAGCCTAGTCGAGACGGGCTTTGAGGGCCTGCCAATCGGCATCGTCAGCGCGAGAGTGCGCAGCCTCGCCTGCGAGACTGTTGATGCGTGCGACGCGCTCCGTGGTCACGGGATGGGTCGAGAGAAACCGAGGCATCCTCTCGGACGACCCGACCGATTGTCCAGAAGCCTCCTCGAGGAAACGTGCCAGCGCCCGGGAATCCATGCCTGCCGCGCGCATGCGCTTCACGGCGAGCTCATCGGCGTCGCGCTCCATGCTGCGAGAAAAACCGAGACCCGTGAGCTCCCCGGCTGCACCCACAGCGGCGGACATCGCACCGCTGACGTCGCCGAGCAGCGCCGCAGCGAGAACCCAGAAGCCCATGCGCTGCAGAATCTGGCGCATCCCGTGCCGCTCGGCGACATGGGCCATCTCATGGGCGATCACGCCGGCGACCTCGTCGGCGCCATGCGCGTGCTTGAGCAACTCCGTCGTGACCACGATGGGCCCCCCGGGAAGAGCGAATGCGTTCATGACCTTGCTGTTGTAGACGCGCACATCGAAATGAAAAGGTGACGGCGGTCCACCGGCGAAGAGGCGCGCGACCAGTCGCTGCACCGGTCCAACGATGGCGGGATCGGCGATCGACGAGGCGTCGCCTGGCGCGATCTCGGCAACGGCCGATGGGAGGGCGGCGCGCCCTAGTGCTTCGTCCGCCGAGGCTGGAATGGCCGCCATCACGAGCCTGGTCGTCGGACCAACGAGAAGGACCGGCGCAACGACGAAGAGCAAGGCAAGCGCCACGGCGGGCCAGATGAACCGCCGCATGAACCCGCGGCGAGCCTTGGATCGATGGTGCGCCATGGCCGCGTCGAGGTCAGGCAACTGGAGCGCCACCAGCGCCGCCAGCAAGGATTCCTCGGTCGAAGTGAGCACCAGGCTTCCGTCGACGCCACCATCGAAGACGAGCTCCTTGGCAGCCGTCCCCTGACGGCGGAAACGGATCCCCCGAAAAGGGAGTTGCAGTTCCTGGCCATCCGGCAATACCGCCACGAGGTCGTGACCACGGATGACGAGGCGGCACTCGGAGCGTCCGTAGGCCAGCGAGCCATGCAGCGCCCGGCCAGCCCATTGCTGCATGACGACCCGTCCTCTAGACCGCCGTCGTATTGACGTGATCGCCGAGACGTGATCAAAAGTGGAGATGGATCTATCGATCGATCTTCGGCGACGAGTGGTGGAGGCCTACCGGGCTGGACGCAGCGGTACCTACGCCCTGACAGCGAAAATGTT